>CADAQX010000008.1 GCA_902790215.1 uncultured Bacteroidota bacterium | reverse complement strand
TTACAAATGCAAAGATACGAAAAATATCCGACATGGCAAAATAAAACTGCAACTTTTTGCAAAAAAAAGAGAGTGCCCCAAAACTTATGGGACACCCTCCTTTGTTTTTGCAAAAATATATCCCTACAAGCTTTCTTTGTTGAATCTTTCGCGGTCGGTGACGATGGCGTGGAGGTTGTGGTAGGCCCAGTCCATGAGTTGCTGCATGACGGGCATGAAGGACTTGCCGCGCTCGGTGAGGGCATACTCCACCCTCGGTGGCATTTCGGGATAGACGGTGCGGACTATAAGCCCGTCGGCTTCCAGGCCGCGCAGGGTCTGCGTGAGCATCTTCTGTGAGCAGTCGGGATTGGCGGCAGCGATGTCGCGGAATCGCATCGGGCTCTCGTTCTTGTTGAGTGTGTAGAGGGCCGCAAGCGTCCATTTGTTTCCGATGCGGGCCAGCACATTGCGAATGGGGCACTCGGAGAAAACAGGGTCTTGGATGAAGTCTTTTTTCATAGGGCTTACAGTTGATTGATGATGGTGTTGATGTCTTCGGTGAATGAGATGAAGTGCGGCAGGTCTTCGATGTTGGGTTCAGGGTTGTCGCGGTTGAAACGGACGAGGGTGGTGTACGGAAACCGCTGTGCCATTTGTTCAAAGGGCAGGCGTATGATGCCGGGGGTGTTGTAGCCGATGCCGAACTCCAGCAGGAGAAGGCTGCCCTGCGAGGCCTGGTGCACAAAGTCGGTGTAGCGGCGTGCCTGTTCATGCCAATGGAAATCCTCGACAAAGGTGTCGTCAACACGCAAGTTCATGGCGGCCTCTGCTCCGTTGGGCATGGTCGGAATCATCTCTGTTGGGATGCTGCAGTCTTTGATGAGTGGTAACACACGGAAAACCCATTCACGGTTGTCGAAGAGTGTTTTGGGTGTTCCGCTGGCAGGCTGAAACCAGCGGTAGTCGCCCTGTGTGGCGAAGATTCTTATGGCAGGGAAGCCTGCCAGCTCAAACTGGCCATCGACGTTGGTGGTTACCACGAAGGCCTTCGGAAATCTTTGGAGCAGCATCTTATACAATTCGGTGGCACCTGTGCGGTATCGGCTGAACCAGATGTGCTTGGCCCAGTAGGCCCAGTATTCCTCCTTGGTCTCGAAGGGATAGAATGAGGAGGTGTAGAGGTCGGTGAAGCCGTAACGCTCAATCCAAGGTGCAAACTCAAGCCGGAAGTCCTTGCCACCATAGTCAATGCCGGCTGCTGTGGTGAGTCCACTGCCGGCACCGATGATGATATTGTCGGCCTCGTTGATTGCTTTGCGCAGGGCTTCAATCCTTGCCGAGTAGCTTACGGTAGATGTCATAGTCGATGTCTTTGAATACGTTGAACAGTATATGTGGTTGGGTGTTGTTGGTTGAAAGATATGCTTTGATTGTTGCAACAGCTATTTCGGCTGCCCTGAGGTTGGGGAAACGAAACTCGCCCGTGGAGATGCAGCAGAAGGCGATGCTGCGGCAGCCGTTGGCCTCGGCCAGGTGCAGACAGTTTGCATAGCAGTGGGCCAGTTGTTGCTCTTGCTCTTTGGTGGGCACTCCCGTTGGGATGATAGGCCCCACTGTGTGGATGACATATTTGCAGGGCAGATTGTAGCCTTTTGTGATGATGGCTTCGCCTGTTTTTATCATCCTGCCTTTCAGTATATCATTGCACGCCTGCCGCAGTTGGATCCCTGCAGCCGAATGGATTGCGTTGTCGATGCAGGAGTGCAGGGGATGCCAGCAGCCCAGACCCTGACTGTTGGCGGCATTGACGATTGCATCGACTTGCAGCCGCGTGATGTCGCCTTGCCAAAGAGTGATGCCTGACCCTTCAGGCACCACCACTGTTTTGTCTTTTATTTGCGCTTGCAGCTCGGCATCCTGTGCGTTCAGGTAGTCGTCGCTCAGCGGCTGGGGCTGCCACACATTGCATAGCGCCCGCAGCAGTCGCTGTTTGCCTTCGAGAGTGGGCGGCACCTCAGCCTCGATGCCGCCCTGTCTCATGAGATAGCGGATGCAGAAGTCAATATTTTCCAATCTGTCCATATTATTGGATTTGAGTTAAAAATCGTTTGCACTGCCCTCGCTTGGGCTGGCTGTTCATGGTGCAAAGATACGGAAAAATCCTGACATCTCGCTCCGGTTTTACCATTTCAGTTCATCCTGCAGTATTACGCCGTCAGTCATTGGGCTGTCGGCCTCGGTGAAGACATTGGCCTTGTACTGGATGCAGAGCATTGTCAGATTTTCGCTGCCAGTATTCTTCAGCGCGCGTTTGCCGTCGGGCGACACGCGGACGATTGTCCCCTCGCTGACGGGGAAAATCTCTCCATCCACCTGATACTGCCCTTCGCCTTTCAGGATGATGTAGAGCTCCTCGTGGGTTTTGTGGGTGTGTAGGAAACCACTGTCCTGACCGGGGACAAGCGTCTGGAACGACAGTTCGCTGCCTGTGGCTCCGACAGCCTGTCCGGCGAACACCTTGCCTTTAATCGTGACGCCGGGTCCCATGGGGAGCTCGTGCTCAATAATCTCGTTTATCTTTCCAACATTTACTGCGGCATAATTCTTGCCGGTTTTGATAGTCTCAATCTTTTTCATGATTTTGTTCTTTTTTTTGTGTGTGATTTATTTTTTTTGACGATGCAAAAATACACATTTTCCCAAAACCCTGCAAGAAGGTACCCCAATGGAAGCTTCTTACCTTTGGGTAAGCAATACCGTGGCAAGTGGGAACCATTATGTCACTTTAACTCTTTTTTAACCTTAAGGGATTGGTGAATCGGTGCCACATTGTCCGTCATTTGCAGTAAGGGAAACACGAAATCTCGGTTTTTTTCCTGCGGTGTGATAATTATTGTGTATCTTTGCACCATGAAATCACCTAAAGAAATAACGGTTGAGCAGTGGCTGATGCGGCTGACTCAGGAGCTTGTTGATATCACCCCGGAGGTGGATGACCTACCGCTGCATGTGATCCGTGACCTGATTAACGACACGGAGATTCAGGCCGTGCAGGATTTTGCCAACAAGGTCTCCATCACGCGCCTTGGCTTTAACGACCACGGGCCTGTGCACATGCGCACGGTGTGCCATAATGCTTTGCGGATGCTTAAACTGCTGTACAATGCCGGCATCCCCACCAGCCTCCAGAGGGAGCAGGTGGGCTCGTTTGACGACAGCGTCACTGCAGTGGCTCTTGCCTCGTTCTGCCATGACTTTGGCATGACTATCGGTCGCCAGGACCATGAGCTCCACTCGGGCATCCTTGCCTACAACATCATTGACCGCATTCTGCAGAAAAACTTGCCTGACGAGCGCGACTTGATGCGGCGTGTTGTCATTCGTTCCACCGCCATGGAGGGTATCCTCGGCCACATGGGCACACGCAAAATCCATTCCATCGAGGCAGGTGTCATCCTCATTGCCGATGGCTGCGACATGACCAAAGGCCGCGCACGTGTGCCCATCGAGATTAACGCCGCCCCAAAGATGGGCGATATACACAAGTATTCCGCCAACTCTATCGACCGGGTGCTGATTCAGAAAGGTAAGGTGCGCCCCATCCAGATTGTGGTACAGATGTCGGCCGAGGTGGGGTTCTTCCAGATAGAGGAAGTGTTGCTGCCCAAAATCAACT
This sequence comes from uncultured Bacteroidota bacterium, assembly GCA_902790215.1. Classification (GTDB taxonomy): domain Bacteria; phylum Bacteroidota; class Bacteroidia; order Bacteroidales; family P3; genus Colimorpha. The sequence goes on along the minus strand of CADAQX010000008.1, from coordinate 199,238 downwards.
CCAGCCCAGCCAAGGAGTATGTCGAACTCTACGCCTGTGTGGAAGGCTCTGAGCCGAAGCATTATTTGTAGTCGTTGATTACTTGATTGAGTAAATGAATGTGTTAAAGTGTTAACGTGTGAGTCCTTGACTAACGAATTAACACATTTACGAATTAAAACAATCAAGCATTCAAGCATTCATTTATGATATGAGAAGAACAATTGTATTGATGATTTTTTGGTGCGGCTGCTTGGCCGCCATGTGCCAGGAGCCGCTGCCGCTGCTTACTCCGCAGCAGATGCCAAACCCGATTCGTTTCCTGCCGCCGCCACCCGACACGGCATCCGCGGCTTTTGAGTATGATAAGGCTCGGTATTGTTGGGGCAAGGAACAACGGCTGGACTCTGTGCGGTTGGCCATTGCGGTGCGCGATGCAGACTGGAGCATCACCTGCATTTGCCGCGAGTTTAGCGAGCCTTTCGGCATGACTATCTCCAAGGAGGCCACTCCGGCCATTTACCAGCTGCTATATGTCGCATTGATTTCCACCGACCAGGTGGGCAAGTTGCCTAAGGACTATTACCGCCGCACACGCCCTTATGTCTATTATGGCGAGCCTACCATTTACCCTCGGGACGAGGAGGAGCTGCGATACAATGGCTCTTACCCTTCGGGGCATACTATTGAGGGCTGGAGCGCAGCCCTTGTGCTGATGGAACTTAACCCCGAGCGCGCCGACACTATATTGGCCCGCGGCTATATGTATGGCGAGAGCCGTGTGATAGCGGGCTACCACTGGCAGAGCGACGTGGATGCTGGACGGCTGGCCGCCAGTGCCGCCATTGCCCGCCTGCATGCCGACAAGCGTTTCCAGCGGCTGATGAGAAAAGCCCGTAGGGAATACAGAAGGCTTTCGGGCAGGTGTATGTTTTAGGCGCTACAGGATTCGCTGCAGGAGGAGCTTGCACTCCTGTGTGGCGACATACACTCCGGCTTCGTGCTTGGTAAAATCTGCACCGGGTGCAAAGGGTTTGCCGCCGTTGATGGACTTGTTGGAGTCGAGGTTCATCAGGGTGTGGGAGCCAGGCTTGGGTTTGGTCTTGAATATCTTTTCTATCAGGTCGCTGATGAGGCCGTAGGTGCCGGTGCGCAGTTCGCCCTGGCTTTTGGCAAAGGAAAGGAATCTGTCGTCGTCCATGAGTTTGGAGAATCCCGGCAGGACGTCTTTTTCCATTGAAAGGCCGTGCTCGCGTGCGTAGAGGCTGTAGATGTCGATGAAGTTGGAATGGGCATAAAAGTCGCCGATGGTGTGCAGGCGCACTCCGGCGCAGATGAAGCGGCGTTTTTCCACATGGCGGTGGAAACCGTCGATGGCTCCCTTGTAGGCTTTCACCATGGTGTCGTTTCCGCGGTGGTTGTCGAGGTGTACCGACTCTTTCAGCATCAACAGCACGTCGGACACGAAACCGATGCCCCATTTCATGCGGCGCACTTCGCTGCGTGAAAAGTCGGCCCCCTCGAAGGAATCGTAAAGCATCACTTCGTGGGTTTTGATGTCAAAACGCTCTTGCTGGTTGGCCGTGTTCTGCGCGGCTATAGTATTGTTTGTGTTGTTGATGTCGTCGTTCATGGGTAAAGATTTTGGGTTTGCAAAATTACAACAAGTTTTTGGAATTTGAAATGCTTTTTACAATAGTCTGAAAAAAAAACGTATCTTTGCAAGTTTTAAATGCCGTGAGGCTGAGGAATAATTATTTAAATATCATATATTAACAATGAGAAAAACCGTATTAGCAATCATGACACTCTCGCTCTTTGCCGCGACATCATGTCACAAAGGTTCTGAATTGACCTCCGGGGTCAATCTCGACAATCTTGACACCACCGTCAATCCTGCCGAGGATTTCTATCACTACGCCTGCGGTGGCTGGCTGAAGGCTCACCCGCTGGATGCCGAGCACAGCCGCTACGGCGCTTTCGACGTGCTGGCCGAGACCAACCAGGAACAGCTGCGCACGCTTATCGATTCGCTGGTGAACACCTCCAACGAGCCGGGTAGCTATGGTGACAAGATTGCCACCCTCTACACTGTGGGCATGGACACCGCCACCATCGAGAAACAGGGGGCAGAGCCTATCATGCCTTTCCTTAACGAGATTGCCGCCATCAAGAGCGTTGACGGCCTTCAGCCCGAGCTGCGCAAACTGCATGGCGTGGGTATCGACCCCTTCTTTGCCCTGTTCAACGAGGCTGACGCTGCCGATGCCAATATGTGCATCGCCTGGCTTTACCAGAGCGGCATAGGCATGGGAGAGCGCGACTACTACCTTGAGAGCAAAGGCCGCGAACCCAAGTTGCGTCAGGCTTACATCACCTTGATGGAAACCCAGTTTGCCAACGCCGGCTACGACAAGCTCAGCGGCAAGACTCCTGCCCAGTTGGCCAAAATGGTCATGGAACTCGAGACCCGTCTTGCCAAGGCCCAGTACAGCAACGAGGAAAACCGCGACCCCTTCAAGACCTACAACAAAATGGACTTTGACAAGGCTTCCACCGTGGCTGCAGGTATTGACCTGAAGAGCTACTTCGCCGAAATCGGTCTGCCCAAGCTCACCAGCTTCAACATGTGCCAGCCCGAGTATTTCACCGAGGTGGGCAAGATTTTGAACGAGCCCAAGAGTCTCGAGGCCATCAAGGCTTACTATGCATGGAATGTCATCAATTCTGCAGCCTCCTACCTCAGCAGCAACTTTGTCAACGCCAACTTCGATTTCTACGGCCGCACCCTCAGCGGCGCCGAGCAGCTGCGTCCCCGCTGGAAACGTGTCACCAACGCCGTCGATGGCGCCATGGGCGAGGCTCTTGGCAAGCTGTATGTCGAGAGATTCTTCCCTGCCGCCGCCAAGCACCGCATGGTGGAGATGGTCAACAACCTGAAAGATGCCTTTGCCCAGCGCATTCACAACGCCACATGGATGTGCGACGCCACCAAACAGCGCGCCATCGAGAAACTCTCCACCATCGTGGTAAAAGTGGGTTATCCCGACAAGTGGCGCGACTACAGCGGCCTAGAAATCAAAAACGACAGCTACTTCGCCAACGTTATCCGCAGCAACCAGTTCGACATTGCCTACATGGTGTCGAAGATTGACAAACCCGTCGACAAGACCGAGTGGGGCATGACTCCCCAGACGGTGAACGCCTACTACAACCCCACCACCAACGAGATTTGCTTCCCCGCAGGCATCCTGCAGAAACCCTTCTTCGACATGAACGCCGACGATGCTTTCAACTATGGTGCTATCGGCGTGGTTATTGGACATGAGATGACCCACGGCTTCGACGACCAAGGCCGCCACTACGACAAGGACGGCAACCTGAACGACTGGTGGGAGGACGAGGACACCGCACGTTTCCAGAAGAATGCCCAGGTGCTGGTTGACTGGTTCAACAAGGTCAAGATCAGCGACGACCCCGAGGTCTATGCCAACGGCAAACTCACCCTGGGTGAGAATATAGCCGACAACGGCGGTCTCCACATCAGCTACCAGGCTCTCCAGACTGCACTGCAGAAACGTCAGGTCAACGACAAGGAGATGGACGGCTTCACGCCTGCCCAGCGTTTCTTCCTCGCCTATGCCGGTGTATGGGCCACCAACACCCGTGATGAGATGAAACTGCAGCTCACCGCCAGCGACGTCCACAGCCTTGCCGAGAACCGCGTCAACGCCACCCTGCCGCACGTCACCGAGTTCCTCGAAGCCTTCGGCATCCAGCCCGGCTGCGCCATGTATCTGGCTCCCGAACTCCGTGCCCAGCTTTGGTAACAGAATCTTATTTTACAATAGAAAAGAGTGGGTTGTGCCTTGCACAGCCCACTTTTTTACTTCACCACGTCGAGACAAAGGGTAGATAACTCAAAAAAAATGTGTATATTTGCAAATTGCACTTTGTGCGGGTGTCCGTTGCAAGGTGCTGTGGAATAGCGAATAATAACATAAAAACAACAATATATGAAACAACTTATCGAGTGCGTCCCCAATATCAGCGAAGGACGCGACATGAATATCATTAACCAGGTCACCGCCGAGATTGAGAAGGTCGAGGGCGTAAAACTCCTTGATGTGGACCCCGGCCAGACCACCAACCGCACCGTCATCACCTTTGTGGGCGAGCCCGAACAGGCATGCGAGGCCGCTTTCCGCGTGGTGCAGAAAGCCGCTGAACTCATCGACATGCGCAACCACCACGGCGCCCATCCCCGCCAGGGTGCCACCGATGTGTGCCCCCTCATCCCCGTCAGCAACATCACCATGGAAGAGGTGGTGGAATATGCCCACAAGTTGGGCAAACGCCTGGGCGAGGAGCTCAACATTCCCATCTACTGCTACGAGAATGCCGCCTTCCAGCCCAAACGCCGCAATCTGGCCTACTGCCGCACCGGCGAATACGAGAGCCTTTCCAGCCGTCTGGGCAGCGAGGAATGGAAGCCCGACTTCGGACCCAATGAGTGGAACGACCATGTGGCACAGACCGGCGCCACTCAGGTGGGTGCACGCGATTTCCTCGTGGCTATCAACTACAACCTCAACACCACCAGCACCCGCCGTGCCAATGCTGTAGCCTTCGACGTGCGCGAAAAGGGTCGCCCCCAGCGCGAGGGCGGCAAACCCAGCGGCAAAATCATGAAGGACGAAAACGGCAACACCATCATGATTCCCGGCACCCTCAAGGGCACCAAGGCCATTGGCTGGTACATCGAGGATTACGGCATCGCACAGGTGTCTATGAACATCACCAGCATCAAGGTGGCTCCCGTGCATCTCTGTTTCGACGAGGTATGCCGTTGTGCTGCCAACCGCGGCCTGCGCGTCACGGGTTGTGAAATTGTGGGTCTCATTCCCAAGAGTGTGCTGATCGACGCCGGCAAATACTATCTGGCCAAACAGCAGCGCAGTCTTGGTGTCAGCGAGGACGAAATCATGAAGGTGGCCATCAAGAGCATGGGACTGGATGACCTTAAACCTTTCGACCCCAAAGAGAAAGTTATCGAATTCCTTATCGAGGACCACAGCCAGAAAAAGCTGGTCGATCTCACCTGCACCGGATTCTGTGACGAGACCGCCAGCGAGAGCCCCGCTCCCGGCGGCGGCAGCGTAAGTGCCTACATGGGTGCCCTGGCAGCCTCTCTCGGCACCATGGTGGCCAACCTCACCGGCGGCAAGGCAGCCTACGACGACGAGTGGGAGAAGTTCAGCGATGTGGCCGTCAAGGGACAAGCTCTCAAGACCGAGCTGCTCCACCTTGTAGATGAGGACACCAATGCCTTCAACAAGATTATGAATGCCTTTGGCCTGCCCAAGAAGACCGACGAGGAAAAGGCCGCCCGCACGGCTGCCATCCAGGAGGCCACCAAGTTCGCCACCGAGGTGCCTTTCCACACCATGCAGAAGAGCTTCGAGGCCTTCGAGGTGTGCCGCGCCATGGTGGAATGGGGCAACCCGGCAAGTGTCACCGACGGCGGCGTGGGCGCATTGGCAGCACGCAGCGCAGTGATGGGCGCCCATCTCAACGTGAAGATCAACGCCAGTTCGCTCAAGGACGAGGCCTTCAAGAACGACATCCTTGCCAAGGCTGCCGACCTCGAAGCCCGCGCTATCCGCGAAGAGGCTGAAATCATCAAAATCGTCAACGAAAAAATAGGTCTGTAATTCTATATTGCTTGAATGCTTGATTGTGTTAATGCTTGAGTGCTTTCGCAGTCAATATACTCAAACAATCAAGCAGTCAGACAATCAAACAATCAACAACATGACACCTGAAGAAATAATAAAGGAATTGGAACAGCAGCAGCAGTTGTTGAACAACTACTTGGACCTTACCACCGACATGGAGGACGATGCATCCTACATTGCCCGTGGCAACGGTTTCTGCGATGCCAAATACAGTGAAGATTTCCTTCAGGGACAGACTGAAAAGATACGCAAAAGGATAGCCGAACTGCAGCGGAGCCTGCAATAACGGCAGACATTTCTAAACCAACAGAAGGCGGTCAGGGTTCTGGCCGCCTTTTTTATACCAAATCGGTCATTAGGGTTTCATACCTAATTGCCACATCCAAGCATCCATGCAATCTCTTTCAAGCGTCGTCATTTATTCGCTCGTTATTCGATCGTTTTCCACTTTTTTTCCGTTTCAGAAAGGGAAAAATGAGGGAAACATATCGAAAAACGATATGATAAAGAACGACTCAACATCGAGCCCGGAAGGCACACTGAGGAACGTTGGGGACAAATATACGACACTATCGGTAAACTGACGAAAGGTGACGTAATTCCTCACAGATTAAAGAGTAAATTACGCGCGAAGCGGCATAAAGCAAAGTAAGAAGTAAGAACTAAGAGCCAGGAGCTGTGGCATACAATCCTGGCTCTTAGTTCTTACCTCTAAACTCGTATGGGTCAATCAGCTAAACCCTAATGACCGATTCTGGTTTAAAAGGGAAAAGGAACGATGCTACAGGGAAGGCAGCTATGGACTATGGCGAAACGGCAGTGGCGTGTTCTGCCAAAGCGGGACAAACCCTATTTGTAAAAGAAAATAAAATGGAAATGCTATAAGAATCAATAATGAGGTTGGATATAAGAAAAGAATCCCCAACCGACAGGGTAGGGGATTCTTGATTTGATGTTGGATTGTCTGATTGAATTATTCAACTACCTCGGCAACAGAACCGCGGTAAGCCGGACAGGTGTGATGTGTGCAAGAAGCAGCCACCGTTGCAAAAAGCATTAACAAGCAGACAATGATAACTGTTTTTTTCATATTCGTGTGTTTTATATGTTTTACTATAGATGATAATTAATTAGGTGCTTAAAATCAAATATGTCCGTTTTCCAAGTCGATGTCGGATCTCTGGTTTGAACTGTCCCTCCGCAGGATACCCATCTCTACCAAGCGACCACGAATAATGCGTTCACGCATAGTAGTCCCTCGCGATTTGTGGGCAATCTCATATACTTTGGCAGGAGTGGTAAAATATAAGATTGCAATTTTCAGGTATGCCCACTTATTGGCACTGTTTTTCCATGTTTTTTGTTTGTTTTCGGACATGTAATGGATTGTGTATTATATTAATGGGATGTTTATAATCATATTGTTTCAAATAACAAAGATACAACTTTTTTTCAAACTATCAAAAATCATTTTATTATGTGACACAAAATAGCAAATATTAACGATATTTTGCACTAACACAGAAAATGACGCTATCATTTCGAGTATTTCTACAGACAGAAGATGAAGTACAGATGCACAAATAGGGTAGGGTGGTTTTCTTTCTGTAAGGTTTGTTGTCGGGTATATCATACTTAAATGTACGAATATGAGTGTTTAAAGTGAATTTTCACTGTGTAATTTAACATTTTAGAGAACATATTTACAATTACTGGTATTCTGTGCTGCATGAAATCAATTCTGAAAGGGGATAGGTGTGGTATAGTCTTAGTAACAATGGAGCTTGTAGAATTGCCCGTCATTATGTATATACATATGTGAAATTGTTAAGTGTTTACATTTGAAAATGCATGTACCGCAGTGTATACATGTGTAAATGTTCACTTATTTTACATTTGTAATTAATATAATGTGTTAATTATACTATCATAGAGTACATTATAATATATTATCTCGTTATTTATCAGTATTATAATATTATTTATATAATGTAAAAAATAAAATATTTGTTGTATTATTTCAGAGTTTTTATTTATATAATATTTAATCTATTTTATTATCTGTTACATAGTTATTTAATTTATATTATATCATTTATTAGTTTATATTATATAGTAATTACATATGTAAACTACATTAAATTTAACAGTTTAATTCAATAATTATTCGTATCTTTGCATTTTAAATTGTACGCATTACAGATGTAAACATTAATATTATATAAACAATGGTTGACCGTATTAATATTTTATTGAAGGCGAAAAATATTACAGCACGCCAGTTTGCCGAGGAGATTGGAATACAGCCAAGCGGCATGTCTCATATTCTTTCTGGTAGAAACAATCCAAGCCTTGATTTTGTGTTGAAGGTGATGAAGCGCTGGCCTGAAGTGAATATCAACTGGCTGATGTTTGGCAAGGGTGAAATGTATGTTAATCCTCCAATCAATTCTTCGTCTGCCCCTGTTGAAGAGCTACAAGAAGTATCGGATAACATTTCAGGAACAGTTGATTATGACTTGTTTTCTCAGCCCTCGGTTACGGAAAACAGTGAGGCGACATCTCAGTCTGTTAATTTCTCAGGAACAGAGGAGAAAACTCAGCCTGAAGTTGCAGATCCGGATGTTGAGCCAGCAATTGAATCTCCGGAAGATGCGGTTCCTGTTTCTTCCCAATCCCCTTCATTGAATGATTTTCCACAATCTCGTTATACCCCGCCTGCCCCACAACCTCGCGAGAATTGCGTAAACGAAACTAATACTCCATCTGGTCAGGAAAAAGCCATTCTCGCGAAGAAGAGCATTGAGAAGATTGTTGTGTTCTATTCCGACCATACCTTCAGCGAATATTACCCTGAGTAATCATCATCGATGGACGAGCCATGCAGGTTAATACAAGGGCCTGTACAATATTGTTCATATTTCTGCGTTATATATAATATGAATAGAATCGTATTATTTTGTTTACTCGCAGTGTTCCTACTTTCGGGGTGTGAGAAACCCAAGGAGAAGCAAGAAAAGCCGTTTTATCCAGCCGAGGGAGCGGTGAATGCCCGTTATTCCATTGGCGACACAGTGACTGTAGTTTTTGCCCAGGGCAACCTGCAGTATCAGGCCTCGACCCGGACTTGGCGATTTGCATCAAATCAATATGACGTGATAGGCTACACCAATGAGCTGGTGGATACCAATTATGCAGGGTGGATAGACCTTTTTGGCTGGGGCACTTCAGGCTACAACGAATTGATGCCGTATACAGTGGTTGACATAGACAGTTGTTATGTGCCGGAGTTTATCGACATTGCCGGCACCGACTATGACTGGGGTCGATTCAATGTCGTCAGCAATGGGGGCAACAAGCGGGGTGTGTGGCGCACGATGAAATATGACGAGTGGCGGTATCTGTTCTTTTTCCGCGAGGATGCCCGGACAAAACGCGGCTTAGCGACGATAGAGAGTGCACGTGCCAACGGCGGAGCGATGTGCGGACTGCTGCTGCTGCCCGACAAATGGGAGCTGCCGGAGGGGTGCACCTTTCAGTATGGCACGAACAAAGGATTTGAGACCAACCGCTATACCATTGAGCAGTGGAATCGTATGCACGGAGCGGGAGCGGTGTTTCTGCCCGCTGGTGGATACCGTGACAAGTACAAGGTGTCGCTTGTGGGAGAATATGGTTGCTATTGGGCTTCCACATACTACGACAAATACACGGCCAGCGAGCTGTATATCCAGGCCATCGGTTATGGGCTTTCCACTTCGGCCCGTAGCAATGGACACAGTGTAAGGCTGGTTCAGGAAAGGTAGTCCTATGAAATCGAATCGGTGAACATAAAATCTATAAATATGATACACGATTATAATTTGAAAAGAATGTTGTTGGTGGCGTTTTTGACGATGGCTGGATGTGTGTTGTCGGCGCAGGATATTGACGTGTCCACAGCGCGTCAGATAGGGGCATACTATCTGACCGAAGCAACTGATGCCAAGCAACAGTATGACCCTGATGGTCTTAAACTCGAACTCCAATACGACAATGCAACACTATGTGTGCCTGCTTTGTATGTTTTTAATGCAAAGGACGGTTTTGTCGTCGTTTCGGCATCGGAGAGGGTAGAGCCGGTATTGGCCTATTCCACTTCTGGCTATATAGATACAGTAGGCAACCCAGCTTTGCAGGCCATCTTAGAAGGCTATGCCCAAGTGGTGTCCGACAATCAGACCCATGGAACAGCTGTGTCGAGTCAGGTAAAGAGTTTGTGGGATGAGGTGTATAACCATACACTTTTCCTCGACAACGCCAAGGCTGGTTCGCTGGTGAAGTCCACTTGGGGTCAGGGTTCGGCAAACAGCCCCACCTACAATATCATGTGCCCCACCAAAGATGGGAAGCATTGCATTACGGGCTGCGTGGCTACCGCCATGGGCACCATTATTCATTACTGGAAGTATCCCGTCAAAGGCGGTACTGAGGGGAATTATAATGCTATGACTTCATGGGATGGGCAGACTATTAGGTACAAGTTCCGTGTGGATTCCAACAAGTTTGTGTACGATAGCATGCCGAACAAGTTGTCAAGGACAAGTGTATGGGAGGAGAAACGTGCTGTCGGAAAGCTCCTCTTTGCCTGTGGTGTGACAGTGGGGATGAAATGGGGCTTGGACGGCAGCAGTGCAAGCTCTAACAAGGTGCCAGAAGCCTTGTGGCGCTATTTTGGCTACAGTAACAAGGCCACCTATCTTAAACGCGACGGGGTTAGTGACAATGAGTGGAACAGACTTCTCCATGTAGAAATCGAGGAGAACGGGCGGCCGGTTTACTATCGCGCCACCTCGCCGCGCAGCACGGGGACCGATGCCAACCATGCCTTTGTGATTTGCGGTGTGTCGGGCAGCAGTCTGAACAGATATTGGGTTAACTGGGGTTGGAATGGTAGTTCCAACGGTTTCTACACACTTACGCCCATGGCATCGATAGAACGGTCCAGCAGCTATACTTTTACTGACGGACATGCCATGATACACCATATATATCCCAATAAGGAAGGCATTATGGAGAACAGCGAGATGCACGTTGCGCCGGCTTTCCCAAATCCCGCTTCAGGACAAATCACCATTCCTGTAGATTTGGCATTCAATGCTATACTCACGGTGTTTGCCGCTGACGGGTCGGTGGTGCATCATACCATCGTGCCGACTGGAACAAAAGCGTACACCTTGAACCTTCAGGGTTTTGCCGCAGGAACTTATTTCTACCGTCTAAATGGTGTTTCTTATAAATTCTCTGTCGTAAAATAGTTTGCGATTATGGAGTATGGCGAGGAAGATATTCGGCAGGTAGTGCTTGCCCAGCGCGACTTTTTCCGCACAGGGCAAACCCTTGATGTGAAATGGAGGATAGCGCAGCTGAAGAGGCTGCGCTGCGCGGTGTTGTCTTATGAGCAGGAGTTTGAACAGGCATTGGCAGCGGATTTGAGTCGCAGTGCGGTGGAGGCGTACCTGTGTGATATCCTCCCTACGGTGACGGAAATTGACGAGACCATTCGGGGGTTGCGTCGTTGGGCGCGGCCAGAGTGCCACTACAGCGGCTTGATGTGCTTTCCCAGTCTGGTGACCAAGGTGTATAAGATGCCCTATGGGGTGACATTGATTATCAGTCCGTTCAATTTCCCCATTCTGCTCACCCTCGGAGTGCTTACAGCCAGTTTGGCGGGCGGCAACACAGCGGTGATCAAGGCAAGCTCCAAGTCTGCAGCCTGTACGGCGGTGCTGAAGCGTTTTATTGCTGAAGTGTTTCCTCCGGAGTATGTCACCCTGATTGACGGGGGGCACGATGTGGCCGATATGTGCTTGGCGCAGCAGTTTGACAAGATTTTCTACACGGGATCGCCCGCTGTGGGGAAACATGTGATGACAGAAGCGGCAAAGAACTTGACGCCTGTGGCCCTTGAACTTGGGGGCGAGACAGGCAATTGGTGCGTTGTCCGCAAGGATGCAGACTTGAAGGACGCTGCCCGCAAGGTGGCTTTCTTTAAGCTGTGCAATGCCGGGCAGATTTGCATCAATATCAATCAGGTGGCTGTGGCAGAGGAGGTGGTTGAGCCATTCCTTGCCGAGTTGAAGGCTGCCTATACCAAACAGATAGGGGATATGGCTGAGCAAAACGGTGATTACCCCAAACTGATAACGCTTTCGGCATACGACAAATGCGCCTCTTTGGCTGAAGAGTATCGGGACCACATTGTTTATGGCGGGCATGGAGACCGCGACAGCTGCCGTTATGCTCCTACAATATTGTATCCCGTTAGTATTAACGACCCCATTGTGCAAAAGGAGCTATTCTGCCCTTTGCTTCCAGTGGTGCCGTTCAAAGACAGCGAGATAGATAGTCTGATGGCAACCATTGCCGAGCGCGAGCACCCGCTGGCTCTTTATCTCTTTACCAAGAACAAGAGGTGGGCGCGGCGCGTAATGCAGAGCCAGCAGTATGGCGGTGGATGCATCAACGAGGTGTGTGTGCACTTGATGGTAAAGGGTGTGCCGTTCAACGGTACGGGTCATTCCGGAATGGGTGCCTATCATGGGGAATGGGGTTTCCGCGAGTTCACTCATCCCTCCACTGTGCTGATGGGCAGCAGCAGGTTCAACCTCTCTCTGCGGGAGCATCCCTATAGCGGAAAAGCGGGTGAAAAGAAACTCAAGATGTTGAAGTTGTTTACTAAATAATTATTTAATTATGAAGAAAATACTATTTGTTATCTCGTTTATCTGTTTAGGTATTCAAGCCTTTGCCCAGGAGCCGGTAACGCAGGACTCGGTCAAGCAGCAGCCTATCATTTATGAACATACAACATACGATACCGTATATCAGGTGCCGCCCACAGCACAGGTGTCAGTTCCACAACAGGCACAAGAGCATCAGGGCATCACGGTCTTGGAGCCAGAAAACATGGTGTTGAAAGCCGGTGTGGAGAACACGGTCCGTATCAAACTTGAAAAGGTCGGAGCAAATAATACCATTCTCAAGGTGGTGAACGAAGATGTATGCGGTATGCGCAAAGGCGGTGAGCTTGGCACGTATTATATGACTCCCAAAGTGAATGAGGGTACAGTGTTGGTGCGTGTTGGCTACATGGACTTTGCGGGAGCCTATTTCAAGCTCGCCGATTTGGAATTCACTATCGTCAGCGATTCGTCAAAGCAAGAGTAAAGGCAAACTTTTTCTCTTTGAAGAGGGTGGTCTCCAGCCGTTCATCGGGTTGAAGATGGGTTAGCACGTCGCGCAGTTCGTGCGTGATGCCTGTGCCCCGTAGTTTGAAGAGAGCCTCTTTCTTTGTCCAGAAGGCGGCAAAGGTCTGCTCGGGGCAGTCAGATTGTTTTACCTGTTGCACCTCTTCGTCGTTCAAGCAATAGTTGAGCAGGGATTCGGATGGTGATACAAACCGCTCCACATCCACTCCGATGGGTGCGCTGTCAATAGCCACAGCGATGGCGTGGGGGCAGTGGCTGATGTTGAAGTGAATGTCGGGATGGTTTGCCAGATGGGGCTTGCCGTGGGCGTTGTATTCAAAATGGAGCGAATCGTCCTGCGGAATCAAGCCGTTGGCGACCAGCAACTCTTTCAGCATCAGTATGCTCTTGACTGTGGCAAACTGCCCGAAGGTGTGTTTGAATTTCAGTGCAATGGCCTGATGCTCTTCCGGCACAAGAGGTAATAAGCGCTGCACCTCATCAGGGGTGCAGCGCTCCATGTTGTCAAAAATAGAGTAAAGCATCTTGTGAGTTGAAAATTGAAAATTGAAAATTGAAAAGATTGAGGGTTTAAAGGTCTAAAGGTTAAAAGGTTTAAGGGTTTGAGGGTTTGATACATTAAAACCTTAAAACCTTCCTCCCCTAAAACCTTAAAACCCTTCTCCCCTAAATCCTTAAAACCATTTTCACTTTTTAACGAATTCTTTAAGGGCTGCCTGCAGGGTCTCGATGATGCTGCGGGAGGAGAAGGTGGCACCGGAAACGGTATCGACTTTCTTCTTGCAGGCTTTGCTCACCTTCATGCCGTCCCATTGTTTGAGAAGTCCGGCATCCACAACGCGTTGCAGATATCCAGGGGTCTCGTTGTTGGGCAGCAGTACCACGCATTTCACTTTCTGCTTGGCGTCGAGGGCTATCATCAGGGGCGTTTCGCCGTTGTAGCCTTTGATTCCGTCACTGGCGGGTTTGGAATAGACTGCATAGCCCAGCACGGCTTTGTTGGCATCGAATACCACAGTCCATTTGGCTTCCTTCTTCACGCTTTTGGCTTCGGGGAAGGCCTTGACAATCTCGGCGGCCATGCCGTTGATGGTTTTAGTCTGTTGGGCTTGCTGTGCCTGATGCTGTTTGTGGTGGGGGCAGTTGCCGCAATGCTGGCCGTTGCCGTGATGCTGGGCCATTGCCGGAACCATAGCCAGACTTAATAGAGCTAAAAGAAAAAGTTTTTTCATGATTTAAAAGAACGTGTTAATGTGTGAATGTGTTAACGTGTTAATGTGTTAGTCGATTTACGAATTAACACATTTACGAATTAACGAATTCATTTTTTTATTGTGCAAAATACTCATAGAAGTAGGGGATGGTCTCGATGCCTTTGAAGAACTGCTCGAGGGGGTAGTTCTCGTTGGGGGCATGGATGTCGTCGCTGCCCAGTCCGAAGCCCATCAGGATGCTCTTGGTGCCCAGTATCTTCTCAAATCCGGCCACGATGGGGATGCTTCCGCCGCTGCGGGTGGGTATGGGGCGTTTGCCATAAGTGGTCTCCATTGCCTTCTCGGCAGCCTGGTAAGCCTTCATTTCCAGAGGGCTGACGTATGCGGCGCCACCGTGACAGGGGGTCACCTTCACGCGCACGCAGTCGGGCGCGATGCTCTCGAAATAGTCTTGGAACAGCTTGCTGATTTTGTTGAAATCCTGGTTGGCAACCAGTCGGGTTGAAATCTTGGCGTAAGCCTTGCTGGGCAGCACGGTCTTGGAGCCTTCGCCAGTATGGCCGCCCCAGATGCCGCAGATGTCGAGGCAGGGACGTATGCCGGTGCGTTCCTTAGTGGTGTAGCCTTTCTCGCCGTGCACAGCCTTGATGTCGAGTTCGCGCTTGTAGTCTTCCTCGTTGAAGGGAGCCTTGGCCATGAGGGCGCGCTCCTCGTCGCTGATAACGAGCACATCGTCGTAGAAACCGGGAATGGTGATATGGTTGTTTTCGTCGTGCAGACCGGCAATCATCTTGCAGAGGATGTTGATGGGGTTGGCAACGGCGCCGCCGTAGATGCCGCTGTGCAGGTCGTGGTTAGCACCAGTCACCTCCACCTCCCAGTAGCAGAGGCCGCGCAAGCCGCTGGTGATGCTCGGCACATCGGGGGCAATCATGCTGGTGTCGCAAACCAAGATGACATCGGCCTTGAGCAGCTCTTTGTGTTTCTCGCAGAAGCCGTAGAGGCTGGGCGAGCCAATCTCCTCTTCGCCTTCGAGCATAAACTTCACGTTGCAGGGCAGCTGGCCGGTCTTGACCATAAACTCAAAGGCTTTGGCCTGCATAAAGCTTTGGCCTTTGTCGTCGTCGGCACCGCGCGCCCATATCTTGCCGTCTTTGATGACGGGCTCAAAGGGCTGTGTGCGCCACAGCTCCAAGGGAGCCACAGGCATCACGTCGTAGTGGCCATACACCAGCACAGTGGGCTTGGCGGGGTCGATCGTCTTTTCGCCATACACTACGGGGTTGCCGTCGGAGGGCATCACCTCTGCTTTGTCGCAGCCGGCCTTTAGCAGGAATTCTTTCCATTTCTCGGCACAGCGCACCATATCGGGCTTATGCTCTGACTCGGCGCTGATTGACGGGATGCGTATCAGTTCAAAAAGTTCTTCGAGAAAACGGTCTTTGTTCTCTTCAATGTATTTCTTTACATCTTTCATGGTATAATAATTTTTATGAATGTGCTAATGTGTGAATGTGTTAATGTGTGAATCGATTAACGAAGTAAAGAATTAACGAATTCGAATTGGCTGCCGCACCCGGATAATTCTCAATTCTCAATTCTCAATTCTCCATTCTCAATTTAATCATTGTTTGCCGTAGTGTCGGAAGAAGGCAACGGCGGTCTCGATGCCTTTGAGGAATCGGTCGATGCGGTAGTTCTCGTTGGGGGCGTGGATGTTGTCGGCACCCAGACCGAAGCCCAGCAGGATGCTCTTCAGTCCCAGTTCTTGCTCAAAGTCGCTCACTATGCTGATGGAACAGCCGCTGTGGGCGGGGATGGGCTGCATGCCGTAGGTGTCGCGGAAAGCCTCTTCGGCCGCCTTGTACTCCTCCAGGTCGATAGGGCAGACATAAGGCATGCCTTTCTCGTAATAGGTGAAGTCCAGCTTCACGCTGTCGGGGGCGATGCTGCGGAAGTAGTTCTCCACCAGCTTGGCGATGCGTTCGGGGTCTTGGTTGGCCACCAGGCGGAAAGAGAGTTTGGCCCAGGCCACCGAGGGGATGATGGTCTTGAACCCCTCGCCGCTGTAGCCGCCTTGAATGCCGCACACATCGAAGGTAGGTCGGATGCCGATGCGCTCCAGCGTGGTGTAGCCTTCCTCGCCGTGCAGCACCTCGACGCCTACGCTCTTCTTGTACTCCTCGTCGCTGTATGGGGCCTTGTTGATAAGTTCCCGTTCCTCCCGGCTGCACACCAGCACATCGTCGTAGAAGCCTGGAATGGTGATGTGTCCGTTCTTGTCCAGCACGGTGCCAATCATCCAGCTCAGCACGTTGACGGGGTTGGACACTGTGCCGCCAAAGTCTCCGCTGTGCAGATCGTGGTCGGGACCGATGACGCGCATCTCGAATTTCACCAAGCCGCGCAGGCCGGTGGTAATGCTCGGCACATCGGGACTGACCATATCGGTGTCCGACACCAGAATGACGTCGGCTTTAAGCAGTGCTTTATTTGACGGCTCTTTCAACCACTGTTTCAGCGATGGAGAGCCAATCTCCTCTTCGCCTTCCAGCAGGAATTTCACGTTGCAGGGCAACTGGCCCAATGCCATCATGGCCTCGAAAGCCTTGGCCTGCATAAAGCTTTGCCCTTTGTCGTCGTCGGCGCCGCGTGCCCATATCTTGCCGTCTTTGATGACGGGCTCAAAGGGCTCCGTGTTCCACAACTCGAGGGGAGTGACAGGCATCACGTCGTAGTGTCCATACACCAGCACCGTCTTCTTGGCGGGGTTGATAATCTTCTCGCCATACACCAGCGGGTTGCCCTGAGTGGCGATAATCCGTGTGTTGTCGGCACCGGCCTGCTCCAGCAGCTCGCGCCACCTTTCGGCACAGCGCACCATATCGGGCTTATGCTCCGACTCGGAGCTGATGGAGGGAATCCTGATTAAAGAGAATAGCTCTTCGAGAAAACGGTTCTTGTTCGATTCGATGTATTGCTGTATCTGCATATCGGAATTATTGTAGTGTGGTTTGATAACGCGGAATGGGTGGAAATATTGTGCCGGGCTTGCGTCTGCAGGGCATTATTTTGTTTGCAGTAGTCGCTTTACCGGGAAGGTGAAGTAGGTGTCGGGATAGGGCTCGTTGGCCAGAGTGAAGTGCCACCACTCGCTGTCAATCGGTTGGAATCCGTGGCGCAGCATAACCGAGCGGAGCATCATGCGGTTCTGGAACTGTGCAGCGGTGATGGTGTCGTTCTGGCGATACTCCATCGTCTCTGGGTTGCCGCCGCAGTCGGGGTGGCTCTCCATTCCAAACCAGTCGAACACACCGCCCATATCCACATCCTTGCCTGTGGCTATATCCACAAGGGTCAAGTCAACGGTCGAGCCGCGCGAATGGCTGCTCCGCGCGGCGATATACCCTTCTTCAAACAATCTCGACTTATCCACGTTGGGGTAGAAGCAGTGCTTTGTGGCGGTATCGGCCAGATTCTCAGCCCAGCGCACAAA
This sequence comes from uncultured Bacteroidota bacterium, assembly GCA_902790215.1. Taxonomy (GTDB): domain Bacteria; phylum Bacteroidota; class Bacteroidia; order Bacteroidales; family P3; genus Colimorpha. Next base: position 181,561 of record CADAQX010000008.1, on the reverse strand, counting down.
GTGGCTCACAGCCATTTGCGGGCGGTAGGTGTCGTAAATCTTGATGCAGTAGCCCAGCTTTCTGAAATCGTCGCTGGCGGCGCGCAGGCTGTCGGCGGCCTGTTGGGTCATGAGGGCAAGGGGCTCCTCATAGCCGTCGATGCGGGCGGCCACGAAGTTGTAGGTGCTATAGTAACGTATCTCCAAAATTGCGTCGGGCACCACATCGGTGACGGCCACAAACTGGCTGCAATCCTCCTCGGCGGGAATTTCTTTCACGGCCTGCCTGCATGAGGTGGCGACAAACCCGCTGACAATCAGGATGGCGGCCAGCATCCATGTACGTTGAACTTTCATCTTGCAAATGTGTTTAGAGTGCATTCATTACAGCTCTTTCAACCATCGACATCGCGTCGCCAGGCTCGAAACGGCGTTTCACCTCGCCTTTTCGGTCGATGAGGAACTTGGTAAAGTTCCATTGGATGTCGCCGGGTTTCTTGCTCTTCAGCCACACATACAGGGGCGAGGCGCTGGCACCGTTCACGTTAATCTTGGCAAACTGCGGGAAAGTGATGCCGTAGCGGCTGGTGCAGAAATCGTGTATGTCGTCGAATGAGCCGGGAGCCTGTCCGCCGAACTGGTTGCAGGGGAAGTCGAGGACGACAAAGCCGCTGTCCTTGTAGGCGTCATATATGCGCTGCAGGTCGGTGTACTGCGGGGTGTAGCCGCACTGAGTGGCGGTGTTGACAACCAGCAGCACTTTGTCGCGGTATTCGGCAAGCGACACCGAATCGCCCTCGCCGTTGAGGACTTTGAACTGGTAGATATTATCTGCCGGAGGCTCCTCGGGAATGGTGTCCGTCACCAAAGTGTCGGGGTTAGGTGTTTCGCTTCCCGGTTTCTCAGTTTTTTTGCATCCGACAAAGGCCATAGCCGTCGTCACAACGAGAACAATTGCAAGGGTAATGTTTTTGTGTTTAATCATAAGGCTTGTAAATTATTTAAATGTTGATTTGTTTTGTTGATATGTTGATACGTTGATATGATTTTGTTGATATGTTTTGTGTTGATATGATGCGAGCCGTATAAACTTATCAACTTATCAACTGATCAACGCTATTATGCATCAGTATCACCCGCTGCTCTTTCGCGAATCCGTGTCTCTCGTAGAAAGCCGGCAGCGTGCCCTCGGCCGCAGTGATGAGATGGAATGCCTTGATGCCCTGCTCCCGCAGGTCGGCAACCATCCGGTCGAGTAGGAGGGAGGCGATGCCGCGCCCTTGGTATTCGGGCGAAACGGCAAGGTCGTTGATTTCAAAAGTCCTTCCATAGTGGAACAGCATAGAGGCACCCATTATAAAGCCCGCCACCTGGCCTTCAACCAGATATTCAAGGCCATAGGACTGCTTGCTGTCAAGAATTTCGCCGACGTGCACGGTGGCATCCTCCACCGACCAATGGTCGTTCCAAGGCTCGCCCGAGAAAGCCGCAGCATAAATCTCTCCATACCTGTCAAGATGTTCCCGGGTGCATTGCTGAATGATAGTTTTCTCCATAAAAAGCAGAATAAATAGATTGCAAAGATACACATTTTTTCCGACATAATGTATTTTCAACAGCAAGAGTTCCCATTGTCCCGAACCCGGATGGGGCAAATCCGAAGGCCGATTTTCCCCTATCTCCAAACCCGGAGTAGCTTCGCTGTGCCTTCGCTCTGCCTTCGCTCTAACTTCGCTCCCAGGAACGAGGATACACCGACCCCAAAAAGGCCCTACGATACCCCTGCGGAGGAACCAAAAAAATCCACTGTAACAGTTGTAACAGTGTTACAGTTCCATTTGGGCCTTCTACAAATTGCCAGTCAGCTTTTGCGTGGATGTTTATTGTTGATATGTTGATACGTTGATATGATGCGGGCCGTATAAACTTATCAACTTATCAACGGATAACGGTGAATCATCACGTAACAACCATGAATTAATGATTAAAGTTTGACAAGTTCTTTCCATTATAGTTTGGTATTGTACAGGGTCTTGACAAGGGTGTCTTAAAAGTCCCCAAAGGGGACGACAGACCACAGGCAGGGGTGTAAACCCCTGTACGAATGGTAGAAAAAAAAAAAAACGAAGGGGTGACACACTGTATGTTACCGACTATCTGTCGCCCCTTCAGGGCTTTGTTTTATCGTCCACATGTACGGGGGCTTACGCCCCCGCCTATCATCTTTCAGTCCTTCGGACTTTTTGAAACACCCTAAAAAGGGCAAAGAATCACGCCTTTGACCTTTTAGCCACTTGTCATACTTTAGTTAATGACAGATAATGGCAATTAGTGTTCAAGATACAGACAGATTCGAACTAATGACCAAGATAACGTTGATACTTTTTCCACGCCATTTCAATACCCTTTAGGTTGTCGGCCGGGTCAAACGGCTGACAGTGCATCTGCTTTTCAAAAGGCTTCCAATTCCCACAGGCAATTCCGTCCCGAAGGATGATAGGGTAGAAGATGCCCGACGAGTTGTGGGCATGATGGCGATGGGTTTCGGGCAACGCAATGTCGCGACTCTTATACCCTATAAGGTATTCGTCATACGGAGGAAGCAGCAAGAGGTTCCCATGACGTACTCCATGATGTCGGGCATCTTGGTGGATGAAGAACTCCCGGTTGTGCCATTTGACAGAGTATAGCTCGTCGCCGATGGCGGAAACCCCATTGCGGCAGTCTCTGACACTCAATCCCGACCACCATACAAAGTCCTCCAAAGTTGCCGGGCATCGGCTTAAGAAATACTTGCGTGTCAGTCGGGCCAAAGCCTCCTCACGGTCCAGGTGCTCTCGATGAGGGATGCGTGATTCAGCAAGGCTGTAAGTTGCTTTCATGGGGAGGAGTTTCCCACTGCACAAGATTCCTGAGAGTTCGGCCATACGGATGTGGTAAGACAGTCGGTGGTCGTCCATTTTGATGCCTTGGGCGGCAAGGGCGTTGACAAAGTCCTCCTTGGTGGCGCTGCCACAGTCCTCGGCACATCGGGCAATTATCTCTCTGATGCGAACACATTCGTCGTCGGGGATGAAGATGTGATTCGATGTCATCCATCCTCGGATTACACGGAGGCTTTTTTCGGCCAGTAAGTCCAGCATCCACCAATAATCATCACCCGAGACCAGTTGCCATGTGCCCCGCATTAGGTGTAGCCGAACGATTCTTCCGCTGTCTAATGCCTGTTGGAATGCCTCGGAAGAGGGCTTCTTAGTCCGCATAGAGACAGCCCAGCGCATTAGTCTATACTCTTGTGCCTGCATGGCACTCAGGTGCGCCACCACCTCTTCGGGGGTGGAGAACTGGGGCGAGCAGAGCTGCTGGTTCAGCAGACGTATGGCTACAGGGTTCATATATGTAGTTTGGGTGCTAATATTAGGTCAAGTGGCAACCACATGACCTAATTGATCAAACTGCATAAGCAATCGTCAAATAATGATACTTCATGATAAGTGTTTATTGTAATAATAACGCAATAATAGCACTATTATTGTTACTTAGTGACGACAAATAAATGAATGACCTGTGAAAAGAGCGCATTCTTGTCACTGTTTACTAAATATCTGTTCACTGCATAGGGTCATCCACTTTTCACTTTCGTGTTCAAGCAAGTCATACTCCGCGCTACACTTGCTACAGTGCTACAGTTCCCAACCACCCAATCCCAAACTCAACTGTAGCACCGTAGCGCGTAGCACCCTCACAAATTATTATTCAAACTTTTGTCATTTATTTCTTTCTATTGACAAAAATTTGCGTATCTATGCACTATCCTTATATAGACCAAGGTTGGATGAGAACATTCCATTATATGCTATTGTTTTTTTTCTTTAAAATGATTGCCACTGACTACGTGTGAATGTGTTAATGTGTTAACGTGTTAGTCGATTTACGAATTAGCACATTTACGAATTAACGAATTCTTATATCCGTATCTGGTCTTTAGGGATGCCAACACTATTGAGGTTTGACATAGTGTGGGGACTTCGATGGCTCTTCTGTCACAAGGCGAACACTTTTTTCAATTTTCAATTTTCACTTTGTAATGGTCCCTCGGCGAACACCCTTTTCAATTTTCAATTTTCACTTTTCACTTTTCAATTTGTAATGGTCTCCTGGCGAACACCCTTTTCAATTTTCAATTTTCACTTTTCAATTTGTAATGATCTCCCGGCGAACACCCTTTTCAATTTTCAATTTTCACTTTTCACTTTGTAATGGTCCCTTGGCGAACACCCTTTTCACTTTTCAATTTTCACTTTTCAATTTGTAATGGTCTTCCGGCGAACACCCTTTATCAATTTTCAATTTTCAGTTTTCAATTTGAAATGGCCCCTCAGCGAACACTCTTTTCTATTTCATCAACCATTCTGCAATGTCATATATTTTAATCGTCGTGACGAGTGCGGGCAATTATTATCTTGGGGTATGCATCTTTTATGCTGAGCAGCGGTGATGCTTCTCGTTCAAACGTTGTCTTTTCTGAAATGTTATCACTCCCTAGTGGGGACTTCTATAAATCACCTCGTAGAGGTGAGACTCTTCATAACACCGTACAAGCCGTAAGGCGCAGTGCGGTGATTATCAATAATAAGATACCTGCGTCCCGAAGGGACGCGACAATGAAAACAAATAAATAGAACCCACCTTGTATATATGCTCTTTCGTTTCCTCGTAAGATTTGATTCGTTTCAGCCGGTCAATGAATAATGCTCCGTCAATAAGTATCATATATACATATTAGTTTCAAAACTGTGTATTTTTTTTACTTTTGAAACTGAGTGCAAAAATACAACTATTTTTTAATATGACAAAAAACTTCGAACGTGTGAATGCGTGAATGTGTTAATGTGTGAATCGATTAACGAATTAACACATTTACAAATTAACGAATTCTTATATTCATTTCTGGCCTTTCGGAATGCCAACACTATTGAGGTTGACAAAGCGTGGGGACTTCAATGGCTCTTCTGTCACAAGGCGAACACTTTTTTCAATTTTCAATTTTCAATTTTCACTTTGTAATGGTCCCTCGGCGAACACTCTTTTCATTTTTCAAAGTGGTCTTTTTTTCTGTTATGTCGAAAAAAATGTGTATTTTTGCGACAAAAATAAAATATGATTAATAATGCAAAGCATTGATGATAAGATATTAGCGCATGTTAGAGGAAAGGGTAGAGGTTGCGTGTTTTTCTCGACGGACTTTACACTGCTGGGAGAGAGCAAATCTGTACTGAAAGCCATCGAAAGACTTGTGACTCGAGGGGATATTCTCCGGGTGGCGAGAGGAATCTACTGCTACCCCAAAATAGACAAACGGTGGGGGTTGGGAGTGCTGCGTCCCACATACGACGAAATTGCGCAAGCCATTGCCCGTCGCGACAAAGCAAGGATTGCACCCACAGGCGACCAGGCTCTCAATATGTTGGGATTGTCGGAACAGGTGCCGATGAATGCTGTTTACCTTACCGACGGTTCTGCAAGGAAGGTACGTCTTGATGGCGACAGAGGGATATTGTTCAAACACACTGCACCTAAAAACTTGGCATTCACCAATAAACTGGCCATGCTTATTACCTTTGCGCTGAAAGAGATAGGCGCCGACAATGTCACGCCCGAGCAGGAGCAAGCCATCATGACGCTACTCCAGAACGAGACAAAAGAATCAGTCATGTCCGACCTCGCCCTGATGCCCGAGTGGATTAGTCTTATCGTAAGGAGAGCCTATGACAAATAAATTTGCATCACTCAGTGATGAGGAGAAGAGAATGCTTTTCGCAAGAACTTCGGAACAGACGAAGCTGGCAGCACAAGTTATTGAGAAAGACTGGTGGGTCACGATAGTACTGCATTTGCTCTCGCAATCTTCATGTGCCGATTATCTGAGTTTCAAAGGCGGCACATCGTTAAGCAAAGCGTGGGGACTGATAGAACGTTTCAGTGAAGATGCTGACCTCGCGTTAGACCATACCTTCTTCGGAATAGACAACACTAATCGGAGTCAACGTCTCAAGTTACGTAAAACAAGCCGTCAGTTTATTTCAGGAACCCTTTCGTCGGAATTAAACAACGCCCTTCGAGAATTGGGATGCAGAGGCTATACTGTCGAACCCGTGACTAAAGTCAATAGCAAAGAACTTGATGGAGACAAAGACCCCACGGTAATACTGGTGAAGTATAAAAGCCTTTATCCATCATTGTTGACATACTTGCAGCCGGCAGTGAGGATTGAAATCAGTTGTCTGTCGATGAAGGAACCTGTTGCACCGAGAGGCATATCTTCTTTGGTGTCGCAATGTGTTCCTGTATTGGAGCAAGACGACACCTTCGTGATGAACACCGTGATGCCCACTAGAACATTCTTGGAGAAAGCCTTCCTTCTGAACGAAGAGTATCAGCGTGACTTTCCTCGTAGTTTCCGTATGAGCCGTCACCTCTACGACCTTGAGCGGATGATGGATACGGAGTACGGAATGACAGCACTTACAGACAAGACATTGTATCAATCTATTGTTCAGCACAGACAGGATTATTACTGCCTGAAGTATGTGGATTACGACAGCAATAACCCCGATAGAATTATAATCTGTCCCCCCGACAACCTTTTGTCCGACTGGCGTGCGGACTATGAGTCCATGCGGAATTCTTTCATCTATGGAAAAAGTCTGCCATTTGATGATTTGATAGAACGAATCAGGACACTTCAAGAGCGATTTCGGAAGCTATAACATCCACCGCTTTCGCCTTAGACATACTTAAGCCTGACACAAACCATACTCAAAGAGTATGCTCTCGGCAACCCCTTTTTTATTTTTCACTTTTTCAATTTGTAGAGGCTCCTCGGCAACCCCATTTTTCAATTTTCACTTTTCAATTTGTAATGGTCCCTCGGCGAACACCCTTTTCAATTTTCACTTTTCACTTTTCAATTTGTATTCCATCGCTTTCCCCTTGGCCAAGTCGTCCACCAGTTTGTCCAGGATGCGGAGGTCCCGCATACGTGGGTCTTCTATTTCCTCAATGCGGACACCGCATATCTTACCTTTCACCCTCAGCCGGTCGGGGTTCATCCGTGGAGCCTTATCCAGAAACTCCCCGTATGTGGAATCACTGTTTAACAACTCGTTTAGGCTCTCCTTTGTATATCCAGTCAGCCAACAGGCCACATCATATACCTCTTCAGCCGTGCGGCCTTTCCGCTCAGCCTTGGCGATAAGCAAAGGGAACACCTTAGCAAACTTCATTTCAAATACATCCATAGCGAATAGACATTATAATGTTTTGCCCCAAAAGGCTACTTTTGGGAATGCAAAGATACAACTTTTTCCCATTCCCTACAAAAAATGGAGATTTCTTTAATTCACCCCGAAGGGGTGAGACTATTAATAACGTTGCGGAGGTCGAGAGCAGAGCCGAACTTGTTCGAGCTATGCCGAGATGTAGCAACGTCAGCGTAGCTAACGTTGCGGAGGTCGAGAGCAGAGCCGTGACATTCAGACATCAAGGAACTGCGTCCCGACGGGACGCGACATGAGAACGACATAAATACTCTATAAGGATTATCGCGCATAACCTTGAATTAATGACAATTAATGGCAATTCGTGTCCAAAAAAGGCAAGCTCCGCGCTACACTTGCTACAGTGCTACAGTTCCCAACCACCCAATCCAACCCCAACTGTAGCACCGTAGCGCGTAGCACCCTCATCACTTTTATTGATGAGGTTGTCAATTGTTGTACTGGAGAGGTTGACTATTTCCTGACATCGTTGACTGTTTTCCGATAGCGTGGGGACTTCGATGGTTCTTCGGTCCCTCGGCGAACACCCTTTTCAATTTTCACTTTTCAATTTGTAGTGGTCTTCCAGCGAACACTCTTTTCAATTTTCACTTTTCACTTTTCAATTTGTAGTGGTCTTCCGGCGAACACTCTTTTCAATTTTCACTTTTCACTTTGTAATGGTCCCTTGGCGAACACTCTTTTCAATTTTCACTTTTCACTTTGTAATGGTCCCTTGGCGAACACCCTTTTCAATTTTCAATTTTCATTTTTATTTGTTTCCTTGACAACTCCCTTTTTCACTTTTCAATTTCCATGTCCTCGACAACGTTTATTGTTATATACACCTTCATCCATCAAGTTGGATTTTAAACACTCTCATTTTAAATACTCTCTATTAACGAAATAGGTTTCGAAGCAATTCAAAATATAAAAGCAATATCTCTTGATTTTATCATGGTATTTTACTATGTCATCTTTTGAGTAAGACCTACCTACATTCTGAGGAGAAATCCTTCCATGAGCTATGGCCATCCTATTCTCTGCAACACTTTCAAACATACCCATATAACTATTGTCAGGAACAACCGGGGAACTCAATCCGAAAATATCCCAAACAAAGTTTATATGACGGTATTTAATATTCCCTCGTTCGGCAGGAAAAATATTAGTCTCTGCTGAAAAAACTGTTGGGGTTTCAAGTGTATAAAAAAGATCGTATTGTTTAATCCACTTTTTGTTGCGTCCTTCTCTTATTGCATCACACTTAGGGTTTAGTGATAGAGATAATAGTCTTGTTTTCAGCAAATCAGAGTTTATGTTTATATCATTTATTTTTTGAATTGTTGCCGAAACAACTGATGTTAAAGTGTATTCAAGTGCACCATACAATACAACAAAACTTAATCCTTTGCAAACATTATTGTGCAATTCCTCACTTGGTTCTATTGGATGAGAATCATTGACCTTATCACATAACGTTTTTACTGCAGATAGTTGATTCGTTGCCTCTATTTGAATATCTTCAAACATATTATTCCGAGAAATGATTTTTACAGAACTCAATTCGCCTATTAAGTTTCCCTGGGTCATTGGTTGCGCCAGTGATTAATCTATTGAAATCTGGCTCACATACCCATTGGTAAAAATTATCAAGGTTAAGTCGCTCAACACCAGCATTGATTGCTTCTGCTGCACCTACAGATACTGATTCAAAAAGAATGAACGATGTGATTTTTCTTGTGTGGCTTTTTACTATACCGTATTGTAGCTGATTAAGTTGACCGAATACTTTGTCAAATATTTGAGAATTAACCGTATAATTGAATTCTTTATCAGACTTAGACATATATTCATTTAAAAAATCTTTTACTCCATGAATAAAATGATCTCTGTAATTAAGATAAGCAAAAAATCTCAACACAAGTTCCTCCTTGGATCCATCATTCTTTTGACTTTCTGTTATCTTAATTGAATTAGCAAAGTCGGTGTTGTTGGACTTCTCTTTTAGAAAATCATTAAACCTTCCTTTGAAAATACAACTTCTTATTTCTTGATCAGATAAAATAATGCCTCCAGTGTTCAAGCGTTCAAATAAATCAAACCTTACTAAACTATCACTTTTATCACTTAATGTAATTACCTTTATTGGTTTAAGTAGAAAATCATACTTCAGAGATTGAGGAAAATCCTTATATTCCATTCCATTAAAAGATTTTAGTTTGGCTAAACCAGTTAGTTTTAATGGAATGGACATATTATCCTCGTTTTCTCTAAATGAATCTTGTTCATCAAGTACAAAATTCAGCATCGTACTAATACGTTGGACCCCATCAATTACTTCCCAAGTTCCATTAGCGTTTGTCGCCATAAAAATTGATGGAATAGGGATTCCTAATAGTATAGATTCAATTAAAGCAGACTGACGTTCCTTATCCCATCGAAATTTACGTTGGTAGTCTGGAGAGATGTTAATTACATTATCTTTTACTAAAGATATTATTTCTTTTACAGAAAAATCATATGTATTGAAGTCTACTGCTCGTTTTAGCTTATTCAGTTCGTCGATTTTTGATGCAAGAGTATTTGACATGTGTTGTAAATTGTTTATTTTGAAATATAATATGAATGTAGTAATAATTTACTATTTAATGCAAAAATACGAAAAAAAAACGAATTATATATAAACTCAAAAAAGTATTTTTTCTTTATGTTTGGCAATTAGTATTAATGAATCAAGAGCCCTAGACTATAACATCGATTTCTTCTGGGGGGAGATCGAATATTTAGCTATTGCCTTGACTACAAATCAGTACTTGTTATACTAATATGGTGGGTAAACTTTAACTGTTACTTTGACATCATTAATAGTGGCAATCCATCGTATATGGAAATCTTAACTATTTTGCATTAAGAGAAATAAAGATCCTGATTCTTAACCATGGCGGATTTCATATTTGTCTCAACGATTTCCGCTAATACGCTTACTGACATCATCCATGTTGGGGGAAAAACTCATTCATGTTTCGCCATCCTTCTGTAACCCCTTCTTGATACAGATAACTATCATTACAGTTGCAATACCACATTCCGTTAGCTTCTATCACAATTCCGCCTTCATAGTGTATTCCTTTATGTGCACTGCTGTTTAGTCTCTTAATACGACGTTGCAACTCTTCTGCCTTGCATTTGGTCTCTATCGACGATGCTGTTTGCCCGCCTTTTGTGTCCCAAATCCCAATAGTAGCGTCTTTTTTCTTGTATATCCAGTCGGGATAGAATAGTTCCTTTCTTTGGGTAACTTCGTTGAAGTAGCGAATTGAAAACCAGTCCTTACCACTATCCCCATTCTTCATCCACCATTCTATAGATTCTTGACCATCAAGATATTTCGCAAATTCCTCTTCATTTTTGCGTCCTGAATAAGACTTACCAATAAAGAAAGGCTTAAAAAGACAACGATTCATCTTCAATACCTCATATTCTTCACTGTAGGCATAGACTTTCTGAATTTTAAATATGGTGGTTTCTTGTTGCTCAGCCTTTTCCCTACGCTCTCTAACATGTTTCTCGCGCATTGGATAATGATTCTTCAATGTAAGCGTTATGAGATAACGGAAAATACTTTTTTCACCTTTATTCAAAACATCGGCAAGGAATATTCTATATCTACCATCGTCATCTACTTCTCGAAAAGCATACATCTTAAACCATAATCGCAACGCACTTTTTAAGGTGCCAAACGAACGGGCAACATTGGTAATCTTTGTATCTTCATCAGTTTGCTCCCTCAACAAATCAAAACAAACCTTCGTAAACAATTTCTGCACATCGTTTCGACTGACCTCACGATTTAAATCATTTCCGCTCTCAAAATTGATTTGATCAATGTCTTTGATATGCGCATCGACAACTATTTGCTGTTCCAAGCGAGGCACAATCTGTAACCCTTTTGCCTTTAGTTTGTCCCTCACCACATCAGACAAGTCATCTTTAGTGATTCCAAAGTAATTATTGAACGTTCTGATAAGACATTGCTGGAAATCCCAACTCTTGCCCAAATCGCCGTAGTCCGCACGCGTCATGTATTCTGACTTTAGTTGTTCGTCTATGACAATTTCTCTTTTAAATTTATTCTTTGCCACATACACCTTGGGTTTATTTCCTTGTTCGTTATATTTCCCTTCAATAACTGCTTTACGCGAATAGTTCGTGTAAATATAGCCTGTTTGAAACACTTCCGAGCCTTGCTGTCCACGCACAGGTATTCTAACAATTCGCCCAATGGTTTGCGTTTGGAATGTTTCTGACTGAATATCACGGAACATGACTAAAACTTGAGCTCTCGGGCAGTCCCAACCTGTTCCTGCCGCCATTTTGAACAGAAGATAGTCATACGGACTATTGTTATACTCAAGTCCCGCAGGTTTTTTCTTATCCTCAAACCACTTAGCTATTCTTGTCGGCTCAACGCCATGATTAGTCAGATAGTCGGTTACCACCTCTTCTTTTGTTTGGTCGCCAGCATCTATGTTTGTATTATTAGGCAACTGAATTATTACCAACGGATTTACCTCCATTTCAAACTTTTTAATGTCTGCCACTAACTGTGCTCGGCGTTCCATTGCCAGGTCAAGTAATAGGTCGTCAAGGTCTTTTCCCCCACGACTTTTTATATCTTCTTCTGTTTGACATATCAATTCACGCTTAATCATACCTGCGTCTATTACATCTTGTCGGTTCACCTCATGCCAGCCTGCCCGATGGTTTTGTATATCAGAATAACTTGGCTCGCTTTCTGGGGTAGCTGACACCTTTACGATAATCTTTGGATTAATGGGGTTAATAACATCACGCATGGCGGCATCGGTAACATTCTTGTGGCTCTCGTCAATTATCATCACAAATTCGCGTCCCTCTTTATGGGTCAACTCCACCACATCCTCAAAGTAATAACCAGACTCCTTTTCTTTTCGTTTATCTTCAGGACGGCGCAAAACTCGGTCTTCAGCCTTCTGGCTTACCAGTTTTTGCCAGTTTAAAAACATGATATCATGCTCTCGCAATGCTCCTTGCTGGATATTTTGAATGGTCAGCAGTCGTACAGGTAAAGATTTTTGGAAATAATCCTTAAATTTATTAAGGCTCTGCATTGCCAAGTCATCACTGAAAGTTATCCACATAAATGCAACATCCTGAACCCAATCTGGTTGTTTTGTCAGTTCGCATATTATTTTTTCAACCATATACGTTTTCCCACTGCCCGTCGGGGCTTTCAGTGTGATGGGTATTTGGTGCTGTGGCTGTTTCCACAGCTCCTTGAACTGGCGTAGCAAATCTTCTACAGCCCTCTCTTGAAAATCTATTCTTTCCATACTCCTTATGCATTCAATGATTTGTAAATGTCTAAAATGGGTTGTGGTATGCTCTTCACTGTAACATTATTTTCAAACTCAAATTCTGTGGCAAACTCCGCTCCATCTGTCCAGCTAAACACATACACACATTTTTCTTTTCCTTCTATTTCTACCACCTTTTGGCGGAACTTTTCAAAGTGTGAGTAGTCCTCTTGAAAATAGATGCATGTCCAACGCCCATTTTCATCCGTATAGAATTGGTAATAATCCGTCGTCAACGACTCATAAAGAGTGTTCTCTGCCAACCCTAACAAGCAGCCAGCTTTCTTTGAAAGGGTCAGCTTATCATCATCTGTCGCAGCTTTCGGCTGATTTTTCCCAACAAATGCGGTGCGATAATATTTCAGTGAGTTTCCTAAGCCTACCACCTCCTTGCCTTTACTGTCTTGATACCCTTGCATCACACGTCTGTTACGCTCATACGTCACACCTCTACAGATATTTGCCTCGTTTATTTGGCATAGAATACATTGTCTCTTGCCCTCGTCTTCCTCGTTCAACTGCATTACAGCATGAAGTGTAGTACCGCTGCCAGCAAAAAAGTCCAAGACAATTGAATCTCTCCGGCTGTATAACTGAACAATTCTCTTGATTAGTTTTACGGATTTGGGGAAAGTAAAACGAGCTTCCCCTCCAAAGATATCTTTCAATTCCTTTGTGGCATCTTGAGAATGTCCTACTTCTGAATAATGCCAAACAGTCATAGGAGTGATACTCTGTTTGACTTCAGAAAGAAACTTCTTTACACGGGGCATATTATTACCTTCTTCCCCAAACCACAAACGATTGTCTGTTCTCATATCTTCGTATCTATCTTTTGTATACAGCCAACATCTTCCGCTTGCAGGTCTCAATACTCTACCATTGGGGGCAATTATGTCGTATAACTTATCTTCTGCGACAGGCCCAACTGTCATATCCGAAGAAGTCCAAACGCCTCTTGGGTCATTGTCAGGATTGGAATATCGTTCGTTAGCTTCTTCTGTTCGAGGCAATCCATTGCAGACTGCGTTTTCTATTTTTTTAGCGTATGCAAGAATGTAGTCATGTGATTCAGAGAAGTGTTTTTTCAACCCAATTGGAGAATATGCCCGTTCCCAGACAATTTGAGCTATAAAATTATCTCTTCCAAATATATCATCACAGAGCAATTTTAAATTGGCCTGCTCATTATCATCAATTGATATAAAAATAGTACCACTGTCTGACAATAACTCATAAGCAAGACGGAGCCTTTTCTCCATAAATGATAGCCAAGTACTGTGTCGCTGGGGATGATTTTTGGGGATGGGCGTTCCATCTGGATATTCTTCTAGAAACCTCGCGTCATTATAGATAAAATCATCCTTTTTCCCCGTGTTGTACGGAGGATCAATATAGATTACATCTATATCTCCCCGATGTGTATAGTTCAAGCATGTTAGTGCATGGTAGTTGTCTCCTTCTATCAGAATATGGGTGGGTTTCCCATCATCATTGTGGATTTTCAATTCCCGCACTTCTTCTAAAACGGGTATCTTATTCTCACTTTCTTTCTCAAACGCTTCAGGCACGTTCATCCACGTAAGTAAAGAACGACTCTCTTTCAGCTGGGATCTCAGCTGTTCAACCTCCTTCTGCAGATCTCGCACTTTTTGGGCTAATTCTTCTTGTGTATCTTGCATCTCTATCTGATTGTTTAGGTTGTAAAGTACTTTTGCTTCCCAAACAATCACAAAAGAAATCCGTGAACTTCTGTCTGATTGGAGGCTCTGGACTGCCTATATCCCAAAACGAGAAAGCCCACGGATAGCACCGTGAGCATTTCTGCCTTCTCGTTGGGATTAAAAATTGTCCAGATTTCCAATCACTTGAAAAGCAAAAATGCCTTATAATATGTCGTTTAAGTTGTTACTGTTTCTGTCTTTTTATTTCGTTTTATTTATGTTGTACATTGTTGTTTGCTGTGTCGTCGGGTCGCAGGGTGTGCGGCTTTTGACTTTGCAAAGATACACTTTATTTTTCACTCGTTGTGAAAATTCTTTTGCGCTCGCTTGTTTTTATCATCTTCGGGATAGGGCTGTATGGGGGCTTCCGCACGATGTGTTATCAGCAAGTTACAAACGTTATGCCAAATAAGCATGAAAAAATAGTCTTATTTGGCAAACGGCATATAATAAATTGTAATAGTGTAATATACGAAAGGAAAATAAGAAAAATATATGGTAAAATCAGGGGTGATTTGCACTAATTAATGGTTAAAATGCCAAATAAGAAATAAAAAAAGTGTCAACATGGAAAAATAGTTGTATCTTTGCAGTCGGAACGAACAATGGAATAATGTTATGGTATTGAACGAATATATTGAAAAGCAGATTATTGGGAGACTGATAATAGACAACCCGTGGTGGAAGAACGGGCATATAACCCCCTATTTCGAGAAGATGATGCCTCGCGCCTATCTCGACATCTTCTATCCATTGGTGCGCAACCGCAAGGTGAACCGCGCCCAGATACTTATGGGTCCCCGTCGAGTGGGCAAGACGGTGATGATACACCATACCATCCAACAACTGATAAACAATGGTGTGGCACCGAAAAACATTGTATATATATCCGTAGAAACACCCATCTACAACGGGGTTCAGTTGGAGCAACTGCTGGGATTGGCCATGCGGGCTTCGGGCAATAGCGAATGGATGCAGGAGGAGTGCTATGTGTTTTACGACGAGGTGCAGTATTTGAAGGAATGGGAGGTTCACCTGAAATCGCTTGTCGATACCTACAGGAATGTGCGCTTTGTGGCCTCGGGCAGCGCGGCGGCGGCCTTGAAGAAGAACAGCAACGAGAGCGGCGCAGGCCGTTTCAGCGACTTCAGTCTGCCTCCGCTGACGTTCTTTGAGTATGTGAGGCTCAGGCACGAAGACCATCTGCTCAGGGAGTCGTCGCTGGACTGGAACGGGCACAAGACCCACTGTTTCGAGGCCAAGGACATCGGGCGGCTGAACAGCACCTTTGTTGACTACCTGAATTTCGGCGGCTATCCCGAGGTGGCGTTCAACAGCCAGCTGCAGAACGACCCCGGGCAGTATATACGGCACGATATCATCGACAAAGTGCTGCTGCGCGACCTCCCCAGCCTCTACGGCATCTCCGACGTGCAGGAGCTGAACTCGCTGTTTACGATGATTGCCTACAATTCGGGCAACGAGTTCTCGTATGAGAGCCTGGCGTCGAACACGGGCGTGAAGAAGGAAACCCTGCGCAAATATGTGCAGTATCTGGAGGCGGCATTCCTGCTGAAGGTTATCCACAGGATTGACGACACCGCCAAGCGCTATCAGCGTGAGCACAGCTTTAAGATTTACCTGACCAATCCGTCGTTGCGCTGCGCTCTGTTCCAGCCCATCAATATGGAGGACGATATGATAGGCTCGATAGTGGAAACGGCCATCTATGCCCAGTGGATTCCGCGCCTGGGAGCGGACGTGACCTATGCCAACTGGAGGCAGAGCAACAAGGAGATGGGCGAGGTGGACATTGTGGGCGTGAATCCGGGCAAGTTGAAGCCCGACTGGGCTGTAGAGGTGAAGTGGAGCGACCGCTATTTCGAGAGTCCCAACGAGCTGCGTTCGCTGCGCTCGTTTATGCAAACCAACGGGTTGTCGCAGGCGTTGGTGACCACTATGACCCGTAGCGGGCTGAAGAGCCTGCCGTGGGGCAACCTGCAGTATATGCCGTCGGCTTGCTACGCCTATGTGGTGGGCAGGAATACGTTGAACCGCACCCGCGACGCAATGGGATTATAGGGACGAAAGGCAATTAATGCAACGGTTTATGAAACATTCTTTAAATAATAAAGATTCAGTCGTTTATCGTATGATTGTCCGTGCGATTGCTTTGGCCGAAAACGGGCTTGTGTGGGCGTTGGCCGTGTGGCTGGTGCTCTCGGACTCGGAGTGGGGCAGGGCAGGAGGGTGGCTGCTGCTGGGGTGCAAGGGATTGATGCTGCTCACCACCGCCGTAGGGCTGCTGGTGCATCCGGCCAAGGCCTTGCGAATCTTTGCCGGTCGCTACCGTTTTGCCCGCCGTCCGCTGCGGGGGATAGGGCAGGCGTTGACCCGTTTTGTGTGGGAGCTGCCGCAGCTGTGGACGGGCTATCTCTTTGCCCAGTGGCGCAACATTGTCGGCCGTGTGGAGCGGGTGGACACGCTGGAGGGCGTCACCTTTGTGACCGGCAGGCACTGGGTGCCTCGTGCCTATGCGGGTGTGTCGTTGGGGTGTTTTGCGAATATGTGGGTGAGCGGCGGCATCGGGGACGATTTCGAGCAGTATGCCCAGCACAGCCCTTTCAACATCTTCAGGCATGAATACGGCCACACGGTCGATAGCCAGCTGTGGGGTTGGCTCTACCTGCCCGTAGTGGGGCTGCCCAGCCTCGTAAGCCAGGCCTTGGGGCTGAGCCCCAAGGCGCGCCACCGCCACGATGACTTCTGGGCAGAACGGCGCGCCGACCGCTTCGGCAAGCGTTTTTTTCAGTGAGACGCTTGCCGCTTCGCGCGGAAGTTACTTTTTATTCTGTGAGGGATTACGCCATCTTTCGCCAACTGTCGTCACTGTTCCGATAGTGTCGTATATTTGTCCCCAACGTTCCTCAGGGAGCCTTCCGGGCTCGATGCTGTGTCGATCTTTATCCTATCGTTTTCCGATATGTTTCCCTCATTTTTCCCTTTCTGAAACGGAAAAAGAGTGGAAAACGATCGAATAACGAGCGAATAAATGACGACGCTTGAGTGATTGCTTGAAGGCTTGTGTTTTGTTGATATGTTGATATGTTGATATGATGCGAGCCGTATAAACTTATCAACTTATCAACGGACAACGAATTTACACAATCAAGAAATCAACAACTGATTATACTTGTCAAACTGGACAACCTCCAATAATTATTCAAACAAATAATACTTTTTTAAACACGAATTATCATGAATTGTCATAAATTCTTGATAATTACATGACAATTCGTGTTTATTATTATCATGAATGCTTCTTTCTGGGGGGATTATTTTTAGGTTCCATAATAAGGGATTTCTTTTTATCAAGAATTTGAGAATTAAAGAATTTTTAAATTTCACACTTTGAATTTGATAAGAATTGCAGGCAATTAATAGCCCTCCCCATACACGATTGAAGCCCACTGCCGCCATTTTCCTTCACTGGAATGGCGGGTTAGATGTTAAAACAAAACGTTTTTTTCCCAACATTTGTGTTTATTTCAAACAAAATATGTATCTTTGTAGATTGATATTTTATAGAAATAAATTATAAAATTAATACAACAATATGATTAGCAACAATTTCGCCCCGAGACACAACGGTGTCTCCAACCCTGCTGACGAACAGAAGATGCTGAAAGAAATCGGCGTCAGTTCGATGGAAGAACTTATCGACAAGGCTGTGCCTGCCGCCATCCGCCTGAAAGAACCGATGCCCATTGCCGACGGCATCAACGAATATGAGTTCCTCAACCGCTGCCGCTCGCTGGCACAGAAGAACAAAGTGTATAAGACCTACATCGGTATGGGCTACTACGGCACCATCACCCCGTCGGTCATCCAGCGCAATGTGTTCGAGAACGCCGGCTGGTACACCGCCTACACTCCCTATCAGACCGAAATAAGCCAGGGTCGTCTCGAAGCCCTGATGACCTATCAGACCATGGTGGCCGACATGACCCACATGCCTATGGCCAACGCCAGCCTGCTGGACGAAGCCACCGCCGGCGGCGAGTGCATGCTGATGTTCTTCGCCAGCCGCAGCCGCCAGGCTCAGAAGGATGGTGTCAACAAGATTTTCGTCGATAACGGTATCCTGCCTCAGACCCTCGACGTGATGCGCACCAATGCCGCTCCCCGCAACATTGAGATTGTCACCGGCAACGTGAAGGACTTCGACTTCGACGCCGCCCAGTATTTCGGCGTGGTGGTGCAGAACCCCAACCAGTTCGGCGAGGTGTGCGACTACACCGACTTCATCGCCAAGTGCCACGAGAAGGGTATCTTCGTGGGTATGGCCACCGACCTGATGGCTCTGGCCATGGTGAAGACTCCCGGCGAGATGGGCGCCGACTGCGCCTTCGGTAGCAACCAGCGTTTCGGCCTCCCCATGGGCTTCGGCGGTCCTCATGCCGGTTTCTTTGCCATCACCGACACCTTCAAGCGCGCCTTCCCCGGCCGCATCATCGGCTGGAGCATCGACGTGAAGGGCAATCCCGCCCTGCGTATGGCTCTCGGCATGCGTGAGCAGCACATCAAACGCGACAAGGCCACCTCGAACATCTGCACCGCTTCGGCCCTGCAGGCCATCATGAGCGGTTTCTATGCCGCTTGGCACGGTCCCGAAGGCATCCGCAACATCGCCGGCAACATCCACAGCATTGCCACCGTGCTGGCCAAGGAACTGGAGAAATACGGCTACAAGCAGCACAACCGCGCTTTCTTCGACACCCTCGCCCTCCAGTGCCCTGTGCCCACCGACGTGGTGAAGAAAGTGGCTCTTGAGCACCATATCAACTTCCGCTACATCTGCGAGGAGTGCATCGGCATCAGCATCGACGAGACCACCAGCCGCGACGACGTAAACGAGATTATCACCGTTCTGGCCACCGCTGCCGGCAAGAAACCCGAACTGCTGCAGTGCCAGGGCTCCTGCTGCACCAGCATCGTCTCCCTGCCCGAGAACCTGATGCGCACCACGCCTTATCTCACCCACAGCGTCTTCCACAAATACCACAGCGAGACCGAGATGATGCGCTACATGAAGAAACTGGAGGTGAAAGACCTCAGCCTCAACCGCGCCATGATTCCGCTGGGCAGCTGCACCATGAAACTGAATGCCGCTGCCGAAATGCTGCCCCTGAGCTGGAGCAAGTTCGGCGCCATGCACCCCTTCGCACCCGCCGACCAGACCGAGGGTTGGACCGAGATGATCAACGAGATGGAAGACCTCCTCTCCATCGTCACCGGCTTCGCCGGTGTGTCGCTGCAGCCCAACTCCGGTGCCGCAGGCGAGTACAGCGGCCTCACCGTCATCCGCAACTACCATATCGACCAGGGACAGCCCAACCGCAATGTCTGCCTCATCCCCGCCAGCGCCCACGGCACCAACCCCGCCAGCGCCGCCAAGGCCGGCATGACCGTTGTGGTGGTGAAATGCAACGACCGCGGCGATGTCGATATCGACGACCTCAAAGCCAAGGTGGAGCAGTACAAGGACAACCTCGCCTGCATCATGATCACCTATCCTTCCACCCACGGTGCCTTTGAAGAGGGCATCCTCGAGATTGTGGACATCATCCACGGTGCCGGCGGCCTCGTCTATATGGACGGTGCCAACATGAACGCCCAGATCGGCCTCACCAGCCCCGGACACATGGGTGCCGACGTGTGCCACCTCAACCTGCACAAATCCTTCGCAGGTCCTCACGGCGGCGGCGGCGCCGGTGTCGGCCCCATCGCTGTCAGTGCCAAACTGCTCGACTTCCTGCCCAAGCACGGCCAGGTCGAAGTGGGCGGCAAGAAAGGCAACGCCATGGCCGGTGCGCCTTACGGCAACGCTCTGCTGTTCCCCATCAGCTACGGCTACCTGCTCATGCTGGGCGGCAACGGCCTCACCGAAGCCACCAAGCACGCCATCCTCAACGCCAACTATCTCCGCGCCCGTCTGCAGAAGTACTACAAGATTCTCTACACCAACAAGAACGGCATGTGCGGCCACGAGATGATTGTCGATTTCTCCGAGTTCAGCCTCAAGGTCAGTGTCGGCGACATTGCTCGTCGTCTCGACGACTACGGCTTCCACGCCCCCACGGTGGCATTCCCCGTCCACAACACCCTCATGGTGGAACCCACCGAGAGCGAACCCCTCAGCGAACTCGACCGCTTCTGCGACGCCCTCATCGCCATCCGCAAGGAGATTGACGACGTGATGACCGGCAAGTACGACGAGAAGAACAACCCCATCGCCAACGCTCCCCACACCATGCAGGTGGTCTGCGCCGACGAGTGGAACTACCCCTACAGCCGCCAGACTGCAGCCTTCCCGCTGCCTCATGGCGACAAGTACTGGCCGACCATCAGCAAGATCGACGACGCCTACGGCGACCGCAATCTCCAGCCCGTCTGGCCCGCCGAGGAATAGTTTGATAAATTGAAAGTTGAGAATTGAGAATTGAGAATTATCCGGGTGCGGCAGCCAATTCTCAATTCTCAATTCTCCATTCTCAATTTAAATTATAACATGACAACTGACCACAAGAGCTATCCCGCGCTGATTGGTACCATTGCGGGCGACACGATTGGCTCCATCTATGAGTTCAACAACACCAAGCGCACCGATTTCGAGCTGCTGCAGCCGGGCATGAACTACACCGACGACTCGCTGATGACGCTGGCCGTGGCCGACTGGCTGCTAAAAAGAACTCCGTCTGACGACGATGCACAGCTGCTTACCGACATCATGCGCCGATGCGCAAGGCAATATCCCTGCCCGATGGGTGGCTACGGCGGGCGTTTTTTTAAATGGCTCATCTCTCCCTCGCCCAAGCCCTACAACAGCTGGGGCAACGGCTCGGCCATGCGGGTGAGCGGGGTAGGGTATGCCGCCGACACGCTGGAGGAAGCCCTGCGGCTGGCCGAAATCTCAGCCGCCGTCACCCACAACCACCCCGAAGGCATCAAAGGGGCACAGGCCACTGCCGCCGCCATCTTTATGGCGCGCACAGGCAGCAGCAAAGAGGAAATCCGCAACTACATAGAGCAGACTTTTCAATATAACCTGCGCCGCACTTGCGACAGCATTCGTCCCACCTACCATTTCGACGAGAGCTGCCAAGGAACCGTACCCGAAGCGATAGTGGCCTTCCTCAACAGCCACGACTTCGAGAGTGCCATGCGACTTGCCGTCTCCCTCGGTGGCGACAGCGACACCCTCGCCTGCATCACCGGCGGCATAGCAGCGGCCTACTACAACAACATCCCGCAGAACATCGTCGATTTTGTTGCCAACAACCTGCCAGCCGATTTGTTCGAAACAGTCAACCAATTCTGCTCACAGTACGGCTATGCAACGCTGTCGCAGCCCACACGCAGCCACGGCGACCGCATCACCCCCGAACACATCCGCAGCCTCAAGCCCAACGAAGTGTTCGTCTTCGGCAGCAACCTGGCAGGCGCCCACGGCGGCGGTGCCGCACGTGCTGCCCTCAACCACTTCGGAGCCGTCTGGGGACAAGGCGTAGGCAGACAGGGGCAGAGCTACGCCATCCCCACCATGCAGGGTGGGGTAGAGACCATCAAGCCCTTCGTGGACGACTTTATCGAATACGCCCGCCAGCACCCCGACGACCGCTTCCTCGTCACCCGTATTGGATGCGGCATCGCCGGATTCACCGACGAAGAGATAGCCCCGCTCTTCCGCAACGCCATGAATGTTGAGAACATCTGCCTCTCCTCCATCTGGTGGAGTCTGCTAAATGATATAGGTAAGAGATAAGAGGTAAGAAGTAAGACCTGATTGCTTGATTGTGTTTTGTTGATATGTTGATACGTTGATTTGATGATATGATGCGAGCCGTATGAACTTATCAACTTATCAACGGACAACGTTTTACACATTCAAGCAATAATTCGTAACTCTCAGTTCATAGTTCTTACCTCATAAGTCGCCTCCGTTTTGGTACCCTTTTTTATCCCAAATCGGTCGTTAAAAAAAAGACGTGGTTGGGTCGTGGTAACGTCGTTCTAACGACCTTCCTTTTCCCATCGTTTTCCCTTTCTATAAGGGAATAATAAAGACATGGGAAAGTATATACGTGGGAGAAGGAACGATGCTACAGGGAAACTATGAGGTATGAGATAAGAGATAAGAATTAAGACCTGATTACTTGATTGCTTGATTGTTTGAGTATTTTTCACTCAAGCATTTACACATTCAAGCATTCAAGCAATAATTCATAGTTCTTACCTCTTAGTTTAATATGAGTATCCGTCTGGATACTTTTTTTTTCTTCAAATTAGTTAAAAAACACATCCCATGTTGTGATTTGGCTTTTCACTGCGTCTAATAAGGCATAATAAAACTGAGTTGTAATCGTATCTATCAACATGGACCCCGACGAAAAGACATTCAAGGAACTCATACACCGCCACCGCGATATGATTTGGAGCATCTGCAAAAGCTACAGATTAAGTGCGGCATGGACTACCGAAGACGCTTTTCATGAAGTGCTCTGCGACTTATGGCGCGGATATGGGAGTTTCGACAATCGCAGTTCGGAACGCACATGGGTTTACCGAGTCGCCACCAACACAATGTTAACCTTAACGAGGAAAATAGGAAACCAACCGACTATTGATGCAAGAGATTATCCAGTGCCATTGTACCGGTTTGATGACTACTACGACCTGGTTGAAATGATCGAGGCAACACCCGAACCCGACAGAACAATCATAAAAGCCCACGCACAAGGATTCAGCTACGCCGAAATAGCAAACATCACAGGTCTTAAAATCGGGGCTGTCAGCATGAGACTGACCCGAGCGTTGCGCAAACTAAGAAAACAATATAATCAATAATACTATGAGAGATTTCAAACAACAATTCCAAACATACAGTGATGAGCTGAAAAGCACCCGCTGCCCATACAGCGAGGCGGAACTCGACAAAGAGATTCACAGTGTCGTTTGGAACATCACCCCGAACGAGACCACATCCATATCCACAAAACGTAGACTGTGGTCTGTCGCTGCAGCTATCGTTGCCGCTATCATTATCCCATTTGGAATCTATACAAGCAAGAGGAGCATGCCGAGTGAGATTGCCTTGGTGGAGGTTGATGGGCAACATGTCTATTTTGCCTGCAACAATGGCTGCACCCCTGAAGGAACATTGCAAAACTTTAAAGCCCTTATACAATGAAACAAATAATATTCCCTTTGATACTGATATTGCTGGTCGCATGTCAGCGCGACGAGGCGCTACCCGAAGCCACATCCGCAGCCAAAGAGGTTTACTTGCAATATGCCGACCGTAAGGACTTGACGGTTGCCCTCATCGGCGACTACCAAGGCTATAACGCCGTGATGCTACAGGCGCAAACCAAAGAAGATTGGCTGCAACTCTGCGATGAGTTTGGAGTGAGAGGCCATGTGGATGCCGAAGCATTGGACACATCAAGAGTGTCCGGTCTCACGATAGCCAATTTCAATACAGGAACTTACAACAGCTTGGAGGATTTTGAGCCGCACTCCGACAGTGTCATTAGAGAAGCGGTGTCTCATATTTCAAACAGCACCATTCGCGAAGCGGTAACTCACATTTTTGACAGCCTGACTGGACAGAGTCCTACTCCCAACAGCCGTCCCATTTCCATACGAATCGACACATGCTATTCTGTATCCAAACGTCTCCACTATGGGCACGGCGTATTGGTTGACTCGGCTGGCATTCCAGACACCGCCATCCCTGCATGGAACAAACAACTGATGAACACCACCGTCGACAATGGCCATAGCGGCTACATCATCCACAACGACAGCGATGCACTCACGCTCTGGCTATTCTTCTACACGACCCCTACCGAAAAAGAACAGATACTTAATCATGTCACATCAATAAACACACAACAATGAAAAAAATTGCATTCATCACAATGGCGGCCTTCTTGCTCTTCGCTGCCTGTAAAAAAGAGCCCATCAACGAACCTCAGCCCCAAACCAACACTGCACCAACCGTCTTATTGGCTGGAACCACATGGGTGGGGAGCTATGACGACAACTATCGAGGCTATCCCGCTACCCTCATGTGGAGTATCGACTTCCTTACCGACAGCACCGGCACACTTCATTTAGATATTGTCATCGCCGCCAGTCCACAGCCATCCTTTGATGACAATTTCACCTATACCTTCGATGGAAGAGAAATCTGTACCTACGGTAGTGAAAACATGGGTGACTCTTCCCTGTTTACTTACGACTCCACCACACACACCATCTCAACGAATATGTTTGTTGGCGACGGCAATATAACCCTTGGCGGCTATACAGTTCTGTACCCGGAAGGTCAAGAGCAATATGTCTTTCCCGTCAAAACATCATGGAAAGCCGAACAGCAACTGACCGTAAGCGACACGCTGATGCCTGTAGAATGGGGTTTAGACTTCTGGGAGTATGGTTGGGGTGGTCAGATTAACTATTGTGCGGGAAGCACCTGTGCAGGCACCTCTTTCCTCTGGCAATACGACAGCACGACACACTCTGGCTCCATCCGTATTAACGGCATGCAACACCCCTTCACCTACGACCCTGCCACCAGCCTCCTCACACTCGACTACAGCACGCCCCTTTATGGCACTTCAATCACCATCGGCGGCTCACTGCAATTCCATCGCGAAGACGACCTAAAGAAAACCTATGGGCTCTCCCATACTGGCCCGACAGTCCCCATAATGCAAACCTCATTCCACCTTCTTTGACGCAAATTCACACCCTTTCCCGCGGCAAAAATATAAAATATTTGCCGCGGATTTCATTTTTTTATGCATATTATACACTTGTTGTACAACACATTATTGTTAGTTCTGTTTATTGGATTAAAAAAATAATCATATTGACACAATAATATTTTGTGTTTGGCGTTTTGGTGGTGATTAAATATTTAATCATAGGTTTAATTCAAAATCTAACATCTATGGCAAGAAAGAAACAAGAACCCACCACAACGCTCACCAAGGCCGAGGAGCAAGTGATGCAAGCCGTGTGGCAAATAGGCAAAGGCTTTGCAGGCGACATCGCTGCCGCAGTGGAAGAGCCCAAGCCCGCATACCGCACCGTGCTCACCGAAATCCGCATCCTTGAACAAAAGGGCTATGTGGGTCACAAAGATTTCAACGGCAACAACCAGTATTATCCCCTCGTCAGCCGCGAGGCGTACAAGGGAAGGATGCTGGGCACGCTGATGAAGAACTACTTTTCCTCATCCTACACCTCGTTAGTATCCTTCTTCCTCGATGGGGGAGAGGTGACTAATGAGGAACTGGAGGCTTTGAGCCGCATCGTTGAAGAAAAGCGCAAAGGTAAGGAGGACCAGCAATGAAATACCTCCTCCTTGCCACCATTGGCACTTTGCTTTTCTTCGGCTCCTACTGGCTGCTGATGCGGCGAGAAACCCGCTTCACCATAGTGCGCTACTATTTGCTGGGTACCCTATTGCTGTCTCTGCTGCTTCCCCTTATCCATTTGCCCCTATTACGTCAGGCCAACTATGACGGCAACGATGCCGCTGAAACGGCTCAGTTGGCCTACAACACCACGCCTGACGGCATGGCTATGACTTATTCCAATCCTAAAAGTGGCGTGTCGGAAATCAAGCTTACTCAAGACAATAACGGAATGAGACGAATCAGCCTGTCTGAAGGAGAGACCACCCCGAACATCCTCGACAAAGTGATGGATATTCTGCCCATTATCTATTGGATAGGTGTTGCCACCACCATGATACTCTTAACCCTAAGACTGGCAAGATTACAACGCCGCCTTGTCCGACTGCCATACAAGATGCAGGACGGTGTCAAGGTCAGCGTACTGAATGACAATACTCCAGCCTACTCCTTTGGCAAACATATCGTCTTAGGTCGTAACGGATTCAACCCGACCGAGATGCAGCAGCTTATCGGACACGAGATGGTACATGTGCGCCAACGCCACACGCTTGACCTCCTGCTGTGCGAGGCAGTCAAAGTTGTCCTATGGTTCAACCCGTTTGTTTATCTCTACCAGCGTGAATTGAAGCGTATGCATGAATACCAAGCCGACAATGCAATGCTGGCAACCGACAGCGGAGCCGCCTATGCCGAGTTGTTATACCATCAGGTGAGCGGTAAACCGTATAGTGCCATAGGCAACTCTTTCGACTACTCGTTGGTGAAGAAACGCATCGCCATGATGGCACGGCGCCGTTCCCGCTACGGAGGGTTACTGCCGCTCGTCGTGCTGCCCATTGCTTTTATGGTGCTGCTGGCTGGATGTGTCTCTCGCCAAACGCTGAAAGGCTTCTACGAAGTAAGTTCCATCGAACTCAAGTCAGACAACCCTGCTGAACCCACCCTCCAATGCAATAAGTTCATGGGACTTGAAAGCCGTCTGTTTTGCTTCCACCGTGACGGACGACTGCACATGCTTTCCCGCGACACAGCAGGAAACGCGCAACTCTTTTCCTACACAATTGACGACGACGGCCTCCATCTTTTTGACAGCACAGGCAATCCATGGCTCGACATGAAGCTCGAAACCCTCCACTGCGACGGCGACAGCATCAAGCTGCGCTTTGTCAACGCCGACCCGATCGAAGGGATAGTCAAGGCACTCAAAGGTCTGCCCACGTATCGCTACCGCATTGACACCGTCACAGTTTCCAACTCAAAAAAGGTGGGTGACGAGATAATTGAGTTCAACATACGCACTGTGACCGACACCGTTTATCCCCAAGTGACGGTCTCCTACGGTTCAGAGTGTCCCGTCGATTGGAGCAACAAGAATCGTCTGCTGGGCTCGACCACTGTCTCCGACTTCACAGCCGTACACGAGTACAAAACCCAATCGGGTGAGACTGAAAGGGAGTTCTACAAAGGGTGGCACTTTGATAACAACTCCATCAACCCCAACGCCCGCCAACTCTACGACACCACCAGCTACTACAACCCCCTGATGGAGGGCGACCGCTTCATTCTGGAAGTGACACTGAAGGCCATCAACAAACACTACGCCGACTCATTAGCCCAACAAATAGAACCTTAAAAGCCATGGCACAAGCATTAAAGCATATCATACTGCTGGCAGCTGTTGCGCTCATGTTTGTCGGGTGCAACAACCGCCCGACCGAGAAACAGGACAAGCCAGTGCTGTCGTTCGAACAGGTCAAGGCCGTGGAACCCTCCATGCTCACCACCGACGAGATTACCCGTCTCGTCAAGAACGACACAACACATTACAAGGTGGTCTATTTCTTCGACATCCTGTGCAAGCCCTGCCTCGAACACCTCCGCAACGAATTGGCCGCGATGTATGCCAACCGCGACACTGCACTGTGGCGGTTCTATCTTGTGGCGGGTTTCAACTGGCTTCACCGCCTAATCCCCGATTCCGTAGGCAACCTGGTGGAAGATACCCTCGGCAACATCGTCCATTTTGCCAAACGTTACCGCGACCTGCTCCCCTCGTTGGGTTATGGCATGAAGGACGTTTACATGCACTACAACCCCGCTTGGGAGCACACCGACACCGGGGTGTTCACTCCTTGGGCCAACCGCATGTTCCACGCCGACCATCCCTTCCGCTGCCAGTACGAAGGCTCGCCGCAGCTGTTCATTGCCGACCGCCATGGCCGTCTCGCTATTGATTGCATTGTCCTGAAGAACAGGGACGGCGATACCACAGACCGGTATTATTCACCTCGCAGCATATACACGCTCGACACCCATTGTTTTCATATTCCAAATACCATTATAACAATAAAATAACCCCATAATATTATGACAAAGCAAATCATTTTGCTGCTGTCACTGATGACAGTAGCGGGCGTAAGCTACGCCCAGGTCAACGACACCGTAAGGGTTTCGCAGGATACCACCGTCACCGTTTCCGACACCAATTTCTACCTCTCGCCTTCGGTTAAGGCACTCGAAGAGGTGAAGATTACCGCCGACCGTCCGCTTTATGCAGTCGATGGCGAGAAGCATATCTACAACACTTCCGACGACCCCAGCGTGCAGACCGGCACCGCCAGCGACGCCCTGCAGAACGCCCCGGGCGTGGAGGTTGATGCCGAAGGCAACATCACCCTGCGGGGCTCACAAAGCGTGGAGGTATGGATCAACGACCGCCCCTCCAACCTCAGTGGTGAGAGCCTGCGGCAGTACATCAAGACCCTCCCTGCCAACAGCATCGCCCGCATCGAGGTCATCACCAACCCCTCCGCCCGCTATGGTGGCAGCGGCCCGGTGGTCAATATCATCACCTCCAAGAAGATTCTGCGCAACGAGTTCATCAGCATCGGAGCCACGGGCAATCACCGCCCGCAAGTGTCGCCGTGGCTCTCGTATGTCTATAGCAACAAGAAGTTCTCCATCAACCTCTATGCCGAATACGACTACAGCCACACGTGGAGCGACCAGTCGGGCCGTTTCGCCCTGCTCACTCCGCAAGGCGACACCTCCACCATCAAGTCCTACACAGCCCATAGCGACAACTGGAGGCACGGCAGCTATTTCTACCTGAGCGGCAACTACGATTTCGACACCATGCGCTCCCTTAGCTTCTGGGGCGGAGCCTACCCGTCATGGTACCGTAGCGAGTCGTCCGCCGACATACAATGGCAGGAACTCATCTACAATCCAGGCGACTACAGCTATCGCTCCACCAGCACAGCATCCATACCTCAAGTGGGCTATTATGGCGGGCTGCATTTCTCCCATCGTCTCGACGACAAAGGGCAGATGCTTTGGATTCGCACCGCTGCCGATGGGTTCAACTACACTTCCGACGGTACCGAGCAACGTCAATACCTCAGCCAACCAGCCTTCGACTACACCGTGCGCCATTTAGGTATTAACAGGGGCGGCGTGGGTCTCTCGGCCGAGGTGGGCTACTCGCTGCCCTTTGCCGAGCATTGGGAGCTGGAGGCGGGCCTAACCGGCGACTATCAAATCCCAAGCATCCGAACCTACACGCGCGACACACTGCCCGGCAACCGTCGTGACACGTTGCAGAGTTACACCAAGTCGTACCGCCATGAGGAGTTTGGCGGATACTTTACCCTCAAACGCAACTTTGGCAATTTCGCCGCCAAGGTGGGCTTGAGGCTGGAACAAAGCACCGGCACTGCCACCTACACGGGCTATACCACAGAAGTATCGCACGAGAACTACCTCGTCCCTACACCCTCGGTCCATCTCTCCTACAGCACGCCATCGATGCATAACTTTTCGCTCAGCTACACCCTCCGCACCTCCACGCCTTCCGCCACCGACCTCACACGCTTCATCGTTTTCAGCAACGAGAGCTACGAGATCGGCAACCCCGACCTGCTCCCCAGTCATACCCACAACCTCGAAGGCGGCTGGAATAAGTTCTTCGAGGGCTTTGGCTCCGTCGGGGTAGACCTCTACTACAAGGCAAACACCGACGGGCAGGGAACCCTCGTCGATGTGGCTTATCACCCCGTTTATGGACGCGAAGTCTCCTTCAGCCAGCCGTTCAACATCGGCAGCAGCCATACGGCGGGTGCCGACATCAATCTCACCTACCGCCCCACGGCCATGTTCAATCTGCGCCTCTCGGCCCGCGCCGTGCACATGGGCTACCACAGCCAGTTCCGCCCGGGCGAATGGGTGGACGACAACCTTTGGGCGGGCAACCTGCGGCTCAACGTGTGGGGCAAGCTATGGAACGTGCTGCAAGTGTTCGGCAACGTCAACTATACCACTCGTCAAATCTCCTTCCTCAGCAGCTACGACCCCTTCTTCACCACCGACCTCGGCGTCAGTGCCGACCTGCTCGACCGTCACATGTCGCTCTATATCAGCGTCAAGGATATCTTCAACACCTACTCACGCTCTACTGCCAACACCAACCCCTACATTTCCAGCAATTCAACCACTCGTTACAACTCGCGGTACATCTCTTTCGGCGTCACCGTGCGCCTCGGTAAAATGGAACTCGAGAGCAAGGCACGCTTGAAAAGTGAAAATTGAAAGTTGAAGAATGTGTTAACGTGTTAACGTGTTATTGTGTTAGTCCTTGGCGCATCAAAGACTCACGAATTTACGAATTAACACATTAACGAATTCATTAAATGTGTGAGTCCTTGACTAACGAATTAACACATTTACGAATTAACGAATTTAACTCTCAACTTTCAATTTAGTTTACACTGTTTCGACTGGCGAGGCTTCGCTAAGGGCGGCATCAAACTGATGGCTGGTGTCGCCTTTTTCGATGGTGAAGGTGAGGCTATCGGTCTTGTCGTCGGCGTCGAGGGCGGTGATATGGATGGTATCGCCCGGGAGGAGGTCGGCTTTGATGATCTCGTCGGCGAGGTCGTCTTCGATGTAGTGCTGGATGGCGCGCTTGAGGGGTCGGGCGCCGTACTGCTCGTCCCAGCCTTTGCGGAGGATGAAGTCCTTGGCTTTGTCGTCGATGTCTATGCCGAACCCCATCTTGTTCACCCGCTTGAAGAGTCCCTTTAATTCAATCTCGATAATCTTGTGTATATCTGTACGCTGAAGACTGTTGAAGAAGACGATGTCGTCAACGCGGTTGAGGAATTCAGGGGCGAATTTCTTCTTCATCTCTTTGTCGATGACAGAGCGCTCGAGCGAGGCACGCTCGGCTTCGCGGGCGGCGGTGTTGAACCCCACGCCGGTGCCGAAGTCTTTGAGCTGGCGGGAGCCGATGTTGGAGGTCATGATGATGATGGTGTTCTTGAAATCGACCTTGCGGCCAAGGCCGTCGGTGAGCTGGCCGTCGTCGAGCACCTGCAGCAGGACGTTGAAGACATCGGGATGGGCTTTCTCTATCTCGTCGAGCAGGATGATGGAGTAGGGTTTGCGGCGCACTTTCTCGGTGAGCTGGCCGCCTTCTTCATAGCCCACGTATCCCGGAGGCGCTCCGATGAGGCGTGAGACGGCGAATTTTTCCATGTACTCGCTCATGTCGATGCGGATCATGTTGGTTTCGCTCTCAAAGAGGTATTTGGCCAGTACTTTGGTGAGGTAGGTCTTGCCGACGCCTGTGGGACCGACGAAGATGAAGGAGCCGATGGGGCGGTTGGGGTCTTTGAGCCCTGCGCGGTTTCGCCGGATGGCCTTGGATATCTGCCGCACGGCTTCGTCCTGTCCCACCACGGTGCCCTGCAGCTCGGTCTCCATCTGCATGAGGCGGGTGCTTTCGCTGGAGGCGATGCGCTGCACCGGCACGCCGGTCATCATGGCGACAACCTCGGCCACGTCCTGGTCGGTGACCTGCACACGGCGGTCGCGGTCGTCGGTTTCCCATTGCTTTTTGCGCTCAGCGAGCTTTTCGCGCAACTGGCGCTCCTGGTCGCGGTATTCAGCGGCTTCGTTGTAGCTCTTGCGTGCCAGCACCTCTTTCTTGAGGCTTTCGACCCGGGCAATCTCGTTTTCGAGGGCAATGATGTCTTCGGGTACCTCCACATGGGCAATGCGGACGCGTGAGCCCGCCTCGTCGAGGGCGTCGATGGCCTTGTCGGGCAGCAGGCGGTCGCTGACGTAGCGCTCGGTGAGGGCGATGCAGGCGTTGAGGGCGGCATCGGTGTATTGTACGAGGTGGTGGTCTTCGTATTTCTGCTTGATGTTCTGAAGGATGGTGAGGGTCTCCTGCGGAGTGGTGGCCTCGACAAGTATCTTTTGGAAGCGGCGCTCAAGGGCTCCGTCTTTTTCTATATACTGGCGGTATTCGTCGAGGGTGGTGGTGCCGATGCACTGGATTTCGCCGCGTGCAAGGGCGGGCTTGAACATGTTGGAGGCGTCGAGCGAACCGCTGGCGCTACCGGCACCGACAATGGTGTGTATCTCGTCTATAAATACAATGATGTCAGGGTTCTTTTCCAGCTCGTTGAGCACAGCCTTCATGCGTTCCTCGAACTGGCCGCGGTATTTGGTGCCTGCCACGAGGGAGGCGAGGTCAAGCGAGATGACCCGTTTGTCGTAGAGGGTGCGCGGCACGCGGCCTTCGACGATGCGCAGTGCCAGACCCTCGGCAATGGCGCTCTTGCCCACGCCGGGTTCGCCGATGAGGATGGGGTTGTTCTTTTTGCGGCGGGAGAGGATTTGGGCGATGCGTTCCAGTTCTTTCTCGCGGCCTACGATGGGGTCGAGCTTCCCTTCGCGAGCCAGACGGGTAAGGTCGCGCCCGAAGTTCTCCAGGGCAGGGGTTTTGCTCTCGGACTTGGGGGCGCTGCCTGCTGCGCTGTAGCGTGGCTGCTGCTCGCTGTCGGGGTCAGCGTAGGGGTCGTCGTTGTCGTCCTCGCTGGTCTGGGACAAGAAGTTCTCTACAGAAGGGGGCTGGTTCTCGGTGGAGGAGGAGGGAGGTATCTCGCCCTGTTGCTGGAGAAGGTCGATGCACCGTTTGTAGCTGATATTGTATTGCTGGAGTATCTGCGATACGGTGTTCTCGCCCTCCTGGAGCATGGCAAGGAGCATGTGTACAGTATGGATTTCCTTGGCTTTGTGGCGGGTGCTTTCGAGGAAGCTGAGGCGCAGAATCTTCTCGGTCTGCCTCAGCATGGGTATTTCGCTGTCCATGCTGTAGCGGATGTCGCTGTCAAGTTGTCCTATCATGTTTTCAAGACGGGATTTGGCGGCTGACAAATCGGCACCCATCTGCCGGAGCAGCTGCACAGCGGAGCATTCGTCCTCGCGCAGGATGCCGAGGAACAGGTGCTCTACGCCGATGGCTCCGTTCTTTAGACGTATAGCCTCGTCACGGCTATTAGCAATGGCTTGCTTTGAGTGTTCAGTGAGTTTCGGTTCCATAATGGGGAATTTGGAAATGCAAAATTACTACAAAAACAGGATATAGCAAGTTCCATGCCACAATTATTTTCAACACCCCGCTGTTTGTTATTGTCAGGAATGGGGCACATGCCGTGGAAATCATGGTGTGTAGGGAAATCCGCAAAAGGGTTAATTGTTAATAAATATATGCTAAAAACACCCAGTATTTGAAAAAAAAGATGTATCTTTGCTTTTTAAAACAAGTAAAGGCACTTACTTTTAATTTTGAAATACAATAATATATATAAGAGATGATTTCTGAAAACGAAAAAATCACGCGCGTAGACATCGAAACTACCATGAAGACCGCCTATATCGACTATGCCATGTCGGTCATCGTGTCGCGCGCGCTGCCCGATGTCAGGGATGGCCTCAAGCCGGTTCAACGCCGCATACTCTATGCCATGAACGACATGGGCATGTTCTACAACACAAGCTACCGCAAATCTGCCACCGTGGTGGGCGAGGTGCTGGGACAGTACCACCCCCACGGCGACTCGTCTGTATACTTTGCCATGGTGCGCATGGCCCAGCCTTGGAACATGCGCTACCCGATGGTGGACGGGCAGGGTAACTTCGGCTCCATCGACGGCGACAGCCCCGCTGCCATGCGTTACACCGAGTGCCGCATGGAGCAGATTGCCAACGAGATGATGGCCGACATCAAGAAGGACACGGTGGACATGATGCCCACCTACACCAACGAGCGCGAAGAGCCCACCGTACTCCCTGCACGCATCCCCAACCTCCTGGTCAACGGATCAAACGGCATCGCCGTGGGTATGGCAACCAATATGCCCACCCACAACCTGCGCGAGGTGCTCAACGGCTGTATAGCCTACATAGACAATAACGACATCACGATTGACGAGCTGATGCAGCATGTCAAGGCTCCCGACTTCCCCGGCGGCGGCACGATATACGGATACAATGGCGTGCGCGACGCCTACACCACAGGCCGCGGCAGCGTGGTGCTCCGTGCCGACACCTCTATCGATGTGGACAACAAAGGCCGCAACATCATCGTCGCACACACCATTCCCTATGGCGTGAACAAAAGCGAGATGATCAAACGTCAGGCCCAGCTTGTAAAGGACGGCAAGATTGTCGGCATCACCGACATACGCGACGAGTCGGACAAGGAAGGCACCCGCGTGGTGTATATGCTGCGCCACGACGTAGTCCCCAACGTGATACTCAACAAGCTCTTCCAACTTAGCGAGCTGCAGAGTTCCTTTGCCGTCAACAACATTGCACTGGTGCATGGCCGTCCCATGCTGCTCAACCTCAAAGACCTCATCCAGAACTTTGTCGAGCACCGCGAAGAGGTGGTCACCCGCCGCACCAAGTTCGACATGGCCGAGGCCGAGCGTCGTGCCCACCTGCTGGAGGGTTTCCTGCGTGCCATCGACATCATCGACGAGATTATCCAGCTTATCAAGAAATCCAAATCGGTCGAGGAGGCCAAGCAGGGACTTATGGACACCTGGCAGTTCAGCGAACTGCAGGCCCAGGCCATCGTCGAGATGCGTCTGCGCCAGCTCACCGGCATGGAACGCCAGAAACTGCAGGACGAATACGAAGAGAAACTGCGCTTCATCGCCCGTTGCAAGGAGATACTCGGCGACCGCAATGTGCTGATGAGCGTCATCAAAGGCGAGCTGGAGGAAATCCGCGACAAATACGGCGACGACCGCCGCACTGCCATCAAGTACGAGGCATCGAACTTCCGTATAGAGGACACCATCCCCGACGACGAGGTGGTCATCACCATCTCCCACATGGGATACGTGAAACGCACCCTCCTCAACGAATACCGCGCCCAGACACGCGGAGGCGTGGGCTCCAAAGGCAGCTCCGTGCGCAGCGAGGACTTTGTGGAACACATCTTCATGTGCACCAACCACAACTACCTGCTGTTCTTTACTGAGAAAGGCCGTTGCTACTGGATGCGCGCCTTCGAGGTGCCAGAAGGGGAGAAGAACTCCAAAGGCCGCCCGATTCTCAATATGATCAACATCGAGCCGAACGACAAGGTGAAAGCCTTTGTGAACGTCAACAACCTGAGCGACGAGGAATACTTGAAGAATCATTTCATCGTGATGTGCACCAAGAAAGGTGTCGTCAAGAAGACCTCGCTCGAAGCTTATTCGCGCCCGCGCACCAACGGTATCATAGCCGTGGGCATCCGCGAGGGAGACGAACTCGTCACCGCATGCCTCACCGACGGCAACAGCGAACTCCTCATTGCCTCGAAGAACGGCAAGGTGGTGCGCTGCACCGAAGAGGAGTTCCGCGAAATGGGACGCGGCGCCTCGGGCGTAAAGGGTATCACCCTCGATGGCGAGGAAGATGCAGTCATCAGCATGATATGCACCAACAACGAGAACGAGGACATCCTTGTCGTCAGCGAAAACGGCTTTGGCAAGAAATCGCAGCTGAAATACGACCCCGACAAGAACCAAGGATACCGTCCGACACACCGCGGAGGCAAAGGCGTCACCACAATGAAGGTGACCGACAAGACCGGCGGCATCGTGGCCCTGACCAATGTCAGCAACGAGGAAGACCTTATGATCATCAACCGTTCGGGCATCACCATCCGCATGAAAGTCAGCGAACTGCGGGTGCTCGGCCGCAACACGCAGGGCGTCAAGCTCATCAACCTGCGCGGCAAGGACTACATCGCCTCCATCACCAAAGTACCCACCGACAACGAGGAGGAGACAACCCCTGTAGAAGAAACTGAACAGACTGAAAACCAAGCAGAAAATCCTGCCGAACAGCCTAACACAGACCAAGAATAGAGTAGGGGAGTGCAAGAAATTAACAAATCAAGATACAAAATAGTAAAACACACTAAAAAAACTAATAACATGAAGAAAATTGCTTTAATGCTGGCTCTTGTAGTCATCGGTTATGCCGCCGGAGCACAGTCACTGAATGTCTCCAGCGCACGCGAAGCCCAGAACAGAGGCTATTTGGACAAAGCCAAGAAACTTATCGACCCCGCCTGTGAACACGAGCAGACGCGCAACGATGCCAAGACTTGGTACTATGCCGGCCTCATCTACAGTCAAATCGGCGGCGAAGCCGACAAAGCCAAGTCGAAATACAAAAACCTCGACCCCGACTGGCTCATCAAGTGCAAAAACGCCGCTCTCCGTTGCAAGGAACTCGACAAAGACAACGAGTATGCCGACGGCAACAACACCATCCTCAGCTTTGTAGGCAACGAGTACTACAAACAAGCCATCAAGGCATTCAACCAGACCGACTGGGACCAGGCAATGTCGCTGGCCGAGGAGTCTGTCAAGATCTTCAACGAATGCGGCAAGAAAGAGTACGCTGCCGAGTCCTACATGCTCGCCGGCAAGGCTGCCATGAACGCCCACAACAACGACGCTATCATGAAATACTTCAAACCCCTTGTGCGCACTCGTTCCAAAGACGAGCTGGTCTACAAGACGCTCTTCAACCTCTACAAAGAGTCGGGCGACACCAACGAAGCCATCAAGGTTGCCCAGAACTACA
Organism: uncultured Bacteroidota bacterium; assembly: GCA_902790215.1. GTDB lineage: Bacteria > Bacteroidota > Bacteroidia > Bacteroidales > P3 > Colimorpha. The sequence continues at coordinate 144,704 of CADAQX010000008.1, read as the reverse complement.
GCAAAGCCTGCGCCGACGACTATCGCGCCAACATGCTGCTGGCCGAAGCCTACCTGATGAAAGGCAACATTGAAAAAGGCAACGAGGAAATCCAGAAAGCCCTTGACAGAACCGTCGACAAACCCGAACTCCACTCCAACCTGCTGGCCGCTGCCGGTGCCGCCTACGAGGGCGTGAACGACTTCGTCAATGCCGAGGCCCGCTACAAAGAGTCCATCGAGAAACTCCCCAACCAGTTCCTTGCCAACTTCGGCCTGGGCAAGATGCTCTACAACCGCGCCGTCGACAAACTCACCGAGGCCAACAACGTGCCCCCCGACGATGAGACCGGTCTCTACGAGAAACTCCTCGATGAATGCAAGTCATTCTTCCGCCAGTCCATCCCTTACTTCAACAACGCCATCAGATACATCGACCAACTGGATGCTGAAGGACAGGGTGCCAACCGCGCAAACCTCTACCACTGCCTGAACGCTCTCAACACCGTGTATGCACGTCTTGAGATGTACGACGAACTCAAGCCCGTCAAGGCTCGTATCGACGAACTCCAGAAGGCAGCTCAATAATCCGATTTCTAAACACTAAAACAAATTATCACCATGGAAGCAAGCAAAATCAACCCGCAGACATCATTCAATGGTGATGTCGACAGCCCCGAAAAGAACTACGGCATCGGCAATATGCTTTATAACAATGCCATGGATAAACTTATTGCCGCCAACAATGTTCCCGCCAACGACAAGACCGGACTGAGCAACCGTCTTAAAGAAGAAGGAAACACATTCTTCAGACTGTCCATTCCTTATCTCAAGAATGCCATCAATTACTACGACAGTCTTAAAGACAGCGAAAAACTTGCCAACCGTTCAAACACATTCCATTGCCTGTCAGCTCTCAATACGGTATATGTACATCTTGGCATGTACGAGGAGCTTAAGCCCATCAAGACCCGTATCGAAGAGTTCCAGTAGTCTGCAGAAAACACAATTCAAAACAAATGCAAAACAAGCCGTCATCCCGACGGCTTGTTTTTTTTGACAAGTTTCATCCCTTATAAAGCTGGCGTAAGACGAGCCGGCACGGAGAAATGCTTGCCGCTTCGCGCGGAAGTTACCATTTATTCTGTGAAGAATTACGCCAACTTTCGCCACCTTACGTCACCTTTCCGATAGTGTCGCATATTAACCCAAACATTCTTCAGTGTGCCTTACGGACTCGATATTGCGTCGTTCTTTATTATATCGTTTTTCGATATGTTTCCCTCATTTTTCCCTTTGTGAAACGGACAAAAAAGGGAAAACGATCGAATAACGAGCGAATAAATGACGACGCTTGATGGTTACTATATCGAAAATGCCGATAATATGTTGTGTTTATTGGCTGCATGATTGAAAAAGCCTCAAGAATCGTTTTAAGCAGAAGGATTGTTTATTTCATTTGCCTGGATGAAACCAATTGTTGCTAATGCAAGTTTTCTCTTTCTTTCATCTCGATCATTGTCTGCTATATATTGTAATTCATCAATGATGTCCTTTGTTCCATGTGCTTTGAGATACATAAAGTCGGCTTCGGTTCCATCTTCCCCTTCAGTCCATGGTAGATTGAGTTTTATTAAATGATATTGATTATACAAATTATTTCTAATAATTGATGTTTGGGGCTCGTTGGGGTCTTTGCTATCTACGATAGAATTCGTTACAGAGAATAGATACCTGTTAATTCTTTGAAGATATTGATTTTGGTATTCTTGTTTATTTTCAAATTCAATGCTCTTCTCGTTAACTCGATCTTGTATTTCTTTTATCTCATCTGTTTTATGTTTAATTTGGGTTTGAATATCTTCTTTTATTTTATCAAACGTTTCCTTGTATTTTTCGATATTATTTTGGAACTCTGTTATATTTTGAGATATATACTCCTCGTTTTTATTTACTATCAGGTTAATGTTGTTTTGATATTTCTCGATTTTTTCTTCTATTTTTTCTTCAATATTATCAATCTTTTCGTTTATTGTTTCATTGTTATTTGAGATATCTTCTTTTATGTTATCAAACATTTCCTTGTATTTTTCGATATTTTTTTGGAACTCTGTTATATTTTGAGATATATACTCCTCGTTTTTATTTACTCTCAGGTTAATGTTGTTTTGATATTTCTCGATTTTTTCTTCTATTTTTTCTTCAATATTATCAATCTTTTCGTTTATTGTATTATTGTTATTTGAGATATCTTCTTCGTTTTTATCTACTCTTTTATCAATGCTGCCTTGGTATTCTTTGAAATCATTCTTTAAATCTCTAAAATTAATAAAACCTGCAATCGCAATAAATAAACCTATCAAACCAATAATAACACCGAGTACAGCAATGATTATACCTATTTTTGAAATGTTATTATTTTCAAGAGAAATGGAATTGTTAAGAGAATTTATTAATGCTGTAATAAATGCAAGAGAATCAGATGATGGAATAGGATTGTTGGAATATGTATTATCTAAAGACGTGTTTGATAAGGCAAATGGAATTGAGGGACTTTTAGGCAGTAATACGTTTGGGTCATTATTAGCAATAACAACGGTACTATTGAGTAAGACAAAAAGTATGCTGATAAAAAAACGTAGTTTCATAATTTGATTATTTTGTTTAATAGTTCATTTATTTTCTTTGCAATATTATCAGGAGATTCAGGCTTTCTAATATATGCTGTGTAGCTCTTTTCTGATTGAGGAATAGGGGGGATGAGTCTTGCGGAAAGGTATAGAATTGGTACTTTCTTTTGTTTTTTTCTTATTTTATCAACCATAACAAGTCCTGTACTCATTCCATTATTCATTTTGTTTAGATCATCTTTTGTAAACAGGTTCTCTACTTCTCCAGATGGAAGAGGAACCATGACATCAAAAATATACAAATCATACGTCACTGTTACATTATTTATCTCTTTTAGTAAATCTTCAATAGTAGAGATAAATTTGATATCCCATTCGTAATTATTATCTTTACTGATTTGATTTAGGCAAGCAATCAGATAACGAGAAATATAGGGTTCGTCATCAAAAAAAAGTATTTTTTTCATAACTGTTTATTGGGTATTTGTATTGTGAATATTGTCGGGAAATTAAGGTTTTTAACAATGCAATCGCCATCATGGGCTTTCATAATTTGCTTTATTATATATAAACCGATGCCACTGCCATTCGGCCTTTTTTCAACGGCATTTAAACTCCGTGTATAAAGTTCAAATATTTTATCTTTGTCTTCAGGTTTAACTGCAATTCCATTGTCACAGAAATCAATCTCGTGGCAGTTATCTTCTTCATTAAAGTCATAGCTGATAGATATCTCCTCGTAATGATTAGAATATTGTATTGCATTTTTCAATAGGTTAATAACGACTTGGGTCATCCTCGATTTGTCAATACACATTTTCTCTGGCATGTTCTTAAGATATGTTTTGAATGTTAACCCTTTGCTTTCAGAAGCTTCTTCTTCAAACAACCGAATAGTGTAAAGAATGACACTTTTTAAATCATCCATTTCTAAGTCGTATTGTACATCTCCTTTGCTTAAAGAATAAATATATTCAGCATCATCAATAATAGATTTAAACATCATGCATAAGTCAACATTCTTCTGTAAATCTCTGAGAAAACTCCTTTTTGGATAAGATTCAATGTTCCTGTTAGCAGTTATTATTGAAGATCCGTTTCGCCAGACCATTTCCGTAACGGGCCTTAAAAGTTCATGCGAAAGTTGTGACAAGAAAGTTAGTCTTTCTGAGTCGGATTCTTCTATTCTAGACAGAGTGCTAACAATAAATTCGATGTGTTTTTTGTCGTGTTCCCAATATGTCTCTGAAAGAATGGTTTTTTGGGGATAAATGGCTTTCCCAACAAGAAGCATCACCCCTAATTGGGATTTAGCCTTCCGTATCATAGGAACTATCATTATGGAGTTGTATCTGTTGTCTATATGGCTGATATAATAGATGGGTACTCCCCCATTGAATAGTTTTTCCTCTAATTTGTTATCGTCTTCTATATGGAAGATATTGCGATAAAGTACAATCGTATCGTTGAAATAATCAGCCAAGTATATTGAATTAACACTACTCAATGTGGATGCACTTAATGTCAGTTTGTTTTCTGAAGAATTAAACCGATAAATGGCGCATAACTTTGCATGTATGGTTTTACGAACTATTTCTGTACACTGTGCATCAAATTCTTTAATCTTGGTGAATGATGTTTTCTTTAACTCTTCTCGAAATTTGTTAAGCGAATCGTTCTCATCCTTATCGACAACTGAATTAAAAAGAATCGAAATATGTTTTGCAAGATTGATTAACCTGTTTTCTGTTTCTTTAGAAAACCAATCTGTAGCATCTTCAGTGTCGATTGTATTAGTGTTATTTGTGTCAGGATTTTTAAAGATACGGAGCCTAAATACCCCAAAGTATTTTATGAGGCGAAAACGACAATTGTTTCCATTTTTACATGTGTGTTCCCGCCCTTTCTCAGGATTAGTACATTCATTCTTTCCTGAATAGTCTCGAACAATTGGTATGATAATAGTGTGTTTATGAAAACAAATTTTCTCGTCGGTAATATTATGATAATATTCAGGGTCCCTTGCCTTGTCAATAATTATTGCATTAATATCTTTGCATTTTAGTTTGTCATAGCCACTCATCCGATTTTCGTCAATAACAAGACGGTCCTTAAAAAATTCCTCTCTTGAATAGTAGCCTGATACCTTTTCACTAATATAACATTCACGCAAAAAAAACAATGGTTTTCTTTCCATACCTACAAGTAGTGGAATCCTATATGAGATAATACCAGCACTGAATTCCCGCGATAAGTAATCCATAATACCTTTGAGTAATTCATCTACATTGCTAATTTTAGATTGTAGATCAGTAATAAACTCATAGTCCTTTTTATAGGATAGGGCATCTTTGGCAGCATCGGTTTGCTTAATTATGATAATTAACTTCAGTAAATGGTCATAAAATGGATTGATATCATCATGAGTAATCTTTCTTTTTGAATTGATTAATTGAATGTAACCTTGATCCTGTTTTCTTTCGTTCCTAATGGGTATGATGGTAGTGTCATTTAATGGTCCTTTTAAAATGCTACTTTCGTATGTTTTATAATTAGGAGCTTTTTTTAATTCTTCTTTCTCAATGTAAAATACATCATCAGATGATGCTATAGCTTGGCATACAAAATTTTCTTTATTGTTAATACTCACTCTGATAACGTCTTTCAAGCTTCTTTCTTGTACCTTGCTTTCGTTTTTATACGAGATAATTCTATCCTCTACGAAGTATCCATCAAACTTTCCTATCGCACAGTAATCACTTTCGAAGTATTGCCTTAATTCATCTGCAAGTATTTTTAACTCTGAGTCAGAAAGCTCTTCCATGACTGCATTACTATAACAGCATTTGTTGATTAATTGCACAATATTTTTAATACTTATGCTTGTATTGGATTCAACTTGTCCCATCGTTTTAGTATTGAAATTTGAACATTCTTGTTTGCAAAGATACGTTTTTTATTCTAATTTTGAAACTTTTGTCATCTAATAATAACATTTTTTGTGCAATTAATTGATTTTGATACCATTCTGCAGTAATAGTCATTCTCCAATTTTACATTGAGATGAATCTTTTTATTAGAATAAAAGGGCGATGAAGAAAATAACGGATAATATAGGTGGTAAGCGTAAGTTGAAGTAAGATGAGGATAATGTGGCTAGAAAGTTATGTACCTTTGCAGTCGAATAGATGAGAACCAGAATCAAAACATAGAAAGTGTAATAATTGTTTTCGGTTTTGGAATTTAGTATGTTCAAAGAGTTCTTTGACTTATTGTGTTTGGGTTCATTTTTATACATTCTAATTGCTTTTATTTAATGTTTTCTTATATATTGAGTATCCATGTTATGTTAAGTAGAGTATAGAATAGTCCCCTTTTTTAGGTTATTTTGGAGATGGAATGGCTAATCGAGGAATGCCAGGCGTTTTATCATCTGCATGTAGGCATTGTAGTGGCCGAGACCGCAGGATTCGCATTTGTCGGCAGGTTCGTGGTAGCCACCATATGGCTGTCCCATAGTGAGCAGGAAAATCGACGGGCAATAGTTGCTGAACCAGTAATGGTCGCTGTTGGCCGAATTGTCACGAGCCCGTATCTCTTTTGCCGCATGGGTTTCGTCGTTCAGCGACTTAATCTGATCATACAGCGGCTTTGTCTTTTCGCTCTTGGCATTGAAAATCATGATTCCGTCGTCGCCACCACAAAAAAGGTCGATATTGCAGAGGAATTTCACTTTATTGTAGTCAATCAACGGGTTTTCCGCAGCATATTTGGAGCCTTTCAAACCCGATTCCTCACCGCTGAAAAGCATGAATACCATAGTGTAATACGGTTTCTGCGCAGCAGCCATTCGGGCAAGGTCCATCACTGCGGCGACACCGCTGGCATTGTCGTGCGCACCGGGAAAGATCACACCGTCGCCCATTGTGCCGCAATGGTCGTAGTGGGCTGTAAACACTATCATGGAGTCAATTACACCACGTACATATCCTACCACATTCTGTGACTTGTAGTTATGACGAAACTGCACCGGTATTTCGGCTTTGATTTTTCTTACGCGCTTGGGAATCAGGGTGTCGAGTATTTCAACGCACACAGGGTCTTTGCGTTCAGGACCCACTATAGGCGAATAGGTGTCGAGTTGCTCCACCCCTATCAGCCACATATCATCTTTCAACTGCTTCTTCCACTTGGCTTTTTCGAGTTTGGCCGGTGTGGCCTGGCGTGCCGTGGAATAGACACGGTATTGGGCAAAGGGTTCCAGTTCCGTTCCGTTGATGCTGAGCGATATAGGGCCTTCAAGGCTGTAGCAGTCGTATGTGTAGTACTGTTTGTAGTTCACTTGCAGAGGCAACAGCCCTATCCGTTTCATCTCATTGGCAAGGAATTCGGCGGCAATGGAGTCGCCATGGTAACTCGCCCCTCTCCCATACATCCGTTCAGAAGACAGCGCCTTGACGATGCTTCGAGCATAGGCGGAATCCTGTGCCTGTACATGGTTAAACAAAAACAGTGCAAAAGCCGTTGCGAAAAGAAGTTTTTTCATGGTATATGTGTTTAGAATCCCGGGAAACTGACGAACATGGTTGGCAGTAGCAGCAGGAAACCAATGAATATCAGCGCGAGAATGAATTTCCAAATCCATTTCACCCATGTGGCGTAAGGAATCTTGGCCACACCAAGCACGGCAATAAGCACACCGCTGGTGGGTGTAAGCATGTTTGTGAATCCGTCGCCGAACTGGAATGCCAGCACGGCTGTTTGCCGGCTCACCCCTATCAGGTCAGAGAACTGTGACATGATGGGCATGGTCAGCGCCGCCTTGGCCGAGCCGCTGGGCATAACGAGGTTGAGCAGTGTCTGGAACACATACATGACACTGACCGAGGCCACATCGCCGGTTTCGGCCAGCGAGCGGGTGAGAAAATAGAGCAGCGTGTCGATTATCTTGCCGTCGTGCAGAATAAAGATGATGCCACTGGCCAGTCCAACAATGAGTGCAGCTGAAAGCAGGTCTTTGCACCCTGCGAGGAACAGCTTGGCAATGTCGTCCGCACTTTGCTTGTCGGCCACACCGCTGCATATTCCCATGGCGAGGAAGAGTGTGGAGATTTCCTTCACATACCATCCGTAGCCTAACACACCGACGACCAAATAGCAGATGGTGAACAGCAGGATATTGAGAATGAAGAAGTGTACCGACTTGCGGAGGGTGACGACACTCAGCACGATGAACAGCCCGGCAAGGACTGGCATGATAGGCAGGCTGCCTTCTCCCCCGCCCACAGCTATTGTGGTTGAGGGCATGGCGACAGCCGTATAGACCATGACGGCTGCCAGGATGCCGAACATGACCCAGGCCACCACGGGAGTGTGATAGCTGACAGGGCTTTGCTGCTGCTGTTCGGAACGGTTGCGCCAGTATTGGTCAAGCTTGTATGTGGGGGATTTTTCGGGATGCCGTTTCACCCGGTTGGCGTACCAAAGCACAAAGGCGATACCGACAATGGTCAGCACAATCCAGCAGAAGAATCGGTATTCAAGGCCGGAGAAGATGGGCAAGCCGGCAATGCCTTGGGCAATTCCTATGGTGAACGGGTTCAGCATGGCTCCTGCAAAACCCACGTGCGCTGCCACATAGCACATGCATACGCCCACAATGGAGTCGTATCCCATGGAGATTGCCAGCGGTATGAAGATGATGACGAAGGCGATGGTCTCCTCGCTCATGCCGAATACGGCACCGAAAAGACTGAACATAATCATGACGAGAGTGATGATGATGTTCTCCACCCCCAGCCTCTTGAACAGGCGGTATTTATTCAACCGCAATACACGGCGGAGGAAAGCCATCACCCCCACCTCGATGGCACGGCTGTTGTTGAGAATGTTGAACGCGCCGCCGACCATGAGAATGAAGATTATGATGTCGGCTTTGTCGACAAAACCGTCGAAGAGTGCCGAGAAGACCTGCCATGTCTGGGGCTGCCGTTCCACATAATGGAACGAGTCGCTTTGTACCACCTCACGCACTGAGGTGCTTCCGTCGGCATTCTGCACTTGAATAGATTCGCGTACAAACTCCCCTGCCGGCACAAACCAAGTGCAGACTGCAGCCAATACGATTAATGCAAAGACGATAGTAAATGTATGCGGAATCTTTTTCAATGTAAAAACAGGTATATGTTATTATGGCATAGAGGCTAAAAAACTGTTGCGATAGCAGGGGTTGGAAGAGACATCTTCACCGAACCAATCGGGAGGAGTGAAGTTGTTGGCAGTCTCGGTGTTGGGAAACTCCACCTCAACCAATACAAGACCATCGTGACGGCCGTGGAAAATATCCAGTTCCGCCACCAGACCTGCATACTGTTCCTGTCCGGTCTGCTGCTGCAGGTCAATCTGGTAGCGAGTTTTCGACACTCTGCCGCTGTCGCATTTGGACAGGAGCCTTCCGTAGCTTTCCGGGCTGAGGGAAAACTCCTCCTCCCTGTTGTGGATGGCTGTGGAATCAAGTCTGATGCGCTCCTTGACGGTGAGGATGTAGGAATCCCCATAGCGACGGATGCGCACCGTGGGGGATGTGCACAGATAGGCTTGCTCTATCTCGGTATGTTTATACTGCTCGATGTTCTCGGGCATATGCGACACCAGATATTTACGCTCTATCTCCATAAAAATGATAGTTGAAAATTGAAATTATTGTTTGATTGCTTGATTGTTTTTATGCCTGAGTGGCTGACGCGGTCAAATCACTCAAACAGTCAAGCATTCAAACAATCAAGCAATCTATTAATGTGTTAGAGAGTCTTCAGGTATTCGGTGACGTTCTTTTCGATACGTGCGGCCACATCGGAGCAATCCTCGGCCTTCTGGAACTTCTCGCCGATAATGTGCTCGTAGAGCTCTATATAACGGTCGGTGATGCTGTTGACAATCTCCTCGGTCATTTCGGGCACTTGCTGTCCCTCCTTGCCTTGGAATCCGTTGGCCATAAGCCATTCCCGCACAAACTCCTTGGAGAGCTGGCGCTGGTGCTCGCCTTTTGCAAGGCGTTCCTCATAGCCTTCGGCATAGAAATAACGGCTGCTGTCGGGAGTGTGAATCTCGTCAATGAGGTAAATCTTACCGTCGCGTTTGCCGAATTCATATTTAGTGTCGACAAGTATCAAGCCTTTGGAGGCGGCAATCTCAGTACCCCTCTGGAAGAGAGCCAAGGCGTATTTCTCCAGCTGCTCGTAGTCCTCCTTGTCCACAAGACCGGTACGGATAATCTCCTCGCGGGAGATATTCTCATCGTGTCCCTCGTCGGCCTTGGTGGTGGGAGTAAGAATGGGTGTCGGGAACTTCTGGTTTTCCACCATTCCCTCGGGCAGTGGAACGCCGCACAGGGTGCGGGCACCGGCTTTGTATTCGCGCCATGCACTGCCTGCCAGATAGCCACGGACAATCATTTCGACACGAAACCCCTCGCATTTGAGGCCCACGGTCACCATCGGGTCGGGTGTGGCCAGTTTCCAGTTGGGGACGATGTCGGCGGTGGCATCGAGGAATTTAGCAGCAATCTGGTTCAGCACCTGGCCTTTATAGGGAATACCCTTGGGCAGGACAACGTCGAAGGCACTGATGCGGTCGCTGACCACCATGGCCATATATTTATCATCGATATTATAGACATCGCGCACTTTGCCTACATACAGACTTTTTTGTTTGGGGAAGGAGAAGTTTGTCTTTACTACTGCTTTCATGATTTTATATTGTTTGATTGTCTGATTGTTTGATTGTTTGAGTTATTTTATGATTGCTTGATTGTTTGAGTATTTGACTGTGCCATCACTCAAGCATTTACACACTCAAGCATTCAAGCATTATGTTAATCGTTTTCATCCAACTTGTTGGCAAAAAAAGTGAAGTTTACTTTGCCATAATGTCGGTGCTGCCAGAAATGGGGATGGTCTTCAAACTGGAACTCGCGCGGATGCTCCAGCACGAAGATGCCGTCGTCGGTCAAGACATTGGCGGCGAAGATAAGGTCGGGAATCTGGCTGAGGTTCTCCAAAGAATAAGGCGGGTCGGCAAAGATGATGTCGAAACGCTTGTATGCCCGCTTAAGCAGGTCGAAGACATCGGAGCGCACCGCCCTCAGATTGGTCACCTTGAACTGCAGGGCAGCCGACTTGATGAAGTCGATGCACTGGTTGTTGATATCCACAGATGTCACTTCCTTGGCTCCCCGCGACACAAACTCAAGGGAGACGGCTCCCGTCCCGGCAAAGAGATCCATCACCGTGCACTCTTCGTAGTCCACGTAATTGTTGAGGATATTGAAAAGGCTCTCACGGGCCATGTCGGTGGTGGGACGCACAGGCAGTGAGGTGGGAGGATTGAGGCGGCGGCCTCGCAATGAACCGGCGATAATGCGCATGACAATTAAGTTATGACAGGATTAAAGCGTGACGATAAGTGTGAAGCGTCTCGAATTCAGGGTTCAGATACCTATAGGGTAAAGCTGTGTAGAGCGTCACATTGGGGAAGAAGTGCTGAAGGCGTGCATAAAGACTGCGCTCCACATTGCCACAGATGGAGAGTTCCATATCCGGGGTTTCGAGATGAAGGCGCTTCATCACATTCAAAGCATGATAGAGCAGTTCCTCCTCGTCGGCTGCGGCAAAGCTGTTGCTGAGCAGCAACTGGCCGTTATACATTGCCTCGATATCGGCCACCCCTTCACGTGCATGCAACAGCACAACCGGGTGTCCGGCACTTTTGTTCAGCAGATGCTCCGAAACCAAGGCGGAATGCTGGTTGAAGACATCAATGCCCGGCATAGTGACTTTGTAGGACATGACTACTGACTCGGGTGCAGCAAACACCATGTAGGATTTCAGGGCTGATGAATAGGAATAATACACACCCATCCCCTCTCCTACCTCAGCCACAAGATTAAGGTACTGGTGCATACGTGCAGCATCGAACAGATGCTCGGGTACCCATGCGAACTGTGTGCCTGGAACAATCAGCCGCATTTGACGGTAGCCCAAGGCAGACCCGCCTGATGCAGCAACCGTTTCGGCCACACGGGACGCGCTGACATCATCTGTCTGTACGTCACCTACCGTGAGCAATACCCCGTCAGTTGTGGCGACAGAAAAAGAAAATCCATTTGCCCTGAGGCAAATGGATAATCTTGATACATCATTAGCCACAGCTTCACTTGTCGTGAGAATAGACGTGACCGGACGTAACATTGTCTTACTCAAAATTACCGTCGGTGATGGCTTGGGTCATGTCACCCACTTTCCAACCGGGGAACTTCTGGTTCTTCTTCAGTTCGTCAATTTTGTTGATGACTAACTGTTCATCGAGATCCGACAGCAAGTCTTCCATGTTCACTAAGCACTCGAAGACGGGCATCTGGTATCCGCTCTTCTCGATGGAACCGGCCTGGAGTTTGAAGTCGTACTTCTTGTTGCGGGGATACGGCACATAGCGAAGATTGAGAATCTCCTCGTCGGTAAGTTTGAACTTGCCGGTCTTACGCAGGTTGTCAATGGGGTTGACATACTCGGTAACACGTGAAACATAGCCGGCCTTGATCTGCTCAGACTCGGTCATCTCGTTGATGTCCACATCCTCGGGAATCTTGTCATAGTTGATATTCTTGTTCACCACACGCATACTGTCCTCATTCATGAGACGGTTAAAGAGCGTGTCGAAACTGCCTGTATAGCAGCCATACGTGGTTTTGTAGGCCTCTTCGAGGGTGCGGATGCCTTTCAGCTTCTCAGCACATGCATCACGGCGCTTTGTAAACTCTTCGTTGAACTTCATGGGCTTCACAATGCTGAGATAGAGGGCAACAGCCAGCCCAATGATGACCAATCCAAGGAGGATTTGAATAATAGTCTTGCTTTTCATGATATATTGTTAAAATTAGTATTCTATCAATTTGCAAAGATACGAAAAAAGTGCGAAGTTGTAACAAAAAATTATCAAGTATTTTTCTGTTGTTGTTCTACATGGTTAACAACAACCTGACAATTAAAGTTTTCCAACAACCATTTTGCGAGCCTTTCAGCACAATAAACCGACCTGTGCTGCCCTCCTGTACAGCCAAAACTGACCGTCAAACTGGTAAAGTTCCGCTCTAAATACTTCTTTACAGAGGCTCCGACCAGTTGCTGCACCGAAGCAAGAAACTGTTCCACGGCCTCGTCTCCCTGAAGGAATTCAATCACCGGACGGTCTTTCCCCGTGTAGCACCTGTATTCGGGGTAACGACCGGGATTGGGCAGCGCCCGGCAGTCGAACACATATCCGCCTCCGTTGCCGGAAGTGTCGCGCGGCACACCTTTTTTATATGAGAAACTGCTCACTGTCACGACCAGTCCTTCCGCCACGGGCTGCTGTCCGGAACTCTCTTCCGAATTGACCAGGAAGTGCAGGGCTTGCATGAGGTGGGGTATTTCTATGGGTAAAGCATGACTTTCAATAATTATTCTCAAATTATTTATTGCCAAAGGAATACTACTTAGGAAATAATCCTTACGCTCATAGTATCCCCTGAATCCATAGGCACCCATAGCCTGCATAATGCGGATGAGCACATAGCCATAAAAGCGTTGCAGGAAATCCTCTTTGTCAATCTTATAGCGCACAGAAAGGAATTGTACATAATGAGTCAGCAAATCCTGTCGGATTGGCTCGGGCAGATTGCTCTTGGCGCTATAGAGGAGCGAAGCAGCATCGTATTGGGCAGCCCCTCTCCTACCCCCTTGGAAGTCGATATAGTATGGCACACCGTCCACCAGCATTATGTTGCGTGACTGGAAATCACGGTACATGAAGAATCCGCAGTCTGTATCCAGCAGGTAGTCAATCAAGGTGTGGAAATCGCGTTCAAGCAGTTCTTCGTCGAAAGGGACATAGCGAAGCTTGAGGAAATAGTACTTGAAATAGTTTAAGTCCCACTGTATCGACTGATTGTCGAAGTCGCTCCTGGGATAGGCATAGCTGAAATCCATGTCGCGCCCAAGGGTCTGCATGGCTGCCAAATCGTCGAGCACACGTTTATACAGGGACAGCATTTCGGCATCGAAACCGCCCCCGTTGCGCTGTTTGTCGAGCAGATGCATATAAAGTGTCGTGTCGCCCAAGTCCTGCTGCAGATAGCACCGCCTGTCGTCGCTGACGGCATACACTTCCGGCACATGCACACCGCGTTGTAGCAGACTGCGGCTATAATAATAGAATGCCTCGTTCTCGCGGACATCCTCATTGTATGCTGCGATAAAGCCACCGCCCTCTCCATTCACACGCCAGTAGCGGCGGTTGCTGCCATGGGCACCCAGAGCAAGTATTTCTGACGGTGTTTTACCCGTCATTTTCATGTATAATTCTTCGACAAGGGATTTCATAAATCAGAATGATGAAGTTTTAGTTAGAAACCGGAAGCCCGATTTGGCCTTGAAAATACACAAAGCAGCGATGCTCTCCCGTCGTCGGCATTTCAGTCCATTAAACGGTTTTGCGCCAACAATGAAACCCGAATGCGTTGCATCACGTTTAATCGGAGAGCTCATCGAGCATGTGGCAGCTGCCAGTGAAGTAGGCACCGGGCTCGATGGCAAGTTTGTTGGCAACGATGTCGCCTTTCACCCGCGAAGTGGAATAGAGCGTCAAGAACTCTTTGACAGAAAGGTTTCCGTCGATGGAGCCAAGGACATTGGCGTTCTGACAGACGACATCGCCCACAATGCGGCCCTGCTCGCCGATGACCAGTTTCCCCGTCAGGGTGATATTGCCGTCCAAAGATCCGTCCATACGGAAGTCGCCGTTGGCCTGGATGTCACCTTTGATGGAGGTTCCTAGTGTGATGGTGTTGATGAGACCGTTGATATTATCACTCATTTTCTATAGTATTTATCGTAGAACAATTTATATGCATCCACGCGTTTGCGGTTGTAAAGCGTGGTGTAATTCTGCTTCGAGATGGCAAAGACCTGATAGTCCTCGGGGCTGTAGTCTACAAGCGGACCGTCCTCCAATTGCAGGTGGGTGCTGAAATCCAGTGCCTCTTTTGCATCTTTGAAAGTATTGATTGTCACCATCTGAGTGGAGTCGGTGAACATCAGGGGTGCAGTTTTGTAACCCGAATTGGCATAATAGTTCATGATGAACGCCCCGACTTTTGTCTGCAACTGAGTGGCACGGATTTTCTTGTCCTTTACAATAATGATAACCGAGTGCGGCATGTTGTCGCGATAGCGGAACAGCTGGGCTTCGGGCGGGAGTTCGTCTTCGGTGTCCGAAGATACAGAGCCAGTGGTTTTGCTGCGTGTCTTTTTCCCGTCGGTGCCTTCTTTTAGTGCTTCTGGGTCGTCGATAATCTCGTCGCTGCCGCTGGAAGCAATATACTTGCCGCCTTCGCCTCTCAAATAGTCCAGCTGGGCCTGTGCCAGTTCAACAAGGGTGTCGTTACTGCGGTATTGTGAGATGATGCCCTCAAAGGTGGAGATGGCCGAGGGCTTGTTGTCCATCTTGGCATACGCGAGGCCCTCCCAATAGCTGAACTTGCCCAGGATGGGGTCGTTCTCGTAAAGCATCTTGGCCGAAGCCACGGCGCGGAGCACATCGTCGTACTTGTGTCGGCGATAGAGGTTGTACACATTGTCGTAGTCCTCTTTTGCCAACTGTCCTCGACGGATGATTTCCTTGTAGTAATCCTCGTCGATTATCAAGTTGGAGAAGTCGCTGTCGGGAAATCCCATCAGCACCATGTCGCGGTAGTAGTTGGAGTTGGGGGTGTTGCCCTGCTTGTCGTAGATTTTGTAGAGCATGTAGAAGGCCTGCACGATGCCCTCGCTGGAGGTGTAGTCGTTGGCAAGGCGCAGATAGCATTCCAACGCCTTGGGAATATTGCGTATGCCGTCATAAAAAATATAACCGGCATTGAGCAGGCATTCGGCAGTCTGCAGCTGCATGGAGTCCTTGTCGGCCTGGCTCTTGGGCAGGTCTTTCAGATAGTAGGCCATGTCGTGCGGGTCGCTGGGATTACCTCCGCTCTTGGCATCGAGGTTCTCCCCTTTCACCGTGTCGCCCTCGGCATCACCGTCGGGGCTGTTGTCTTCGCCGTTGTCATCTGTCTGGGTGTCCTGCGCCAGCATATTCATGCCCAGCAGCCCTTTCTTAGAGAGGAACCAATAGTCCTCAAGGGCTCGCATGCCCCAGCGTTGGCGGAAGCTCTCCTTGCCCTTCTGTACGGTGTTGCTGTTGTAGAAATACCAGTCGCCCTGCAGCGTGTTGAGCTGGGCTTTGCCGTCGTTGGCCAATTGTTCCAACAGTTCTTTCTCCTTGGCCTCTTCCTCGGTTTTCTTCAGTTCTTCTATCTTGTTGTTGATAAGAAGGGTAAGCTTGTCCTGCGGCAGCATGGACACGGCAATGAGGCTGTCGTTGCGCGCTATGACACGGGTGAACGCCACCAATGAAGTGAGCAGATCGTAACGCGACTTGATGTTGGCGTAGTGGGGATAATCGGGCTTGATGATTGACATGGCGGTGTCATAGTACACCTGTGCATGGTCGTAGTCCTGGAATTTGTCATACAGGATGCCGGCCAGCCGGATGGCGGAGCGGGCTTTCTGGGCAGGGTTGTTGCGCGAAACGGCAGAGGAGGTTTTGAACGCCTCGCACGCCTTTTTGGTTTCCCGCATACCCATATACATCTCGCCTTTGGCATAGTAAATCTGGTCAAGGAACTCCTCGTTTTTCTTGTCTTTCATCATCCGGTCGAGCAGTCGTTCCAGTTTGGCCACATCGGTATGCTGGAGGTCGGCGCAAGAAGCGATGTTGAGGCGGGTGTTGAATTCCATCTCATACGAAGGGCTGCAGCGCAGCACCTTCTCATAGTATTTGGTGGCAGTGGGGCGTTTGTCCTGATCCTGGTATATCTGGCCAAGGATGTAGCAGATGCGTGCTTTCTGTTGCCGGGTGGGATGCTGCTCGAGTGCCAGTTTCAGGAAGTGCACGCCTTTCTTGTACTTTTCCTGCGGCAGTGTGCATTCGGCCATGGCAAGATAGAGGTTGAGCCTTTGGCTGGGGGCAAAATTGTCTTTGGAGTCGGCCACCACCAGCTCGTCTAAAGAGCTCTCGGCATCCTGATAGCGCTGGTCCATGGAGGAGCAGCGCGCCTGCAGGACGGCTGCCTCGTCGCCGATAGGTGTTCCGGCATACTGGGTGACCAGGGTCTGGCAAGTGCTGGCCGCCGTGGTGAAGTCATGCTTGTAGAAAGTAGCGTATGCCGTCATCATGTAGCACTTGGGGATGTACGGCACATGCTCCATGCCATTGACAAAGATGCTGTGTTGCTTGATGCCCTTGATGCTCTTCTCTACCGCTCTGTCGAACTGTGGATAGAGAGCCATGCTCTCCTCTTTGGTCCCTATTTTGTATACAGGGAGTATGCGGGTGTAGTCGTCCTTGTAGCGGGTTTCCATCAAGGCAAGGCCTTTCTTCAGGCTTTCGTTGCCGTTCCACCATGTGTTATAGTGGGTGGTGATGTTGTGATACTGAATATTGGACCACGTGGCTTTCTGTGTGGAACAGGCAGCCACCCCCACCAAAAGTGCGGCGGCGGAAAGGAATCCTATTATATTCAGTTTCTTGTTCATCGATATATACTGTAGTGTCTGAAAGGCTACACGTTGAAGCGGAAATGCATGATGTCGCCGTCCTGAACGACATAGTCCTTGCCTTCCACCGCAATCTTGCCTGCCTCGCGGCATTTGGCCTCGCTGCCGAGAGCCACATAGTCCTCGTACTTTATCACTTCGGCACGGATGAAGCCGCGCTCAAAGTCGCTGTGTATGATGCCGGCGGTCTGCGGAGCCTTCATTCCTTTCTTGAATGTCCAGGCGCGGCACTCCTTGGGACCGGCGGTGAGGAATGTCTGTAAGTTAAGCAGCTTGTAGGCGGCTTTGATAAGTCGGTTCACACCCGACTCTTTCAGACCAAGGTCTTCAAGGAACATCTGCTTCTCCTCGTAGGTCTCCAGCTCGGCGATGTCGGCTTCGATGCCGGCACCAATCACCAGCACCTCGGCGTTCTCGTCCTTGACAGCCTCGCGCACGGCATCGACATACTTGTTGCCCGTCACCACCGAAGCTTCGTCGACATTGCATACATAGAGTATCGGCTTGGCGGTAAGCAACATGAGGTCTTTCGCCACCTCGGCCTGGTTTTCGTCCAGCTGCACAGTGCGTGCGCTGTGCCCGGAGAGCAGTGCCTGCCGGTAAAGGTCCATCACCTCCACCAGCTTCTTTGCCCTGGCATCGCCGCCGGCCTTGGCCTTCTTGACCTCCTTTTCATAGCGGTTCTCAATGGTCTCCAAGTCCTTGAACTGGAGTTCCAGATCAATGGTCTGCTTGTCCCTGACGGGGTCCACGCTGCCGTCCACATGGGTGACGTTGTCGTCGTCGAAACAGCGCAGCACATGGATGATGGCATCGGTGGTGCGAATGTCGCCCAGGAACTTGTTGCCGAGTCCCTCGCCTTTGGAGGCGCCTTTTACAAGACCGGCGATATCCACTATCTCGACAGTAGCGGGAACCACACTGGCGGGATGTTCCATCTCGACCAGTTTGGCCAACCGTTCATCGGGTACTGTGATAACACCCACATTGGGTTCGATGGTACAAAAGGGGAAATTGGCCGCCTGGGCCTTAGCATTGCTCAAACAGTTGAAGAGGGTTGATTTGCCCACATTGGGCAGTCCCACTATTCCGCATTGTAGTGACATAGTATGCTTGTATAGATGTTTATGCTATAATATCGGTCATGTCGGCCTCGATGAGGTATTGGTTGCGCGTGGAGGAGTTCCGGCATATCAGTTCGCCAAGGAATCCGGCAAGGAAAAGCACTGTACCCATCATGATGAAGAGCATGGACACATAGAACCACACGCTGTTGGTGAGGGCTATGCGGCCGCAGATGCGCATGACGCACACAATCACAAATGCGATGAATCCCAAAATGAACGACAGGCTTCCGATAAGACCGAAGAAGTGCATGGGCTGTTTGCCGAACTTGGACATGAACATGATGCTCATCAGGTCGAGGTAGCCGTTCACAAAGCGGTTAAGGCCGAACTTGGTGACACCGAACTCGCGCTTGCGGTGCTGCACCACCTTCTCGCCTATATTGCCGAATCCAGCCCATTTGGCGATGACGGGGATGTAGCGGTGCATCTCGCCGTACACCTCGATGCTCTTCACCACGTCGCGACGATAGGCCTTCAAGCCGCAGTTGAAGTCGTGCAGCTTGATGCCGCTCATCTTGCGCGTGGTCCAGTTGAAGAACTTGGAGGGGATGTTCTTGGCCAGCTTGGAATCGTAGCGTTTCTTCTTCCAGCCGCTGACCAGGTCGTAGTGGTCTTCCTTTATCATGCGGTAGAGCTCGGGAACCTCGTCTGGACTGTCCTGCAGGTCGGCATCCATGGTGATGACCACATCGCCCTGCGCACGCCCGAAACCCACGTTCAGGGCGGCGGACTTGCCATAATTGCGGCGGAACTTGACACCCTTGTAGCGGGGATTGTCGGCATGAAGTTTTTCTATCACCTGCCACGATTTGTCTTTGCTCCCGTCGTCCACCATGATGACCTCATAGTCGAAATGGTGTTCATTCATCACACGGTCTATCCATTCTGCCAGATGCGGCAGCGACTCGTCTTCGTTATAGAGGGGTACAATAATTGAAATATCCATATCTCTTTCTGTTTTCAGTTTCTACTTTTTGTTTTTAACAACAACCTCGCCCTTCTCCGTGCGGAGAATCAGCGAGGTAAAGAATACGATGATAACACTCATCACCGCCGAGCGGAAACCGGCGATAAACGCCCAGTCCCCAGCCGTGTATCTCTTCACACTCTCTATGGCCACCTTGGCGGCCTCGCTGGTCTCGGCAGGCTCCATCACGTCAATGCGGCTCTGGTTGTAATAATCCACCAGCCCCGTGTTCAACACTCCGCAGTGCAGCCACGTCCACAGGCCATAGACCACGGCACTCACCACCCCAATGCCCAGGCCGAGAAGCATCAGCTCCTTGAGCGTCACCTTCTCACCCGGCAGCTGCTTGCGGTAATGGTAGGAAGCCCACAGGATGCCCACCAGCAGCACCAGCTCGGTGACATAGTTCTCCGGCGTGGCCATGGGCTTGGCGGCAAGCCAGTCGCGGACGGCGGCAATAACCGACATAGCCACTCCCGTAAGCAGTCCGTCAATCACGTACGCCTTGCGGTAGTTGCCATATATGGTTGATTTATATCGTCTAAAAAACCTTGCCATATCGATGTGTAAAGTGCAAAGATACGAAAAAAAATTTATATATCGTCCACTTTTGCCTTGTTTCTGTTTAATTGGATGAAAAGCCCCAGCTTATAAAAGGCAAAAGCCCTCATGCTCACATGCTTTCCTTTCAGGAATTCTTTCTCCAAAACAGGGCGCCACATGCGGTACATCCAGCCGGCAAAGGCGTCCAGTCCAAGTCGCCTCACCTTACCGTAGAAATCCAGCAGCGACACCTGCTGCAGGAATTGCGGGTCGTCCTTCTTCCACTCATAGATGGCGGCCAGGCTCCTCACCCCTTCCCTCGTCTTTCGCAAAAACTCGCTGTTTGACTCCACGTCGCCGTTGACAACAGGGTTGTCGATATGCACAATGGGGATTCCCTGCTGCAACAGGCAATAGCCGAACAGGGTGTCCTCGTGCCCGTAGAGGGCAATGCGCTCGTCGAAAGGAATGGCTTCCAACACCTCCCTGTGCACGATGAAATTGTTGGTCATAAACGACTTGTAGGGGTGCTGGCAACGCTCCGCAGCCGTATGGCTCTCGCAACGGGTGCCGTATACATACCGCAGATGGTGTTCCCTGTCGTCGCTCTCAGCCGCATACACTCTCCCACCGCACACCACGCGGGGCTTCTGACTGAGAACCTCCGCATAGCGCGAAAGAAAACCCTCGGGCGGCAGCGAGTCGCAGTCCAGAAAAAGCAGATAGTCAAACCTCGCATACTGCAGGAACAGATTCCTGATTCTTGCACGCCCAATGTTCTGCTCCAGCTCAACGTATCGACACATGCCGTGCAACGGCCTGTTGGCCTCGCGGTAGCAGGAGTCCGAACAGTCGTCGATGCAGACAATCTCGCACGGCATGCCGGCTTGCGCCGCCTGGTTGGCAAGCAGACGCACGGTGTCGCACATTTCGCGGTTGTATATGGGAATGCAGATGGAAATCACGTCGTTATTATTGCTTGATTGTTTGAGGGTTTTAGGGTTAAATGGATTTAGGGTTAAATGGATTTAGGGATTCGACTGCGCCAGCACTCAAGCATTAAAACAATCAAACATTCAGGCAATCATTCAAATCTCAACTTTCAACCCGTCGTAGGCTATCTGTACATGCGGCGGCAGTTCCTTCGACACATCGGCATACAGCCCCATCTCGTGGCTTACATGGGTGATGAATGCCTGTCGTGGAGAGAGAGTTTCAATCACCTCGAGGGCTTCGGGCAGACAGAAGTGGGAAAAGTGTTTCTTTTTCCTCAAAGCGTTAATCACCAACACCTCCACACCTTTCAACTTATCCAGTTCTTCAGGCTCGATATGGTTGGCATCGGTCACATACCCCAGCCGTCCGATCCTGTAGCCCAACACGGGCATGTCCTTGTGCATCGCCTTGACCGGCACCACCTCCACACTGCCCACGCGGAACGATGGCTCGTCGCCCGTAAGCTCATGAATCACCGCCTCGGGCAGACCGGGAAACTCGTGCGGCGCAAAGATATAATGGTAGTCGCGCTCAATGGCCGTGCGGGCAACCCTGTTGCAATAGAGGTCCATCTTCTTATTCTGCACATAGTTGAACGACCTGATGTCGTCCAGTCCGGCCACGTGGTCCCGATGGGCATGGGTGATAAGGATGCCCTCCAGATGCATCACCTTCTCCCTCAGCATCTGGTACCTGAAGTCGGGGCCAATGTCAATCAAGATATTCTCCCCTGCATCGGTCACCACAAGAGCCGACGTGCGCAAATGCTTGTCATGCCAGTCATCCGACTGGCATACAGCACACCTACAGGCAACAACGGGCACTCCCATCGAAGTACCCGTTCCCAGAAAAATCAATCTCATTTATTCGTTCTTTACCGTCAACCTGAATCCCACGCCGTGCACATTCACAATCTGCACAGTGGGGTCAACCTTCAAGTACTTGCGTAGCTTGGTGATGTACACATCCATACTCCGTGCGGCGAAGTAGCTGTCATCCTTCCAAATCTTCTGCAGCGTACTTGTCCTGTCCACCAGCTGGTTGAAGTTCATGGCAAACATGCGCAGCAGCTCGCTCTCCTTCATGGTCAGTTTCTGCACACTCTCGCCACAGGTGAGGGTCTGATGGGCATAGTCAAAGACAATGTTGCCTATATGGAACAGGTTCTTGTCCGGCTTGCCGTCGTCAAACGAGCGGCGTATCGTGGCATTCAGACGGGCCAGCAGCTCCTCCATGCTGAAAGGCTTGGTGACATAGTCGTCGGCGCCCACGTCAAACCCCTTCAGCTTGTCGGCCTCAAGGTTCTTGGCGGTAAGGAAGATGATCGGGATGCGCTTGTCAACCCTGCGGATTTCCTTTGCAACGGTAAAGCCATCCTTTATAGGCATCATAATGTCCAGGATACAGGCATCGACATCGTCGTTCTGGTAAGAATCCAGTGCCGCCTGTCCGTCCACAGCAAGGAAAACCGTATAGCCCTTCTGCGAAAGGTAGGCCTTCAATATGGTACCCAGGTTGGGGTCGTCTTCTGCAACAAGCAGTTTTATTCCTAAATTCATATTCTATATTTTATTAATTCGTTAACTCGTAAATGTGTTAATTCGTTAGTCAAGGATTCACACATTCACACATTAACACATTCAAGCAATATCTATGCGCTCAATCAAGTCCCCGGCGCGAATCTGGTCTATCACGTCAAGACCCTCCGTCACGCGGCCGAAACAGGTGTGCACACCGTCCAGGTGCTGGGTGTTCATCCTGTTGTGGCAGATGAAGAACTGGCTGCCGCCGGTGTCCTTGCCGGCATGAGCCATCGAAAGCACACCGCGGTCGTGGTACTGTTTCTCGGCGTTGGTCTCGCACTTGATTTGCCAGCCGGGACCGCCGGTGCCCACGCGCGGGTCGCCCAGGTTCCTGCTGTAGGGACAGCCTCCCTGTATCACAAAATCGGGTATCACCCGGTGGAAACGCAAGCCGTTGTAGAAACCCGACTTGGCCAGTTTCACAAAATTAGCTACTGTGTTAGGCACTTCCTTCTCATAGAGTTCGGCCTTCATAACACCCTTTGCGGTATGAATTATTGCGTACATATCTTAAATTTTTCTTATTGTTAGTATCGAATTAACAAAAAAAATTGCAAAATATTGTGTCAAACTGTAATTTTTTTAAATTGAAAATTGAAATTATTGCTTGAATGCTTGATTGTGTTAATTCCTGAGTGGCTGGTGCAGTCAAATTACTCAAACAATCAAGCAATCAGACAATCAAGCAATCTTTTTTATTTTCACTTTTCACTTTAATTTATTCTCAACTCTCAATCATAGTGCCGAAGCCTTTTTAAACAGCCTGTTCCAGCGCACCCTGTGATGGTCCTTGTCCCACGAGAATACCACCAGGCTTCCCTTGCCCGAGATATGGTCTTCCGGCACAAAGCCCCAGAAGCGGCTGTCTGCCGAGTTGTGCCTGTTGTCACCCATCATCCAGTAATAGTCCATCTTGCAGGTATAGCGGTTCGTCTGCTCCCCGTTGATGAAAATCTTGCCGTCGCGCACCTCAAGGCTGTTGCCCTCATACACCTCTATCACCCGCTGGTACAGCGGCAGGTTCTCCAGCGTCAGCTGCAGCGTCTCGCCCTTGGCAGGAATGTGCACGGGGCCGAAATTGTCCTCGCTCCAGTCGTAGCCCTCGGCATGGGGGAAGAGTTCGAGCCCCCTGCTCCCTCTCTCGCGCACATCGGGCAGCACCTCCTCCACCTCGGGGCGTGCCGCCAGCTGCTCCGCCATCTTCTTCGTCAGGGGAAGGCGGTAATGGCTCTCCTCGCCATAGTAGATATATGCCAGGGCATTGTCAAAGTCCTCGTTGCTCACGCCCATGTCGTCTAGAATCTTCCTTGCATTAACTCCCGGACGGAACAGCACCTTGTAGGTCTGCTGGCTCTCATGGGGCATCGCCAGCTTCTTGCCATTCACATACACCTCCTGGTTGATAATCTGCAAATCCTCTCCCGGCAGACCGATACAGCGTTTGATAAAGTTCTCGCGCTTATCTACGGGACGCACACGGATATGGTTCTCCACCATGTTGTTGCCCACTGGGAGCGACTTCGCGTTCAGCACATTCTCGCGTCCCATCTCCCGCACCAGGTCGTGGTAGCTCTTGTTGCTCTGCCAGGCCGTGCACATCGTGTCGCCGTCGGGGTAGTTGAACACCACCGCGTCAAACCTCTCCACCTTGCCCAAGCCCTTGTAGCGGTGATAGGGCAGCTTGATCCATTTCAAGTACGACTCCATCTGACCGCCGCTGAAAGGCATGGTGTTGTGCACCAGCGGCACGCTCAGCGGCGTCATGGCCGACCGGGCGCCGTAGGCCATCTTCGACACCATCAGGTAGTCGCCCGTCATCAGCGACCTCTCCATCGAGCTCGAAGGAATATGGTAGAACTCCAGAATCATGCCGCGGATAATAATCGCCGCAACCAGCGCAAACACGATGGCGTCCAGCCAGTCGCGAGCCTCGCTCACCTTGTGCTTCTCCTCCTGCGTCGGGTCATGATAGACATAGCCGTTCAGCCCAACATAAGGCAGGTAAATCCACGGGAATATAACCGCCAGCGTCTGCTCCCAGAAACTGTAGCGGTGAAACACCTTCGCCGTCTCCACCACCAGCAGCAGAAACACAAACACATTGATAGCCGGGATCAAGAAATAGACATACCATTTCCAGTCCTTGCCGCAAATCTTAATCCACACCACAATGTTGTAAACCGGAATAAGGGCTTTCCACGGCTTCTCGCCCGCCTTCTTAAACACAAACCATAGGCCTGCAACGCAGCCCACAAAGTAAAGAATCAATAGCAGTTCGTATATCATGTCAGTTTAATATATTTTTTTATTGTTATATTGTTTGACTGTCTGATTGTTTGAGTAATTTGACTGCGCCAGCCACTCAAGCATTAACACAATCAAGCATTCAAGCAATAGTTCATTTTCAATTTTCAACTTTCAATTTTCAATTCGTCACGCATCCCCATAACGACTTTTTAAGTTAATTATTGCACAGCAAAACATTTTTTCCTTTTCCTAAAGAATCCAACAAAAAAAAGCAAGGGTGCCCGGCATTTATTCAGGCACCCTTGCTATACTCACTGGCATATCAATACCGTCACAGCTTCACCACCTTGGAGATGGTTATGCCATGCTTATGCACCACTCGGACGTAATACACCTTGGCAGGCAAAGCCGACAGGTCAACCTTCGATACGTGCTCTCCACTCATCACCAAGTGACCGCCAAGGTCATACACCTCCACGTGCGACACACCCTCACCCTCAATATAAACTACTCCGTTGGTTGGATTAGGATACACAGCCACAGCCTTTCCATCCACATCCTCAACACCTACTCCCTCGGCAAACTCTGCAGTCAGTTCCATATTCTCCATCACGACTACCACACGCGGGTTATCCAATTCTCCGTCGCTCCAACGCACAAAATAATAGCCTTCATTGGGCGTGGCCGTAATCTCTACTTCCGAGCCATAGGCATACTCTCCGCCTCCGCTCACACTGCCCCATTCGGGGTTATTGCTGGAAACCGTCAATGTATAGTAAACTGTATCAAATAAAACCGTCAGTGTCACGTCACCGTTCATTACTGTGTCAATCATTAGCTCTGTGCTGCCCGTTTCTTCCCAATGGCTGAACACGAAGCCCTCATTAGGCTCTACGACCACCGTGGCTGTGTCGCCAAACAGGTACACTCCTGCACCCGTCACTGTGCCTTGAGTGGAATCACACACCACCGTCAGCACATACTCGTTTCTGTCAAATAAAGCGGTCAGCACCGTGTCGCACACAACCACAAGTGTGCGGGGATTATCCGTCACACCGTCGTTCCATGCTGTAAAATGGTAGCCATAGTTAGCCGTGGCCTCCACCATAGCCGTGCGCCCGTTGTCACAGGTAGGCAGAGTCATCACGGTCGCACTGCCCATCACCGAGTCAGCCGTCAGCACAACGATGGTGTCATCCATCGGGTCTTCCACAAAGTTGGTAAAATGGCTCCAGCGTGAAGTATACGATGCCAGGCTTCCACAGGGAATATGAACAGGTATTGTGTCTGCCACATCGCGGAACACATCTACTCCCAACACAGGGGCCACCATACCATAGGCAGTGATGCTCTCAACTCCCGTGCAGCCCACAAAAGCATAGTCAGGAATCCAGCGCACATACTCTCCTATCACCAGTTCGGCCACATTCGAGTCATTCATAAATACCGGCAAAGTGTCGCAGCCCATACGCAGACAGCTGTCGGCATCATAGCGCACCCGTGTCAGAGCCACACAGTTGCCAAAGGCCACATTACCCACGTTCCTTACCGTCCGGGGAATCCACGCCTCGGGAATGCCCGTATAGCCCTCTCCTTCCACTGTGGTGAGACTTGTGCAGCCGTTAAAGGCGGAATCGCCTATCGTAGTCACAGTGTCGCTGATATACACAGTATCCAAACTCGTGTTGCCCGAAAACAGACCCGAACTAATCGTCGTGCCGCCATAGGTGAACGAGCCAAAGCTACAGCCGCCAAAGGCACCGCCTCCTATCCATGTCCAGCCACCCGACGTGCTGCCTGGTGTAGAAGGAGTAGTAGGAGGCACAACCACACGCTGCAGCCGTCCACAGCCATAGAACGCACCCACACCGATATGCGACAACGAGGCTCCTAATGTCAACTCAGTCACATTGGCATCGTAGGCAAACGACCAGTCGCCCACCGACACCACCGAATCGGGAATAACAATAGCCTGCAATCCCAACAGGCGTTCAAAGGCATAATTAGGGACCCTCCTAACATTGTTGCCTATATGCAGAGTGTGTAGCCAGCGGATGCCACCAAATACCAGAGAGTCTGCCTCTCCCATATAGTGGCAACTGTCGGCATTGAAATAGACGGTGTGTATGCCCGTGCAACCAGCAAAAGCGCTGTTGCCGATAGAGTCAATGGTGGCAGGTATCGTCACGCTGCCAATGCCCGTACAGCCCTCAAAGGCGTGGCTGCCTATCACCCGCACCACATAGGCCACACTGTCGTGCACCACCGTGTCGGGAATCACCAACTGCCCGGCAGTCCTGCGGTAGCCATGCCAGTATGTGCCGTCGATACTGTCCGAAGCCAGCGGATGCACCACCGCCACACTCACCGAATCATCCAGTATTTTGTAATATACCGAACTCCCTGCCGCTGTGGTCTGATGAAAATCCCAGTAATGCGAAGTGCAGTCCACTGGCTCTTGAATATTGGTAAACCCATTCCAACCAGCTGCACTGGTATAAGAAGCTATAGAATTACATGGGACATATACAGGAATACTTCTTGGAACACCGTCTGAAGCATTGCCAAACGAATGATGATTTGTATTAATATTTGGAGGAATACTACATAAAACAGTCATATACTCCATAGAAGCGCACGAATAGAATGCATGTTGTCCAATACTTGTAACGGATGCACCGATAACCACAGACCTTAAACTATCGCAATTCGAGAAAGCATTATCTCCGATAGATGTCACCGAGTCTGGAATAACAATTGAACGTAACTTACAACAAGCGAAAGTGTTATATGCTATTGATGTAATAGAATTAGGCAAAGTAACCGACGACATATAACAAGAAGCAAAAGCACTTTGACCTATTGAGGTGACAGAATTAGGAATAATCAATGAAACTATAGAACTACAATTAGAGAAGGCATTTTGACCGATAGTTGTGATGGAGTTGGGTAGTGAAAGAGATGATAATTTTTGACACCAATAGAACGCATACTGGCCTATCGAGTTTATTGAGTCAGAGAAATTAACAATTCGAAGAGAGTCACAATTTCTAAAAAGAAATGCGGGTATGCTTAGAACAGATTGTCCGATATTGACGGTTTTGATGCTCCTATTAGGATAAAAACTCTCATAATAACCGTAAGTTCTAAATGTAAAAGGGGAATAATTACTATTAGAACCCACAGATCCAGCGCACGCACAATTTCTTGCATTAAAATTGACGGTAACAAGACTATTCATATAAAAAGACCCATAGCCAAGATATGCGACAGATTCGGGAATCGTAACAGAAGAAAGACGTGCATAACAAAAAGCACCGTTTCCAATAAATGTCACAGAGCTGCCAATTGTAACATTTTGTAGATTCTGCGTACCTGAAAATGATTCATGTCCAATACGAGTGATGCTGTCATTTATAACAACATTAGTAAGATTTGTACAACTCGCAAACGCCGTATCACCTATTGTCTTAACCACATAGGCTGTAGTATCCGTGCTGTCGATAACCACTGCTGGAATTACAAGGCTGCCGGTGGGTTTAGCATATCCTGACCAGTTGTTGGACGGGCGAACCACCTTCACTGTTGTGGAGTCGCTGTTTATCTTGTAGTAGAGGGTTTGTCCTGTCGGGGCAACGGCACTGAAATCATATGCCTGTGCCTGAACCGCCACGATGCCGGCCACGAACAAAAGTAAGAAAGAGAATAATCGTCTTCTCATAGTGTTTGTTGTTTAGTCTGTGTCGCGGCCCGGCGGCACGTCTTTATACAATACAAGAAAGTGGAGCCATCCATTATCATAAAATAATGCACTTTCTCAATTACATGCAGACACCATACACTTGGTGCTTGCATTTGCAAATATACGACTTTTTTTCATGTTTGCAATGATTTTTCATGAAATAAAGGTTCTATATATACAAAAAAAGAAAAGGGTCGCCCCTGCACTGTAACGACCCTAATAATACCCCTTAAATAACATATTACATTCCAAACAAATCAGCATGAGTACCCGTACGCATCAAAACCAACTGCAACAAATCATTGTCCTTGCGATACATCAACAACCAATCTGGCAGAATATGGCACTCTCTAAATCCTTGGAACTTACCCCGCAGAGCATGGTCCTTATTAGCTGCTGGCAAAGGCTGGTCTGTGGCAAGCAATTTGATTACCTCATTCAGTTTCTCTTCAGGCAGATTGCGCCTCAATGCAAGCTTTAGGTCACGCTTATACTGTGAAGTAAAGACAATCTGTCTCATGAATGCACCTTTTTTAGGTAATCCTCAAAGCTGTCACATACCGTGACATTTCCGTCACGATAGTCTTCCATGGCCTGCATCGTCTCATCGTAGCCCTTCTTCTCCTTTGCCCCAAGCATGAGCAATACCCCTATCAATTGCTTGATAGCGCTGTTCCGTCCGTCATATTCAAGTGTAATCGTTGCCATAATCTTATATATTTTAATTTGCAAAAATACTAATTATTTTTTAACTGACAAAATTAATCTAATAAAACAGGAATCGTTACGGCACATCCCGCACGAATTTAGAGGTAAGAACTACTAAGAACCAGGAACTGTGGCATACTATCCTGGTTCTTATCTCTTACCTCTTTCTTTGCTTTCTTGCCGCTTCGCGCGGAAGTTACTTTTTATTCTTTGAGATATTACGCCGTCTTTCGCAACCTTTCCTCACCGTTCCGATATTGTTGCATATTTGTCTCCAGCGTTCCTCTATGCGCCTTCCGGGCTCGATGTTGCATCGTTCTTTATTTTATTGTTTTCCGATATGTTTTCCTCATTTTTCCCTTTCTGAAACGGAAACAAAAGGGAAAACGAGCGAATAACGAGCGAATAAATGACGACGCTTGAGTGATTGCTTGACGGCTTAATTCTGATTGCGTTAATGTGTTAATTCGTTAATTCGTGAGTCTTTGATGCACCAAGAACTCACACATTAACACATTCACGCATTAACACATTCATTCAAGCATTCAGGCAATCAAGCATTCACAGACTAATTATAGGCAAGCTCTAAAAATTCATGATAATTCCGATTTATAAACACAAATTATCATTAATTGACCATAAACCCAAATCGGTCATTAGGCCGACATTTATATCCTTTCTCGCTTTTTAGGGTCTGTTTATGCCATATCAGCATTTCTTCCGGCATCTTGCATAAATCCCAATGACCGATTTGGGATAAATTAATGAATAATTAACGGAAATTCATGTTTTTACATATTATCATATAATGAGCATTACCTTGGTAATGCTTAATTCCGAATAATTGGAGGTTGCCTATACTACGACTGCGGGTCAGCGGGGCTGCTGCATGGCGGCGAGGAGCTTTTTCTGCTCGTGCTGCCAGTTGAGCTCGTCGGCTGCGCGGGCGAAACGGCGACGGTACTCCTGCTCCGGCATGTCGCGCCAAAGGCGCAGGGCGTCGCGGACGGCTTCGGCCAGACGGGCGAGGTATTGCCGATAGGCTTCGCCTTCCTTTTCAGCGGGCAGGGGCTCGACGAAGGTGCCGGTGCCGTACTCTTCTATGACATGGCGTATCTCGGGGAAGTCGGTGGCCAGGACGGGGACTCCGGCCTGGGCGAAGTCGGCTATGCGGTTGGGCAAGGAGTAGCGGTAGTTGAGACCGAGGTCTTCGAGCAGGCAGAGCCCCAGGGTGGCCTGGGCGGTGAGGGCGCGCAGCCGGTCGGGCTGCACACGGCCGAGGAATTCCACCCGGTCGTGCCACGGCTGGGCGGCGGCATAGGCCTTCATCTGCTCCAACAGGTCGCCGTCGCCCGCCACCACAAGGCGGCAGTCGGGCAGCAGGGGCAGCACGTCAATCATTTCGCGGATGCCGCGCCCGATGTTGACCGCACCCTGATACAATAATTGAGAATTGAGAATTGAGAATTGAGACGGCATGTCACCTGTGGCGTTATTATCCTGGTGCGGCATCCCATTCTCCATTCTCCATTCTCCATTCTCCATTCTTTCAGGGACGTTGCGGACTACTGTCATGTCGATGCCGTAGCGGCGGCGGTATTCGTCGGCCACGCTTTGGCTGACGGTGAAGGCCTGGGTGACGTGCGGCAACGCCTTGCGTTCTATCCATTTCCACACGTTCTGCACGCGTGGACGACCCTGCAGCTCGGGCACATCGGGGAAGAGTTCGTGAGCATCGTAGTAGAGAGCTCTGCGGCGCAGGCGCGCGGCCAGGCAGCAGGCGGCCAGGGTGTCGGTGTCGTTGGAGAAAAGGGCGTCGACACGGCTGAAGAGCAGCAGCAGGAAAAGGCGGATGTTGTATTCGGCATAGAACGCAGCGGTGCGGCGGAAGAGGAGCCTCATGCGGCGCACGGCATATCCGCGCGGGGCAAGCTCGGGGCTGTGCGGCAGCCGGCGCCCCACGAGGGTGACCCGCCAGCCGTCGGCAGTGAGAGCGCGGCAGGTGCGGTCGACGCGCTGGTCGGTGACCAAGTCGTTGGTGACGGCGACGATGATATGGGGGCTGGTGTTTGTCATGAGAATTGAAAATTGAAAGGTGAAGAATGTGTTAACGTGTTAACGTGTTATTGTGTTAGTCGATTAACGAATTAACGAATTCAATTTGTGTGAGTCCTTGACTAACGAATTAACGAATTAACACATTAACGAATTCATTTTTTCATTTTTTTCTGTTTTTAAAAGTAACGCAAGAAAGAAAATTTTCGTACTTTTGCAGGCTGAAAATGGAAACTTTTTTTGTCGACGTCATATTGCCACTTCACATCCACGACACCTATACCTACCGTGTGCCGCAGGAGTATAACGATGCCATCCGCGTGGGGCAGCGCGTGGTGGTGCAGTTCGGTCCCAAGCGGCTGTACAGCGCCGTGGTGAGGCGTGTGCACCAGGAGGTGCCGCACTATACGGTAAAATATGTGCTGTCGATTCTCGACATCGACCCCATTGTGGACGAGAACCAGCTGCGATTCTGGGAATGGATTGCCACTTACTACATGTGCTACGTGGGCGATGTCATGTCCATTGCGCTGCCCTCCGCCTTCCGGCTGGCCAGTGAGTCGGCAGTCTCCATCCATCCCGATTTCTCGGGGGAACTGACAGACCTTACCGACAACGAGATGCGTATTGTGATGCTCCTGACGGAACATCCCGTGATGACTGTGGACGACATCAGCCGGGCTATCGGCCTGCAGAAGATGATGCCACTGCTGAACACGATGATTGAACGCCGCATCATCGTCATGGAGGAGGAGCTGCACCAGCGGTTCGTGCCCCGCACGGCTTCCTATATCTCCCTCAGCCCCGAATACAAGGAGGAGGGACGGTTGAAGGAGCTGTTCGACACGCTGGAGCAGAAACGCAGCACACAGAAGCAGGTGGATGTGCTGTTGAAGTATATGCAGATGAGCCAGATGGGTGCACTGCCCGTGGCCAAACGCATGCTGCTGGACACTACCGACGGCAAGGTCATTTCGGACTCGGCTTTGAAGACCCTGATCAAGCACGGCGTGCTGCAGCAGGAAGAGCAGGTGGAGTCGCGGCTGCAGCAGTATGAGAGCACCACCGAGGCCGCCACCATCCAGCTTAACAACGAGCAGCAGGCAGCCTACGACTACCTGAGCTGCTGCGACAAGGCGGTGTCACTGCTCCACGGGGTCACCTCGTCGGGCAAGACGGAGGTGTATATCAAACTGATAGACGATGCCATACGCAAGGGCGACCAGGTGTTGTTCCTGCTGCCCGAGATAGCCCTGACGGCACAGATTATCAACCGGCTGCGCCGCTATTTCGGCGACCGTGTGGGGGTGTACCACTCCCGCTTCAGCGCGTCGCAGCGTGCCGAGGTGTGGAACCGCACGATGACCGACGACCCCAACCAGCGGTACCAGGTGCTGCTGGGGGCGCGCAGCGCATTGTTCCTCCCCTTCCGGCGGCTGGGGCTGGTCATCGTGGATGAGGAGCACGACAGCAGCTACAAGCAGTACGACCCCGCGCCACGCTACCACGGGCGCGACGCCGCCATCTACCTGGCACGCCTGTGGCATGCCCGCACCGTGCTGGGCTCGGCCACTCCCTCGATAGAGAGCTATTTCAACGCCCAGCAGGGCAAATACGGATTCTGCGAGATGAAACGGCGCTACGGCGGCCTGCTGATGCCCGAGGTGCTGTGTGCCGACATGAAGGAGGAGACCGCGCGGCTGCGTCGCGACCGGGGCGACCGCACGGCTCAGGTGGCCACCCATTTCTCGCAGTTCCTTTTGGAAAACATCAAGGAGGCCCTCGACAACCACGAGCAGGTCATCCTTTTCCAGAACCGCAGGGGCTTCTCGCTGCGCATTGAGTGCGACGACTGCCACTGGACACCCCACTGCCAGCACTGCGACGTGTCGCTGGTGTATCACAAGGCCACCAACGGCTTGCGGTGCCACTACTGCGGCTACAGCATCCCCCTGCCGACGGAATGCCCCGCCTGCCACGGCCACCACCTGACCATGAAGGGCTTCGGCACCGAGCGCATCGAGGACGACCTGAGCATCCTCTTCCCCAATGCCAAGGTGGCACGCATGGACCTGGACAGCACGCTGCAGAAGAACCGGTATCTCGAAATCATCAACGATTTCCAGGACCGCCGCATCGACATCCTTGTCGGCACACAGATGGTTACCAAGGGGCTGGACTTCGACCATGTGAGTGTGGTGGGCATCGTGAGTGCAGACAACCTCATCAACTTCCCCGACTTCCGCGCCTTTGAGCGGGCGTTCCAGCAGATGACCCAAGTGAGTGGGCGCGCCGGACGGCACGGCCATCAGGGGAAGGTCATCATACAGACTTTCAACCCCTACCACCAGGCCATCCGCAATGTGATTGACAACGACTACAAGTCGATGTATGAAAGCCAGATTACCGAGCGGCGCGTGTTCCGCTACCCGCCGTACTACAGGCTGATATATATCACGTTGAAGCACCGCGACAACGACCTGCTGAACGAGGCCGCCAACCGCTATGCCGACGAGTTGAAACAGGTGTTCGGCACCCGCGTGGTGGGGCCGGAATATCCCAGTGTCACCCGCGTGAGAGGGCTTTACATAAAGAATATCATGATGCGCTTTGAACGCTCAGAGGCCATCGCCCAGGCCAAGAGCATCATCATGGAGATAGGCGACAAGATAAAGGGCGACAAGTCGCTGTCGCCTCTTCAGATACATTTCGACGTGGACCCGCAATAGAAAATAAGAGTTAAGAGTTAAGAATTAAGAACTAAGTGGCAAGAATTCATAGCTCTTACTTCTTACCTCTTATTTCTTGATTTATCGCAGGATCCTCAATAGAAAATAAGAGTTAAGAATTAAGAACTAAGTGGCAAGAATTCATAGCTCTTACTTCTTACCTCTTATTTCTTCATTTGTCGCAGTTGCCAGAAGGCCACGGCGGCGGCAGCGGCCACATTGAGCGAATCAACACCGCGCTGCATGGGGATAATGGCCTTGTAGTCGCAGGAGTCGATGGTGCGGCTGTCCAGCCCGTCACCCTCGGTGCCCATGACGATGACCAGCCGCTCTTCGGCCATCAGGCTGGGCGTGTCAATCGGTATGGCGTCGGGCGTGAGGGCCATGGCCACGGTCTTGAAGCCCAAGGCGTGCAGCTGCTCCGTGCCCGGCACAGGCCAGGCGGGGAAATAGGTCCAGGGAATCTGGAACACGGTGCCCATGCTCACCCTTACGCTGCGACGGTTCAGGGGGTCGCAGCAGGTGGGTGTGAAGAGTATCCCTTCGATGCCCAAGGCTGCGGCAGCACGGAGAATGGCGCCCGTGTTGGTGCTGTTGACCACGTTATCGACAAGCACGATGCGGCGTTTGCCACTGCATATCCGCTCCACCGTGGGCAGCACAGGGCGGCGCATGGCGCACAGCACACCGCGCGTGAGTTCGTAGCCGGTGAGCGAGGCCAGCAGGTCGCGGCTGCCGGTATAGACCGGCAAAGAAGCAAGGCGGGCGACGATGTCCGCCGCCTGCCCTGCGATATGCTTCTCTTCGGTAAGGAGCGACACAGGCTCATAGCCTGCATCGAGAGCCACCCGTATCACCTTGGGGCTTTCGGCAATGAAAATGCCCTGTTCGGGTTCGAGCCTGTTGCGCAGCTGCGCCTCGGTGAGCCGGGCGTAGGGCTGCAGCCCCGGATGGGAAAGGTCGGTGACGGGAATGACCATGTCTGAAGGGGGAATTGAAAATTGAAAAGTGAAAGGTTTTATGGTTTTAAGGTTTTAGTGTATCAAATCCTTTAACCTTTAAACCTTTGAACCCTTAAACCCTTTGAACCCTTAAACCCTCAAACCGGCAAGCCGTTTCTTCAAGGCTTGGACGAGGTTGTGGATATCCTCCTCGGTCGTGTCGAAGGAGCACATCCAGCGCACCACATCGGTGGCCTCGTCCCATAGGTAGAAGAAATAGTCGTCGAGCAGGGCGTTCCACACCTTGTTGGGCAGCTGCACGAAGACGCTGTTGGCCTGGACGGGATAGACCACTTTGGCCTCGGGCACTTCGCGCAGCGACTGGCAGAGCAGCTGAGCCATGCGGTTGCTGTGCTCGGCGTTGCGGCGCCACACTCCGGTGGAGAGATAGGCCTCGAACTGGGCAGCCATGAAGCGCATCTTGCTGCTGAGCTGCCCCATCTGCTTGCGGCGGTATTTGAGCTCTACATCAAGTGCTGGATTCAAAATAATGGCGCTCTCCCCTATCATCATGCCGTTCTTGGTGCCACCGAAAGAGAGGCAGTCCACCCCGCAGTCGGTGGTCATCTGGCGGAACGTGCAGCCCAATGCCACGGCGGCATTGGCCAGGCGTGCACCGTCCATGTGGAGATACATGTCGTGGCTGTGTGCCAGGTCGGCCAGGGCGCGGATTTCATCCAGCGAGTAGAGGGTGCCGAGTTCCGTGGGCTGCGTGATGCTGATGGCTCGGGGCTGCGAGTGATGCTCGAAACCGAAGCCGTGGAGCTGGGTCTTGACCAGTTCGGGCGTGAGTTTGCCGTCGGGGGTCGGCACCGTGAGTAGGCGGCAGCCCACAATGCGCTGCGGCGCACCGCACTCGTCGACGTTGATGTGTGCCGTCTCGGCGCAGACCACAGCGTGGTGCGAGCGGCACATGGCGTCGATGTTCAACACATTGGCACCCGTGCCGTTGAATACAAAATAGACACCTGCCTGCGTGCCGAACTCCTGCCGGAGGAGCTGCACGGCACGCTCGCAGTACTCGTCGTCGCCGTAGGCCAGCGCATGATCGACATTGGCAGAGGCTATAGCCTCCATGATTTCAGGGCTGATGCCCGAATGGTTGTCACTACCGAATCCTCGTTTCATCTGAGGTAAGAACTAAAAATTAAGAACTAAGTGATTGCTTGATTTTTTGAGTATTTTGGCCGCGTCAGCCACTCAAGCATTTACACAATCAAGCAATCAAAAATTATTTGTCCATTGTCAGCAGGAATTCCTCGTTGCTGCGGGTGTTGGCCATGTTCTTCTGGAGGAACTCCATGGCCTCGATAGGCGTCATGTCGGTGAGCTGGTTGCGCAGCACCAGGGTGCGGCTGAGCAGGTTCTTCTGCACCAGCAGGTCGTCACGGCGGGTGCTGGAAGCCACCAGGTCGATGGCGGGATAGAGACGCTTGTTGGCCATCTTGCGGTCGAGCTGCAGCTCCATGTTACCCGTGCCCTTGAATTCCTCGAAGATGACATCGTCCATCTTGCTGCCCGTCTCGGTGAGGGCTGTGGCGATGATGGTCAGGGAGCCTCCGTTTTCAATATTACGGGCGGCGCCGAAGAAACGCTTGGGTTTCTGCAGGGCGTTGGCCTCCACACCGCCTGAGAGCACCTTGCCCGAAGCGGGCTGCACGGTGTTGTAGGCGCGTGCCAGGCGGGTGATGGAGTCGAGCACAATCACCACATCGTGGCCGCATTCGGTCATGCGTTTGGCCTTCTCCAGCACAATGTTGGCAATGCGCACATGGCGGTCGGCAGGCTCGTCGAACGTGGAGGCAATCACCTCGGCGTTGACACTGCGCTGCATATCGGTCACCTCCTCGGGGCGCTCGTCGATGAGCAGCACCATCAGGTACACCTCGGGATGGTTATAGGCAATGGCGTTGGCCACCTCCTTGAGGAGGGTTGTCTTACCCGTCTTAGGCTGGGCGACGATAAGGCCGCGCTGCCCCTTTCCGATGGGGGTGAACATATCGATGATGCGCGTGGAGAGGGTCTGCTGCGGGTGTCCCGTCAGCTTGAACTTCTCCTCGGGGAAAAGCGGTGTCAGCGACTCGAAAGGCACACGGTCGCGTATGCGCTCGGGCGGAAGGCCGTTGATTTCCGTTATCTTCACCATAACGAAGTACTTGTCGTTCTCCTTGGGCGGACGCACCATGCCGCGGACTGTGTCGCCCGACTTCAGGCCGAGGTTGTGGCACATCTGCGAATTGACAAACACATCGTCGGGCGAAGCCAGATAGTTATAGTCCGACGAGCGGAGGAAACCGAATCCGTCGGGAGCCAGTTCCAGCACACCCTCAGCCTCGACCACGCCTTCGGTGTCGAAGGGATACACCTTGACCGGCTTGGGCGCCTGCGTGGTGTTGATGCCGATTTGGGCAAGGAATTCGTCGCTATAAGGCTCGTTGAAGTTGCGGTGGTGGCGGTTGCCCTTGTTGCCGAAACGAAGGAACCTGTCGCGCTGGCCGTTGGGCAATACCGGCTGGACGGGAGCCACAGACGGCTGCACTGCGGAAGCGGAACCGTCAACAACCAACCTTCCACCATCCTCTTTCGCTGAAGCGGTGTTCGGCGCATTGTTCTCGGATTCGGCAGAAGTCTGCATTTCTTGCGACGACACAATCGGGCGTGTCGGACGGTGCAGACGGGTGCGGCGACCAGGGGCACTGTCTGGTTGAGAGCTGGGAGCGCTCTCTTGTTGAGAGTTGAGAGTTGAGAGTTGAGAGTTTTCGGTAGAACTTTCCACCTTCAACTTTCCACTTTCAACTTCTTCAAGCTGAGGGCTGGGAGTTGTGGGCTGAGAGTTCTTGGCAGAACTTTCCACATTCAACTTTCCATTATCCACTTTCCCGGCTGCAGGCTGGGCGGGTGCTGCAGCGGCATCGGGCTGCACCTTCTTGGGACGGCCGCGTTTGCGTTTGGGAGGCTCTTCAAGTTGAGAGTTGAGAGTTGAGAGTTGAGAGTTTTCGGCAGAACTTTCCACTTTCAACTTTCCACTATCCACTTTTTCAAGCTGGGAGGTCTCGGCAGAACTTTCCACTTTCAACTTTCCACTTTCCACTTTGTCGCGTCTAAGCAGTCGTCCCGAAGGCGACACCACATCGGGGATGTCGGGGATGGTCGGCACCTCCAAGTCGGCAATGCTCTTTAGTTGAGAGTTGAATGTTGAGAGCTGGGAGTTATCGGTAGAACTTTCCGCTTTCAACTTTCCGCTATCCGCTTTGTTGCGGTGCTTATGCAGCTCGGGGTTGTTCACCCGCGACTCGGCCAGCAGCGTGGGTTTGATGCGGGCACGCTTCGGGCGGGCTTCCGGCTCCTTGGCTTTCTGTTGTTCCTGTTCCTTGGTAATGGCCATGGGATTCTCCGACTGCAGCCCGATGATTTTATAAATCAAATCCTGTGCATCCAATCGGGTGGCGCGGGCAATGCCCAATTCCTTGGCAATATTGATGAGTTCAATGTGCGCCTTGGCCTCTAATTCTGCTTTACTGTACATAAAAATAGTTTGTGTACTACTGTGATTTTAGAAAAAATTCAATTTCGATAAAAAAAACGGAACATCCTGACATTTAACATCTCACATTGAAAAACACCTCACTGTCGGACGTTTTTTGATGAGACAAAAATAGAAAAAAAATTTCATATCGTAAAAAAAAAGTTGCAAAACAGACGAAAATGCGTACCTTTGCAGAAAATTTCAAGCAATACAATATATCACTTAAAACAATAAAACAATGAACATTCCTCAGAATTTGAAGTACACCCAGGACGACGAATGGGTACGCGTTGAAGGCGAATTTGCTTATGTAGGTATCACCGATTACGCCCAGCACGAGTTAGGCGACATCGTTTTTGTCGACGTTGACTGCGTGGGCGACACCATCGCAGCCGGCGAGGCCTTTGGCAGCATCGAGGCTGTCAAGACCGTGGCCGACCTTCTCATGCCCGTCGAAGGCGAAGTGGTTGAGTTCAACACCAACCTCGACGACGCCTCCTCCATCAACAACGACCCCTACGGCGAAGGCTGGATCATCAAAATCAAACCCGCCAACGTGGCCGACATCGACGCCCTGCTGGACAACATCGCCTACACCGCCAAAATCGGCGCCTAACCCAAAGGCGAAGACGAGAATGCCTAATGTGTTAATGCGTGAATGTGTTAATGTGTGAGTCCTTGGTGCATCAAAGACTCACGAATTTACGAATTAACACATTAACGCAATCAGAATTACTCAAACAATCAAGCAATCAGACAATCAAGCAATCAAAAAAGACCGGCACAGCCCCCAAAAGGCATTGCCGGTCTTTCTTATTTACCCCCAGGTGTTAAACGACGTTAAAACCTGTAAGATTTCGCATCATTGCACGTCTTATGTGTGTAATATATCTCTTATGTGTGTAATATATCAAATTAAAATAATTATGAAACACCACACCATCAAGACCCTTGCGGCGGCACTGCTCCTCACCGGCATGGTTGCTGTCGCGTGCCACAAAGAAGGCGACACCACGAAAGCCACCGTGCAGAACATCAGCAACACCGGCTGCAGCTACCACACCGACAAACAAGCCTTGGAGGAGAAAGGCCTGTTTGACGACAACGACTCAGTCAGTTATTCCTACA
Source organism: uncultured Bacteroidota bacterium (assembly GCA_902790215.1). Classification (GTDB taxonomy): domain Bacteria; phylum Bacteroidota; class Bacteroidia; order Bacteroidales; family P3; genus Colimorpha. Next base: position 105,054 of record CADAQX010000008.1, on the reverse strand, counting down.
GCCACGGCACACTCAGCATCACCCATCACAACCTCTTTGTCAACTGCTGCTTCGAGGAAGGCGGCATCGACGTCGACATCACCGTCAATGCCGACACCATCACCATCCGCGAATACGAGCACGACGGCCCCCTATGCGACTGCATCTGCCGCACCGACAACTCCTTCCAGATAGCCCACCTGCCCCACGGCACCTACACCCTCGTCTTCCTCAGCTGGTACCCGGAGCCCTACAGCATTACCGTCACCATCTGACCTTGCCCGAAAAAAAAGAACGGCCTCACCTCGACCTGAAACACACCGAACATCGTGTAAACAAACAGAATAGCAACAATAGAAAAGCAGACAACATGCAGACTGTCGGATAACGGGGAAAACCATCTATTTAATATTCAAAAAAAAAATAGTATTTTTGCAGTCCCAAACTGCATTAAACCTCCCGTCATGAAGACAAAAAAAATGGTATTGGTATTGCTGCTATTATGGCCATTGATGTGCATGGCGCAGGACGACGACCCGGGCAGTCGCCGCGGGGTGCAGTATGCCACTGCAGGGACGGATTTCTGGGTTTGTTTTCCCAGGACACTAAGAGGATTAATGCCCAACTTCTCCCGACTTTTTGTGGTCAGTGAACGCGACTGCGACTTGACAATAACCAACGATTTGACCGGCTATTCGCAGACCTATCATGTCATGCACCGCCAGTTTTGCAATATAGACACCAACTATATTGAGATCCCCCTGAGCCAAACATGGATAGCCGATACAGTTTCTTACGTGTATTTGCCCGGCCACGAAAGAACCTATACCGAAGAGGGTATCCCTGTGCCGAGGTACGACTACAGCGGTGCCTTTGTGGATCAGCCGCAGAACAGAGGATTCCACGTCACGACAACCGACACCGTGTCACTTTACATACAAGTTCAAGGCTCAAGCATGTCAGAATGCGTTGTTTTGCCTACAGAGATGCTTCGCGACGAGTATGTTGCCCAGCCCCCTATTGTCAACCACCATAAGTATAACGACCTCCCTTATTTGCCCTTATTCCTGCCCGGAAAGGCATCGATAGACATTGTGGCGGTTGACGACAGCGTGACAGTCGACATAGTGCTGAGCGACTGGGATTGGCTGAATCGGCGTCCGGGCGACACACTGATTGTCACGCTCCGCAAAGGACAGCTCTATCACATTGCCGCCGGCGAGGTGCAGGACAAATACTACCCGTTGATAGCTCCGTATTACGACCTTGACTCACGGGATTCCAATTCGACATTGGTAGACTCTGTGAAGGTACAACGGCACAACTTTGCAGGAGACTCTGTCAATAGGGATACTTTTCGTGTAGACTTGGCCGGCACACGCATCAAAGCCCGCGACTGCAAACGAATAGCTGTGTTTGAAAGCAGCGGCATGGCGGGCTCGGGCATCATGGGGTCGGTGGAGTCAAATATGTTTTTAGAACAGTCTGTGCCTGTGTTCTATACGGGGAAAGAGTATCTGGTGCCTGCTAAATCGAATGAATATATCAGAATAACGGCGGTGGATGAAGGCGCCGTAATCACCATACGCGACATGGCGCATCCCTCCTATGGAAGCCGCACCCTGACGATACCTCCCGGCAAAACCGACTGGTGGGAAGGCGTTAGCGGCGAAGGCCCTTATTACATTACGTCGGACAATCCCGTACTGGTGAAATGGATTTCCAAAGACCTGTGTACCATGACCCCGACACGATGGTGGCATGGGGGAAAGGTAAAATTCGCCGGTTTAAACGGATATTTCCCAGATAACAATGTTATGCCTGCTGCTTCCGAACTACACATTTTCTCTCTTACGGAGGATATTGAATCGTTTTATTTAGACTCATACAGGATTGACACGTGCTTCACTCCTCTTGACGGAACGCCCTACAGCCATGCTTACTTCAATGCCCGTCATCGAGGCACCTCCTGGGGCACTCACTATATCGACAGCAGGGGCAGCAAACCCTTTATGGCTTTCTGGAAGTCGGGCGGAAAAGTGATATTGCAGCATATGCAACCCAGCGGACTGTCGCTCACGGTGAACGGAATGCCGGCCGACTCTGTCCCTACTGATTCTATATGGTGCCTCTACGACCCTGTCACTTTTCAAGCACAGAATAAACGCCCTTGCGACAGCCTGATTTGGGACTTCGGCGACGGCACCGTGCGAAGGTTCTCCTATACCGACGAAGAATTTGCCCAGCCGCAAGTTTATACTTGGCACGACACAGGTCGCTATACTGTGCTGGCCATCTATAAATATCAAGACGAGGGGTGCTTGACTCTCAAGTCCGACACCCTCTCGGTGCAGCTATTGTTCCACAACCACCACGACTCTACGTTCTCTGTCCGCCTTTGCGAAGGGGCGTACACATTCCGCGGGCATGTGCTGGACTACACCGATACACACTACGTCACCACCTACTGGACTGAGTCGGGCTGCGACACGCTTTGGAAGATTGACTTTGTGACCTGCCCACATTGCAACTGGGTTTATGACACCGTCGCTTTGGAAGACATGCCCATTGTCTTCAACGACATCACATTTGGCTCCGAAGTGCACGACGAACCCATCCATCTTCATATTAGCGATTCATGCGACAGCATTATTTACTATACACTTATTGTCATTCCCTACTGGGGACAAAAGCCTATTGACAGTACATGGATTATTGCCCCCAACGTGATTACACCTATGCTGCAGACCAACAGCGTCTTTGCACTAGCTTGCAGCCCGCACATCCTCAAGGCAGAGGTGTCAATCTATGACCGGCGAGGGTTGCGTATGGCACAGTTCGACGGACTAACGGGCAGCTGGGACGGCACCTCGGGCGGCCACCCCTGCCAGCAAGGGACATACGTCTATTACATCCGCTACATCGACACCGCCGACAAGGGCTGGAAAACCCTGACCGGCACCGTGACCCTCCTGCGGTGACATTGCTTGAATTATTGTGTTACTTCGTGACGTTGTTTTGGCTCGGCATAGTGAGCAAGCTCCCTCTGCTCTCACCCTGTACAACGTTAATGCTTGAGTGCTGGCGCAGTCAAATAACTCAAACAATCAAGCAATCAGACAATCAAGCAATCACTAAAGCAATCGAAGTAACGACGTTTGCCGCTTCGCGCGTAATTTACTTTTTATTCTGCGAGGGGTTACGCCACCTTTCCTCAACGTTCCGATAATGTCGCATATTTGTCCCCAACGTTCCTCAGTAAGCCTTCCGGGCTCGATGTTGCGTCGTTCCTTGTCATATCGTTTTTCGATATGTTTCCCTCATTTTTCCCTTTGTGAAACGGAGAACGAGTGGAAAACGATCGAATAACGAGCGAATAAATGACGATGCTTGAGTGATTGCTTGATGACTTGAATGGGAGTCGGTACATCAGAAGAATCAATAGAGAATACAATAACAACCCGATGAGACATACTTGCAATCCGTCACAGTTATAACCCTCTACATAAGACAACAATGCCCGCATGATTGGATGCGGGCGTTGCTTTTTTTATTTCTACAGGCGGTTCGCCTGTTATTGCCACAGGTGGTTTGCCGGGTTAGTAGGCGCGGGCACTCTTGATCGCTGTGGGTTACAAACCCACTATTCAATTGGGTCTGACACCATGAAACCTATATGGATAACCTAAATCAACTATGAGTTCGTTTTTTGTAATAAACTTTATTGTTCCACTATAATGGAATAACGGACCATAATGACCACCTCTTTCACTTAGAACTTCATCGGGTACAAATAATATCAGGTGACGTTTGAACAAAGCATACGACCCTTTCCCGTTCCATAAACCATTATTGTAAAAACTCCAATCATCAGCAGACCATACGCCATTTGCCAACAATTCACCCGACTCAAGAAACTCTATTTCACCTCTAAACCCAGGTATTTCATCTTCATCACTAATTATTTCCACATTCCACTTCCCTATAAGAAGGTTGTAGATTTCGTTGTCGTTGGAAGGTATAGAATACCCACCATCATCTTTTCCACAGGAACTGAAGATTCCGAACAGTGCAACGCACAAGAGCATTGCGAAAACTTTTAATTTGTTTGTCATAGTTATTGTGTTTTTGTCTGCACTGCGAGACCCGTCGAAGTGCCATACATAATTAAAGAAAGTGGAGCCATCCATTGAAACCCTATTTTTACATAGTGGGGCTGGACTCCCTGAATAACAAAATAAAGTTCGGTGAATTGCTCCACCATGGATGTATCGTAATAGGTACGGATACTCGCCACAGCGGACATTCATCTCCTCTTTATTCCTTGTTATTCATTGAGAAATGTCCAGTTTCACTATGTTAGGAATAAGGCGAAAATGCGCTTTCTTTGCAAACCATAATCTGTCGGTTTGCAAATGCAAAAATACACTTTTTTTCTGACATAACAACAAAAACGACAGAATAAGTAAAAAGTAGGCCGCCGCACCTTTTTAGTTATTACTTATTACTATCAACAACCTGATTACAAATCCGCCCCAACAGGAGAGGATTGCTTATTCGGAACAAACCTCAAACTACTGGCTAAATGAAAAGAGGGTGCCCTTGAAGTTGGGGACACCCTCGTTGTTTTTAATTACCACAGGTGGTTCGGTTGGGTTAGTAGGCGCGGGCGAAGATTACGCGGCGGTGGGAGGGTTTGCCGGTGAGGATGCAGCGGCCTTCCTCTTCGGGGGCATTGTAGGGGATGCAGCGGATGGTGGCCTTGGTGAGCTCTTTGATTTTCTCTTCGGTTTCGGTGGTGCCGTCCCAGTGGCAGAGAAGGAAGCCACCTTTTTCGATTTCGGTGCAGAAGTCGTCCCAAGTGTCGACGGGGCGGGTGTTGGCTTCGCGGAAGTCGGCGGCGCGCTGCAGGAGGTTGCGCTGGATGTCGTCCATGAGCTGGAGGACGTGGTCGGCGATGCCTTCGATGGGCATGGTGATTTTCTCCAGCGTGTCGCGGCGGCAGACTTCGCAGGTGCCGTTCTGCAGGTCGCGAGGGCCGATGGCGAGGCGCACGGGCACGCCTTTGAATTCATATTCGTTAAACTTCCAGCCGGGCTTGTACTCGGTGCGGTTGTCGTACTTGACGGTGAGGCCTTTGGCCTTGAGCGAGTCGATAAGGGGAGCGATGTGGGCGTCGAGTTCAGCCATCTGGTCGTCGGTCTTGCAGATGGGCACGATGGCCACCTGTATGGGGGCGAGCTTCGGGGGCAGGACGAGACCATTGTCGTCGCTGTGGGTCATGATGAGGGCGCCCATGAGGCGGGTGGAAACACCCCATGAAGTTGCCCAGACGTATTCGAGCTGGTTCTGCTTGTTGAGGAACTGCACGTCGAAGGCGTGGGCGAAGTTCTGCCCGAGGAAGTGGGAGGTGCCGGCCTGCAGGGCTTTGCCGTCCTGCATCATGGCTTCGATGCAGTAGGTGTCGAGAGCACCGGCGAAGCGCTCGTTGGGCGACTTGACGCCCTTGATGACGGGCACAGCCATCCAGTTCTCGGCGAAGTCGGCATAGACGTCGAGCATGCGGCGTGCTTCCTCCTCGGCCTCCTCGCGGGTGGCGTGGGCGGTGTGGCCTTCCTGCCAGAGGAATTCGGCGGTGCGGAGGAACATGCGTGTGCGCATCTCCCAGCGGACGACGTTGGCCCACTGGTTGCAGAGGATGGGGAGGTCGCGGTAAGACTTAATCCAGTTCTTATAGGTGCTCCAGATGATGGTTTCGGAGGTGGGGCGCACGATGAGCTCTTCTTCGAGGCGTGCGTCGGGATCGACGACGACGCCCGTGCCGTCGGGGTTGTTCATGAGGCGGTGGTGTGTGACCACGGCGCATTCTTTGGCGAAGCCTTCGACATGCTCGGCTTCACGGCTGAGGAATGACTTGGGTATGAAAAGGGGGAAATAGGCGTTCTGATGGCCGGTGGCCTTGAACATGTCGTCGAGGGCGCGCTGCATCTTTTCCCAGATGGCGTAGCCGTAGGGTTTGATGACCATGCATCCGCGGACGGCGGAGTTCTCGGCGAGGTCGGCGCGGACAACGAGTTCGTTGTACCATTCGGAGTAGTTTTCGGAGCGTTTTACAAAATCTTTTGCCATTTTTTTGGATGTGTAATTGTGTTATTGTGTTATTGTGTTAGTCCTTGACTAACGAATTAACACATTAACGAATTAACGAATTTATATTTTTTTCTGTTGTTTTCAAATAATTTGCGTATCTTTGCAGTTTGAAAAAAAGGTAACTTTTGAGTTTGCAAAGTTACGAAATTAATATCATATTAATGAATATCAGAGAAAAAATATTTTGCTGTGCGCTGCCCGTGCTGTTCGGAGCGATGATGATTGGCCAGCCTGCAAGGGCTCAAGTGGACATGAAAACCGACACGCTGGAGTGCCATATTATCGGTTTCAACATAGGGCCGGTGTTCCCGTCGACCCGTTTTTCGTCGGAGACATCGCCTGCCGGCACGGTGAGCCGCAATGCGACGATGGCCAGCCTGTACAGCGGGCCATGGCTGGGAGTGGGTATTGACGCCATATACAAGTACAAGTCGGGCTGGCTGGTGACGCTGGAGGGCGACATGTGGTTTGGCGGCAACAACCTGCGCTACCGCCAGGAGCGGCTCGGGCCAGTGTACACCCGCGACGGCATTGTTGTGGGGGCAAACGGCATTGATGCCAATATGTCGTGCCACAACCGCGGGCTGAGTGTGCAGGGCGGTTTCGGGAAGCTGTTTCCTTTCAACGCCGCCAACAATCCCAATTCGGGGATTCTGGCACGCCTGAGTGCGGGATACATGCGGCAGCAGACCATCTTTATGGCCAACGACGAGCGGGCGCCGCAGTTGACCGACGACTACGCCTTGCTGTACGACCACCAGCGCCACGGGTTCATGCTGACCGAGGGCGTGGGTGTATGGCTGATGAGCCGGAGGGCTGACCTGGCCAACGTGTATGTGGCTTTCGAGGTGTCGCAGGTGTGGAGCCGCTCGACACGCGACTATACCATTGACTATTATTTGGGATTGCAGGGAAAGGACAACAACCGGTATTTCGACCTGCTGTACAGCATCAAGTTTTGCTGGATGTTCCCGCTGAAGGGCAAGACGACCCATGACTATTATTTCTATTGAATAAGATATGCGCTTGCTATATACATTCGGAATCAGATGCTATGCCGCCGGTGTGCGGTTGGCCGCCCTTTCGGGCGGCAAGCCCCGCCAGATGGTGGAGGGATGGAAACGCACTTTCGGACGGCTGACGGTGGCGCCTGTGGGCAAGGAGAAGACGGCTTGGTTCCACGCCTCGTCGCTGGGAGAGTTTGAACAGGCACGCCCGGTGCTGGAGGAGTTCCGCAAACGGCATCCGGAATACAGGGTGTGCGTGACGTTTTTCTCCCCGTCGGGCTATGAGGTGCGCAAGGACTACGCCGAGGCCGACTTTGTGTGCTATCTGCCGATGGACACGCCCGCCAACGCCTCGCGGTTTGTCAACCTGCTGCATCCGACGGTGGTGTTTTTTGCCAAATACGACTTCTGGTTCAACTATCTTGAGCAGCTGCGTCGGCGCGACATCCCCACGTTTATCTTTTCGGCCATATTCCGCCCTAACCAGTATTTCTTCAAATGGTACGGTGGGTGGTATCTGAAACACCTGCAGCGGTGTTTCACCCATCTGTTTGTGCAGAACGAGGAGTCGCGGCAATTGTTGGAGGCTCACGGTGTGCCGCAGGTGTCCATTGCCGGCGACACCCGCTTCGACCGGGTGAGCGCCATTGCCCGGAACGCAAAACGGTTCGACAGCATCGAGGGGTTCCTGTCGCTCCACAAGGGCAACAAGGTGCTGCTGGCCGGCAGTTCGTGGGAACCCGACGAGCGATGCCTGAAGCAGTATCTCGACCATGCGGGCAACGGCATCACCCTTGTGCTGGCGCCTCATGTCATCAGCGAGAGCCATCTGAGCCATATCGAGACCCTTTTCGGGAAAGAGCGTTGTGTGCGCTATTCGCAGCTGGGGGAGGGACAATCCAGCGGGTCGGTGCTGATTATCGACAATATCGGCATGCTCTCCTCGCTGTACCGCTATGCCGATGTGGCTTATATCGGAGGCGGTTTCGGCCGGGGAATCCACAACATACTCGAGGCCGTCACTTTCGGCAAGCCCGTTGTGTTCGGTCCCAACTACCACAAGTTCAAAGAGGCCTGCGACATCATTGAGCGCGGCGGCGGATTCAGCTATGCGGAGTATGGTCAGCTGGAAGAGTGCCTCGACAAGCTTCTGGGCGACAGCGGACAATACGAAGCCGCATCGAGGGTGTGTCTGCAATACTTGAACGAGAACACCGGCTCCACCGAACTTATCCTGACGGAGGTGGAGCGATGCCTTGCAAAAACCATATAGGATTGAGAAGAAAACTGTACATATTATGCCTGGCAATCGCCGCCCTGAGCCTCACCTCGTGCAGTGTGGACAAATACCTGCGGCCGGGCGAGAATGTGCTGCACCGCAATGAAGTGAATGTAAGGATGGCCGACAGCTCCGAGGTGACCAAAGAGGTGTCGGATGCGCTGTCGAACACGCAGCAGTACTACAACCAGCTGCCCAACAAGAGATTCCTGTTCATGCGCCTGAAGATGAGGCTGTACTGCTCCACCAACCCCGACGACACATCGGGTTGGAGCCGGTTTTGGCGCAACCTCGGCGAGGCTCCTGTTGTGTATGATGCACGTGCAGCACAAAACACTGCCATGCAATTAAGTACACTACTCAAAACAAAGGGTTGCTTTAACTCGACGGTGACTACCGACACCATACATTACGGTGACAACTCGGTGATAGCCCGGTACAACATCACGGCCACCCAGCGGCGCAAGATTGCCGAGCTGACTTTCCGCTGCCGCCAACAGCCGGAGATTGAGAAGCTGTTGCAGTCGGAGAGATGGATGGAGGCATCGCTGCTGAAGGTGGGCGACTACTACGACCAGCAGGTCATGACCCGGGAGCAGACCCGCATAGCCTCGACCCTGAAGGATTCGGGCTATTACTATGCCAGCGCGGACATGGTGCGTTTCCTGGTCGATACCACCTACGACAGCCAGCTGCTGAGTATCATTGTCAGCATTAGGCTGCCGCAGCGCAGCGTGGGCGACTCAATCGTGACGCTGCCCTTGCAGAAATACCACCTCGACAACATCTACCTCTACCCCAACATCTCCACTTCTCTCAAGGCAAGCGAAACGCATCCCGACACATTGATTTATCCATACCAGTCGTTCAACGGAAACATCACCGACTACCGGTTTGTCTATAAGGACAATATAACCCCTTCGCCCCGCGTTATCTGCCGCTCCCTGCTGCTGCGCAGCGGCCAGACCTACAGGCCGCGTTTCGGCCAGCTGACCTCCAACGCCCTGTTCGGTCTGCACAACTTCAAATATGTAGATATCAGCTACGAGGAATCGCCCAACAGCACCGACAGCAACCGTCTGCTTGACGCCAAAATCCGTCTGCTTAACAACAACCGCCACAAACTGTCCCTGTCGCTGGAACTGACCAATACCTCCGACTTCGGGAATGCCGAGAGCAATTTCCTCACCAGCGGTAATGTCGGGCTGGGAACCACCCTGGGCTACCAGAACAACAACCTGTTCGGCGGCGCCGAGTTGCTGAACGTGGAGGGAAGCCTGCTCTTCGACCTGCCCAAGAATGTCTTTTCCGGCAGCGGCAAGGACTTCTACAACACCTTCGCCTCGTTTGAGAACAACCTCAACATCACCCTCGACCTGCCCAGCTTCCTCATGCCTTTCGCCAACAGCCTGCCTTGGCAGTTCAACCGTCCGCACACACTTATCGGTGTCAACGCCAGCTATCTCTACCGTAACATAGCCATGCCCGACACCGAATTCGTTCTGGAAAGGACCCTCGTTGGGGCCTCGTTCGGCTACACGTGGAGCCACCGTCGCTTCCATCAGCACAAGCTGCTGCCAATCAACTTCACCTACTCCCACATCATCAACGGAAGGGAATACTACGACTGGCTCTACCTCACCTCTTTCGACCTAATGAAAGTCATCTTCCTCACCCACGACTACATCCTGCTCAACACCCACTACGAATACACCTACTCGAACCAGCTCATCGGCACCCGCAACAATTTCAGCTATCTGAACTTCTCTGTCGAGACCGCTGGAAACCTGCTCAACGCCATCGACCGGCTATTTACTTCCAAAGACAAGAACGACTCGCTCTACTACCAGTACTTCAGGCTGGAAGGTGAATACAAACGCTATATCTACTGGGGGGACAAGAACACCCTTGTCCTGCGGGCCTTGGCGGGATTCGGCATTCCCTACGGCAACTCCATCGCCATCCCCTACGAAAAGATGTTCATCGGTGGCGGACCCACCACCTTGCGCGGATGGGGTTTGCGCCATTTGGGTGGATACGGATCGACTTACGACCACGATGCGGAAAAGCAGCTCACCCTCGGCATGGGTGAAATCATGCTTGTCGGCAACATCGAGCAGCGGTTCCCCATCCTCGGCATCTTCGAAGGGGCACTCTTTGCCGACGTGGGTAACGTGTGGACCTATTACGCCTGGGGATTCCTGGACGACGAATTCCACTTCAGTCCCATGGACATCCTAAAGACTGTGGCTCTTGATGTTGGATTCGGTCTGCGCGCCAACATCTCCATCATCACCCTGAGGCTCGACCTCGCCGTTCCCATCTACGACCCAACCTATGCCGAAGGCGAACGCTGGATGCACTCACACCTGGGATGGGACAAACTGGTCTTTAACTTTGGTATAAACTATCCTTTCTAATATTTAATGTGTCATGCAAACTCTGCTGAAAAAAGTACAGGACATCTTCGCCTCGGAACAATTCCTCCACGAGCCGAAAGAACTTTACGAACCCATTGACTACACCCTGCGCCTGGGCGGCAAACGCATCCGACCCATGCTGCTGCTGGCCGCCAACCAAATGTTCAACGGCGATATGGAACAGGTGCGCCACGCAGCCGTAGGCATCGAGACATTCCACAACTTCACCCTCCTCCACGACGACCTCATGGACAAATCGCCCATCCGTCGCGGGCAACCCACCGTCTATCGCAAATGGGACGAGAACACCGCCATTCTCTCGGGCGACACCATGTTTGCCCTCGCATGGCGCTATTTTCTGGTACAGCCCCACGCCCGCCTGCAGGAAATACTCAACTGTTTCAACGAAACCGCCATCCTCGTGTGCGAAGGCCAGCAATACGACATGAACTTCGAGCGCCGCGAAGACATCACCATACCGGAATACATGATGATGATACGCCTCAAAACCGCCGTTCTCCTTGCCGGAGCGCTCAAGATAGGTGCACTCTACGCCAACGCGCCCGAACAAGACATCGACCACATCTACGAGTTCGGCATCCATTTGGGCCTTGCCTTCCAGCTGCAGGACGACCTGCTCGACAGCTTCGGCAACGTGGCCGAATTTGGCAAACAGACCGGACAGGACATCCGCGACAACAAAAAAACCTACCTTTTCCTCAGCGCCCTCCAGTCCGCCCCCGCCGACCTGCGCCGAGAACTGTTCGACCTCTTCGCCTCCACCCCGCAAAACAGCGACGCAAAAGTGGAGCGAGTGCTTCAGATATACCGGCAGCTCGACATCCGGCACCAAGTGGAAGAAGCCATCGCCAAAGAGTTCCGCGACGCCGTGCAGCACCTCGACTCGATCAACACCGAAGAGACGCTAAAAAAGCCCTTGCGCGAACTCACAACAACCCTCTTTGGACGTAAAAAATAAAAAAAAACGAAATAAATTCTCGCGTATTCGGAAAAATAGCGTATATTTGCAGAAATATTACAACTAAGTGGATTTAAATTAACTAATTAATAATTAACTCATTAAATTAAATCATGAAAAAAGTAATTACTTTGATGTCAATCATTGGCTTATTGACATTCACCAATCTCAATGGTGTCATGGCCCAGGACAAAGGTGCCCAAGCCACTCAGCCCGCAACCGAGCAAATCGACGAGCAGACTGCCGACAGCACCGTCGCTGAAGCTCCCGTTGCCGAAGAACCCGAAACCGTCGCAGCTCCTGCTGAAGAGACCAAATCTTTCCACCAGGTTCTGAAAGAAAAGTACATCCAAGGTGGTGCAGGCTGGATGACCCCCGTGCTCCTCTGCCTCATCTTCGGTATGGCTCTGGTTATCGAGCGTATCCTCTATCTGAACATGGCCACCACCAACGTGCAGAAACTGCTCGAAGGCATTGAAGGCTATGTGCAGAAAGGCGACTACAACGGCGCTAAAGAACTCTGCCGCGACACCCGTGGCCCCGTGGCCTCCATCTTCTATCAGGGTCTCGACCGCGTCAACGAAGGTCTTGACAACGTAGAGAAAGCCGTCACCTCCTACGGTGGTGTTCAGATGGCCCGTCTCGAAAACAACATGACCTGGATTGCCCTGTTCATCGCACTGGCTCCCTCCTTCGGATTCCTCGGAACCGTTGTCGGTATGGTCCAGGCTTTCGATGACATCGAAGTCGCTGGTGATATCAGCCCCACCGTTGTGGCTGGCGGTATGAAAGTCGCTCTGTTGACCACCATCTTCGGTCTTATCGTTGCCATCATCCTTCAGATTTTCTATAACTATATCCTCACCAAAATCGAGAGCCTCGTTGCCCAGATGGAAGATGGTTCCATCTCCTTCATGGACATCCTCGTCAAGAACAAGAAATAATAGTTATAAGGAGTCCTTTTACATTATTTATAAACAAACAATCCTTTAACTGTTATGAAAGAGAAAACTGATAAAATACTAACCCTGGTACTCTTAGGGGTCAGCTTGATAACAGCAGTCTTTGCTGTCATCTTTGCCCTGCAGTCCGACTCCAAACATGTAATGGACGGCATCCGCGAATTAGGGAACAACTTCTCCGGCATGTTCGATGTCGCCTTCTGGATCCTTGTCATCCTCTTGGCCATCGCCATCTGCGCCATCGTCGTGTTCCTTGTCAAGAAACTGGCCTCGCGTTTCAAAGATGAACCCGGTTATCTAAAGAAATTCCTGCTTCTCATCGGCATCATCGTTGTCCTCCTTGTGGTCTCCTTCCTGCTGGCCAAAGGCACCGATGTTGACATCGTGAAGTACAATATCACCGAAGGCACCTCCAAACTCATCGGTGCCGCCTGTATCCTGGTTTACATCATCGTTATCGGTGCTGCACTGTCCATCCTGGTTACAGAAGTTATGCCCAAATCAAACAAGAAAAAATAAAGAACTATGGGAAGAAAAACACCTGGCTTAAACACCAGTTCAATGTCCGACATCTCGTTCCTGTTGTTGGCCTTCTTCCTGTTGGTCTCCAACATCAACACTGATCAGGGTATTGCACGCCGTTTACCGCCGCCACTACCACCCAATCAGGAAAAACCACCTGACATTAAGGAGAGAAACATCTTCGTAGTCAAAATCAACAGCAAAGACCGTCTGCTTTTCAACGGCGAAGTGGGTGACATCCACGACCTCAAGGATCGCGCCAAGGAATTCCTCGGCAACCCCAACAACGATCCCAACCTGCCCGAGAAACTGCAAATGGAAATCCCCATGCTGGGCATGATAGACGTATCCAAAGGTGTTATCTCTCTGCAGAACGACCGCGGTACTTCATACGATATGTATATTGCGGTGCAGAACGAGCTCACCGCTGCCATCGACGAGATGCGCAACGAGCTATCACAAGCAAAGTTCGGTCGTAAATACGCCGACCTGACAGAACCCCAGGCTGAAGCCATCGACCAGGCAATCCCCATTGCCATCTCCGAGGCTGAGCCTACAAAGATAGGAGAAAAGAAATAATGGCACGTTTTACTGGTAAAAAAGCAAAAGAGACCCCCGGTCTCAACATGGGCTCCATGTCCGACATTATCTTCATGCTCCTGTTCTTCTTCATGACCATCACCACGATGCGCGAAAGCTCACTCTACGTGAGTATCAAGGTACCCAAAGCCACCGAGACCATCAAACTGCAAAAGAAGAGCCTCGTAAGCTACATCAACGTGGGTACTCCTATGGTCGGTGAGATGCAGAAAAAATACGGTACCGAATCCCGTATTCAGCTCAACGACCAAATCTCCGAGGTCTCTGACATCCCTCTGTTTGTCGAGAGCGAGATTTCCGCACGTGTCGAAGCCGACCGTCCGTTTGTCACTTTCTCCATCAAGGCCGATAAAGACACCAAGATGGGTCTCATAAGCGACATCAAACAGGAGCTCCGTAACTCCGGCGCATTCAAAATCTTCTACAATGCCGCCAAAGGGGAACGCAAATAAGCGTCTATCCCACTCTACATAAAAGAAAGGCTGCCCCTCAACAGGCAGCCTTCTTTTTTATACTCAATCCCCTCGGCTATCGTACCTTCGCCAATTCCAGACGCCCGATTCCGGGCACATCCATCACAAACCCGCAGTCTTTCCGCCAGTAGAGAACCACCTGTTCTCCATTTGCACAGTTGAGTACCCAACGGCCGTCCGACTGTGAAGGTATGGCCTCAGTCATCGTCACGTTAAACACCCGCACAGTGTCGCCACCTTCAGTGGAAAACACGATATTCTTGTCGGTAATCTCCACCCGTTGAGGCACACCCATCGCGGCAGCCAGTTCCGACGAAGGAATATTCTCCATAAGATACGTCGCCAGCACATCCCCCAACTCAGCAGTCTCCACCTCGGTGTTTTCCGGACTCAAACCATTCCGCTCGTCCTCCTCCGAAGTCACCGAAGCCGACGAAGCCATCTGCTCTGCCAGCTTCTCCGAGGCTATCTTTTCCGCATTCTTAACCATATACAATCCATTCTGAGCCACGACCCTGTTCAATCCGCATACCGTAAGCGCGACCCATGCAACTAAAACAATTCCTTTCTTCATGTTAATCCATTTATAGTTAATCAATCGTTATCCTCAAGCATGAAAAGTTCCTCCACACTTTTTCCAAACAGCTTGGCCATCTTCAATGCCAGCACCGTCGAGGGCACATACTTGCCCAATTCTATCGAATTAACCGCCTGACGGGTCACCCCTATCTTCTCGGCCAACTCGCCCTGCGTGATATTCATCTCCGCACGGGCCACTTTCAACCTATTCTTCATTTCCAAGAGAGCGTTTATTGATGAACAACCTGACGTAAAAGCAAATGATAAAGAAATACAAGGTGGAGAACATATTGAACACCATCACCGAAACAAACGACAATCCCCACACAAACACGATGGCCGCCACCAACAGCAGGCAGTTAAAGTAGAGCGACAGGATAAGCGACTCATAGCGCAGATGCTCAATAAATTCATCCTCACTCCTATTGCGTGAGAAACCGATAAACACGCCCCCCACAACAAACAGCACCCAAATAAAAGAATTCACCAAATCACTGTCGGCAGAAAAACCGCCAGTAAAGGGGAAATTCTCCACTCGGATCCGCTCCAATCCGAACAACGCGCGGAAATCATTCCAACTGCTGCACAACATACCATCCGGAACGATGGAATAAACCAAAAGCAACACAACGGCAACGGCCAGAATCCACAGCCCTGCACATTTAAACCCATAGGGCAATAACAATTTTGAAGTTTTCATGACTTTTAAAATTAAAATGTTTAATCAAATTGACGCTGCAAAAGTACACAAAACTTTCCAAATAGCAAGTATAAATTACATTTTGAAACGTTTATTTTACACAACTTCCCACCATAAAGCAACGTACCAAATTAACATTCAAAGCAATACGCAAAAAGTTAAAAAAACAAAAGAAAATGGAATACCCACATTCAAACTGTAGCACTGTAGCAGCTGTAGCAGTATCTTTGCATCGTGATTCGATGAGGTCGGCACACCCTGAAGGTCCAGTGTAGCTTCGCTGTAGGTTCGCTCTATCTTCGCTCGCGGCAACGAAGAATGGGAAGGCAAGAGGTGCGGTTTCTGTCAGGTCATAGCGGCAGCATAAAAAACGAAGCTGAGGACTTCGGCTGCCGTACGAAAAAAAAAGCGTATATTTGCAAAAGTAAAGCACAAAACAAAAAACAATCTAAAAGGCTATCTATGAAACGAATACTTTCAATCATCATGTTCAGCGCACTGCTTACGTGCACGGCAATGGGGCAAATCCAGTCCCACACATGGGAAATGGGACCGCTGACTTGGAACGATTTCCAGCACAAAACAACGTTGAACGGCCACTACTCCTTCATGGAATACTACATGGGCTTTGACCAGTCGCGCAAGGTGGTTGATGGGGTGACCTACGTGGGACAGACCGTCTATGCCTTTGTCAGCCCCGAGTACTCGTGGGCCGACACCGCCCACCGCTCCCCTGCCCTGCTGCGATACAACCAGACGGCTTTCGGCCTCATGGAGGTTTACCGCCGCAGACTCGAAAGACGCATGTTCACTGCCAACCTATACATCAACGACCAGCAGATGTTAGACAACACCATGCGGCAGCTGAACGACGACATAGACCGCTTGGAGGCAGAGACCCGTCAGGGCAGCGACTCGGCCGTCCTGGCCCGCTGGGAACGCGAGGTGCAGCAGCAGCTCGACAGCCTCAAGCCCATGGACATCTACAGCCACACCGATGCCCCCTACCGTTGGGGTATGAGCATAGGAGCCGGATTCAGCGGTGTGGGCGGCGACCTTCACCGGTACTTCGGCAACGGATTGGGAATGAGTTTCAACTTCGACATGGGATGGCGTCGGCACTTCCTCACCTTCGGAATGGGATTTGCAGGCTCGCGCTGCCGCGACACCGTGTATAGCGTGCATAGCACCCCTGAAAACATCGAAGACCTTTGGACAGGCGACCGGCTGGCAGTCCTTGACCTCTACGCCGCCTACGGCTTCTCCGTCCTCGACAATGCCCGATGCCGCCTCACCCCCTTCGTAGGCTACGGGCTGGTGGGCTTCTTCTTCACACCCGACAACGGCAGCTCAATCGGGCCTTCCACCGGCAGCATTCATGCGGGCGTGGACTTCAACCTGCACTTCTCCAACCAGGTATTCCGTCTTCCGTACAGCATACTCGGCTACAACGCCACACACGACTTGGCCTCACTCAACATAAAGGCTTTCGGCACCTACGGCCGTCTCAACAGCGCGATAGGCGCTCCCGCCGGATTCACCTTCAATGTGCAGGTGGGATTCATCTTCCTCAGCGGGAAAGCCAAGAGCCCGAGAAAATAACACATAAAGTATCTCTACCATGATGAAAAAGATTATACTGTTTGCCGCGATAGGCTGTTTGGCGATGACAACAGGTCTGGCCCAAAACGCCCTGTACAGTTGGGACAAAGGGAACCTGACCTGGGACTGCTTCAAGAAAGTGGACACCACCATCGGCGAGGAGCATTCCTATCTGGAGTTCCTGCTCGATATGGAAGAGCACATGTACTATGAATTTGCCTCTGTGGCTGTGGATTACATAGCCTGTGCCTACATGGACACAACCCTGTCGTGGGTGAGCAAAAAACACTGCACCCAACAGGAGCTGAAATACAACCAGGTGCTTTTCAACATCGTGGAGCTGTGCCGCCGACGCATGCAGGAGGATTTTGACACAACAGGCACCGTCAACCTGGACTATTACATGCGGCTGGCGAGCCATGAGGTTGACCGCTATTGCCGCGACACACGCTACGGCGCCGACACAGCGGCCATACGCCAATGGGACATCACCGTGCGCAACCGCATGGACTCCATCGCCCCCCTTGTGGTGGCAAAACACGAAAAGCCTCACCCCGTGGTTACAAATCCCTTCCTCCCGCGCGCATGGGAAAAGGGACCCCTGACATGGAAAAACTTCACCGTTGTAGGTGAAGGCTTTGGCGAGGAACATTCCTATCTGGAATACTACCTGGACATTGAAAACCGCACACACGATGTAAATGGCATAAACTGGGGGGTGAAAACCGCTGTAGCGCTGATGGACAAAAACCTGTCGTGGGTTGACCGAAACCACCTCACAGACCAAGAGCTGCGATACAACCAAGTGCTGTTTAACCTGGCGGAGCTGTATCGCCGCTACCTGCAGGTGGATATCGACACAGGCGGCAAAGGCAACACAAGGTACTATATGCAGCTGCTGAGCGACGAAGCCGACAACTATTGCCGCTCCACGCGCTACGGCGCCGACACGGCAGCTGTGGAATGGTGGGGCAACGAGGTGCGACAGCTGATGGACTCCATCACCCCCTACATGGTGGAGAAACATGCCTCGGCCCTCATCCTGCCGGAATTCAAGACTTCCTATTTCTTCGGCACCGACTTTGGCGGAGGAGCCAAGATATTCTGCGGTGACATGCACAACCTTTTCGCCCCCAGCGGCGGTTTCTACTGGGATTTTGAAGGGGGATACCGTCGGCACACGTTCATACTGGGCATGTATATCGGCGGCGGCAAATGCAAACCCGACACCCTTTACACCGTAAACAAGAACAACGAACTCTACAACTCCGACGACATCAGCACGATTGACCTGCACATCGACTACGGCTTCACGGTGCTGGACAGCCGCAAACTGCGCATCACGCCCTTCGTAGGCTACGGCATGCAGGGAGTCTTCTTCAGCGAAACAGGCGACGGCCCCAGCGGCGGCCCCACAGAGGGATGCTGGCGCGCAGGAGTGGATGTGAAATACCATCTCAGCAGCGAACTCTCGGCCACAAAAAGCACACTGGAGCAATATTTCGCCTCGGTGGATGCCAAAGTATTTGTGTCGCGCGACCGGTTCAACAGCATAGTCGGCAGCCCGAAAGGCTACACAATCAACATGAGTCTCGGTTTTTCACTGCTGTATAAAGAAGGAAAAGCAAAACAAAAAATTGAAAAATAAAAGTTTTTTCGTATCTTTGCAGAAACAATTAAAAATTTACTCGAATGTAGAATACTGAAAAAGTGGAAAGTAGAAAATGAACGTGTGAATGCGTGATTGCTTGATTGCTTGATTGTTTGAATAATTTTCACTCAAGCATTAGCACATTCAAGCATTCAGGAAATCATTCAGGGTTCAACTTTCTACTATAAAAATGGAGGACATAAACCATGATAGAGACTATCCAGCACCAGTCTTTGAAATGGATGCAGATTACCAATCCCAGCGAGGAGGAATACCGTTACCTTTTGGACGAGTACCATTTCCACCCACTGGACATAGAGGACTGCAAGGGCAGCAACCAGCGACCCAAGATAGACGAATACGACGACTACTATTTCCTTATCCTCCATTTCCCCTACTTCGACAAAACCAACAAGTTCATACGTATCCAGGAGGTGAAAATTTTCTGGGGCAAAGACTATATCATCACCATCGGCAAATCGCACTGGGTGGTGAAAAAACTCTTTGAGGAGATGCAGGAAGACCTGAAAGAGGACGACGACGACGTGAAAGAGAAACTCTCCTCCAGCGACCTGCTGCTCTACCACATCCTCGACCGCCTGATGCTCGAGACCTACACCCTCATCATGCGCGTGGGTTCGGAAGTGGATTTAATCAACTACGACATCTTCAACAAGCGCGCCCGCAGCATCATCGAACTCATCTCCATCACCCGACGCAACATCATCCTGCTCAACACCACATTCAAGCCGCAAGTGCGGGTGCTGCACATGTTCGAAGGCGGTACCATCAAAGGCTTTGTAGATCCCGAAGTGCTGGACATGGAAGACTACTGGGGCAACATTCTGGACCAATACCAGAAGATGTTCGACTCGATTGAAGACTACGGCGAATTGATCGAGGGTCTCTCCAAGACATTCGACTCCTTGCAGGCCAACCGCACCAACGAAATCATGAAGGTGCTCACCTACTTCTCCACCACCATGATGCCGCTGACCGTAGTCACCGGCCTCTTCGGCATGAACGTGGATTTCCCCTTCATCACCAACGTCACATCATTCTGGTGCATCATCGGCGTCATGCTGGTGATAACAACCATACTGATAATCTATTTCTACCGCCGCACCAACCGATAGTTTACGCAACGTATCGAGTAGGTTTGCCGCTTCGCGCGGAATTTACTTTTTATTCTGCGAGGGCTTACGCCATCTTTCCTCAACGTTCCGATAATGTCGCAAATTTGTCCCCAACGTTCCTCAGTGTGCCTTCAGGGCTCGATGTTGAGTCGTTCTTTATCATATCGTTTTTCGATATGTTTCCCATCTTTTTCCCTTTCTGAAACGGAAAAAGAGTGGAAAACGATCGAATAACGAGCGAATAAATGACGACGCTTGATGGTTGCATCAACGACTGATAATACTTGTCAAACGTGTCTTCCTATGGCTATGGCGGCTCAGCCGGGATGAGCAATCTCGATGCATCCAGCAGTTACTGCACCATCCGACTGTCGCCGACACCAACGGAAGGGTAATGCTGCGCAAAGCCCTTACCGCAAGCACCGCCACATTGGGCATAAGCCGACTGGCAGCCGAAAGCAACTTTAGACGACCCCCGCAGCCCGGTCCGTAAACTAATAATAAAATAACCTGTTGAAAACTTTTCATTCGACGGTATTTTTTTTTTTGCTATCTTTGTATTTTGCATTCCTCAGATGCAGAAATGATAAACATTTGATAATTAAACAAAACAACACAGCATACTATGGAAATTTCAGGTAAACTAATCAAGATTTTGCAGGAAGTGCGCGGCGAAAGCCAGCGCGGCCCTTGGGTAAGAGGTGGATTTGTCATCGAGACCGACGGCGAATATCCCCGTCAAGTAGCTTTCACCACATTCGGCGAAGACCGTCTGGCAATGGTCAAATCGTTGGCACTTAACTCTCCCGTCGTGGTGAATTTCAACCCTGAATCACGCGAATACGAAGGCCGCTGGTACACCGACCTGCGCTGCACCCGCATACAGAACTACGTGCCGGGACAGATGCCTCCGGCCGCCACGGGCTATGCCTGGCCCACACCCCCTGCAGCACCCGTACAGCCCGCTGCCCCAGTGGCTCCCGCCGCACCGGCAGCAGCCCCCGCAGCAGCCCCTGCCCCGCAGGCAGCCCCCTTCGCCTCGATGCCCAACCCCGAAGAAGACCTGCCTTTCTAAAATGGAGAAACAGGAGCTGCGCAAACAGATTAGGGCGGCAAAAAGAGCCGTCCCTTTTTGTGAAAAACTCAGTCGCTCGGCCACAATCATGCAACAGGTGGAGGCTCTGCCCCAGTTCCAGCAGGCCAAGACCGTGCTGCTCTACTGGTCGATGGACGACGAGGTGCAGACGCACGACTTCGTCAACCGCTGGTACAAGGAGAAAACGCTGCTGCTGCCCTGTGTCGATGGCGACGAGCTGAGGCTTAGGCAATACACGGGTCCCGAATGCATGACCCAGGGGGAGCAGTTCGGCATCGGCGAACCCACAGGCCCGGAATACACCGACACCGACAAGATTGAGATGATTATCGTGCCCGGCGTAGCCTTCGACCGCAAGGGAAACCGACTGGGACGCGGCCGCGGGTTCTACGACCGACTGCTGAAGACCACCCCCAACGCCATCAAGGTGGGTGTGGCGTTTGACTTCCAGATGGTGGAGCAAGTGCCCACCGAGCCCCTCGACGTGCCCATGAACAAAGTAATATCCGAAACACCATGTTTGAAGTAGCAAAGCCACGGCGTTTCCACTACGAGCCCCGTTTCTATGACCCTGAGAAGGAAAAATGGGAGGCTTTGAAGAAGAAATACGCCATCGAAAAAGAGAGGGAGGAGGCCCTTAAAGAGGCCGTAAAAGCCGACAGCGACACAGAAGGCAGCGAGTCGGATCTGGCCTATTTCGAGCAACGTCTCCGCTCCATCGACCGCGAGAAGCGCCGGCAGTCGTCGCGCCTCACCTGGAAAGACCTTTTCCGCAAACGCGAGATGCCCACGTTCAACTATCAGCCCCGTTTCTCCGGCACTGCACCGGCCTCCACCGCTGGCGACTCCGGCAGTGCAACGGACGGTAGCAGCCAGCCCGACGACACCACACTGACCGAGAAATACAGGCAGCCCATCCACAAAATCAAGATACGGCGCCGTTTCGACATTTCCGACACCAACTACATGAAACCCATCTCGGGCGGCAAGATTATCCTCTACTGCTTCATCGTCTTCCTTCTCCTGTCGCTGATTATCGGACTCTGAGCCTCGCGGCAGCCGCAGGCCGCAATCCTCACCCTGCGCCCGACACCGACACCCATACGAGAGACTGTGGCGACGCCATCCATTATTCGCCCGATGTCCGTCATAGAAAATGGAAGCGACTGGATTTCGACAGCACAGGGAACGGGACTACGACAAAGGCTGAAAAGAGCCAGTACAAATTGACAGAAAAAGACAGGCAATATAATGCCGATTGACACGTTATTTGCGGTCAGGCAAACAATAAATATTATTATTAAAAATAAAAACGTATATTTGCAAAAAAAACAGGCCATGCTTGTAACTGTATTAAAATCTAAGATTCACCGAGTTATTGTAACCGAGTCGAACATTGACTATATCGGAAGCATCACCATTGACGAAGCGCTCATGGAGGCCAGTGGCATAATAGAGAACGAAAAAGTCGACATATACAACATTACCAACGGGGAACGCCTGAGCACCTATGCCATCAAGGGCGAGCGCGGAAGCGGAGTCATCGGCCTCAACGGAGCCGCCGCCCTGAAAGTGCCCGTCGGTTCGCTAATCATCATCGCTGCATACGGCATGATGGAGCAGGAGGAGGCCCTCCAATGGCACCCCACAGTCATTTTCCCTGAGAACAACCATCTGCGATAGGAAGAGCCATGCCTGATACTGCCACACCGTCGCTTAAAAAGAGGAACCGGCTGTCGGACATCGTCAAGCTGGTGATATTCCTTGGCATCGGATTCTTTTTCATCTACTGGTTCCTGCTGAAACTTGACCCCTCTCAAAAAGAGGCCATCTGGACGTCGTTCACCCATGCCGACTACTTCTGGGTCGGTGTGACGATGGTCTGCTGCCTGCTCAGCCATTTTGTGCGGGCTCTGCGGTGGCAGCTGCTCTTCGGACCGCTGGGCTGCCGTCCCGGCCTGGGCAACACGTTTGGGTCGGTTGTGGTGGCCTACATGGCCAACCTGGCCTTTCCGCGACTGGGCGAGGTGATGCGCTGCGCCACCCTGCGCACCAGCGACGACATCCCGATGGAGAAATCGCTTGGCACAGTGGTGACGGAGCGGTTTGTCGATGTATTGGCCTTTGGCATCGTGGTGCTGCTGGGCATCCTCTGCATGTACGGACAGGCGCAGGAATGGATTTACAACACCCTGAGCGAGAAGAGCCACAGTCTGCCCCACATCGCCGTGATTGTCGTGGCGCTGCTTGTCGCCGCCGTCGCGTCGGTGTTTTTCTATCGGTTTTTCCGCAAGCGGCTGTTGAAATACCCGCTGTTCCAGAAAATCGACGGTATCATCATGGGCGGTGTCGACGGGCTCAAGAGTATCTTTTATCTAGGTCGCGGCCAGCTGGTTCTCTTTATCCTGTACAGCATCATCATCTACCTGCTCTATATCGCGGGCGGACTCATCATATTCCAGGCTTTTCCCGAAACTGCTCACCTCGGCTTTTCCGCCGCGTTTGTGCTGTATCTGTTCGGCTCCATAGGCATGACCATTTCGCAGGGCGGCCTGGGAGCCTATCCTGTGCTTGTGTGGCAGGCTCTCGCCCTCTATGGTATCGGAGAGACTGTGGGACTGGCTGTGGGCTGGTTGCTGTGGGCTTCGCAGCAGGCCGTTGTGCTGGCTGTGGGACTGGGATTTATCATTTATTTCTCGGTAGCAAAGAAAAAAAACAAAGAATAGACTATGGAACATACACGTTGCCTTATTATTGGTTCAGGGCCTGCCGGCTACACCGCCGGCATCTACACAGGCCGTGCCGACATCCACCCCATCGTTTACGAGGGCATGCAGCCCGGTGGACAGCTCACCATTACAACAGAGATTGAGAATTTCCCCGGCTATCCCGAAGGCATTTCGGGCACCGACATGATGGCCGACCTGAAGAAACAGGCTCAGCGTTTCGGCGCCGACGTGCGGCAGGGTTATATTGTGAAGGCCGATTTTTCGCAGCGGCCTTTCCGCTGCATCGACGACCACGACAATGTGATTGAAGCCGAGACCGTCATTATCGCCACCGGTGCCTCGGCCCGCTGGCTGGGCTTGGAAAGCGAGCAGAAACTCTACGGACAGGGCGTCAGCGCCTGCGCCACATGCGACGGCTATTTCTACAAAGGGCTGGACGTGGCCGTGGTGGGCGGCGGCGACACCGCCTGCGAAGAGGCCACCTATCTAGCCACCTTGTGCAACAAGGTGTATCTCATCCATCGCCGCAACGAGCTGCGCGCCTCGAAATCTATGCAGCACCGCGTGCTTTCCAATCCCAAGATTGAAATGCTGTGGGACTCCACCACAAAAGAGATTTGCGGCAACGACCTCGACGGTGTGACGGGAGCCGACATCCAAAACGTGAAAACAGGCGAGATACGCCATATTGACATCGCCGGTTTCTTTGTCGCCATCGGACACAAGCCCAACACCGACTTCTTGGAAGGACAGATTGAACTCGACGAGCAGGGGTATATCAAAGTGCAGAACCCCGGCAGCGCCACGAATATTCCCGGCGTCTTTGCCGCAGGCGATGTGTGCGACCCCCATTACCGCCAGGCTATCGTGGCCGCTGGCAAAGGCTGCATTGCCGCCATGGATGCCGAGCGTTTCCTACAGGCCAACAGTTAATCTTTTGCCTTGAAACGCCGTCGGCTCATAGTTCTGCTGCTGTTCTCCCTGCTGTCCGTCACCGCATGGGGGCAGTTGCCCATCAGCAACCTGCGGGGCATCTCAAACCAACCCCTGCCCAGCGCCCGCACACAGAATGAATCGCATGCACATACTCCCGACTCAACTGCTGCCGACAGCACGGCCGAGGAGGGTCCCAAGGGTGTGGAATATCATGTCGACATCCCCGACAGCGTGCTGCAGGCCTCGGTGTTCTTCTTCCACAGGCTTCAGCATCAAGTGAAAATCCTGGAGCTCAAACACCCCACCCTCTCTCCCACCGGCGTCCAGTTTACGGACTGCCTTGATGCATTCAACGGCAATTACTACCTCCCCGTCACTGAGTTGGGTCACCCGCATCTGGTGCTAACCCCATCATTCGACAACACACCGGGCCTTGTCTACAAAAGCAACATCTTCCCCGCCTTTTACAAAACGCCCGACAACATTCATTTCTATCAGGTACAAAATCCCTACACGCTGCTGTCGTACAACAGCTCGCTTGACCAGGACTATCAGGTTCATGTAACGCATACACAGAACATCAACGAGCGGTGGAACTTCGCGCTCGACTACCACCTGTTCAGTCCTGAAGGGGTTTTTTCCAACAGCTCGGCGACCGACCACCTGTTTGACTTCAACACCAACTACTATTCCCCCGATGCACGGTATCAGATTTCGGCGGGATTCATCTGGCAACGCATGGTGCTGGGCGAAAACGGTGGCCTGTCCAATGAGGACACCTACATCAACAAGCGCATCAGCAATATGGGCGGCATACCCGTCAACCAGACACAACGCATGAGCAACAACACCGACCACACGGTCTTCGTGCGCCAGTCGTTCAACACGGTGCGGCAATTTGAATGGTATCGCCCCATCAAAGAGAGCTATGTGGACACTATTGCCGAATACGACACAGTGAAGCTGCAAGTATATGACACCGTGGCGCACGACACAGTGGAGCGGGACTCGGTCGCGGTCACCTACCGCTACGAGCTGCGCGACACCATCGTAGGCTACGACACCCTGCAGCCTTATGACCCGCACGTGTACAACACAGGTGTCTTAGGCCTCGAACTGCAGTGGGACAAGCAGAAATACCGCTGTGTGGACTCCACGCTCTACAACCGCCTTACAGCCTCACTGTTCTGGACTAACGACGCCTACATGGACCATCGCTGGCGGAATCCGCTGAAGATTTACGGCGGTGTGCGTCCGCAGATGGCGTGGCTTGCGATGAGCGACAGCGTGTACACCCGTGCCACTGTCCGTCGCGTGATGCTCTATCCTTTCGGCCGTGTGGAGATTAGCCCGTGGCCGGCCACAGAGCTCAACGTCTATGCCGAGGCGGCGCCCAATCTCTCGGAATACAACCTCGACGCCCGTCTTGTTTTCCCCTTCCGCGACAGCGTGGGCAACTCCAAACAGAATATCACCCTCCGCGCTGTTGTCAAAGCCCTTCAACCCGAACTCATCTACACCGCCCAGTGCCTTCGTACCGACAGCCCTGTGGCCGATGATTTAAAAGCCATTGGCATCAGAAAGATAGAGGCCGACTACTCCCACAACAAACTCCTGCAAGTGCACCTTGCAGCCCAGCACATCAGCCACAACGTCTGGTTCAACCAATATACCCTTGCCGACGACAAGACGGCACTCTTCCCCCAGCAAAGCGACGGCAGCGCCCTGCTGCTGCAAGGCCGTGTGAACCTGAACCTGGCAGTCTTCGGCTGGCTGCACTACGACATGCAGCAGCATGTGCAATACAGCAGCGACCAAGAGCAGATACGTGTGCCGCTGTTTGCCAGCAAAAACTCCATCTATGCCGACTTCAAGCTTTTCAACAACGTGTTACATACCCAGGTCGGCACCGACATCCGCTACCACACGGCCTACAAAGCCGACGGCTACGACCCCGTCATGGGGGCATTCTACCGGCAGGACGAGGTGGAAGTGGGCAACTACCTCTGGGCCGATTTCTTCATCAATATCCAGGTCAAGCGTGCCAGCATCTACGCCAAAGCCGCACACATCAACTCCTTCCTCGAAGAACACTCCTACTGCATCCTCCCCCACTATCCCGCCAAACAGTTCGGCTTCTTCTTCGGCATGACATGGAAATTCTTTGACTAGAATAATTATTAATTAAATATCAATACATCATGACACTCTTAGAGCAAATCCGTTCAAAGGCAAAAGCCGCCAACAAGACCATCGTATTGGCTGAAGGCACCGAGGAAAGAACCCTCAAAGCCGCCGACATCATCCTTCAGGAAGGCATCGCCCGCCTCATCCTCCTTGGCAACGAAGCCGAGATAAAGAATCTCGCCGCCCAGTGGGGACTGAAGAACATCGACAAAGCCACCATCATCGACCCCGTGACCAACCCCAAACGCGAGTACTATGCACAGATGCTCTGCGAAATCCGCAAGAAAAAAGGCATGCAGATGGACGAGGCCATGCAGTTAGTGGCCGACCCCCTCTACCTGGCTTGCATGCTCATTAAGAACGGCGACGCCGACGGTGAGGTTGCCGGTGCCCGCAACGCCACCGGCGATGTGCTCCGTCCCGCTTTCCAAATTGTCAAGACCCTGCCTGGCGTCAGCGTCGTCAGCGGTGCTTTCATCATGATTCTCAAAGACACCACCTACGGTGAGAACGGCATGTTTGTCTTCGCCGACTGTGCCGCCACCCCCTGCCCCACTGCTGAAGAATTGGGTCAAATAGCCGTTGTTTCCGCACAGACCGCCAAGGCTATAGCCGGATTTGAAGACCCCCGTGTCGCCATCCTCAGCTTCTCCACAAAGGGCAGCGCCAAGCACGAGTTGGTTGACAAGGTCATCGAGGCCACCCGTGTGGCTCACGAACTCGACCCCAACGTGCATCTCGACGGCGAACTCCAGGCCGATGCCGCCATCGTTCCCAAAGTGGGTGCCAGCAAAGCCCCCGGCAGCGACATCGCCGGCAAGGCCAATGTGCTTGTATTCCCCGACCTGCAGAGCGGCAATATCTGCTACAAACTTGTCCAGCGTCTCGCCGGTGCCGAGGCTGTAGGCCCCGTTATGCAGGGCATGGCAGCTCCCATCAACGACCTCAGCCGTGGCTGCAGCGTTGAAGACATCGTCAACGTCGTGGCCATCACCGCCACCCAGGCAGCCTCCAAGAAGTAAATTACCAATCGGAGTATTCTGAAAATTCAGAATACTCCGAATATTCAGAATAATCAGATTACCCCAAAGTCTGCAACCCATGAAACTCAAATACCTCAAACTGAAACACTGGCTTATTGCCGTGGGCGCTGCTGCCTTGGGCATGAATGTAGGCTGCGAAAGAACCATGATGTGTGAATACGGCACTCCTGAAGCCACCTATCATGTCAAAGGCAGAGTCACTGCACCCGACGGGACCCCTGTCCCCGGCATAGAGGTATCGCAGAATTGGGCTCCCGAATCATCAAATCGCCAGCCTCGCGACACCACCGATGAACAAGGAAACTTTAATACGACATTCTATAAAGTATGCCTTAACGCCATCCAACTCACATTCTCCGATATCGACAGCACTGAAAACGGCAGCTACTGCGACACCTCTTTGAACATTCCCACGCGCGACATACCGCTTTCGGGTGGCGACGGACATTGGTACGATGGTGAAGGTACGGTGAACGTAAATGTCACTCTTACTGCTAAATCATAATATCTAATATATGGCAAATCAAGAAGAATTCTTCAAAAAAGTAGTATCCCACGCCAAGGAGTACGGCTTTATATTCCCCTCCAGCGAGATATACGACGGCCTCGCCGCCGTGTACGACTACGGCCAGCTGGGAACCGAACTCAAAAACAACATCAAGCAATACTGGTGGCGCGCCATGGTGCAGTACCACGAGAACATCGTCGGCATCGACTCCGCCATCTTCATGCACCCCCGCATCTGGAAAGCTTCCGGCCATGTGGATGCCTTCAACGACCCGCTGATCGACAACAAGGACTCCAAGAAACGCTATCGCGCCGACGTCCTTATCGAGGACCACATCGCCAAGATTGAGGAAAAAATAAACAAAGAGTGCGAGAAGGCTCACAAGCGTTTCGGCGACGCCTTCGACCGCCAGCAGTTCGTCACCACCAACGCCCGTGTGCTGGAGCACCAGAAACAGATTGACGAAATCCGCGCCAAGTATGCCGAACTGATGAATGCCAACGACCTGGCCGGTCTCAAGCAGCTCATCCTCGACCTCGGCATCGTCTGCCCCGTCAGCGGCACCCGCAACTGGACCGACGTGCGTCAGTTTAACCTCATGTTCGCCACCAAAATGGGCTCCGTCATTGACGACAGCGACACCCTCTACCTCCGTCCCGAAACGGCACAGGGCATCTTTGTCAACTTCCTCAACGTGCAGAAGTCCGGCCGCATGAAAATCCCCTTCGGCATCGCCCAGATAGGCAAAGCCTTCCGCAACGAGATTGTCGCCCGCCAGTTCATCTTCCGCATGCGCGAATTCGAGCAGATGGAGATGCAGTTC
The DNA here is from genome assembly GCA_902790215.1 of uncultured Bacteroidota bacterium. GTDB lineage: Bacteria > Bacteroidota > Bacteroidia > Bacteroidales > P3 > Colimorpha. The sequence continues at coordinate 75,693 of CADAQX010000008.1, read as the reverse complement.
TTCGTCCGTCCCGGCACCGAGATGGAGTGGTTCCGCTACTGGAAAGAGGAACGCCTCAAATGGCACCTCGCCCTGGGCATCCCCGCCGAGAAATACCGCTACCACGACCACGAGAAACTGGCCCACTACGCCAACGCCGCCACCGACATCGAGTTCGAGTTTCCCTTCGGCTTCAAGGAACTGGAAGGCATCCACAGCCGCACCGACTTCGACCTCAGCCGCCACAGCGAGTTCAGCGGCAAGAAGCTGCAGTACTTCGACAGCGAGCTCAATGAGAGCTACACGCCCTACGTCATCGAGACCTCCATCGGTGTTGACCGCACCTTCCTCGCCATCTTCAGCCATGCCCTCAAGGACGAGACTCTTCCCGACGGCTCCACCCGCACCGTGCTCAGCCTGCCCGCCATGCTGGCGCCATACAAAGCCGCCGTGCTGCCTTTGGTCAAGAAGGACGGCCTCCCGGAGAAAGCCCGTGAGATAATGGACATGCTCAAACCGCACTACATGCTCCAGTACGACGAGAAGGACGCCATCGGCCGCCGCTATCGCCGCCAGGATGCCATCGGCACCCCCTTCTGCATCACCGTGGATAACGACACCCTCAACGACAACAGCGTCACTGTCCGCCACCGCGACACCATGCAGCAGGAACGCATCGCCATCGACAACCTCCCCGCCTATCTCCACAACAACCTCAGATAATCCATTTTCCAGGGGCAAAAACAGGTGCAGGCTCTACCCATCAGCAACCTTGCAGCTGTCTTTGCCCCTTTTATAAAAAAAACCATGAATAAACAACTCTCTCGCTATCTCATTATTTACACCATTGCGCAACTCTTTGTCTTCATCATTGCCGCAATCTATCCTTTTTTTCAAAGCAGTGTCAATATGAGTCCACGGTTTCACATCGCATGCCGCACACTCCTTGACTGCATTCCCGGCATCGTCCTCGCCGGATTTCTCCTTTACGATATGTCGCATACCGGCCGTGTAAAACAATTCCCACTGATTCTCACATTATTTGGAGGAATGACCGGACTGCTTATGCACCTCAGCCAACTGCCGATTGTCCGCAAATACGGCAGCATAGTCATCATCTATTCCATACTTCTAATCGTTTTTTCCATATTCTTCCCTTATTTGCTCAACGCATTGTCATATATCTTTTATGCCGCCGTCCTCGTCTCGGTCCTCTACGACCTGTGGCACATTCGTCTGCCTCAATGCAGCCAGACCTATTGGCTACAGGCAATCATCTTCATTCTCTCCTTCACCCACCCCTGGACAGCCATGCTCTCCATCTTCATCCTCTCACTTCCCGCCGCACTTCCTGCTGAGAGGATAAAACCCCTGCTCAGATACCTCGTTCCCATCGCCATCTTCACTATTGCCCATAGAATTTGCAACTCCATCCCCATCAGCATCTCACTTTTTGGAATACCGGCCTCCGTCATCATCCCCACCATACTATCCCTTATCCTGTTCTGCATTATCGTCGTAATGCTCTACCGCGATGCCCCTCGCACCCGGTTGTCGCGTTTCTGGCTCTGTGCCTCGGCCATCGGCTCTGCACCCGTCGCCGCCATGTGCTGCCTGTTTGCACAACAAGAGCAAGACGGCGCCTCATCCGTTGAAAATAATAACCCAGACAATAACTTACAAACATCATGAAAAAAACAGCCCTTTTCTGCATAGCATTTCTTGCCGTGCTCACTGTCTCGGCACAAAACAGCCTGCCCGTCGAGACTTTCCACCTCGACAACGGCCTTAAAGTCATCCTCTGCGAAGAGCACAGCCAGCCCAAAATCTACGGCTGCGTAGTAGTCCACGCAGGCAGCAAGAACGAAAACCCCAACGCCACAGGCGTTGCCCACTACTTCGAGCACATCATGTTCAAGGGCACCGACCGTATCGGCACCACCGACTGGGCCAAAGAGAAACCCTATCTCGACAGCATCAGCCAGGCCTACGACCGGCTGCAAGCCGCTGCAAACGATAAAGAACGTCACGACATACAGCTCGAAATCAACCGTCTCAGCATCGCCGCCTCGCAATACGCCATCCCCAACGAGGTTGACGCCATCCTCCAAAACTTGGGTTGCACAGGTCTCAACGCCGGCACCAGCTACGACTACACAGTCTACTACAACACCCTCCCCTCCAACCAACTCACCAACTGGATGGATGTCTATGTAGAGCGTTTCCGCAACCCCGTCTTCCGCCTCTTCCAGAGTGAACTCGAAACCATCTACGAGGAGAAGAACCGTGGCGATAACAAGATTGCACAGAAATTTGCCCGGAATATTCTCACCGAATCTTACGGCGACCATCCCTACAGCCGCCCGGTCATCGGTCTTGCCAAGCACCTCAAAAACCCGCAGCCCAGCGAGATGCAAAAATTCTTCGACACCTACTATGTGGCCAACAACATGACGCTCATCCTCGTGGGAGACTTCAATTCCGACGAGGCCAAACAACTCATCCGCGACAAATTCAGCGTGTGGCGCAGCGGCAAACTGCCCCAAGAACCCACCTACCAGCTTCCCGACTTCGCTACTCAGAAAATCGTCAAAGTCCGTCAAACTCCCATTAAAATGGGTATGATGATTTTCCCCGGCGTACCCAAGAGCCACCCCGACAAACTGGCCCTCGACATGCTCGGCCAAATCCTTGGCGGCAATACCGGCCTCCTTACCGAAGCCGCCACCGAAGGCCGTTTTCTCATGGCCCTGAACCTCGACGTATCGCTCAACGACGCCGGCACCAACACCATACTTTATATTCCAAACCTCCTTTTCCAGAGCCACGCCAAAGCCGAAGAAGCCATCTGGGACTGCATCGACAGCATCAAGCAAGGGCGTTTCAGCGACGAAATCATCGAAGGAATCAAAGCCCAATCACACGTCAGCCGCCAACGACAACTCGAAGGGCTGAACAAAATCTCATCCCTACTCCTCTCACTCGAAACCGAAGGCAGCAGCTACGAACAATGGCTCAACGACGGCAAACGCTGGACTGCCCTCACCCGCGAAGACATCATAGCCGTGGCCAACAAGTACTTCGACCGCGACCACTGCACCCTTGTGCGTTCCAAAATGGGCTTCCCCTCCGGCGAACCTGCCGTCAAACCCGACTGGGAACACCTCGAACCCGCCAACAAAGACGCCTCCTCGCCTTTCGCCAAGATGATTGCCGCCAACCAGCCCGACCCCATCCGTCCGCAAGTCATCGACTTCAAAAAAGATGTCAATATCCAACCCATCAACTCCCACTACAACCTCTACAGCACCCAGAACCCCTTCAACGACATCTTCGAACTGGAAATCACCTACAACTACGGCACCCTCGACAACCCCGACATCAACCGCGCCATCAGCTATATGGAACTGCTCGGAGCCGACAGCCTCAAATACCAGCAACTCCAGCAGCAGGTCAACCTCTACGGTGCTTCATTCTCACTTTCCAGCGGCCACGACAACACAACCCTGTACATTAGTGGACTCGAGAGCAACCTCGACAGCATTCTCTCCCTCTGCCAGCGCTGGCTCTACCATCCCCGCCACGACAAACGGCAGCTCGACAAACTCCTCGACGGACTGAAAGCTGACAAGAAATCCTCCAAAAACGACGCCGACAGCTGGTTCAACGCCCTTGAAGACTATGTCACACTCGGCGACCAATCCGCCTACCTGCGGCAAACACCCTATTCGGAATGGGGCAAACGCACCGGAGAGGAACTCCACGCCGAAGTCCTGCAAATCCTCACCCGCAACGGCCATGTCACCTTCTCGGGCAACACCGACCCCTCAACCCTTGCCGACAAACTGCAGCAATACAACCTTGTCTGCGACTCACTTAACACCCCTGGCGGTACGCCGGTCACCGACATGCCCCGCCGTGCATACAAAGAAAAACAATACACCACACCCCAGCTCTTCTACTCCACTAACAAGAAATTCCTCCAGTCAAAAATCGGCATCTACGTCCCCAGCACCTACTTAGACACCAACATGAACACCCCCGACGGCTCACCCTGCGACCGTGTGGCCTCGGCACTCTTCGACGAATACTTCGGCAACGGCATGAACAGCGTCATGTTCCAGGAAATACGCGAATTCCGCTCCCTCGGCTACAGCACCTACGCCGTCTTCTCCGCCACCCTCCTGCGACACAATCCGGCACACACCTACGCCTTCCTTGGCACCCAGTGCGACAAAACACAGGAAGGAGTGGAAGCCATCCGCGACCTCCTCGTCACCCTCCCCGAACGTCCCGAAAAGCTACAGCCCGCCATCCAGCAACTCGTCAGCACACAAAACAGCAACTACTATACCTTCCGCAGAATCCCTGGCAGCGTGCAGTCTTGGGTTGAAAACCTCGGATGGCAGCGCGACCACCGTGCCGAAATCACCGAACAAATCTCACGCCTCACCATGGACGACCTCCGCGCCTTCCACAACAAATACATCAAAAACCGCCCGCTCATAGTCGTCATCTCCGGCAACGCCAAGAAGTTCGACCCCAAAGCCGTCGCCCGGCTCCTCGGCCCCGACGTAACCCCCACCGAAGTAACCTTTGACCAGATGTTCCGCTTTTGAGAGTTGAAAGTTGAGAGTTGAAAGTTGAAACATGATTGCTTGATTGTGTAAATACGTTGTCCGTTGATAAGTTGATAAGTTTATACAGCTCGCATCATATCAACATATCAACATATCAACATATCAACAAAACACATTCAAGCAATATTTCATTTTCAATTTTCAATTCTTATCGTATCAGCGTCACGGTGCCGGTGTAGGACTGGTAGCCGTCGGGGACTTCCTCGTTGCTGTAGCGGCAGCGGAAGACATAGGTCTCCTGCCTGCAGGGGCGTCCGTCCACGGTGCCGTCCCAACCCTCGTTAATATCGGTAGTGTGGAACAAAAGCGCACCCCGGCGGTCGTAGATCCACAGTTCAAAGTTACGCACATTCGTCGACATACAGCGGAAGATGTTGTTCGTCTCCTTCGACGGGGTAAAGACATTGGGGAAAAGAATGCCAGAGTGGAGAATGTCAATATTCACCGTGTCGGTGTCGGCGCAGTGGAAGTTCGCCACCGAGAGGGCGATAGCAACACTGTCGACAGAGTGAGGGACCGTGAGCGAAAGGACGGCCTCGTCAACGGCGATGGGCGCATTCTCGTCATACAGGACATACCATCTGTAGGCCGTATAGTGGCCCTGGCTGCGGTTATAGGCCGTAAGGCTGCGGTCGTCAAGGGTGATGAATGGAGGCCTTATCTCGATGACAGCGGCGATATTGTCGACAGGCGCAATGCGGAGAGTGTCCGACACACGGCACTGGGGACGGCTGCGGTAGTCGGCCTCAAGGGTGTAGAGCGTGGGGACTGCCGGGCTGACCCGGATAACCGAGGCATTCTCCTGCCCGTCAAGTGACGGGTCGCGAGGCGAGGAACTCCACCGCAGGTAAGGCGCATCGGTGACAGCCGTGACCGTGTAATGGGCATCGCTGCCACAAACCACAGCCGTGTCGAAGCCAACTACGGGATAAGGAACTTCCACCACCGAGAGCGTGAGCAGCGTGTCGGCAATAGTGAAGTCGCCCGAGACAATCGTGTCAGTATAGGTACCCGAACCCGTAATGACGTGGTGCCCAAAGAAGAGCGTGTCGCCCTGGCAGATAGTGTCGGTGCGGGAGACGGCAACCATATTGCGGCCGGCAAGATAGAGCGTGTGGAGCGAATCGCAGCCCTCGGCCGTCTCATGGCGGTTGACATACACGCCCGGCTCGGTGCAGACCATCCCCTCGAAGAAGACCGTATCGCCATAATATACCGTGTCATAGAACGGAAGGTTATAGTCAGGGTGGATGACCAGGTGAAGGGTAACCGTACTGTCGCAACCCGACTGGGTGAGCAGATAGCGAATGTGAGCAACCGTGTCAACATTGTCATAGTGGATAACGGTGTCGCCCCAAGCGTAGCCATCCTCAAGAACATTGCGACAAAGCGTATCGTAGATGTCGATATTATAAACCGGCAGCAGATGCACTGCAATGGTTACATGGCTGTCGGCTCCATGCACCGTGGGCAGCTGCCAGTGGAGGGTGTCGGCATAAGGCTGGCCGTGCCAGTTGAACGAGCCAACAGCATTGGCGCAGATACTGGTGTCATAGCTATAGGCAGCGTTGGGCCAAACATGGAGGTTATAGCTGATAATGCTGTCGCAACCATGGTGGTCGGGAATGACAACCTGCATGCCGGCAGTGTCGTGCGCCACTGCTATGCCATGATACTGCCAAGTGGAGGCATTGTTTTCAACGATGGTGTCATATACGCTGGAGATACTATTATAGAAGACCGTGAGATGCAGCGTGACGGTGCTGTCGCAGCCTGCTGAATTGAGAGTGGAGTATTGAGAATTGAGAGTGGAGGCGGTGTAGGTACTGTCGTGCCAAGTGTAGGAGTTGCAGGCGGTGTCTGTTTCAATGGAAGAAGTGCTGTAGTTTACAGTCAGATGCAACGTGACAATACTGTCGCACCCCACAGAATTGAGAGTTGAGAATTGAGAATTGAGAGTGGAGGCGGTGTAGGTGGTGCCATGCCAAGTATAGCTGTCGCAGACGGTAACCGTCTCTGTGGCAGTAGTGCTGTTGTTGATGGTCAGATGCAGCGTGACAATGCTGTCGCAGCCTTGGGAGTTGAAAGTTGAAAATTGAGAGTTGAAAGTTGAGGCGGTGTAAACACTGTCGTGCCACGTGAAGGTGTCGCAGGCGATGGCGAAGGTGTCGCCAAAGGAAACGGAATTGATGCCGAGGTGCAGTGTTCTGAGGCTGTCGCAGCCCTGCGACGACAGCAGCGTATGGGTGTAGAAGCCGCTGTCGGAGTAGGCCACACCCTCGAAGGTGTAAGTCTGGCCGGGGCACACGGCCGCAACCACCGTATCGGCCGAGACTGGGATTGTATGCAGCGTGAGGGTCAGGGTACTGTCGGCGCCAAGGTGGTTCGATATGGTGTCGAGCTGCGTACCGGGTTCGGTGAATATACGGTGGAACCACTGTATGGGCAGCTGGTTTTCGCAAAGGGTGGTGTCGAACACGGCATGGCTGTTGCCCAGCACCGTCAGGTGATAGGTGATGATGCTGTCGCAGCCTGCAGCATTGGTCTCTACAACGGTGGCAACCGTGTCGCCATAAACCGTGATGCCGTGGAAATAACGTGGCAGGCCGTTCTCGCTGCAGGTGTCGAAATAGGTGAACTGTGTACTGCTGCGTAGCGAGAGGTGCAGCACCACCGCGCTGTCGCATCCCGACGGGGATGTGTAGTGGGACAACAGGGTGTCGGTAATGGTGGAACCGTTGTTATAAACCGTGCCATACCAGGCAAAACTGTCGCACGCCACAGCAAAAGTGTCGCCATACACCACAGGCAGGATGTCCAGATGGAGCGTCACCACGCTGTCGCACAGCAGTGGCGAGGAGGTGTGCAGGTTGTCGGTCAAGACACCTGTGGGGATGTCAGCTGCATGGATGACAGTGCCGCCCCAAGGATAGCCGGCATCAAGGGCGGTCTGGCACACGGTGTCATAGATATTGGTGTCATAGACAGGATAAACCGTGAGGTCGAGGGTTACAATACTGTCGCACCCAACGCTGTTGACAAGGGTGTCGTTATAGTGGCCGGTAAGGGTGTAGCGTGTGCCCGACTGCGGCCATAGGTAGCCGCCGCAGACCGTCTGCACCACGGTGTCAAAGGATCGGGGATTGACGGAAAGGAAAACCGTGCGGAGAAAGAGGCTGTCGTCGGCACCGATACTGTCGAGCAGATATTCTCCCGGCATGGCAAGTGCCGTGTCAAATACATGGTACACATCGCCTTCGCACAGGGTGACGTTGACCGTGTCGCTCCGCATGCAGGGCGACTCAATGAGGAATGTATGGGTGACTGTGTCGGCGCACTGTCCGTCGGCCAGCATGGCATAAAGGGTGACCGTATGCAGGCCGGGGGTGAAGGCGTGGCGGGGATTGACATCGCCCGATGTGCTGCCGTCGTCAAACTCCCACAGATAGCTCTCGCAGCCGTTGGCCATGGAGTCGAGGTGGGCGCTGTCGCGGGTGACAATGCTCTGGTTCACCATGCGCATCCAGGAGTAGCGGCACGAAGCCGTGTCAATCAGCACCGGCGTGAACCGGGCATAGGGATAGCGCACACCGGAGTGTGCCATCATTGTGAAGAAACAGTTGCTGTGGGCATCGTCGTTGGGCGCGCCGACAAAAGAGAGGTCGCAATAGTAGGTGCCCTCCGAGGTGACATGCAGCGAATCGACCGTGGAGAGTATTGTGCCGGGGTCTTGGCTGCCATACCAGCTGTAGGCAAAGCCCGAAGGGGCAAAGAACGTATTCTCGGTTGCGTTGCAGCTGTTGGAGCGCAAGGCTTTGTTGTCAAGGTCTATGACAAAGTAGGCATAGCCGAAATGACCGCCCTGGTCGCAGTCGTAGGAGGTGAGCTTGATGCGGATAACCTGGCCGTGCATGGGCGACAGGTCGACTCCCACGGTGGTCCAGTCTTTCCACAACAGGTCATAGCTCGTACCCGTGTTCCAACCCAGGTTGGCATTGGCGATAAAATCGGCATTGTAGCAGGGGCTGATGGTGTCGCCGTTCACATCGGTGATGAGGAAAGTGAAGCGGGGCTGTTCTTCCGGGCTGTGGTTGGGGTCTTCCAGCACGGCGGCATACTTGAGCAGAAGCATGTCATAGTCGGCGGTATCGACATTGAAGGTATAGGTGATGCTCTCGGCCTGCGAGCCAGTGCTGCTGTTGCCGAGACGAACGGATGTGCAGTAGCCCTCAGGCACAGTGTACAGCTGGTTACCCGTATAGGGATCCGTTTCGCTCCTGTCGTTGTGGACCGTATGTCGCGAAAGATTGCTCTGGTTGCCAAAGTCCACCACACCCACCGTCATGTCGGGGTTGCTGTAGCCTCCCGAACGGCACACGACATTGTCGGCATACAGGTCGTCATAGTTGAACGTGGTCTGCCGGCAGCGCGTCATTGTTTGGATGGTGCTGGGGGCCGTGGCAGTGCCGCACTGCGAGGTGATCCGGAACACGTACTCCGTGCTGCGGGCAAGGCCGGTAAAGTGGAAAGTGGTCCCCGTGTAGTGGGTGGCGACAACCGTCCACGAAGCACTCGAGGCAAGGCGATAGGCCACCTCCCACTCCGTCTCAGTATTGCCCGGAGCCCACGACACAAAGGCATCGTTGAACCCAATGGAATCCACCACTAACATGGGACCAATGCAATGGGTCGTGTTCGTATCGCACGTCGACATGACGATGTTGGGTCTGTAGCTTGTGCCATTGCCCGTCAGGCTGGGCAGGTCCGACCAACTGTAGGCACTCGCGTCGCGATAGGTGTAGGCCGTGCGGTTGGTGTTGCAATAAGTCGACAAACCGTTAAAACCCGACGAATAATGGGTGGCGCCCACGGGCTGGTTCATAATCGTCGTCACCACGAGGTTGCTCACGCCGTCCCACACGAACGGAGTGGAAAGAGCGTACTGTATTGGACCATTGGTGCCGATGGGGTGGTTGCCGGAATACACATGCGTGCCGGCAGTCAAGAACGTCGCATACCCGCTGTAGCTGCTTTGGCTCGTCGCGCCCATATAGATGTCAAACGTCTTGTCGTAGTTGTTGCTCATCGTCCAAGTGTACTGGATGGAAGAGATGGGACCCGCCGACATGCCCATAGACCTCAGCTCTGCAGCCGTGTAGATGCTTTGGCACACCGTGTTGCCCCAGGCCGAGTTCACCGGCACACCCGTCACATTCTCCGTACCCGTGCCCGAAGGCGACGAAAAGTGGAAACCCTGACACCTCGTCGTCACATCCACCGAATCCCAGTTGCCGTAATTGTTGTTGGTGCAGAGAGCCCTGACCCTTACCCTGTAAGTGGTATTGGGCTCCAAACCCGTCACAATGGCCGGACTGCGCGACACCGTCGTGTTCACCGTCGCGCCTCCTCCCATGGGGACTGCCGCCACCTCGTACCCCACCGTCGTATTCGTGCCCTGCGACAAAACCAACCACGAAACGGCAAGGCTAGTCGACGAGACATTCTCGATATGCAAATTGTTGACCGAGGAGCAGTTCGAAATCCGCTCCAGCACAACATCGTCCAGCAGAATGTCGCTCGCGCCCCCGCGCACCCTGAACGCCACGTAACGGCCGCTGCCCATATAGTTCAGCAACGAAACCATCTTCGAGACAAACTCGTTGCCCGGATTCCTCACCGACTCAACCTTTACAAAAGTGCTTGTGTCGAAGGGGTCGGTCATTACCCCTACATCCACCTTTGCCTCGCCGCCGGACGACCGGTTGCACATGGCAAACCGCACACACAGCACACTTATCGTGTCGACATATTCAGGCATCACAAGGAAAGACCTCATCACGCCCGAACTCGACACCAGGTTCATGCTGTAGCTGCCCGTGTTGGCGTCGGCCGAAGTGGGACTGGGGGCAGACAAGGCACTGTTCGAAATCCTCGTCCAGCACGTGTCAATCGACGCGCCAGTACCCGAACCCGTGGCATCCTCAAAACCATAGTGATATGGAAGGTCGTTGTGAGTGATGATATTACACGAAGTGCGGAACACCTTCTTCACCCTGCAGCAATGCGACGCACTGTCGGCCACACTGCTCAACACCAGATTGTACACCGAGCCGGGAGAAAGACTATTGAAAGTATAGCTGTTGCCGTTTACCGTGACGGGCGTGCCTCCACTGAGCGAAATGACAAAGGGGCCGCTACTGTTCGGGGCCGACCAGCTCACATGAGCCGAAGACTGCGTAACCCCGCTGACAACAAGATTGCTTGGCAGATTGGAACAGACCGAGCTCACACCCGAAATCGAATACGTCAGTTCAAAACCCTCATACGTCACCGAATAGTCCGTGCTGAAATGGATAGTCATCACACCCGAGGAGGCAGTGAAACTCAACGCTCCCGAGCCCCTGACTTCACCCAGCAGCGTAGAGCTGTATGTGCCGTGGCCGTCGTAGAAACGCAGCCTGTCGCAGCAACTCTCCGTATGATACGACCCCGAAATCGTGATGTCCACACCCGGAGTGGCCGTCAGAACCACATATCCCGAGAAGTTATTTGAATAAGAATCAGACAACCCGCCGTCGTCACAGATGGTTCCCGAGGGATTGTCACAGACATTCACAAAAATCGTGTCGCCGTTGGACATAGTAAAAACCGCTTGGGCGCCGGCGACCGTGCATGAAAGACATAACAATATGAAAGTGATAGTTTTACGCAGCATATTTCCCATAATATTGATAATATTTATATTCTGCAAAAATACAAAAAAAAACATATAACACAAAATTAAAACCAATAATTGATAAATTTCATCCCTTTTTTCCGTCATCGTTGTCCGTTGACAAGTTGATGATTGCTTGATTGTCTGAGTGCTTGATTGTCTGAGTGACGAGTTTAGAGGTAAGAACTAAGAGCCAGAAACTGTGGCATACAATCCTGGTTCTTATCTCTTACCTCTTACTTTGCTTTCTGCCGCTTCGCGCGGAAGTTACTTTTTATTTTGTGAAGGATTACGCCACCTTTCGCCACCTTACGTCAACATTCCGAAAGTGTCGCATATTTGTCCCAACGTTCTTCTATGCGACTTCCGGGCTCGTTGTTGCGTCGTTCTTTGTCGTATCGTTTTTCGATATGTTTCCCTCATTTTTCCCTTTGTGAAACGGAAACAAAAGGGAAAACGATCGAATAACGATCGAATAAATGACGACGCTTGATGGTTGCATCGACGAATTGAGATTGAAAAAAAAGTGCCAACACAGCGGATATTAAACGATGCTACTACGTGCTGTGTTGGCATTTGGTATGTTTTGCCGATAGGGTTGCCGGCAGGGGGGTGTTAGAACTGGTAGTACAGTCCGACGGTGAGCAGGCTGGCTTGCCGTGATTTCAGTGCTGCCTCGATGGTGGAGGTGGAGAGGGTATAGTCGACGCCTGCGGAGCGGGATGTGACGAGGAGGTCTATGGGCAGCATGTTGGTTTGTTTGTCATGGCGGTATGCTATAGACAGGAGGTCGGCGTAGAGATCTATGCCGAAGTGCTGCGACAGGGCGAAAGTGGCAACAGGCACAAGTTTAATTTCCAATGTGTTGCGCGTAAAGTCGGTGCGTGTCTTGTTGGGCATGTCTTCGTTGGCACGCTGCTCGACGACGGTGCTGGCACCCATGCCGTAGGCGTAGTTGCCGCTGAGCTGCATGTGGAACGTGAGTCGTCCTGCATCGACACAGCGTATGCGCATGAACAGGCCGCCTCCGGCAGTCATGAGGGTACGGTCGTTGGTTATGGACTGTTTCCACGTAAGAGCGTCGCGGTCGTAGAATCCGTCGGTGTAGGTGAAGCGTGAGTTGGATATTCCTGCCTGTATGCCGGCTTTGAATGTCTCGCTGAATTGGTAACCCATCTGCACTGTGACGCCCAATGCCATGCCTTGGGGCTGGGTGTTGTCGAACCCTTGGCTGCGCGAGTAACTTCGGTTGGAGTATTCTATATTGCCCGACATGAAGAGCTGGGCATAGGAGGGTGCAACCGTTGCTGCGAGCAGGAGAATGACAAGCAGTGTTTTTTTCACGTTGAGGTAGTATTTTAATTTTGAATTTTGAAATTTGAAATTCGAAATTCGAAATTCAAAATTCAAAATTGGAGAGGGTGTAGGTGGGGTGCAGTTTGAGTCCGGGAACGTATTCGACGATACCTGCGACTTTCTCTTTGTCAGTGTATTGCCAGACGGTGTAGCGGGTGTCGGGGAATCGGAGGCCGTTGGAGACGATGACGACATGATAAGAGGCGTAGCGCTCGAGGCTGAAGTATTTGAGGTAGGCTTGCTGCGAGGCCATGATGAGGGGCTTGCGGCCATAGGCCTGCTCGAAGAGCTGCAGCAGCATGTCAAGCCGCTTAATGTTGATGTCGAAGGGGCTGTCGGGCACTACATAGACGACGGGTGCAAGGTCGAGGTGATGGCCTTTGACTGCGGCCTGGAAGTTGTCGAACTGTCCCTGGGCGGAGTAGTGACGGTCGTAGAGGTGCACGGCGGTGACGGGCATTGAGGCTTTGCGAGCCTGCTCGAGGTTGGTGCCGCACCGCTCGTCGGTGACGGCGGCGCCTGTTGTGGCCATGACGAAGGCGAATTCGAGTTCGTTTTGCTCAACGACTGCGGGCCAGTCGATGGTGCCCTGTTTTTGGGATACGAATATGCCCATGGGGGCAGTGGTCTGGGCTGCTGCCATTAAAGGCAATGCCATGAGGAGGGTGAGTATTATTTTTCGCATGTTGATATGTTTTTTCTTATTGATATGTGGATATTATGCGGACTATTTAGTTTGCAAAGATACGTACTTTTTTTTAATTGAGAAAAAAAAATGAATGCTTGAATGCTTGATTGTGTTAATGCTTGAGTGAAAATACTCAAACAATCAAGCAATCAGACAATCAAACAATCATTTTGTTATAATCTGATTCGCTGATTATTGGAACACCTAATTTCTCGGCTTTCTTTAACTTTTCAGGACCCATTTTATCCCCGGCAAGGAGGTAGGAGGTCTTGCCGCTGATGCTGCCCGACACTTTGCCTCCATGCTGCTCGATGGAGGCTTTGATTTGGTCGCGGGAGTAATGTTCGAAGACTCCGCTGACGACAAAGGTGAGCCCGTCGAGCACTGTGCTGACACGGGTATCTTCGGCTTGCATTTTCAGCCCTGCGGCGCGCAGCCGCTCTACGGTCTCGCGGTGGACGGGCTGGCTGAAGTAGTCGGCTATGGCGGCAGCAGTCACTTCGCCAATGTCTTCTACTGTGGCCAGTTCGGTGGAGTCGGCATTGATGATTGCATCGATGTTTCCGAAGTGCCGCGCCAGTTTCTTTGCTCCCACTTCGCCCACATAGCGTATGCCGAGGGCATAGAGCACGCGCTCGAAGGGCACTTGTTTGGATTCCTCAATGCCTTTAAGGATGTTGTCGGCTCCTTTTTCTTGTATGGTCGGTGCACTGACGGGGGCGTTTGAGCTTTCGGACTGTATGTCCGGGAGGGTGTTTTTCTGCCCTAGCCCTATGAGCTGGCTGCGCTTCAGTGTGTACAGGTCGGCCACTGTTTTTACAAGCCCTGCATCGTAGAGGAGTTTGAGTCGCTCGCTTCCAAGGCTGTCAATGTCCATGGCGCGGCGGCTGACAAAATGCTCGAGGTGACCCAGTATCTGCGGCATGCAGCCATCCTGATTGGGGCAGTAGAAGCCCGCTTCGCCTTCGGCACGCACGAGGGGTGTGCCGCAGACAGGGCAGACGGTGGTGTAGTGTAGGGGTTTAGCCCCTGCGGGGCGTTTGTCGAGGTCAACGCCGACAATCTTTGGGATTATTTCTCCTCCTTTTTCCACAAAGAGGCTGTCGCCTTGGTGGATGTCGAGTTTGGCCATGAAGTCGGCATTGTTGAGGGTGGCGCGACGGACGGTGGTGCCTCCCAGCCACACGGGCTGCATGTTGGCCACAGGGGTGACGATGCCGGTGCGTCCCACCTGATAGCTGATCTCGAGAAGGGGTGTGCTGACGCGCTCGGCCTTGAACTTGTAGGCTATGGCCCAGCGAGGCGATTTGGCAGTGGTGCCGAGAGTGTCCCACAGGGCGGTCTGGTTCACTTTGATGACAACGCCGTCAATTCCAAAGGGGAGGTTCCAGCGTTCCTTATCCCAGAAGTCGATGAAGAACTTAATGTCTTCTATAGTTTTGCATTCCTTTATATAAGGCTGCACTTTAAATCCCATCTGTCGGGCAGCCTCCAGGCGTCCTGAGTGGGTGTCGTAGGCGGCGCCGAGCGGCTGGCTGTCGGGAAGGAGCATGAGGAAATACATGCAGAACATGAGCTTGCGTTTGGCGCATTCGGAGGAGTCCTGAAGTTTGAGCGAACCGCTGGCAGCGTTGCGGGGGTTGGCAAAGGGGGGTTCGCCCTCGGACTCGCGCTGAAGGTTCATGGCCTCGAATGCTTCAAAGGGATATACCACCTCGCCTCTGGCCTCGAAATCGTCGGGGAAGTCGCCACGCAGACGAAGGGGTATTGTGCTGATGGTACGGGCATTGGCAGTGATGTCGTCGCCAACGGTGCCATTGCCTCGCGTGACGGCCTGGACTAGCTGCCCGTGGCGGTAGGTGAGACCGATGGCCACGCCGTCGTATTTCAGTTCGCAGGTGTAGCTGAACGGGATGCCGTCGAGGAGCTTGCGCGTGCGGGCTTCGAATTCCTCTATCTCTTCAATACTGTAGGTGTTGCCGAGTGAAAGCATGGGGAAACGGTGCTGCACTTGACGGAAGGTCTTGTTGATTTCTCCGCCCACACGACGAGCAGGGGATGTGGGCAGGGACAGCTCGGGATAGGTCCGTTCCAGCTCCACCAGCTCACGCATCAGAGCATCGAACTCATAGTCAGACACCAGCGAGTTGTCATTCATGTAATACTCGAAGTTGTAGTGGTCGAGAAGCCTAGTGAGTTCGTCCACGCGGCGGCGTGCACATTCGGGTGCGGGAGTGGTAAATAGATCCATTTTGTATTGAAAATTTAAAGTTGAAAATTGAAACAATTTAATGAATTCGTTAATTCGTTAATGTGTAAATTCGTTGTCCGTTGATAAGTTGATAAGTTTATACGGCTTGCATCATATCAACATATCAACGTATCAACATATCAACAAAACACATTAACACATTCGAGCATTTTTCAATTTAGTTTATCATCAGTTCTCCTGTAAAGTTGAGCGACACGGGGCCTGTTAGTCGCACGTGTGTAAAGGCTGTGCCTGTGGAGTTGAAATCGACACGGAAGTCGCCGCCATGTGTGCGTAGACGACGGTTCCCCGTGACGATGGCGCAGGCTGTGACACCTGTGCCGCACGCCCAGGTCTCGTCTTCGACACCGCGCTCGTAGGTGCGAACCATCAGCCGTCCGTCGGGCAAGTCCTCTATGAAGTTGACATTTGCCCCTGCAGGCCCCAGTTCGGGCAGGTGACGGATACGCCTCCCCTCCCCTGCCACATCGAAGTCGGCAAGGTTTTCCACCCGCTGTACGTAGTGGGGCACGCCGGTGTTGAGCAGCCAGCCGTCGAGGCAGCGCACCACTTCTTTGGCGACAACGTCCTTCATGCCCAGAGTGACTAGGCCGAAACGCTCCTGGCTGTCCCACATGACGACAGAGGCCTCGTGGGGTCCGTCGTCTGCAAGGAAACCGACACGGCCGTTTGCTCCCAATCCGAGGATATGGGCGAAGGCGGCGATGCAGCGTCCTCCATTGCCGCACATGTCGGCAGGCAGTCCGTCGGAGTTGTAGTAGTGCATGGCAAAGTCATATTCACCTCCGGCACGGCCGAGCAGGATGAGTCCGTCGGCACCCACACCCATGCGCCTGTGGCATACGTGGGCTATCTGGTCTGTGGTGAGGCTCACTGTCTCCGTCCGGTTGTCGATGACGACAAAATCATTTCCGGCGCCGTCGAATTTGGAAAAGGGGATGTTCATGAATGTGTTAATTATTGCTTGAATGCTTGGGAATTGAAAATTGAAAATTGAAATTCGAAATTCGAAATTCAACTTTTTTTCTATTCGCTATTGGCGAAGGGGGCGATTGGGGCGTCGGCTTTTTCGAGCTCGGTCTGCGCCTTGACCAGGCGGCGGCTGGTGAGCAGCACTAATAGCGAGCAGATTATGATGGAGCAGAATATGACGGAGTAGGTGATGTGCTTGATGATCTCAGCCCCGGGAATGATGGTATAGCCTGCCGCGATGTTCGCCTGTTCGGGCATGGAGGCCAGCACAGCAGACACCAGTCCCTTGGGTATCATCATCGACACGGTGAGCCGATCTTCGGGTGTGTTTTTCCGTCCCACAACAGCTATGAGGATGAAGCGCACCACGAAGAGCGAAGCGGCGATGACGGCTCCGTAGGCCAAGGCCATGGGGTTGCTGAAGGGGATGCAGATGCCTATATAGACAAAGAAGTATGTCTTGAGGATGAAGACAAATTCCTTGAAGAAGCTTTTCTCGTTCTCTTCGAGTGGGGTCATGTCGCGCAGTTTGAGTTTTTTGAGGAAGGACATCTCGAAATACTCCGGGTTGCCCAGCACAAGGCCAAACGACAGGGTGGCGATTGCACCGCTGTAGCCCAGCGACTCAGCGATGCCGTAGATGACAAAGACAAACGCTGGGGTGAGGAACATGGAGTTCTGCAGTTTGCGGATACGGTCCATGAAGGATGACCACACGATGCCGCCCACGGTGCCGATGACGAGAGCCATCAACACCGACGCCAGCACTCGACCGAGCATCGAACCCACACTGACATTGCCCAGTTTGTATCCTTCGATAAAGGCCAGGGAGACGACGATGCACAGCACGCCGGAGATTGCCGATTCGAGGGTGAGGGTTACTCTGGTCTTGTCGCTGACGCGCATCTGCCTGACGAGCGGGATGACGATGGCAGCGGCTGTGCCCGCCACCATGGCACCCAACATCATGCTGGCCTGCATCTGTAGCTTTACAAGGAAGTAGGCAAGCAACGACACGGCGGTCATTGAGAGGAGGAAGGAGAGGAATGTCACCTGTACCACTCCGGACCAGTATTTGCGGATAAGGTCTATCTTCATGTCGATTCCGCTGTCGAAGAGGATGAAGAGGAGTGTCAGCGAAGCCAATACGGGGCCGATTTCCTCAAGGCTGTCGGGGGTTATCCAGCCGGTCACGGGGCCGACCAGGATGCCGATAATCATCAGCAGCAGCACATCGGGGATACGCTGACGGCTGAACCACGCATTGAACAGGTGCGCGCAGAAGATTAGCAGTCCGAGGAATATGAAGGTCATGGGAATTGAAAATTGAAAATTGAAAATTGAAAATTTTATGTGTTAACGTGGGAATATGTTTTGATGTTTTTTATGTGAGGAAGGTTTTAAGGTTTTAGGGTTTTAAGTTTTTAAGGGTTAAGTGTGTTATTATTTGCCGTTGATTAAGTTGATAATTTATTATTGCTTGAGTGCTTGAGTGATTTGACCGCGGCAGCAACTTTCAATTTTCAATTTTAAAAATTACAGATCTACTTCGGGGAAGAGGATGCGGAATGTCTCAAGCACGGGGTTGGTTTTCGACATCACCTCGTATTTGTCACGCGGTGCATAGACGACAGCCTCTCGCTCTTCATACACTACCTCTATCCTGCAGTTGAGCAGCTTGTGTCCTGAGGCAGAGCGCATCCATTCCAGCATTTCCATCAGATGCGGGCGTATCTCCGCTTCGACAAACGAGTTGCCCACTTCTATCACAAAGTGGTCCTCGCCGTCGAGGCGCACCAACCGGTTTTTCAACGTGTCCACCAGCTTGGGTTCCTTTGCGGCAAAGGCCTCGAGCATTGCGTTCCAGCATTTGCCGAAAGAGTCGTCGTCCAGGGGAGGGAGCGCAGTCTTCTGCACGTCCACGTCCACGGCAAGGGTCGGCATGGCTTTGATGGAGATGCCCGACAGGCGGTGAATTTTTCCTACAGGCTCAGGCCTTTGGGGCTCGGCTGCAGGAGTTGCTGCAGGTTGGGGCTTGGCCTCGGGTGCTGTGGGGGTCGCTCCCGCAACGGGTACGGCAGCAGGGGGCGCAGGGGTCTGCACCGTTGCCGATTTGCCGTGCTCCGCCTGGGGCGACCTTGCAATCTATGGGTTGCCTGCCGCCATGATGACCGAGGCCAGCTTCATCAGTGCCACCTCGACAAACAGTCGCTTGTTGCCGGCATCTTTGTAGCGGTATTCGCAGTCGCTCGAGATGTCCAGCCACCTCAGCAGCAAGGGGAGTCCGCAGGCCGCTGCCTGCTGCCCATAGCGTTCCCTCGCGGCATCGCTCACCTCCATCAGTTTATGGGTCGCAGGGTCGATGGCCACCATCAGGTTGCGCAGATGCTCACTCAATCCGGTTATGAAGTGCTGTCCTTCGAATCCTTTGTCGATTACATCCTGGTACAGCAAAAGGGAGTGCGCTATATCCCCCTGCCTGAAATAGTCCACCAACCGGAAGTAATACTCATAGTCCAGCAGGTTCAGGTTCTCGTTGCACAGCTGCCTTGTCAGGTTGCCCTGCGTGAAGCTCACCAGCTGGTCAAACAGGGAGAGGGCGTCGCGCAGGCCGCCCTCGGCCTTGCGGGCGATGATGTGGAGGGACTCCTCTTCATACGCCACACCTTCTTTCGCGGCAATTTCCTTCAGGTGGGCCACGATGTCGTCGCTCTGGATACGTTTGAAGTCAAACACCTGGCAGCGCGACAGGATGGTGGGGATGATCTTGTGCTTTTCGGTGGTGGCCAGAATAAACTTGGCATATGCCGGCGGTTCCTCAAGGGTTTTGAGGAAGGCGTTGAACGCTGAGGGCGACAGCATATGCACCTCGTCGATGATGTACACTTTGTAGCGCCCCGTCTGCGGCGGGATGTCCACCTGTCGCACCAGTTCGCGGATGTCATCCACACTGTTGTGTGACGCGGCATCGAGTTCAAATATGTTCATCGAGCTCCCGTCGGCGAAACTGCGGCAGCTCTCGCATTCGTTGCAGGCCTCCGTGTCGGGAGTGAGATGCATGCAGTTGATGGTCTTGGCAAGGATACGGGCACAGGTGGTTTTGCCCACGCCACGCGGACCGCAGAAAAGAAAGGCCTGCGCCAGTTGTCCGGTGCGGATGGCATTCTTCAGCGTAGTGGTGACATGCTGCTGTCCCACCACGCTCCCGAAAGTCGAAGGGCGATACTTACGTGCTGATACTATGAAATTTTCCATTGGGATATACACAAATTAACCGTTGCAAAGATACAAAAAAACTTTTGTATAAATAAAAAATGTGATTGCGTTAATGTGTAAATTCGTTGTCCGTTGATAAGTTGATAAGTTTATCCGGCTCGCAACATATCAACATATCAACGCAAAACATATCAACGTATCAACATATCAACGTATCAACATATCAACGAATATTTAACGATTCTTAAAAAAATATTTGCGGGGTTGGGATTTTTTTGTATCTTTGTAAATTGAACTAACAAACAATGCCCTCATGAAAAGTACGTATAAGATATTCAAAGAGAGTGTAAAAGAGATTACCCAATACTACATGCTGCTGGTTGACGAAACGAAATCTCAGCGTTTGGTGGGCAGCACCAATGAGTGGGTGCTGGACAATTACTATATGATTAGCGAGCAGGAGAAGGTGCTGAAGGTGGATTTGCGGAGCAAGGAGTTTCGACGGCTGGAGGGCAGGCGCATGCACTACCTGAAGGAGGTTGCCGAGGGGTATCTGCAAAAATGCCATTTCCAGATTGACAGAGGTTTGTTGTTCCAGCATCTGTCGCAGATACAGGCTGAGCGCAAGGATTACTTCACTTATCCCGAAGTGTGTGCGCTTCTGCCTTTGTTGAAGACTCTTCTAATCAAGGAACTTGCCGACCTCTGCCACCTGCTGGCAGCGAATAATGCGTACCATTATTCGCCGACGGACAAGTCTCTGGCCGACATGGAGAAGCTGAACGAAGCAGCTCAGCAGAACCTGTTGATGATGAATATCTTCAACTCGCTGAAGAAGATGACTAAGCTGCCCGTGGAGGAGTTGATAGATTCTGTGAGCTATTCGGAGCGCACTTTGAAGGGCGAGAAAGCGGGCATGTACGACGAGATGTACGACCGTACGAAGGACGACTACCGCGCGAGGATTGTACGGCTGGCCAAAAAGCAGCATGTGAAGGAGTACGATTTGGTGAGGAAGCTGGTGGAGCAGGCTGACAAGGATGAAGAGCATGTGGGCTGGCAGTTGTTCAAACCCAAGAAGTGGGAACTGCGTGCACATCTATATATATGGATTGTGGCTGCCGCATCGTTGGTGCTGGCCTCGATATTTGCCACACTGGCCACGGGCGGATTCGGCGTGGTGGCCGTTGTGCTTGCCCTGCTGGCACTGGTGCCGATGAGCCAGGTGGTGATTGACCTTTTCAACCAAGTGTTGTACCATGTGCACAGGCCGGTTAACACGTTTAAAATCAAGTTCAAAGACGGCCTGATTCCGGAGGAGTACGCCACTATGGTGATTATGCCCACCATTCTGAAAAACAAAGCCAAGACGGAGGAGCTGCTGGAGCAGTTGGAGATTTACTATCTCTCGAACATCAACCGTGCCAGCGACGGCCAGCGTCTTGAGAGCCGCCAGCAGAACCTCTACTATACGCTGATTGGCGATGCCGCAGCGGGTCCCAACGAGGATATGCCGTGGGACAACGAGGTGGTTGAGGCGGGTCTTGCCAAGGTGAAGGAGCTGAATGAGAAATACGGTGCGCAGATATTCAACTTCGTCTATCGCCGCCGTGCATGGAGCGACGGTGAGAACTGCTGGTTAGGACACGAGCGCAAGCGCGGTGCCATACTTCATTTCAACGACCTGGTTTTAGATCAAACCTCGGAGGAAGAGAAGGCTAAACGGTTCCGCTGCGAGACGATAAGCCAATGGCTGAAAGGTCCTGTGCCACACATTCAGTTTATCATCACGCTGGACACCGACACGGAGCTGGTGCTTTATTCCGCCCAGAAACTGATTGGTGCCATGGCCCATCCGCTGAACCGCGCCCAGCTGTCTCCCGACGGCCGGAGAGTGAACGCAGGCTACGGCATCATGCAGCCGAGGGTGAACGTGGACGTGGAGGTGACCAACAAGAGCCGCTATGCCCAACTGTTTGCCGGACTGGGCGGCCTGGATGTATACACCACAGCTTCGTTTGAGTTGTATCAGGACATCTTCAACGAGGGCTCGTTCTGCGGCAAGGGCATCTACGACCTGAAGGTGTTCCAGCAGGTGCTGAAAGGCACCTTCCCCGAGAACCTGATTTTGAGCCACGACCTGATAGAGGGCTGCCACATACGCTGCGGCCTCATCAACGACCTGGAGCTGTTTGACGACAACCCCAGCAACTATATAGACGATGCCAAGCGTCACCACCGATGGACGCGCGGCGACTGGCAGATTATCGGCTGGCTGAAGAACAAGGTGCACAACGAGAAAGGCGAGGTGGTGAAGAACCAGGTGAACACCATCGGCCGCTGGAAGATTTTCGACAATCTGCGCCGTTCAGTATTGAGCCTGGCGGTGATGGTACTGCTGCTATTCGGCTTTGGCTATTATTTCGCCAGCGGCGGCACATCGGCCTCTCCGGCATGGTATGTGCTGGCGGCTTTGATTGTGGTGGCAAGCCCCATCGTGTTCTTTATCCTGGGGCAGATTACCAAACTGCCAAACTTTGGCAAGCGCTATCACTACTACGCCACACTGATGCGGGGTTTCAATGTGATTGTGTACCGCTCGCTGGTGCAGTTCGCTCTCCTGCCCAAGGAGGCATGGATGTATACCGACGCACTGGTGCGGGCATGCTACCGTCTGTGGTTCTCGCACCGAAACCTGCTCAACTGGATTACCAGCGACGAGGCTGCCAAGAGTACGAAAGGCACCCTGGGCGACTACCTCGGCAAGTTCTGGTTCAACTACGTGGCCGCCGCAGTGGTCCTGGCACTGGCTCTGTTTGTTGGGCAGTGGCATGTGATGACCATGGTGGCAGCATTGTTCTGCGTGGTGACATGGTGCGGCGCACCGTTCCTGATGTATTGGCTTGGCAAGAAGTTCCCGCAGGAAAAACGCAGTCTCAACGCCAAGGAGACCGAAGAGGTGCGCCAGCTGGCACGCGACACCTGGCATTTCTTCGACAGCCTCATCACTGAGGAGAACAACTGGCTTATCCCCGACAACTACCAATTGAACCGCGAGAAGAAGACCGACTACAAGACCTCACCCACCAATATCGGGTATTCGCTGACAAGCGTGATAAGCGCAGCCGAACTGGGTTTCATCAGCGCCAAGGACGCCGTGACACGCATCAACCACATTATCGACACCGTCATCAAACTGGAGAAATGGAACGGTCACCTCTTCAACTGGTACCATGTCAAGACCCTCAAGGCATTGCCCAATTTCTTCATCTCCACATGCGACAGCGGCAACTTCGTGGCCTGCCTGTACACCGTGAAGGGATATTTGGAGAGCAAGTGTGAAGCAAAGGACAGCGGCGACGGCACCCCCGATACATCGGATATTCTGTCACTCATCTCAAAGGTGCAGCGACTCATTGACCAAACCGACTTCATGAAGCTGTACAACCCCGACCTGGACGTGTTCAGCATTGGCTACGACTACAGCTCCTACACCCTCCTACCCTATCACTACAACAACTTTGCCTCAGAGGCACGGCTTACCAGTTTCATGACCATTGCGCAAGGCGACGCTCCCTACAAGCATTGGTTCTGCCTAGACAAAACTCTGGTGCAATACAAGGGATACAAGGGCGTGGCATCGTGGTACGGCACGTTGTTTGAATATTTCATGCCGCTCATCTTCCTGCCCACCTACAAGCACACACTGATGGACGAGACCTACAGTTTCGCCATCCGCGCCCAACGGGCTTTCATCAAGCAGGTGAACCGTTCACAGGTGCTGCCATGGGGCATTTCGGAGACAGCCTACAACGAGCTGGACGATGCCCAGAACTACAAATACCATGCTTTCGGCGTTCCCTACCTGAAGTTCCAGAACACTACACCCGACCGTATTGTCATTTCCCCCTACAGCTCGCTGATGACTATCGGCGTGGACGACCGTGCAGTATATGAAAACATGCAGCGGTTCAAAGACCTCAGCATGTACGACAACAATATGGGTTTCTTCGAGAGTTACGACGAGGAAGACCATGTGCCGGTGAAAGCCCATTATGCCCACCACCAAGGCATGATACTGGCCAGTCTGGCCAACTACCTGGCCGACCACTGCCTGCAGCACTACTTTATGCAAGAGCCCACAATGCGCTCAATGGAAACACTCTTGAAAGAAAAGGCTCAGGTGAAGCCCTATATCGACCTGAAGGTGACCCAATATAAGCGGTACCAATACTCGAAGGTGCAGACCGAGAGCGATGCACGCGATTTCGACACCATCTCCAATGTGCCCGAGATAGGCACCATCAGCAACGGACTCTACACCGTGCTGCTCAACGACCGCGGAAGTGGATTCTCGCGCTATCGCAACATCCTCCTCAACCGCTACAGGAAAATCAGTTCCGACCACTACGGCACCTACCTCTACATCCGCAACCTGCGGAACGACAAACTGTGGTCAGCCACCTACTCACCCCTTGATGTGATGCCGGAGACCTACCATGTGAGTTTTGCAAGCGACAAGATAGTATATATGCGTGTGGACAACGGCATAGAGACCAAGACGGAAGTCACTGTGCTCAAAGACCGCTCAGCCGAGATTCGCCGCTTCACCTTTGTCAACAACACCGCACAGGATGTAGACCTTGAAATCACCAGTTATGGCGAAGTGGTACTGACATCCAACATCGAGGACGAGAACCATCGGGTATTCAATGGCATGAAAATCCATAGCGAATACGATGCCGAACACGAGGCACTCATCTTCAACCGCCTTGTACAGGGCACACAGGACAGCCGCCACTACATGATACATAAGCTGTGGGTGTGCAACGATATCGACAGCAATGCAGAAGAGACCAGCAAACCGCAGAGTCCGATATCCAATCTGGTGGAATACGAGACCTCGCGCCTCAAATTCTTAGGACGTGGAGGCAGCCTGCACCATGCCGACATCATCGACAGCCACCGAAACCTTACGGGAACCGTCGGCACCACACTCGACCCCATCATGAGCATGCGGCGCCGCATCCACCTGCCAGCCGGCAAATCGTCCGAGGCCTACATCATCACAGGATTCTCCAAGGCCCGCGAACACCTGCTGCAACTCACCGAACAATACCAAAGCCCCATCGACATCGAGCATGCCTTCAAGACTGCCTCGGTCTTCAACAACATGCGCACCAACATGTCGCTCTTGAAAGGAGCGCAGATGCGGCTTTACAACAGCATATCCAAATACATGGCCCAAACGGCCACCCTCGGCAACAAACGGCAGGAAATCCTTGCCCAGAACACCCTGTCGCAAAGCAACCTGTGGCGTTTCGGCATCAGCGGCGACCTGGCCATCCTGCTGCTCGAAATCGACAGAATAGACCGTTCCGGATTTGCCAAGGAGATGCTGCGTGCCTTTGAGTACTTCAAAATCCACGGTCTGCTGCTCGACCTTGTCATTATCAATGACGCTGAAGGCTCCGACCGCGAAGGTCTCTCCCACTTCATCCGCAACATGGCTAACACCGAGCATCTCTGGGCATCGCACCAGGAAGCCGGACATGTCTATGTACTTAACGGCAACGACATCAGCAGTGCCGAGCGCACACTCCTGCGCACCGTGGCACGCCTGTGTTTCAACACCCGCGACGGTCTCAGCATCCAACAGCAGCTCGAAGCACTCGAAAAAGTCAACCAGCAATATCAGGACAAAATCGAATATCCCGTTCTGAAACCCAGTGCCAAGTTCCGCGTGTGGAGCTCGCTCGACTATTACAACCAATATGGCGGCTTCGACAACAACGGCCAGGACTACGTGGTCACCAACACCAACACCCCGATGCCGTGGGTCAATGTCATTGCCAACCCACATTTTGGCTGTGTGATCAGCTCCACCATGGCAGGATTCACCTTTGCCTTCAATGCCCAGCAGTTCAAACTCACCGGGTGGAGCAACGACATCGTGCGCGACAACGCCGCCGAGATGCTCCTTATCAACAAACAGCAGTTCGTCCCCGCCACCGCACGCCACAGCCAAGGCTACTCCGCTTTCGATGCCGACTACGACAACATAAAAGTCATGGTCCGGGTGTTCGTCTCCTCTGACAAACCTGAGAAATACTACCAAATCAAAATAGAGAACAAAACAGCCGACGACCTCTCAGTCCAACTCGACATGGTCTATAAACTCGTGATGGGCACCAACGAGGAACGAACCGCCCGCTATCTCTATTCTGAATGGGACGAAGGACTCAACAGCCTCATCGTCCGCAACGTATACCACGAAATCTACCGCAATACCCGCCTAAGACTAACCTCCACAGAACCCATCACCGACATCTCGCTCAACTACCCCAACCGCAAACGGCTCGGCCTCACGCTGGACATCCCGGCCAACGGGCAACGCGAAATTGCCTATGTCATCGCTGTCAGCGACGAGAGCGGAACGGCAGAGTTTTCCAAGACGCCTTACACCATTGAACAAATCAACGGCGAGTACGGCCGCGTGTGCCGCTTCTGGGACGACAAACTCTCCCACATACAAGTCGACACCCCCGACAAATCCTTCAACTTCATGCTCAACCGCTGGTATCTCTACCAGGTCTACTCGGCACGTCTCTTCGCCCGCGCCGGATTCTATCAGGTGGGCGGCGCAACCGGTTTCCGCGACCAGCTCCAGGATGTGATGAGCATCCTCTATAGCGACCCCGCCTATGCACGCCGGCAAATTCTCGACCATGCCTCCCACCAGTTTGCCGAAGGCGATGTCCTCCACTGGTGGCATGCCAACATGCACCTCGGTGCCCGCACCACATTCAGCGACGACTACCTCTGGCTCGTCTTTGTCACTTACCAATACATCCAGGTGACGGGCGACAACGACATCCTCTCGGAAATGGTGCCTTTCTGCCAGGCCGACCAGCTCACTCCCGGCGAATCCGAGCGCTGCCTCAACTACGCCGTACCGCAGAGTTCCGACCAGCACGACCCGCGCTTCGAATACGCCACACTCTACGAGCATCTGCGCCGTTCAATCAACCGCTCCATGAGCCGCATCGGCAACCACGGACTGCCTCTGATGGGCTGTGGCGACTGGAACGACGGTATGAGTCGCGTAGGTGTCGAGGGCAAAGGCGAGAGCGTGTGGGTAGCCTTCTTCCTGGCCGACATTCTGCCCAAGATGGAACATATCACCCAGCTCATGCCAGGTGCCGACCTCTCCTACTGCAGCGAGCTCACCGACTTCCGTGCCCGTCTTGTCAAGGCATTGCAAGACAATGCATGGGATGGTGCCTGGTTCCTCCGCGCCTACTACGACAACGGCGACCCCATGGGCAGCCGCAACAACACCGAATGCCAAATCGACCTCATCTCCCAGGCCTGGAGCATCCTCACCGATGTGGCGACTCCCGAACAGAAGAAATCCATCCTGCGCGAGACCGACAACCGACTGGTCAACCGCGAACACGAAATCATCCAGCTCCTCACACCTCCCTTCTCGCGCGCCGGCAATCCCGCTGCCATAAGTGGCAACGACCCGGGCTACATAGCCGCCTACCCAGCCGGAGTGCGTGAAAACGGTGGACAATACACCCACGGTGCCATGTGGTACATCATGGCGCAGCTCAAAGAAGGCAACTACGACATGGCCTACTTCCTCTACTCCCTCATCAACCCCGTCCATCGCACACAGTCACTGGCCGACGTGCTCAAATACAAAGTGGAGCCCTACTGCATTGCCGCCGACATCTACAGCAACCCGCAGCACCCCGGCCGCGGCGGCTGGACATGGTACACCGGCTCTGCATCCTGGGCTTACAAGACCGGCATCGAGAACATCCTCGGCATCCACAAAGAGGGCGAAACCCTCACCATCGACCCGCGTGTGCCTACCGACTGGCCTTCCTTCACCATCCGCTACCGCTACGGCAGTGCCCTCTACCTCATCACCTACCAGCACAGCGACACACGTCCTGCCGAGCCCACCGCCATCAACCTTGTCGACGACGGCCAGACCCACGAAGTACTCATACACTAACATGACTCCCAAACCCCTGCCAGCCACACCCGACAGACTCTTCCGGCCACGCCGGTGCCATATACCTCTACTCCCAGCCCTGTGCCTCATGCTGGTGCTGCAGACACTATGCAGCACTCTGCAGGCACAGGGAGTGGTGGAAGCAGAATATCCCTACAGGCGCGACATAGAGCGGGGACGCTATGACAAAGTGCAGGCCAAACTGGAACGCAGGCTCAGCCGCGACACCAACAACCTCGAATGCCACTATGCTGCCTACAGGCTTTATAGCGACACATCTTTCCCAGCCCGCAACATCGACACTGCATACACTCACCTTGTACGGGTACGCCAAATCTTTGCCTCCGCTGAACAGAAACAACTCGACCGATGGTCTCGCGACAGCTACAGCGGTGCACTCTTCGACCACGACCTGCGGCGCCTCTGCAGCATGGCCATGGCCCAAGCCCATTCCCGCCATACCATCGATGCCTACCGGCACTTCCTCGACTTCTACACCCTTGCCCTGCCCGACCAGCGCGACAGCATCATCGACAGCCGCGACACGCTCGAGTTCGTCCAAACTCGCGACATCGGCACCTTCGACATGCTGCAGGACTTTATCCAACGCCGCCCGCATTCAAAAGTACTGCCCGATGCCATACGGCTGCGCGACAGCATAGCCTTTGCCGAAGCCGACCGCAAGCACACCTCTTTGGCCTACCAAGAATTCCGCCAAACCTATCCCCTATCCCACCTCGCCTCTCGTGCCACCGACAGCGTCTATGCCATCGAGTATCGACTCACCAGGCACTATGACGCCGAGCAATACTACCGCGGCTACGGTGAACGCTTCCCCGAAAGTCCCTATACCCCCCGCTGCATCCACTTGGCCGACAGCATAGAATACTTCCGCGACATCGACACCTCCAACTGGCGCTCCTTCATCCTCTACCTCGATGCCCACAACAAAGCCACCGCCTGGACTGCCCATGCCCAGCATAGCCTTGCACACTATGCACTAAACCATCATCACCTCTCCGCTGCCCACCACGCCATTCTCCGCCTCCCGGCCGACGACACGCTGCGCCATTCCCTTGCCCTCATGCTCCACCACGCCTACCTCCACACTTCCATACGCAACTACCACACATTCTACACCCTCTACCCCGACCTCATGCCCCTGCAGCAACGCCTCCGCGACTCCCTCGCGCTCCACCTATACCAAAACTACGACTACCGCATAGCCGACAGCTGCATCCATGCACTGGCTCCCGCACACGAGGCCTACCTAATGCTGCAGCAACTCCTCAAAGACGACCTCGACCACCACCGATGGAATGCCGCCACAAACACCGCCATGCTCTATGCCGACGACTTTGCCGACAGCTACGAGTACCAACGCCTCCTCGCCACCCTGCAGGAGCCCTCGCAAGGCTCACCCAAGGCAACACCGATAGGCTCTGCCGTCAACAGTCCCAAGGGCAACGAGTATGCCCCCGTCATCAGTGCCGACGGCAACACCCTCTACTTTGCCGCCAAAGACCGACCCGACAACATCGGAGGCGAGGATGTCTTTATCTCCCGCCGCAAAGGCAGCAAATGGAGTCCCGCCGCCATCGAGATGGACCTCAGCCACACCTATGGCAACGAAGCCCCCGTCTCCGTCACCACCGACGGCACCTCCCTGCTCCTCTTCCAAAACGGCCTGCTCTACCGAGCCGACCGCACTGCCAACGGGTGGAAAACCTACCGTCTGCCCGACCTTATCAACAGCAGCACCTGGCAAGCCGACGCCACCATCGCCGCCAATGGCCGCCTCATGCTATGGGCCGCCACAGGCCGCACCGACCGCGAAGCCGACTCATCTGTCAACATCTATGCCTCGCTCCTCGACAGCAATGGCCACTGGAGCGAACCCTTCGAGCTGGGACCTGCCATCAACACCCCTTTCGACGAGCGTTCTCCCTATCTCCACCCCGACATGCACACCCTCTACTTCTGCTCCGAGAGCCACGGCTCCCTGGGGCAAATGGACCTTTACATGTCCACCCGACTCAGCGACAGCAGCTGGACCCACTGGTCTCAACCCGTCAACATAGGGAAAGAATTCAACACCACCGGTGACGACTGGGGCTACAAAATCACTACCGACGGCACCACCGCCTACTATGCCCAAGGCGACCGCTCACAGGACATCTACAACATCACCCTGCCCAAAGCCATGCGGCCGCAGCCCGTCACCATCGTCACCGGCACCGTCCTCGACCGCGCCAACCGTCCCGTATCCACCCAGATCTGTTGGGAGAACCCCGCCACCGGGCAACTCCTCGGACAGGCCAACACCGACCCGGCCACAGGCCGCTATTACATCGTCCTGCCCCAAGGCAAAGACTACAACCTCTACATCAACGACAGCCTCTACTTCCCCACCACGCACCGCATAGAGCAACCCCAGCCAAACAAAACAGACTCCAAAGCCGGAAACAACGTGCCTACAAATAGCCTATCACACAACTTCCAGCTCACCACATACGTCCAAATGACCGACGACGGCATCCCGCAGACCCTCAACAGCGTCCAATTCAATGCCGCTGATTGGCGTTTCTCCCCCGAATCCGAAGCCGAGCTGCGCCGCCTTGCCCGACTCATCAAAAGTCGGCACCTCAACATCGAAATCACCTGCCATATAGACGGCAACCCCGACGACCGCGACAACACAGCCCTCTCCCAACGCCGTGCCGACCAGATACGCGAATACCTCATAGACCTCGGCTGCCGTCCCACCTCCGTCACCGCCCGCGGCCTGGGCAGCAACCAGCCCGCCACAACCCGCAGCAGCCTCCACCGCTCCAACCGCCGCATAGAAGTCCGCCTCACAAAAACATGGTGATGGTCGATGTTAGGTGTTGATACGTTGATATGATGCGAGCCGAATAAATTTATCAACGGACAACGATGAATCATCAACCTATCAACGATAAACGTATCAACTTATCAACGATAATATTATCAACGCCCAGCTGTAATAAACTACAGATTCAAACTATTATCATCAGTCAGAAACTGACGTAAGCCAAGAGTGACAATGCCGTAATCATCACGCCGCAAAAGAATGTCATCTTTTACGACAACAATCTTCTTGAATGAATCGCCAACAGCTCGCAATGGACGTACCTCCTGCTGTTGCTTTTCCTCTGTTGGCAAAGCATATGCAGACTGGATATAGTAACGCTGACTACCTCTGTTGGCAACAAAATCAATCTCTACCTGCTTACGGTCATCGCCTTTACGAAGCTCTACTATTCCGACATCTACACTATATCCTCTTACAAGCAACTCATTATATATTACATTCTCCATAAGGTGAGTTTCCTCAATCTGTCGAAAATTCAACCGGGCATTCCGAAGGCCTACATCGGTAAAATAATACTTGAAAGGAGTCGAGATATACCGTTTGACTTTCACATCATAACGACTGGCACGACTAATAAGAAAAGCATCCTCAAGATAGTCAAGGTAACCCTTAATAGTTGAAGCTGACAGCGACACCTTCCCCAGGCTGTTGAATGAACGTTCCAACTTCGAAGGATTAGTCATTGAACCAATAGACGACGAAACGATATCCAACAATGTCTCAAGTGCCATATCATTCTGCACACTGTTGCGTTCTACAATGTCCCGGATATACGTCTCTTTAAACAATAGTTTCAAATAACTTTCCCTATCCTCGTCAGATGGTGAAAGTATAGTTAGCGGCAGACCTCCATAACGTAGGTATTTCTGCCATAGTTGCTCCCACCCCAATTCAGGCATAGCTTCAGCTATTTCCGATATTGAAAGAGGATAGATGCGCAACTCGTCTCCACGACCACGGAATTCAGTGATGACATCACGAGACAAAAAGCGCGAATTGCTACCTGTAACATAAACATCGACATTGGGCATTTTCACATAACTGTTGAGTACATCCTCAAACTCAGAAACCAACTGTATCTCATCCAGCATAACGTAATACATGCCACCATCTTTAATATGGTCATCAATATATTTCATCAAAGCATCAGGATCACGGAGAGTCTTATTGCGACGGTTTTCCAAATCAATCATAATGATATGGTCATCCGCAACACCCTCATTTATCAAATGCTTGTAGAAAATATTGAATAACAGGAACGATTTCCCCGATCGACGAATTCCTGTAACCACTTTTACCATGTGATTGTGTTTATGAGCAACCAATCTGTCAAGATATCGTTTACGTGCAAAATACATATATCCTTTTAATATTTTTTCCGTTCACGGAAGTTTTATTAAATCAGTGCAAAGATATGAATTTTATTCAAAACAACAAAAAAACATAATAAAAAACCTATTAACACGTTATAAATTAGGATAGAACAAATCATCAACCATCAGACAATACACCATAAAAGAGAACAATTCATTTAATATTTTTTCCGTTTACGGCACTTTTCCGAAATAAGACACTGTAGCCTCCACCAACGCAACCACCGCACCAAAGTCCGCCGAACCAAGACCTGGTGATGTTTCAAGGTGGAAAGGTCTCAGGGGGTAAAGGCTTAAGAGGTGACATTCAATCCCTAAAACCTTACAATCTTCAAACCCTCTAACCCTAAAAACCTTACAACCTTCAAACCCTCTAACCCTAAAACCTTCACACCCCATAATCCCTCATACCCTACAACCTTTCAACCCTAAAACCTTCGAAAAATAAACACAACCTGTCAAAGACCTCGCCGCCCAACAGCGGAAGACAACGAGGACTCATTCAGTCAATTACAAAACAATAATCATCCTCCTTGCAGCTGCAAAGATACAAAGAAAGAGTGTATCACAATCCTCAACTTTCGGATAGTTACCGATATTCACATCAAAAACACATACCTGCTTACATATATTCGAGAAATCAATTCGTTATATTCTGGCAGTTTGTGTTTAACCCGAATAAAATAAGGGGACATTAACCCAAATCGGTCATTAGGGTTTATGACAGATTAGTATTTGTTTCGAGCAGATTGGCAGCATCGCTGGCGAACGTTGCGTAAAGCGAGAGCAGAGGAAGCTTGCTTACTTTACCGAGCCACAGCAACGTCAACGAAGTTAAGTCGTAGCGGACTACGGCGATACAGGGATGTGGACAAGAGGTCGGGAGAAATGCTGAAATGTCATAAACAGACCTGAAAAAAGTAAAAAGAGAGTGTCCCAAAAGTTAAGGACACCCTCTTTACAATTATCAAGTTGTTTGAAATCAGTTCCAAATAAGCAACTCATGTTAAGGAATAATTACTTATGGGGGCTTCTATTTATCAAGAATTTGAGGATTAGAGAATTTGTAAATTTCACACTTTGAATCTAATAAGAATTTAAGACTATAATTGCAAGCAATTAATAGAACCCACCATTAGTCAGTCTCGCTGTAGATGTCTCCGCTTCGGTGTCGGGGGCATCCTCTGGAGGCTTTCTTCACACCTTTGCCAGCGATTTCACGGAAAAACTATGCAAAAGTACTCGTTTTGTTTTTGTCCGGTTCGTTATTTTACCTTAACCTCGCCTCGTCTTTCGTAAAAATACCAATAAGGGACGGAAGATTCCTTGATTGACCGATTGCTTAATTGTATGAAATTGAAAATTGAAAATTGAAAATTGAAATATTTTGACAAATGGTGCGCAAGCCATTTTCCATTTTTCACTTTTCACTGTTTACTCAATCAAGCATTCAAGCAATAATTAAGGCGTTGTGTTGCCGTTCTTTATGCACTTTGTGACATATCCTTTTCCCATCGTTTTCCCTTCTGGAAAGGGAAAAAGAAGGGAAAACGATCGAATAACGATCGAATAAATGACGACGCTACTACGACGCTGCGATGGGTGATTGGGGGTCTGGGATTATCTATGCCTCGGGTTGGCGGTGCCCGGCAAGAAGAAGGTTGTGGATGTGCTGCACTTGGCGAGTGCGGGGGTTGCCTTCGTAGTTGAGGACAACGTAGTCGGCGCGCATCATCTTCTCTTCGGCGCTGAGCTGGTTGGCCATGCGGGCCTCGAGCTGGGAGCGGGTGGCGTGGTCGCGCAGCTCCAGACGGCGCAGCCGTTCCTCTTTCTCGAGATAGACGCAAATAACTTTGTCCACCAGGCGGTCGAAGCCATATTCATAGACTATCGCGCTCTCGAACAGGATGTAGGGTGCATCTGTATGCTGCGATGCAAAGTGGACGAAGTCGTCCCACACGCGCGGGTGGACCAGGGCGTTGAGGCGCTGCAGCATGGCGGGGTCGGCGAAGACGATGGAGGCGATGGCCTTTTTGTCGACGGTGCCGTCGGGACGGAAGACCCGGTTGCCCAAAAGGTCGCGTATCTGCGACAGGAACGCAGGGTCGGAATAATAGGCTCCCGCCACCTCGTCGGCCACAAAACAAGGGATGCCCAACCTGGCGAACTCGTTGAGGACGGTAGTCTTGCCACATCCTATACCGCCGGTGAGGGCTACAAGCAACGAGGTTGAAAAATGAGGCCGGTGTCCGGCTGACAGTTTATTTTGAGAATTATCGACTGTATCGGCATGATTCTCCTCATTCAATGTACTGCATTCCTTATTCTTCATTTTCTGCCGTTTGTTTTTTAGTTATGCAGAATGACGTATTGCAGCGAGGCGGGCGACACCTGCTTGACTCGGGCGTTGTTGGGGAAGCGGGTGACGAGGACGGGCAGCTCCTGAGAGGGCAGCGCGGGGTCGTAGTTGGCCACGGCCTCTATCTGGTCGGCCGAGAGGAAATCGTAGTCTTTGACCGGCACCCAGAGGGTGACACTCACCCGTGCGGGGATGAGGCGGAGGGTGTAGCGGCTGTCGTCGCAATGGGGGATTACATTGACGTTGAAGGTCTTCTCCACATAGCGGTCGACAGGGAGGAAGACCCGCACGCTGTCGTGCGAGGAGCGCACGTCGGGGTACTGCCGCCATACCGGGTCGAGCGGCAGTACATACCAGCCGCTGTCGCGGATGCCCTCGATAGCATAGTCGAGGGTTGAGATTTCCTTGATATTGTCGAGCGAGGCGGGGTCGCCGTAGAGCCACACGGTGTCGGGTTCCACGACGGGTGTTCCGGCCAGTCCCCGCTGGTTGACGAAGTAGAAGTTGACATGCCGCAGCTGCGGCACGAAGCCTTTTCTGCCCCGCTCGGTGAGGGTGATGCGCAGGCTCTCGGCCGTGGAGGTGATGCCATGGGTGCCGTCGAAGTCGAGCTGCTTGACCAGGTCGTCGAGGAGCGCGCTGTTCACCTTCACCACTGTGTCGCCCGAAATGGTGAGGACATAGGGTTTGCGGCGCACAGCATTGTAGCGCGACATGGCCAGGAAGCAGTTGGAGTTGATGGTCACCGGCAGAAGGGTGTCGGCAAAGGTGACCACATAGCGCGCCGTATCGATGCCTGCCCATTTCACCCGCACATTGACGGGGTAGTCGTTATGCTCGGACATAACGGCCATCAGCCACACTATGGCTGTGAGGGCAAGGATAATCCAGAACGACCGACGACGGAACATGCGTTAATGTGTAAATGCGTTAATGTGTTAATGCGTTAATGCGTTAATGTGTCAATTTGTTCAATCGCAGGTCGATTTACTCATTCACACATTAACACGTTAACACATTCCTTTATTTTTTCTGTGCGGGTTGCTCGGGGACGGGCTGCACCATGGATTTCTCGACGGTGACGACAACGCCGTTGGAGATTTCAACGTCGATGGTGTGGTCGGCTATCTCGTGGACTTTGCCGTAGATGCCGCCGCTGAAGCTGACACGGTCGCCTTTTTTCAGTGAGTCGCGGAACTCGCGTTCTTTCTTGGCCTGTTTCTGTTGTGGACGAATCATGAGGAGCCACATCACCACGAAGATGAGGATGAGCCATATCAGCATGCTGCCGCCGCCATTGCCGCCCTGGGCTTGAAGGAGAAGGAAAAGTGTGTTCATGTTTGGGATATTAAAAATTAATGATTAAAAAATAAACTGTTCGGGGTTTTAGGATTTTAAAGTTTTTGGGGTTGAGGGGAATAGTGTGGGGATTCACGCCCTCAAAACATTCTCTCTTTACACGTATTAATTCATTGACAACTAACAGTTAGTACCCCACCTGGGCCGTTATCTTGAGGATGTTGCGGCCTGGCTGGGCATTGGTGTTGACGGTCACTTCCTGATACTGCATCCCCACTTTGCCCTGAGAGTTGAAGGACACGGTGACATAGCCTTCCTTGCCGGGGGCGATGCGGCCACGGGGATAGTCGGCGACGGTGCAGCCACAGGTGGCCGAGCAGCCGCTGATGACGAGGTCGGCATTGCCGGTGTTGCGGAAGTGGAAGCTGTAGGAGATGCTCTCGCCCTGGGTGATGCGCCCGAAGTCGTGCATTTCTTTGTCGAACGCGATGGCGGGCATGCGTGCCGACTGGTCGTAGCCGTCGGCTGTGTTAGGGTTGTTGATGAGGTCCACATCGAAGTCGGAGCCTGTATCGGTGCCGCCGCCACAGGCGGCAAGCATCAGCACGGCCAGCAGGGGCAGGTATTTAATTAATCGCATATCAGTCTTCTTCTTGAGGGTTGAACGATGGGTCGTAGAGTCCGCGACCGCTTTTGTTGATGCGTCCGGCAGAGCGGAGCTCGATGATGAACTTGTCGAGGATGCCGTTGATGAAGAGTTTGCTGCGCTCGGTGCTGAACTCCTTGGAGAGCTCGATATACTCATCGACGGTGACGCGCTCGGGGATGGAGGGGAACTCGGTGAGTTCGGCCACTGCCATGTTGAGGAGCAGCACGTCCATGCTGGCCACGCGCTCATACTCCCAGCCCTTGAGGTGGCCGCGTATCATGGCCTCCACCTCTTCGGTGTGGCGCAGCGTGTTGAGGAGCAACAGGCGCGAGAACTCGAAGGCCTCCACGTCTTTCTCCACGCGGTCGTCGTGCATGACGGGGATGAAGGTGGACTCGTCGAGGTTCTCGTTCAGCGCCTTCAGCATCATGAAGTTGTACTGGGCAATCTGGTCGAAGTCGTCCTCCCAGAGCAGACTCTGCGAGAAGAGGTTGTCGCGCAGGGGTTCGTGGTTCATAAGGAACTTGAAGAGCTTGAGCGCAAACTGGTGGTCTTCGGCAAAGGATTCCTTGGAGGCCAGATATTCGGCATAGTCGGGCAGTTTGGTAAAGGCCACGTATGCCTGGCGGAACATCTCGTCGTACTCCACGCCGCCCCAGGTGGCATTGGACTCCTTGCAGTGATGGCGGAAGTCGTAGTTCTCGGCCAGCTTGTTCAGGAAGACGTTATTGGGCAGACGGCGGTTGGGGTTGCGCTCGGCTTCGGTGGGCAGGTACTTGTGCTGGGCTTCGTCGATCATGACACCTGCCACCTCGGCGAAGTGGACAAGGGCAGAGACCTGCTTTGTGCCCAGGTCGTTGAGGCGATATATGTTGTGCTTGTAATTCTTTTCGGCAACAGACAGTTCGACCGGGTCGGCATGGACTGCATAGACGGTCTGCAACACCTTGGAGCGGAGAAAATGACGGCTTAACATAGTATATAGAAGATTCTATAGGGTTATACAACGATATTGATAATCTTGTTCGGCACAAAGACGATGCGTTTGGGTTCTTTGTCCTCCAGCCATTTCTGCGAGCGGCCGTCAGCCTTGACGGCTGCGATGGCATCCTGCTGGCTGATGCCGACGGGCAGGTCGAGGGTGAAACGCATCTTGCCGTTGAAAGAGACGGGATAGGTGAAGCTGTCCTCCACCAGCATCTGCTCGTCGCAGACCGGCCACTGGGCCGTGCACACGCTGGTGTCGTGTCCCAGCTGATGATAAACCTCCTCGGCGATATGGGGGGCAAAGGGAGCCAAGAGGACGGAGAGTTTCTCGAGGGTGTCGGTCGAGACAGTCTTTAGGTCAGTCAGGTCGTTGACGCAAATCATGAAGGTACTGACAGCCGTGTTGAAGGAGAAACGCTCAATGTCGTCGGTTATCTTCTTGATGGTCTGGTGCAATATCTTGAGTTCGGCCTTGCCGGCAGGGGTGTCGGTACGGTTTTCAAAGAGTTTCCAGTATTTTTTTAGGAAACGGAAGACCCCTTCGATGCCTTTGGTGTCCCAAGGCTTGGACTGTTCCACGGGGCCGAGGAACATCTCGTAGAGGCGCAGGGTGTCGGCGCCGTAGCGTGCCACGAGGTCGTCGGGATTGTGGACGTTGTATTTCGACTTCGACATCTTCTCGATTTCCCAGCCGCAGATGTACTTGCCATCCTCCAGCTCGAAACGGGCGTTGGCATACTCCGGCATCCAGGCACGGAATTTCTCAATATTCAGCACGTCGTCGTCAACAATGCTGATATCAACATGGACAGGGTCGGTGTTTTCCTCGCGTCCAGGGATATTCTTTGAGATGAAGAGGTTATTGTCGGTCTTGCTGCGGAACACGAAATTGGAGCGACCCTGAATCATGCCCTGGTTGACCAGTTTTTGGAAGGGCTCCTGCTTGACGCTGAGACCGATGTCGAAGAGGAACTTGTTCCAAAAACGGGCGTAGATGAGGTGGCCGGTGGCATGCTCGGCACCGCCCACGTAGAGGTCAACGTTCTGCCAATATTCGGCAGCCTCGCGGCTGAAATAGGCCTCGTCATTGCGGGGGTCCATATAGCGGAGGTAGTAGCCGCTGGAGCCGGCAAAGCCCGGCATGGTGCTGAGTTCGAGCGGGAACACCGTCACATTGTCGATTCTGCTGTTATCCACCACTTGGCGGTTCTGTTCGTCCCAAGCCCAACAGGTGGCGTGACCTAACGGGGGTTCTCCGGTGGAGGTGGGTTTGAAGTCCTTGATTTCGGGCAGACAGAGCGGCAGACACTCCTCGGGGATGACGAAGGGACGGTTGTTCTTATAATATACGGGGAAGGGTTCGCCCCAATAGCGCTGGCGGCTGAAGATGGCGTCGCGCAGACGGTAGTTCACCGTGCGGTGGCCGATGCCCATCTCCTCAATCTTGTCGATAACGGCCTTCATGGCATCCTTCACCTTCATGCCGCTGATGAAACCGCTGTTGACACTGTAGCCCGTCTTGGCGTCCATGCTCTCCTCCCAGGTCTCGGGGTCGGTGAGGTTGTGCGGGTCGAGTGCCACCACCTGGCGGATAGGCAGGTGGAAATGGCGTGCGAAGGCAAAGTCGCGGCTGTCGTGGGCGGGCACAGCCATGATGGCACCTGTGCCGTAGCCTGCCAGCACATAGTCGCTCACCCATATCGGGATGCGCTCCTCCGTGAGGGGATTGACGGCAAAGGCGCCCGTGAAGACACCGCTCACCTTCTTCACCTCGGCCTGGCGCTCGCGCTCGGAGCGGTTCTTGGCCCAATTGACATATTCCTGCACCTCGGCGCGCTGTTCGGGGGTAGTGATATGCTCAATCATCTCATGCTCCGGGCAGAGCACCATGAACGTCACGCCATAGATCGTGTCGGGACGGGTGGTGAAAATCTCAAAGCTGGGTACAGGCTGCGGCATGCCCTGCGTGATGTAGGCCTGGGCACCGGGCAACACATCGGCATTGGCCTTGATGTCGAGCGGAAACCACACTGCGGCACCTTCGCTGCGGCCTATCCAGTTGCGCTGAATCTCCTTGAGGCTGTCGGTCCAGTCCACCTGCTCCAGTCCATCGACCAAACGCTGGGCGTAGGCCGTGATGCGGAGGCTCCACTGGCGCATCAGCTTGCGCTCCACGGGATAACCGCCACGCACGCTCACTCCGTTGACCACTTCGTCGTTGGCAAGGACGGTGCCCAGACCGGGGCACCAGTTGACGGGGATGTCAGCCAGATAGGCAAGACGGAAGCCCATCAGGTAATCCTGACGCTCTTCTTCAGTCATCTCGCTCCACGGTTTGTCGCCGGTGGTCTCTTCCCCCCTCTCCAGTTTCTCGACGAGATGACTGATAGGCATGGCCTTGTCCAGCTCGGTGTCGTAGTAATGGGAAAAGAGCTGTATGAAAGTCCACTGAGTCCATTTGTAATACTTGGGGTCGCAGGTGCGCACTTCGCGCTCCCAGTCGAAGCTGAAGCCAATCTTGTCCAGCTGCTCGCGATAGCGGGCAATGTTCTGCTCAGTGGTGATGGCAGGATGCTGGCCGGTCTGAATGGCATACTGCTCGGCAGGGAGGCCGTAGGCATCATAGCCCATGGGGTGAAGCACGTTGAAACCCCGCAGCCGCTTGTAGCGGGCGAAGATGTCGCTGGCAATGTACCCCAGCGGGTGCCCCACATGCAGACCGGCACCCGAAGGGTACGGGAACATGTCGAGGACATAGAAATGCGGTTTGTCGGACACATTGGAGCAGCGGTAGGTATGGTTGTCGCGCCAATACCTCTGCCACTTCGACTCGATTTCGTTGAAGTTATAATCCATAGTTTTTTTAATGTGTTAATGTGCTAATGTGTTAATGTGTTAGTTTTTTCTTACTCCCACATTCCCACGTTCACACATTCAAACATTCCTCTTTTTATATATGC
Source organism: uncultured Bacteroidota bacterium (assembly GCA_902790215.1). Classification (GTDB taxonomy): domain Bacteria; phylum Bacteroidota; class Bacteroidia; order Bacteroidales; family P3; genus Colimorpha. The sequence goes on along the minus strand of CADAQX010000008.1, from coordinate 35,303 downwards.
ACGGAGTCTCTACTATTAGAGTTTTTCCGCTGTGATATAACATCTTGCAAAACTTTCCGCAAAATGTTATATTCTGCAAATATACATTTTTTTTTCGATTGTTGATGAATTTTTGTTGTGATTTGTGGAATGCTTGACGAATTGAAAATTGAAAGTTGAAAATTGAAAGTTGCTGCCGCACCCGGATAATTCTCAACTTTCAACTCTCAACTTTCAACTCTCAACTCTCAACTCTCAACTTTCAACTTTAAAGCAATCTTCCCAACTCTAACTTGCTTTCACCTCGTTCTATTCCACCACCAGTTTCTTGCACACTATGCCCTTTGGCGTATAGACCGCCACCAGATATACTCCCGACGGATTGCCGCCAAGATCCAGCTCGGCCACTGTCCCTGACACCCTTTGTGTCAGCACCTGCGTACCCTGCGCGTCAAACACCGTCACCCGGTGCATGCCAATGGATACCGTCACCTCTGCCTTGCCGCTCGTGGGGTTGGGCTGCACCCGCACACCTTCCCCCATTTCCTCAGGACTCTGCACCCCTTCGGGTTCTCGCAAACGGAACTCCACTCCGTAACTCCATTCCCCCCACTTGTCGCATCGGGTACATTTGCCTCGCACATATGCCACATATGCCATGGTGTCGTCCAAACCGCTCAGCACATGGCTCTGTGAGTATGTCGTAATCACTCGCCCACCCCCGGGTTCTGTGCCCACAGGTCCATACGACAACTGCCACTCCCCATGACCATCCAGCGTGTCGCCCAGCCACGAGCATACTGCCATCCCGTAATTCGTCGACACGTTCAAGTCCTTTATCCGGGGGCACACCATCGTGTCGCAATACAAATACCATCCTGTCGAGTCGATTATTGGAAAAATGAACGGTAAGTATGGCAAACATGTGACAAAATAAGACCATGTCTCAGTAACTGTATTAAACACGACTTCAGGGAATTGATAAGAGGCTGGATCATGAACACGCATACAATCATTATTGGTGGATATCCCAGTCCAACTCAATATATTCATAAATGCACCATCATATTGGTGATGATCCGATGGAGGGTTGACACTCCAGCCAACATAGAAAGAGTCATTCACCGTTACCGTTGAGTCGAAGTACACCTCAGTAACTGGATAGACTCTATAGTGTTTCGGACCTGGAGGGGTATTATTTGAAATGCCTGGATCAGATTCATAGCCATACACTTCTATCCAGCGGCTTGCCGTATTGACGTCGCCCGTCGCCTCCGCCAACAGGACAGGCGAACCGTTGCCGGCCTCGAAAATCTGCAACCGCAGGATACTGCCTGTATAACAATTTAACAATTGCATGTAAAAATCGTCATTCGAAGGTGTCGCACATATAGCTATGCCACATACCCGCAGTAACGAATCTGTATGAAACCGAAGTGCCCTTGTTGATGTATAATTGGAATAACCTTCGTATTTATATCCCTCTTTACAAATACGCTCCCAATTATTGTAATAAAAATATGTTATCTCCCGTTCACCGTCCCTGATAGTGTCGAGCGGAGCCGTGTGCGGCACCTGTGCATACAGCCAACCCGCTGTCAATGCCGTCACAAGTAATACAATCTTTTTCATATCTATTTTTTTTAGTCTTCAACAATACTGTCATTCCGCCCGTTGCCGCACTCCAAATGCAACCTGTTATGCGTCACCGGATGGCTATTATTTACAAACTACTGAAAACAAAACAAATAATAACATTTTAATATATATTTTCTATTTATACCACGCTGCAAATATACATATTTTTTTTACATTTTGTATTTTTTTTACATTTTTGTATTTTTTTTGATTATCCACAAATATCCGAAACAGAAAAAAGTTGAAAGTTGAAAATTAAAATTATTGCTTGAATGCTTGACGAATTGAAAATTGAAAGTTGAAAATTGAAAGTTGATGCCGCACCCGGATAATTCTCAACTCTCAACTTTTAAGCAATCTTCTCAACTTTCAATTTTCAATTTTAACACAATCAGACAACGATGATGCGTCCTCATTTATTCGATCGTTATTCGATCGTTTTCCCTTTTGTTTCCGTTTCACAAAGGGAAAAATGAGGGAAACATATCGGAAAACGATATGATAAAGAACGACGCTACATCGAGCCCCGAAAGCACACAGAGGAACGTTGGGGACAAATAAGAGACAATATCGGAACGCTGAGGAAAGTTGGAGTAATCCTTCACAGAATAAAAAGTAAATTCCGCGCGGAGCGGCAGAAAGCGAAGCAAGAGGTAAGAACCAGGATTGTATACCGAAGTTCCTGGCTCTTAGTTCTTGCCGCTATTCTTGCGGAGGGTTTCGACGGCCACACGGTAGACGGGGTCTTCCTCTTTCATGATGCGGTAGTAGTGGCCGCGTCCGAACAGGTTGTCGGAGAGGAGGGCTTTTATCTGCAGGTGCAGGAAATGTTCGTGTGTGGCGAAGGAGTATGCGTTGCGCCCAAGGGTGTCGTCGGCGTAGAGGGAGTCGAGTATGCTGTCAAGCACGACGCCCTTGGTGGCGGCATAGGCCACGAAGTCGGAATCGACGGTGAGGCTGTCGTAGTTTGCCATATAGCAGTCGAAGTCGGCCACGAGGGTGTCGGTGCGGTGCTGGTCGGCCCAATACTGGGGGAACTGGTTGAGGATGCCTTTGCGGCGGCATTCGCGATAGAAGGGGGTGGACGGTGTGGTGTCGATGGGGACGAAGATGTCGGGCATGATGCCGCCCCCGCCATAGACTGTGCGCCCGCCGAAGGTGGTGTACTTTAGGGAGTCGGGGAAATGGATGGAGTCGGCGGAGAAGAGTTCACCGTGCTTGTAGCGGTTCTGGAGCTCGCGGTTGTACTCGTCGGTGCCGTTGTCGTAAGGCCGCTGGATGCAGCGCCCGGAGGGGGTGTAGTAGCGGGCGGTGGTGATGCGCACCTGCGCTCCGTCGGAGAGGTTGTACATGGTCTGCACCAAGCCTTTGCCATAGCTGCGGCGGCCTATGATGAGCCCTCTGTCCCAATCCTGGACGGCGCCGCTGACAATCTCGGACGCCGAGGCGCTGCCTTCGTCGATGAGCACAACGAGGTCGCCCTTGCGGAAGTGGCCGACACGGGCGGCACGGAAGTCCTGTCGCGGACGGTTGCGACCTTCCTGATAGACTATCATCCGGCCTGGCGAGAGGAACTCGTTGGAGAGGCCGCAGGCGATGTCGAGATAGCCGCCGCTGTTGCCCCGGAGGTCGAGGATGAGCGACTGCATGCCTTGCTTGCGCAGTTGGTCCAGTGCCTTGCGGAACTCGCTGACAGAGTTGCGGGCAAAGCGCATGAGGCTGATGTAGCCAATGGAGTCATCCTCCATGAAATAGACCTCAATGGAATGAATGGGTATCCGGTCGCGGACGATGTGGAAGGTGATGGAGTCTTTGCCTCGCAGCATGTCGGTGACGACAACGGTACCTTTCTTGCCTCTCAGGTGCCGAAAAACAAAGGAGTTGACAGCACTGTCGCCTGTGGCGTTGACTCCGTCCATACGCAGGAACTTGTCGCCAGGCATCATGCCTACTTTTTCGGCGGGGCCACCGGCAAAGACTTCCTGCACACGGATGGTGTCGTCTATAACCGAGAAGGTGATTCCCACTCCCTCGAAATTGCCCTGCAGGGCTTCGTTGGTGCGTTTTACCTCTTTGGCAGGGACGTAGATGCTATGGGGGTCGAGTGTTTTCAGCATGTAGCGGATGGCGTCTTCGCTGAGTTTGTCGGTGTTGGGGTCGGAGACGTACTGCTTTTGCAGCAGGTTCATCACCTCGGTGAGCCGCTGCATGCCGGCAACGGTGTCGGCGGGTGCCTTTTTCTTAAAGATTCCTTTGAGCCATTGGGCGTTGGCCGGTGCTGCGGCAAGCGTCAGGAGCAGGGTGAATATTATTAGGCGTTTCATTGAGAGTTGAAAGTTGAAAGTTGAAAGTTGAGAATTGAGAATTGAGAATTGAGAATTGGCTGGCGCACCTCCTGTCGACATTTTTTCACTTTTCAATTTTCAATTTCACACAGTGATGCCACGACGGCGGTTGAGTGGTTGTTGCACACCTTGAAGTAGGTATTCCTATCATCTTGGGAGAGAGCGTTGCACCGATATACAGATACCGACTCGTCGGGCTGGGTTTCGTTGAGGAACTCGATGGAGAACCGGTAGGGGGCGTTGTGCGGGGCACCGGCGGGCAGGTTGTCCATTATCCACTTGATGTATTCCGCATTGTTGACATGGAATGTGTGGTCGAGCATGGAGGGTTTGACGGGGAACTGTGCCACAAGGTTCTCTTCGGCATTCTTGGGGATACGCAGCCGGTCGAGCTGTTCACGGTCGGTGGCGCAGTCGGGATGGGTGGAGATGGCAGCCCAGTAGTCGCGTATGCGCACGGCTCGGCGGGTGTCGAAGTCGATGATGACCCAATAGCTGCTGCAGGTGGCGGCCACGCCTTGGGAGTCGATGAGCTGGAAGTCGCGGAAGGCAAAGAGGCCGTCGGTGCCTCTTGACCACGTGCGCACGGTGACGGTCTCGCTTTCCTTGGGCATGCGGTCTATCACATAATACATGCGGCAGAGCACCCAGGCCTTGCCCCGGTCGATGAGCTGGCGGAAGCCCATTCCGGCGGTCTCGGCATGGTGTCCGGCTGATTCTTGGAAAAGGCGTGCCAATCCCCACAGGGAGATGTGGTCGTACTGGTCGCAGATGTAGTTGGGTATGGTGATTGTATCTGTATAGTACATAGCAAAGAATTCGTTAAGAGAGTTGAAAGCTAATTAAATTGAAAAGTGAAAAGTGAAAATTATCCAGGTGCGGCAGCAACTTTCAATTCTCAACTTTCATTTTTCAATTCATTACATTCTTTCAGGCACGTCGATGCCGAGGATGTTCATGGTGTTTTTCAGTGCCACGGCGACGAGTGCGCAGAGTTTGACTCGGAAGAGGCGGATGTTGGCATCGGTCTCGCGCAGGATGGGAGTGTCCTGATAGAAGCTGTTGAAGTTCTTGGCCAGGTCGTAGGCATAGTTGGCTATCATGGCGGGGCTGTAGCTGTCGGCAGCCGAGGCCACGGTGCCGGGCAGGTCGTGAAGGGCTTTTACCACAGCACGCTCCTTGGCGTTGAGTTCTAACGGTTTCACGTTGAGCGAGAGGTCGGTCCCCTCCTGCTCAGCGGCTTTGCGCACGATGCTGCGTATGCGGGCATAGGTGTATTGGATGAAGGGGCCTGTGTTGCCGTTGAAGTCGATGCTTTCGGCGGGATTGAACAGCATGTTCTTGGTGGGGTCGACCTTGAGGATAAAGTATTTCAATGCGCCGAGTGCCAGTGTGTGGTACAGAGCCTTGAGCTGCTCGGGGCTCATGTCGTCGTTCTTGCCGTGGTCACGGCACATCTCTTCGGCGGTCACTTCCATTTCGGCTATGAGGTCGTCGGCATCGACCACAGTGCCCTCACGCGATTTCATCTTGCCGTTGGGGAGTTCGACCATGCCGTAGGACAGGTGATAGACTTTGTCGGCCCAATCGAAGCCCAGTTTGCCCAGCACAAGTTTGAGTACCTTGAAGTGGTAGTCCTGCTCGTTGCCCACCACATAGATGAGCTTGTCGGCATCAAACTCATTGTGGCGCAGCAGGGCGGTACCGAGGTCCTGGGTCATATAGACGGAGGTGCCGTCGCGGCGGAGCAGCAGTTTCTGGTCGAGGCCGTCGGCGGTGAGGTCGCACCACACGGAGCCGTCCTCCTTGCGGAACAGCACACCCATGTCGAGTCCTTTCTGCACCAGTTCCTTGCCCAGCAGGTAGGTGTTGGACTCATAGTATATCTTGTCGAAGGCCACACCCATCTTGCGGTAGGTCTCGTCGAAGCCGGCATACACCCAGTTGTTCATCTTTTCCCACAGGGCGCGGATTTCCTTGTCGCCTTCCTCCCAGCGTTTGAGCATCTGCTGAGCCTCGAGCATGAGGGGTGCCTGTTTCTTGGCCTCTTCCTCGTCCATGCCCTTTGCCACGAGCTGGTTTATCTCTTCTTTGTAGTGTTTGTCGAACTCGACATAGTATTTGCCCACCAGGTGGTCGCCTTTCATGCCGCTGCTTTCGGGGGTCTCGCCGTTGCCGTAGCGGAGCCATGCGAGCATGGACTTGCAGATGTGGATGCCGCGGTCGTTGACGAGGTTCACTTTCTTCACGTTGGCGCCGTTGGCCTCGAGCAACTGGCTGACTGACCAGCCCAGGAGGTTGTTGCGGATGTGTCCCAGATGCAGGGGCTTGTTGGTGTTGGGCGAGGAGTACTCCACCACCACAGGCTTGGCGTCGGGCAGGGCTTTGCTTAACCCATAGGAGGCATCGCCAGCCTTGCTGTCCACAAATTCAGCCCAATAGCTGTCGGACACAGAGAAGTTGAGGAAGCCTTTGATGACGTTGTAGCCAGACACTTCAGCTACTGCCTTGCTCACTTCGGCTCCCAGCTCGTTGCCTACCTGTTCGGGCGACTTGCGCGTCTGTTTCACATAGGGGAACACCACAACGGTATAGTCCCCCTCAAACTCTTTTTTGGTGGCCTGAAGCACCACGGTGCCGGGAGCGGCCTCGATGCCGTACAAACTTTTGAGAGCATTGGCCACAGCCTGTTGAAGATTATTCTCTATCATAGTACTATAACTTTTCTGTATTGTTTCAAAACGGAATGCAAAAGTACGATTTTTTTTTGTATCTGCGGGAATTTTAGTATATTTGTATTTTGTTTAAATCCTATATAATTAACAAATAGCATTGTTTATGAAAAGATTAGCGACTTCATTGGCTTCCATTGCCCTGCCCTTTTTCACATTTGCCAGCGAGGCTGATTTAGAAATGCCCCAAGGGTTTGCCTCCCATCCCGACACCCAAATCCTTTATTGGGGTTTCTTGATTGTGGTGTTGGGTTTGCTGTTCGGCTTTTGGCAGTACAGCAGAGTGCGCAAGCTGAAAGCCCACCGCTCGATGCTGGAAATTGGCGACGTGATCTTCAAGACTTGTTCCACTTACCTCAAACAGCAAGGCAAGTTCCTTGTGCTGCTTTTCCTTTTCATCGGCGCAGCCATTGCCCTTTATTTCGGTGTGCTCTCGCATATGCCGGCAGGCTCGGTGATTCTGGTGCTTTCCTGGACTGTTATCGGCATCCTCGGCTCCTACGGGGTGGCTTGGTTCGGGGTGCGCATGAACACCCACGCCAACGCCCGCATGGCTTTTGCCTCGCTGAGACGCAAGCCGCTCGATTTGCTCAATATCCCCCTGCGTGCAGGTATGAGCATCGGCATTGTGCTGATTTGCATCGAGCTGGTGCTGATGCTGGTCATCCTGCTCTTTATGCCTGAGAACTTGGCCGGCAGCTGCTTTATCGGCTTTGCCATCGGCGAGAGCCTTGGCGCCAGCGCCCTGAGAATTGCCGGCGGCATCTTTACCAAGATTGCCGACATCGGCAGCGACCTGATGAAGGTGGTCTTTAAGATTGGCGAGGACGACCCGCGCAATCCCGGTGTGATTGCCGACTGCACGGGCGACAACGCCGGCGACAGCATCGGCCCCACGGCCGACGGCTTCGAGACCTACGGTGTGACCGGTGTGGCCCTTGTGAGCTTTATCCTCCTTGCCGTGCCGCCTGAGTATCAGGTGCGCCTCCTTGTGTGGATTTTCGCCATGCGTATCCTCGGCATCGTGGCTTCGGTGCTGGCTTACTATATCAACGGCGCCATTGCCAAGGCGAAGTACGGCAAGGCCGACGACCTCGACTTTGAGAAACCTCTTACCAGCCTGGTGTGGATTACCTCGCTGCTGAGCATTGCCGGCACGTTCCTTGCCAGCTACTTTATCCTCGCTTCTCTTGGCCACAGCTACTGGCTGGCTTTGGCCGTCATCATCAGCTGCGGCACCCTCGGCGCAGCCCTCATCCCGGAGTTTACGAAATTTTTCACCTCCCCCACTTCCAAGCATGTCAAGGAGGTGGTGCGCGCCTCGGAGAAAGGCGGCGCCTCGCTCAACATCCTCTCCGGCATCGTGGCCGGCAATATGGGTGCCTTCTGGACGGGACTGGTATTCGTGGTGCTGATGATTATCGCCTATATGACTTCCTCGGCTTTCGACCTTGCCCCCGTCTTCGGCGACTATTACTCCATCTTCGCCTTCGGCCTTGTGGCCTTCGGCATGCTGGGCATGGGTCCCGTAACTATCGCGGTTGACAGCTACGGCCCTGTGACCGACAACGCACAGAGCGTGTACGAGCTTTCGCTTATCGAGGACGACACGGAGAAGGCCACCCGCGAGATTAAAGAGGAATTCGGCTTCACTCCCGACTTTGAGAAGGCCAAGTACTACCTCGAGGCCAACGACGGCGCAGGCAACACCTTCAAGGCAACCGCCAAGCCTGTGCTGATCGGCACGGCCGTGGTGGGCGCCACCACGATGATTTTCTCGCTCATCCTGCTCATCCAGAAAACCCTCGGCATTGAGCCCTCTTCCATTCTCAACCTGCTGAACCCCTACTGCATCATCGGCTTCATCCTGGGCGGCTGCGTCATCTACTGGTTCACCGGAGCCTCGATGCAGGCCGTCACCACGGGTGCCAACCGCGCGGTGGAATATATCGAGAACAACATCAAACTCGATGCCAACGCCCCCAAGAAGGCCGACACCGAGAAGAGCCAGGAAGTGGTGAAGATTTGCACCAACTACGCCCAGCGCGGCATGATCAATATCTTCATCGCCATTTTCTGCTTTGCCCTGGCCTTTGCCTGCTTCTCGTCGCCCGACAGCATCGGCGGCCAGAATGCCGTATGCCTCTTTATCAGCTACCTCATCAGCATTGCCGTCTTCGGCCTGTTCCAGGCTGTGTATATGGCCAACGCCGGCGGCGCCTGGGACAACAGCAAGAAGGTTGTGGAGGTGGACATGAAAGCCAAGGGCACACCCCTGCACGATGCCAGCGTGGTGGGCGACACTGTGGGCGACCCGTTCAAAGACACTTCGTCGGTTGCCCTGAACCCCATCATCAAGTTCACCACCCTCTTTGGCGTGCTGGCCATGGAGATAGCCATCAGCGCCGGTTTCCGCCACATAGCACCCTGGTTCGGGCTGGTGTTCCTGGCCGTGGCTATTGTGTTCGCCTACCGTTCTTTCTACAGAATGCGCATTAAATAACCACACTATTGTCCGGGTCGCCTCCGGTGGCCCGGACTAAACCCTTTCATAAACGATTTCCCCGATTGTTTCAAGAATAAATCAACTTGCAAGAGAACATCACTCATTACAAAAGAAGTCCGAACATCATTTAATTTGCGATTATGAGAAGCAATTTGACATTCCTGATAATGTGTTTTGCCGCCACAGGTGTCTTTGCACAGTGTCCCCAGATTACCATCGACCAGAAATACGATCACACGATTTCTGCCCACTGCCACGAACACGGCTGGGACACGCTTGTGGACTGCACGAATGGCACATTGGTGCTGAACGCCACCCCGTTTATCACCACCCAGCATTTCAACGGCACATACACGGTGGATTCCATCCCATATAACCCGGTAGACCCGACATTCCATGCCGGTTCACGTCTCAATATTACAAGCGACGACCAGTGGGAGGCCACCATGATTCAGTTCCCGTTCACATTCGTGTTTTTCGGCTACCCTTACACACAGGCCAATGTAGGTTCCAACGGATTGGTTTCGTTCAACTCCACACAGGCCGGTTCCTATTGCGACTATACCTTTAACGTGCCTATACCCCGTGCCGACTTCAGCACCTCGAACAACACTTCCAAGAATGCCATCTATGGGGTTTATGAAGACATCGATCCGGGCGGAGGACTGTCTGCCACCCAGGGCATGTTCCGCTACGTGGGCGGCGAATATCCATGCCGTCACCTGTGCGCAAGCGTTAATGAAGTGCCTCTCTTTCCCTACAGCAGCAACTTGAACAACCGGTGCACCTACCAGATTGTCTGCTATGAGGGCACAAATATCATCGAAGTGCATATCAAGAAACGCAGCTGCTGTTCCAGCACCAACAGCGGCAAAGGCATGATTGGCATACAGAATGCCTCAGGGCAGAACCAAGTGTCGCACTACCGCGATATCAACTTCATCGGCGACCCCACCTATTACATACAGGCCAACTCTCCCGGAGCCTTTGTCCCCCCAAACCGTGGCAACCAACCAAGCGGCTGGACAGACACCACCTCGTACGAGGCATGGCGTTTCACCCCGCAGGGCGAGACCAACAAGAACATCAGCTGGTGGAGGCTGTTCGAGGATGCCAACGGCAACATTGTTGACTCCGTAGAATTCACCAGCACGCCGGGCGACACCAACGGTACTTATCTCAACACTGAACATACGATGGTGAGAGTGACGCCCCATAAAACGACACGATACATGGTCAAGTGTGTCTATAGAGGCGCCAATGGCTACTGGTACGGTCTCGACGGTGTAAGTATGCACGACACCATCACCGTGGGAATGGACACCCTGCGCAACATGACTCTGGTGTGCGAAGACACCATTCTCTGCGAAGGCGAGCGCACCACCATCGCCCTGCAATACCCCACCGACGACCAGCAACTGGATTCTTGCGCCTGGAGCGCCGTGAAAGAATTCAATGGGCAAAAGACTGTCATGCCTGCCAGCGCATTGAATGTCAGCAACACCATAGTGCAGTTGAACAGCCAAGAGGGACAGCTGACACAGAACCATATCGATTCCACATGGATTGTGTGTTCCACCTCGTTCCTCAACGGTTGCAACAACCACGACAGCATCCTTATCCAAACTTTCCCCAACTACAATTTCTACGACACCGTCGGCATCTGCAAAGGGGACAGCTACAGTTGGTGCGGCATGACGTTCCGCAGTGCCTGCGACACCAGCAAACACTACTACTCGCAGACCGAGTGCGACAGCACCCGCCACCTACACCTGATTGTCTCCGACCTTAGCTACAACACCGACTACGTCCTCGACTGCAAACCGCACACCTGGATTAACGGCAAGACCTACAGCCACGACAACGACGACACCCGCGACCAGGACACCGTTACGCTGAAGAATGAATGGGGCTGCGACAGCATTGTCACCCTCGACTTCACCTTCATTCCCATGAAACCCATTATCGGACACAACCCCGAAGTGGCCACTATCGACGAGCTCACCATCGAGCTCTACGACCAGAGCTACGGTCACGATTCACGCTGCTGGCTTCTCCCCAACGGACGCACCAGCACCGATGCCGAGACCAGCATTATCTTCCCCCTCAACGGCATCGACTCGATGGATGTGCGGCTGGCTGTCCACAACAATTACGGCTGCGACGACACAGCCCGCGTCGTTATCCCGCTGCACCGTGTGTCGGAGTTTATACCCAATGTCTTCACTCCCGGCAAAGGCGAAAACAATCGTTTTGCACCCACTATCCAAGGGAATGTGACAGACGTGTACGTATGGATTTACAACCGCCATGGCGAACAGGTGAGCCATTTCACCTGCCCTGGAGGCTATTGGGACGGCAACGACTTGAAAGGCCGCCCCTGCGCTCAGGGTGCCTATACCTATGTCATCCGTTTCCGCAACTCGCTTGAGCCAACCATGACTCAGGAAATAACGGGAACAATAACCTTGCTCAGATAATTACACTGATAAACAGAACACAATGAAAATAGCTGTTGTTGGAGCCACAGGGCTTGTCGGCGGCGTGATGCTGCAGGTGCTGCAGGAACGCGGATTTGCCGAATGCGAGATATTGGCCGCCGCCTCACCCAAGTCGGTGGGAAAGAAAATTGATTTTGCCGGCCGCAAGTTGACGGTGTTGAGTGTGGAAGACGCCATCGCACAGCATCCGCAATATGCAGTATTCTCGGCCGGAGCCTCCACCTCCCGCCAGTATGCCCCCCAGTTTGCCGCCGTGGGATGCACCGTCATCGACAACTCCTCCTGCTGGCGCATGCACGACGACGTGCCGCTGGTGGTGCCCGAAATCAACATCGAAACCGTCACACCCTCCACCCGCATCATCGCCAACCCCAACTGCTCGACAATACAACTGGTATTGGCCTTGTCGCGCTTGCATTGGCGTTACCGTATTCGCCGCTTGGTAGTGTCCACCTACCAAAGCATCACCGGCACCGGCATCAAGGCTGTGCGCCAGTTGGAGGCCGAGGAGGATTATTTCTTCCGTCATCAAGTGCCCAGCTCTCAGCTGCGCCAAAGCATGGAGCAGGAACTCGGCGACCAGTATCAGCCTGCCTACCCCAACCAGATTTTCCGCAACCTCTTCCCCCACGGGGGTGATTTCCTGCCCGACGGCTATACCACAGAGGAGGAAAAACTGGTGAACGAGACCCGCAAGATATTGGGCGACCCAGACATCATGGTCAGTGCCACCGTGGCGCGCGTGCCCGTGGTGGGCGGACACAGCGAGTCGGTGAATGTGGAATTCCACGACGACTACGACATCGACGAGGCGCTGCAATTACTTGCCGACACGCCCGGTGTAATACTTTGCGACGACCCCACAGCCAACCTCTACCCCACCCCTGTCATGGCACACAACCGTGACGAGGTCTTTGTGGGACGTGTGCGCCGCGACCCCTCGCAGCCCCGTTCCCTCAACCTCTGGGTAGTGTCCGACAATCTGCGCAAAGGCGCCGCAACCAACGCAATACAAATACTACAGCAACTGACAAAGTAATCAATATACCCTCATGAAATACACCCGCCATTTAACCCTCATAGCCCTTGTTGCATCCGTGCTGCTGTGCTCCTGTGGCAACAAGACACTGCTTGACGAAACCCGCACCTTCACCAACGACACATGGATGCGTTTTACCCCCGAGCACTTCGACATCCAGGCGACATACACCGACGACTGCTATAACTTCAGCGTCACCCTCACCATCGACACCGCCCGTTATCGCGAGACATCTCTCCCCATCATGATGGAGATGGAAAGCCCCGACCACGAAAAGCGCACACTCTTCAGCACCATCCTGTTCCGCAACCACGAAGGAAACTGGCTGGGCTCTTTCGACGACAACGGCCTGCTTACCGTCACACAGACTGTTCGGCAGTTCTATTTCTTCAACACAACGGGTACACACTCCCTCAACCTAAGCCAGCGCACCCACCGCTACGAAATCCAAGGCATCAAGAGCCTCAAATTCTCCATCGTAAAGGTCAAGCTGGAATACCCTGAGTGATGTAGATGTAAGAGAGAAGAATTAAGAGCTACGATTGGAATGTGTGAATGCGGGAATGGAGGAATGTGTTAATGCGGGAATGTGTTAATGTGTTAATGTTATCCGTTGATAAGTTGATAAATTTATACGGCTCGTATCATATCAACGTATCAACATATCAACATTAAATTAACGAATTCAAATGATTGACTCCTCAATCAATAAAAACATCGACCGCATAGCCCTCCGGCTGAAGACCATCCCGGAAAACCCTGGTGTCTATCAGCATCTCGACGAAGAGGGCAACGTCATCTACGTGGGCAAAGCACGCAACCTGCAGCGCCGCGTCAGCTCCTATTTCTCACACTACGAAGACAAAAGTGCCAAGATACGCATGCTGGTTCGCCACATCTACGACATTCGTGTCACTGTGGTGGCCACAGAGGTCGATGCCCTGCTGCTGGAAAACAACCTCATCAAACGCTACCAGCCGCGCTACAACAGCATGCTCAAGGACGACAAATCCTACCCCTACCTCTGCATCACCGACGAGGAGTACCCCCGCCTGCTCTTCACCCGCAACCGCCATATCAAGGGGCAGTACTTCGGCCCCTACCCAAACCAACGCATCCTGCGCGAACTGCAGGAAATCATCGACCAGCTCTTTTCCTACCGCAAATGCAACAAGATGCAGAAACGACCCTGCATCAAGCACCAGATAGGCCTCTGCAAAGCCCCCTGCGCCGGCCTGCAGAGCCACGAGGAGTATATGGACGACATCAACAACATCCGCAACATACTCAAGGGCGACTTCTCCGACATCGTGGAAGAGATGAAACGCCAAATGCTCTCCCTGGCCGACCAACTGCGTTTTGAAGAGGCGGAGATGATGAAACGCCGCATCCGCCGCCTTGAGGAATACCAAAGTCGTTCAACCGTCGTCAACACCTCGGTGAAAGACGTGGATGTCTTTGGCATTGTGTCCGACGACAAATACGCTTACGTCAACATGATGCGCATCAAAAACGGCAGCATCATCTACAGTTTCTCACACGAGGTGAAGAAACAGCTGGACGAGACCGACGAGGAGATTCTCTCTACCGTCATCCCCACCCTGCACGAGCGCACCGAGAGCACCGCCCGCGAAGTGGTGCTTCCCATCCCCGTACCCGATCTGCCCGAGGAATACATGAAACAGACCATTCCCTCCCGTGGCGACCGGCTCTCACTGCTTGAGCTCTCCATGCGCAATGTCAAGGCCTACCAGCTGCAGTGCCGCCACCAGCGCGCCTTGGTCAATCCCGACGAGGGCGAGCCTCAGCGCAGACACCAGCACCTGCTGGAGCGCATACAGAAAGCACTGAACCTGCCCATGCTTCCCGTCAATATCGAGTGCTTCGACAACTCCAACATCCAGGGGGCCTATCCCGTGGCCGCCATGGTGCGCTTCACCAATGGCAAACCCAACCGCAAAGAATACCGGAAATACAACATCAAGACAGTCGAAGGCCCCGACGACTATGCCTCCATGGCAGAGGTCATCTTTAGACGTTACAAACGCCTCTCCGAAGAGGGACAGCCCCTACCCCAACTGCTGATTGTCGATGGCGGTGCCGGACAGATGGAAGTGGCACGACAGGTAATCCAAGACCAGCTGCACCTCGAAATCCCCATCGCAGGCCTTGCCAAAGACGACCGCCACCACACCTCCGAACTCCTCTACGGCTTCCCGCCACAAGTGGTAGGACTCAAGCCAACCGACCCTCTCTTCCACATGCTGGAAAACATTCAAAATGAGGTACACCGCTTTGCCATCACCTTCCACAAGGACAAACGCTCTAAAGGCACCTTCCGAACCCAGCTCACCGACATACCCGGCATCGGCGACAAGACCGCCCGCGACCTGCTCCTGAAATTCGGCAGCGTCAAAGAGGTGCGCCTCCAAACCGAAACCGACCTAGCCAAAGTAGTAGGCCCCGCCAAAGCCAAAGCCATCCTCGCCTACTTCGCCACGCAGCAATAAGAAGTGCCAATTCCCGAAAAATTACAAAATTCAAGGAATACATTCCCGAAATTTGGCAGAATTTTAGGAATCCATTCCTTGAATTCAAAAAAAAGTTGTATCTTTGCATAACATAATCTTACCACCATGATAGATCGCATACTAAAAGAAACCATTGAGAAACACCTTTTTACGGGTAAAGCAATAATACTGATGGGAAGCCGCCAAACAGGCAAAACCTCATTATTGGAACAACTATTTCCAAAAAATGACGACACCATCTGGCTTAATGGCGACGATATAGCCACACAAACATTGATGGAGAATATGTCAGCCGCCCGACTACAACAAATACTCGGTGGCAAGCGGCTTTTGATTATTGACGAAGCACAGCGCATCAAAGACATTGGTCTGCGTATGAAACTAGTTACTGACCAAATCAAGGACGTTCAACTGGTAGCCACAGGCAGCTCTTCATTCGAACTTGCCAACCGTTTGAACGAACCATTAACAGGCCGCAAATGGGAATATCGCATGTTCCCTCTCTCTTTTGCTGAGATGGCTAAACATCACGGCTTACTGAACGAACTCACTCTTATCCCTCATCGAATGGTCTACGGTTATTACCCTGAAGTTGTCACATCTGCTGGCAATGAGATTGAGGTGCTTCGACAATTAACGGACAGCTACCTATATCGAGACCTCTTCGCCCTCGACAATGTAAAGAAGTCCGACAAACTGGTGCTTCTGCTAAAAGCACTGGCCTATCAAGTCGGCTCTCAAATATCCTATTCCGAACTGGCTGGCACTGTAGGCATTGATGCAAAAACTGTAGAGACATACATCAATGTGCTGGAAAAAGCATATATTATCTTTCGCCTGCCATCGTACAGCCGCAACATGCGCAGCGAGTTAAAACATAGCAAGAAGATATACTTCTATGACAATGGTGTGCGCAATGCTCTGATTTCAGGTTTTTCCCAAGTAGAAAACCGCATGGACACAGGAGCCTTGTGGGAGAACTTTATTGTAGCAGAACGTATGAAGTACAACGAGTACTATGGACATTGGTGCAACACATATTTCTGGCGCACACAGGAGCAAAAGGAAATCGACTACCTTGAGGAGTCCGATGGAAAGTTACACGCATACGAATTTAAATACAACCACAAGAAACAAGTGACAGTCCCCAAGAACTTCACCGCTGCCTATCCTGATGCGGAGTTCAATGTCATCACACCCGACAATATTGAACGATTCGTGCTTCCCCCATCAGAGAGATGATTTTAAACCAACCACACCGCCTACTTCGCCACGCAGCAGGATTGAGCGCACCATTCCCTCATAAAAATGTATTATTCTACAATTATTCGCTCATAAAAGTGCGCTCCCATGCATTTATTCAGTCATAAAATGTAATATTTTCAAATATTCACTCAAAAAAATGTATATTTGTAAATTATTTCAAGCCCTTATTTTAAAATGAAAAGACTGATATACAACCAACTAATAGAGTGGTAAAACAGCCCATACCGCAAACCTCTTGTGCTACTCGGAGCAAGACAGGTCGGCAAAACTTATATTCTTAATCAAATGGGCAAGCAAGAGTTTGACAACATGGTGTATGTCAACTGCCACAACAATCCATTTGCCAACTCGTTATTCCGAGACTTCAAAATTGGCAAAAGAAAACAAGAAGTTCATCTTCGGAATGATGAAAAAAGGTGCTCGTGCAAACGAATTCGAACTAGCTCTGCAATGGCTTATCGATGCTGGGTTGGTGTATCGTGTTGAGCGCTGTAAAACGCCACAAATACCACTCAAGTTCTATGCCGACAGTTCTGCTTTCAAGATTTATCTGATTGACGTAGGCCTTCTTGCTGCCATGACAGGGACAACGCCACAAGACATTCTTATAGGTGACGCCGCGTTCTCCGAGTTCAAAGGTGCATTCTCGGAAAATTACGTTCTGGAACAAATTATTGCTGCCGAGAGTGCCAATGTATATTATTTCAGCAAAGATAATTCACAACTCGAAATCGATTTCTTACTACAAACAGCTAATCGTATAATTCCTACAGAAGTCAAGGCTGAAGAGAATGTGAAGAGTAAATCACTCCGGACTTTTATTCAGGAACACGACAACCTAAAAGGTCTGCGGTTCTCAATGAGACCATACGTT
Organism: uncultured Bacteroidota bacterium; assembly: GCA_902790215.1. Classification (GTDB taxonomy): domain Bacteria; phylum Bacteroidota; class Bacteroidia; order Bacteroidales; family P3; genus Colimorpha. The sequence goes on along the minus strand of CADAQX010000008.1, from coordinate 17,892 downwards.
GATCAAGGTTGGATGAAGAACGTGCCTATGTATGCATGTGGGGTATGCATACAATGAGTCCAAAACCATCCTCACCTACTTCGCCATGCAGCAATAGCGGTGCCAACTCCCACTGTACTCGGAAACTGAATCAAACCATGTCGCATTAGTGAACAAGTCGTACAGAACATTTATTGTGGCGAACACAACTGGCCCACGTAACCGGCACATTGTAGCCATATAGATATAGACGATAGGCTTTGTACTCACCGTCGGGGGTGGACGCCCAGTATTCTCCATAGGGCCCTCTCATAGCGGTATGAGGTTCAGCATTGTATTTCGCTTCAGGGAGGAATACCGCACCCGCCAACTCCATCACCATCCACTCTGAAAGGGAATATTCATTGTACTCTTGATTTCCCGGCACGAAATCAGGACACCCGGATGGCTGTAGCCAATTGTCGGGTAAGATAATCCATCCAGTATATCCACCTACAATACCCATACCAGATTTGCCTGGGCGATTGAGGAGATAAACCCACTCTGCCTGAGTTAATGTTCGCCACATGTTGGGAGCATTGCCTCCATTGACGATGGGGTTATTGCCCCAATCGGTAAAGGTGGCATAATCAAGGTCGTTTGTTGATGACAGGCTGGGATTGTTTCCCGTTCCCCAACCAAACAAGTCGCCATACAAATACTGTTTTTCAGCAAAACGCCAAGTATTAGTGCTGACTTGATACTGCAGATTGCCCTGCGAGAAGCGTACCTTTTGATTGTCACTTACTGAGAACAAACCGGGCAATGCTCCCTCTATCTGCTCAACCTCCTTTTGACAACTTGTTACAATGATCGTAAAGAAGAACAGAATGGAGACCAACATAATCGCATTTCTTTTCTTCATAATTTTAGAAATTGTTATACTACAAGTGCTCTTTTTTTATTTGTTGCGGGCAGCGGAGACTGCCCGCAACAAGGTTTAACGTTTTAATAAATTAATTATCCAGAACGGGGCGTACAGAGAGCCCGAAGCCGCGATAGTTGCTGTCCATCGCGATGAGACCGTAGCTGACGAAGCTCATGCTGTACGCGTCGCCATCATTGAGGGGCGTGGACGACCAATAGAAGCCGTAGCGGCCCACGTGGTAGACATTCGTGCCGTAGCGGTAGCCCGCCGCAGGCAGGAATACTGCACCAGCTGCCTCCATCTGCGCCCACTGTGCGAGAGTGTAGCTGTTGTGTGACCAGTCAGGATAGCTGTCTCCACTGGGAGAGCAGAATCCTGAAGTGAACGAACACTCCGAAGGCAGTTTCCAACTGTCGGGAAGTATAATCAGCCCGCCCACACCGTTAATGTTGCCAGTACCACATTTAGATGAGGCGTCGGTGCGACTGTTGAAAAGATAGTACCACTCAGATTTTGTCAAAGTGCGCCATAGGTTGTTGGTATTTCCTCCGTTGCTGATAGGGTTGCAGCCCCAGTCCACGAAGGCACCATAGTCCTCAAAGCTGGTGGAGGATAGGGTTGGATTGCTGCCCGTGCCCCAACCAAAGAGGTCTATCCAACCACTATAGGTGGAGCTGATATAGCGGTTATCACTTCCGCTGACATTACCTCTGTAATATCCTGTTTGTTTACCTACATAGTCATACTGGTGTTCAGCAAATCGCCAAGTATTGGTGCTTGCCTGGTACTGCAGGTTGCCCTGCGAGAAATATACCTGTTGCGTTGCACTCACCGAAAACAGGCCTGGCAACGCTCCATCAGGAATAATAGGAGTATCAGGAATAATAGGAGAATCAGGGATAATAGGAGCAATATCTTCTTTCTGACACCCCACTGTCATTATCATAACGGCTGCCATAAAACAGACCACCATGGATTTACTTAATCTCTTCATATTAATACCATTTTTGAATTAATAATCTTTTTCAGTACAGGAAGTTATTGTAAGGATACCTCACCGCGTGGATTTTCTTCATCTCTTCGCACATCACATTCTTCAGCTTCACTATCAAATGAGCCACTGGCTCACTCTTAATACTGAACGAGGCGTACAGAGTACCCGACAGTGCGACTGTTGCAGTTCGTCGCGCTGAGACCGCTGCTGACTAAGTTCATGATGTACGCGCTGAGCTTATTGACGGGCGTGGACGACCAATAGTAGACGCCGAGGCCCACATCGTAGACATTCGTGCCGTAGCGGTCGCCCGCCGCAGGCAGGAATACTGCACCAGCTGCCTCCATCTGCGCCCACTGTGCGAGAGTGTAGCTGTTATGTGTCCAGTCAATATCGATGTATCCATCATAAGTGGCGTATCCTGAAGTGAACGAACACTCCGAAGGCAGTGTCCAACTGTCGGGAAGTAAAATCAGCCCGCCCACACCGTTAATGTTGCCGATAGCAAATTTGGATGAGGCATTGGGACGTTCGTTAAGCAGGTACTCCCATTCGGCTTGGGTGAGAGTGCGCCATCGGTTGGCAGTATTTCCTCCGTTGCTGATGGGGTTGCAGCCCCAGTCCACGAAGGTGCCATAGTCCTCATTGTTTTGGGAGGATAGTGTTGGATTGCTGCCCGTGCCCCAACCAAAGAGGTCTATCCAACCACTATAGGTGGAGCTGATATTGCGGTTATCACTTCCGCTGACATTACCTCCGTAATATCCATTACCGTCGGCTGTTTGTGTACCTACATAGTCATACTGGTGTTCAGCAAAACGCCAGGTATTGGTGCTTGCTTGGTACTGTAGATTGCCCCGCGAGAAATACACTTGCTGCGTTTCACTCACCGAAAACAGGCCTGGCAAGCATCCCTCAGGGATAATAGGAGCAATATCTTTTTTCTGACACCCCACTGTCATCATCATAACGGCTGCCATAAAACAGACCACCATGGATTTACTTAATCTCTTCATATTTATACTATTTTTAAATCTTGATATTTTTATTAAATACAGTCTTTCCCACTGCCGCCCGCAACTCCCCCACTCTTCATCATTTCCGTCCCACACTCCTCTGTCACCCACCTCTGCCACTGGACAGCGCAGCAAAAAACACTGCTTTTCTATATAGAGTCGGAAAGCCCGTTTTGGATACCCCGGCACCCCAATATTTATATTTTTTTAACACACGGCTGCCTGTCACACCCCATTGTTGGCCATGTAACGCCCATTGATATTCAATTCATATCCGTTCCTTATTCGTCATTTTTCCTTATCACAACCTACTGACATCACCATTACGGCAGCCATAAAACAGACCACCATGGATTTACTTAATCTCTTCATATTAATACCATTTTTGAATTAATAATCTTTTCAGTACAAGAAGTTATTGTATGGTCTCCGCTGCCCGCAACAAGGTTTAACGTTTTAATAAATTAATTATCCTGAACGGGGCGTATAGGGTACCCGTAGCTGCGACTGCAGTTGATCGACGCGATGAGATTGTAGCTGCTGAAGTACATGTGGTACGCGTCGTTCTTACTGTAGGGCGTGGACGACCAATAGTAGCCGTGGAAGCCCACATTGTCGAAATCCGTGCCTTTGCGCCGGCCCGCCGCAGGCAGGAAGACTGCACCAGCTGCCTCCATCTGCGCCCACTGTGCGAGAGTGTAGCTGTTGTGTTTCCAGTCAGGATAGTGGTAAGGATTAATAATGGCGAATCCTGAAGCGAACGAACACTCCGAAGGCAGTGTCCAACTGTCGGGAAGTATAATCAGCCCGCCCACACCGTTAATGTTGCCAGAACCAAGTTTGGATGAGGCACCGGGGCGGGTATTTAGCAGGTACTCCCATTCGGCACTAGTGAGTGTACGCCATAGGTTGGTGGTATTTCCGCCGTTGATGATGGCGTTGCTACCCCAGTCAACGAAGGTGCCATAGTCCTCTGGATATGATGAGGATAGGGTTGGATTGCTGCCCGTGCCCCAACCAAAGAGGTCTATCCAACCACTATAGGTAGAGCTGATACTACGGTTATCACTCCCTACATAGTCATACTGGTGCTCGGCAAACCGCCAAGTATTGGTGCTTGCTTGGTACTGCAGGTTGCCCTGCGAGAAACGAACTTGTCGCGTTGCACTCACCGAGAACAGGCCAGGCAACACTCCATCAGGGACAATAGGAGAATCAGGGATAATAGGAGCAATATCTTCTTTCTGACACCCCACTGTCATCATCATAACGGCAGCCATAAAACAGGCCATCATTAATTTACTTAACCTCTTCATATTGATACTATTTTTGAATTAATAATCTTTTTCAGTACAAGAAGTTGTTGTAAGGGTACCTCACCGCGTGGATTTTCTTCACTTCCTCGTACATCACATCACGCAGGGCGTCGATATTCTCGCGGTTGGCGGCACTGATGAAGAGAGTGTGCAGGGTGTCGTTCTTTTCCGACTGCCGAGCCATCCAGCTGTCTTGCAGCATCTCCAGCGTCCAGTTGGCCTTGGTCATGGGCGTCAGGTCGTCCTCTTCTTTCTCAACATAGGTATAGGCATCAATCTTGTTGAACACAAGGATAGTAGGCTTATTGTTGGCTCCGATTTCCTCCAGTGTGCGGTTCACGGCGTTAATCTGCTCCTCGTAGTCGGGATGGGAAATATCCACCACGTGCATCAGCAAGTCAGCCTCGCACACCTCATCCAACGTCGACTTGAACGACTCCACCAACCCATGAGGCAGCTTGCGAATAAAGCCCACCGTGTCGGTCAACAAAAAAGGCAGATTGCCAAGCACCACCTTGCGCACGGTTGTGTCGAGGGTGGCAAAAAGCTTGTTTTCAGCAAAGACATCGCTCTTGCTTAGCAAGTTCATCAGTGTCGACTTGCCCACATTGGTGTATCCCACCAGTGCCACACGCACCAGGCTTTCGCGGTTCTTGCGTTGCTGCACCTTCTGCTTGTCTATGTCGCGCAGTTTCTCTTTCAGCAGGGCTATCTTCTCGGTAATCAGTCGACGGTCTGTCTCAATCTGTGTCTCGCCCGGTCCACGCATACCGATACCGCCGCGCTGGCGCTCGAGGTGCGTCCACATGCGGGTCAGTCGTGGCAGCATGTACTGCAACTGCGCCAGCTCCACCTGTGTCTTGGCAATGCTGGTGCGGGCACGCTTGGCAAAGATATCCAGTATCAAGGTGGTGCGGTCCAAGATGCGGCACCCGAATTCCCGCTCGAGATTGCGCAGCTGGGCGGGCGACAGCTCGTCGTCGAACACCAGGAAATCGGCATCCAATGCGTTCTTGTACTCTTTGATTTCCTCCAACTTGCCGCTGCCCACATAGGTTCGTGTGTCAGGACGCTCCAGTTTCTGAATCACCTGCTTCACGGGTATGCCCCCTGCGGTGTCGAGCAGAAAGGCAAGCTCGTTGAGACACTCCTGTGTGCGTTCCATCGTAGTGCCGTTGGCACACACGCTCACCAGTATCGCCTTCTCCGGCACAACCTCGGTACTGAAGGTGTTGCGTTCCTGGGGCGTAGGGCGTTTCTTGGGCATTCCCTCAGCCTCCCAGGCACCCGTGGGACTCTTCCATTTGCCGTGATTATTTGGTTTCCAACTCATAATGTCTCTCTGTCTTTACCCTTCCATGCCACGCGAAAGCACCTCGTGTGCCACCTTGCTGCTGCCGCGCTGCACCACATTCCGCAGCACCTCTTCAATCTTTTCTCCCGCAGTCTCCCAGCTGTATTTGTCATGCACAAATGCATAGCCATTGGCAGCCAGTATATCGCACCGATTCCTGTCGCGCAGCAGGGCTATCAGACACTCGGCAAAGGAAAGCGGAGTGTCGCCCACCAGCACCTCCTTGTCCTTCTCGGCACAAAGGGAGTCGTTGGCCAATGAGGTGGTGACGCAAGGAAGTCCCATGGCCATGGCTTCGAGCAGCTTGTTCTGCAATCCCGACCCTGTCTGCATGGGGGCGGCGAATATACGGGCGGAAGCATAGCACTCCCTGATATCCTCCACAGGGCCTGTCACCGTGATGCGGTCGTTGGCCAAATGGCTCACATTATACTTGGGATTGGCACCGGCCAGCAGGAGTTTGGCTTCGGGGAACGACTCCCACACCAAGGGCATCACCTGCTTGGCCAGATACTGTGCCGCACGGATATTGGGCTCATAGCGCATATTGCCGCAAAAGACAATATCATACTCCTTCACCCGCTCGATAGGTTTGAAATAGTCAAAGTCCACCCCGTTGGGAATGACGTGTATGTCGCCGCTCTTCTTGTGGGGGATGGCCTCGGAATCTACCTCGGAGATAATGGTGAGGTCGTCAAAAATCTTGAAGGAGTTGTATTCCGACGAGCGCAGCATCTTGAACTCGAAGTGGAGGATATACCGCCACAGTCCGCGGGCCTGCTCCATGCGACGCTCAATATTCATCGACAAGGCATCCTGAAAGTCCATCACCTTGGGCAGTACCGAGCGGCTGACAAGCGGCATGGTGCGCACCATCTGGCTGAAGATGACATCGGGTTTCACTTCCTGCTCCAAGCGGCGGCAGGCTCGGCGCGCCTTGCGCGAATCCCAGTAGCCTATCTGCAGCGACTTGGTATAGATAAAGTTGCGCAACACATTCTTGTAGTTCACCAACCGGGGAGAACTCACCACTTTGATTACCGAGCAGTAGGGGCGCAGATGCTCTATATGCTCCGGCAGCACTTTGGTGTGCGACACACAGAAGAGTATGACCTCGTTACGGCGCGACAACTCTTTTATCAGATTGAAGGCACGCAGCTTGTCGCCTTTCTCAAGCGGATAAGGGAACCGGGGTAAAACAACCAATATCTTCATGTTGATGTGTTTTTTGTTGATTTGTTGGTTGAATGTGTGAATTCGTAAATGTGTTAATTCGTAAATCGACTAACTCATTAACATGTTAACACATTAACACATTCTAATCATATTAATTTTCAAAACAATGACGTTTGTGTGCCTTCGGCAAAGCCTTCACGCTCCTCGTCAACGGTGTTCAAGTCTGGTTCGGGCTGTTCCTCTTCGGGTTCAGGCTCCGGTTCGGGACGGGGCTCCAGCCAGCGGAACTCCTTCACCTTGCTGGTCGTGACACGCTTGCCCTTGGCCTTGTAGCCCTTCACGGCAATAAACTCTTCCACATCAATATCCTCTTCCAGAATCTTCTTGCCCGAAGCCTCGTCATAGCTTACATGCAGGATGGGGAATGTGTCCATGCTGTAGGAAACCATGCTGTCGCCTTCGTCCAGGAAAGAGAGTTTCTTGTCGCTGTCCTCGGCCTGGAAACGCTTCAGATAGTAACTGCCCGTTTCGCCCTCCTGATACAGCACCGTGACGATGTTGCGGCTGTTGTACTTGCGCACCTCAATCAAGTCTTCGTCAAAATGGGTGCCCAAGTCATGCCCTGTCAGGCGCATATAGCCCGACTGGGTGAGGGAGAACACCTTGTCTCTGCCCGAGAAACGCCCCAGCGACTGGCCTGCGCCGTTCACATTCAGCCTCCTCACCGTGGGGTCGTACCAAATCTCACGCGCCTCAAGGGTGGAGACCCCCTCCCCTTTCTTGGTGATATTTCGCACTGCATTACGGGTCAGGATATTGCCCATGGCCTTGCGCCCCTTGATGGCAAGCTTGGCAAAGTCGAAATCGAAGCTGACCTTCTTCAGCTTGGCCTTGGTGGCATGATGGACCGTAATCACTTCCGCCTCTCCATTGGGATTGGCAGTGAAATACAGTATCTTGGTGCCTTTGGTGCCCTGTGTCAGGTTATACTCCGTGTCGCGTGTGATGCCGACTACCGAGAAACGCTTGACAAAGGCAAAACCCATTGCTCCGTCGCGGTAAACCATGTTGTACACCGTGCGGTCGTCCTTCTTGCGGAACAGACCGATATACAGCAGTTCCTTACAGGCCGACGAACCCACAAACGCCTTCTCCTGCACCTTGGTGACAATCATCGTGCCGTCCGTGCGGAACACGATGATGTCGTCAATCATGGAGCAGTCAAAGGCATATTCGGCGCCTTCGTCTTTCTTCATGGCTGTTCCGGCAAAGCCCGTGGCCATGTTCACATACAGTTTCTCGCTGGCGACAGCCACGTTGGCGGCCTGTATCTCCTCAAAGTTCCTTATCTCGGTCTTGCGCTCGCGGCCCTTGCCGTAGGTATCCAGAATATGCTGGAAATAGTTGATGGCATACTCCGTCAGGTGTGCCAAGTGGTTCTTGGTCTCCTCGATATCCACCTCGATGTTGGCAATCTCCTGCTCGGCCTTTTTGATGTCGAACTTCGAAATCTTGCGCACAGGCTTCTCGCACAGTTTCAACACTTGCTCGCGCGTAATCTCCTTGCGGAACAGTTTCCTGTAGGGGTCAAAGCCGCGCTCGATGCCGGTAACCTGATCTTCCCATGTGGCAAAGTCTTTTTTCTCCAAGACCTTGTATATGCCCTTCTCGAAGAAAATCTTCTCCAACGACACCCAGTGCCAGCGGTCTTCCAGCTCGGCAAGCAGTATCTCCAGTTCCTGCTTCAGCAGGTCCTTGGTATGGAATGTGGAGTGCCGCAGTATGTCGCTGGCGGTCATGAACTCAGGCTTGTTGTCGACGATGACGCACGTCTGCGGCGAGAAACTGATCTGGCAGTTGGTAAAAGCATACAACCCGTCAATCGTCTGGTCGGGCGAGACACCGTTGGGCAGATAGCAGACTATCTCCACCTCGGCAGCCGTGTTGTCGTCCACCTTCTTGATGCTGATTTTCTTCTTCTCGTTGGCTTTGAGAATGCTCTCTATCAGTACGTCGGTGGTGACGGTATAGGGTATCTCGGTGATGACGACGGCCTTGCGCTTTTCGTCATAGTGCATCTTGGCGCGGATGCGCAGCCGTCCGCCCAATGCCGCGTCGTTGTATTTCGACACGTCTATCAACCCGCCCGTGGGGAAGTCGGGGTATATCTCGAAAGGCTCGTCCTTCAGCACATGGATGGAAGCCTCCATCAGCTCGCAGAAGTTATAAGGCAGGATGTTAGAGGTCAGGGTGACAGCAATGCCCTTGGTGCCTTGTGCCAGCAGCAGGGGGAACTTGATGGGCAGGGTGACGGGCTCCTGTTTGCGGCCGTCGTAACTGGGTTTCCACTGTGTGGTCTTGGGGTTGAACACCACCTCCTTGGCGAACTTCGAGAGGCGCGCCTCAATATAACGCCCTGCAGCTGCGCCGTCGCCGGTAAGGATGTTGCCCCAGTTACCCTGGCAGTCAATCAGCAGGTTCTTCTGCCCCAGGTTCACTAATGCATCGTTGATCGACTGGTCGCCGTGGGGGTGATACAGCATCGTCGTTCCGACGATGTTGGCCACCTTGGTGAACCGGCCGTCGTCGGTCTCCTTCATGGCATGGAGGATTCGACGCTGCACCGGTTTCAAGCCGTCGTCGATGTCTGGCACCGAACGGTCGAGGATGACGTCCGAGGCATAGTCTATCCAATATTCGCGGAACATGCCGTTCAGCGACAGGGTAGTGCCTTCGCCCACCGGCTCCTCGTCATCAGTCAGAGGAACCGCCACAGTATCGTCCGTCTCAGGGTCTTGAGACTCATTCGGTTCGATGTCCTTCTCCTCTTCCGGGGGAATGATATGCTCTTCGTCCATAATAATCGTTTAAAATGCAAAGATACCAATTATTTCTGACATAACCGGTTTTCAGTCCCCATAAATTATAAACAGACTTACTCACACCTTTGCCCGACCATCGTTATTCCATCAATAATCCATACATTTCCGTCCATTTTTCGTCGCGACCGGATGGAAGCAACGTTATTATCGGCATGACCGAATGGGAACAACGTTTTTTTCGGCGCGACACTTGCCGCTTCGCGCGGAAGTTAAATATTATTCTGTGAAGAATTACGCCACCTTTCGCCAACTTACTCCACCGTTCCGAAAGTGTCGCATATTTGTCCCCAACGTTCCTCTGCGTGCCTTCCGGACTCGAAGTAGCGTCGTTCTTTATCTTATCGTTTTTCGATATGTTTCCCATCGTTTTCCCTTTCTGAAACGGAGAACGAGTGGAAAACGATCGAATAACGATCGAATAAATGACGACGTTTGAGTGATTGCTTGAATGCGTTAATGTGTTAATGCTTGAGTTTTTGCTTGAATTTCACCTCCCCAGCAGCCGCGGGATGTAGGAGTCGAGGTGGTTGCGGTGCAAGGCCTGGCGGATGGCCGTCTGGCATTCTCGCTTGTAGTAGAAGAACATAAGGTTCTGCTCTTTCTTCGCGGCGGGTGCGGTGGCCACATAGACGGGCTGCATCGTGGTGGGGTCGATGCCGGTGTAGTACATCTCGGTGCTGAGGGTCATGGGTGTGGGCGTGAAGTCCTGTATCTGTTCCAGACGGTAGCCCAGCCGCTTCATCTCCACGGCAAGGTCGGCCATGTCCTTCAGCTGGCAGCCGGGGTGCGAGCTGATGAAGTACGGGATAAGCTGGTAGCGCAGCCCCGCCTGTCGGCACACGGCATCGAACCGGCTCTTGGTTTCGAGGAAAAGATTAAACGATGGCTTTCGCATGAGCGACAGCACTTTGTCGCTTGTATGTTCGGGTGCCACTTTAAGTCGCCCGCTGGTGTGGTTGACCACTACGTCGCGGAAGTAGTTCCAGCCGCCGTTCTGGTCGGTGAAGAGGTCGCAGCGGATGCCGCTGCCCACATAGAGGTGCTTGACCTTGGGGTGTGCCGACACCTTGCGCAGGAGGTCGGTCATCGGGCGGTGGTCGCTGTCGAGATTCTTGCACAGGGTGGGCATCGAGCAGCTGTATCGCGAGCACTTGCGACACAGGTCGGGGTTCCTCCCCTTCATGCGCCACATGTTGGCCGAGGGACCGCCGAGGTCAGTGAGCACGCCGTGGAAGTCGGGGTCGTGTGTCAGGGTGTCCACCTCATTGAGTATGGAGGCCTCGCTGCGCGAGGCTATTTGTTTGCCCTGATGGGCGCTGATGGTGCAGAACGAGCACCCGCCGAAGCAGCCGCGGTGGGTGTTCACGCTCCAGCGTATCATGTCGAAGGCCGGGATGGGGCCGCGCTTCTTGTACTTGGGGTGTGGCTGGCGGAGGTAGGGCAGGTCGAAACTGGCATCGATTTCCTCGGTGGTCATGGGGGGCTCAGGCGGGTTGACGACAATGCAGCTGTCGCCGTGCCGCTGCACGAGGGTGGCACACTCTATCTTATTGCTTTCCAGTTCGATGATGCGGTAGTTCTCGGCCTCTGCGCGCTTGGAGCGAAGGCATTCCTCGAAAGAGTGGAGCTCAATAATCGGAGGGTTCGGAGGATTCTGATTTTTCTGAATATTCTGAATACTCTGAATACTCTGATTGATCTTATAGGCTACCTGGGGCAGGCTGTGGAGCGCCTCCACGGGCTGGCCTTCGGCCAGCAGGCGGGCTATCTTGAGGGTGGTGCGCTCGCCCATGCCGTAGTTGAGCAGGTCGGCGGGGGTGTCGGCCAGTATGCTGGGAAACAGACGGTCGTCCCAATAGTCGTAGTGCGCCAGACGGCGCATGGAGGCCTCTATGCCCGCCATGATGACGGGCACATCGGGATATATCTGCTTCAGGATGCGGGTGTAGACATAGGTGGCGCGGTCGGGACGGAAACCTGCCTGTCCACCAGGCGTGTAGGCGTCGTCGTGGCGAAGGCGACGGGCAGCGGTGTAGTGGTTCACCATACTGTCCATCGCCCCGCTGGTGACACCGAAGAAGAGACGCGGACGGCCAAACTTGCGGAAATCGCGCAGGTCGTCGCGCCAGTTGGGCTGCGGTATGACGGCCACACGGTAGCCAGCAGCCTCTAATGTCCTCCCGATTACAGCTGTGCCGAAAGCCGGGTGGTCAATATAGGCGTCGCCGGTGACAAGCACCACGTCCACAGTTTCCCAACCCAAACGTTTCACTTCATCCAACGTTATAGGCAAGAAGTGGCTCATTCAGCTCTTTGTATCCTAAAAATCAAAGTGAACGCCAAGGCCTACGCTTATCGGCTCGTAGTTGAAATACCCATAGGTATCATGCCAGTTCGAGAGATAGGCATAGCCGACATTAAACGAGAACTTTACCTGTTGCCATCCCACACGTACCATGAATTGGGGCTGGAGCAGCACATGCGAGTCGGTAAGCTTGGTTTCTTTGACAACCTCTCCATTTCCCTGCACCAAGCTTTTCTCAAAGTTAGGCATCATCAAGCCGCCCTTAAAGCCAAAGCCAATATCGAAGATGCCACCGAGCAGGTTCACCCAGCCCGTGTTCACCTGACCGAAAACCAGATTGTAGTTACCCTCCACTTTGCGGTACGAGTTGTCTTCGCTTACCTCTGTTTTGTGCACTGAGGTGCCGAAGCCATAGCCTGCATATCCTTCAAGCACTGCATTGTCGCCCATCGGGAGGAAACCGCCGGCAGCGCCCTGCACGTAAAACGAGTTGGTGTTTGACAAACAGACAGCCGCCTGTACGCCCACATTGTTTAACGGAGCAAAGGAAACCGTGCCATTGAACGCCGGAGCTCCGAGCAACGGAGCACTCAAGGAGAGATTGGCATCAACATCCACCTCACCCTTTTCGCGCAGCAGCGGGATGTCGACATTGTGAGGGTGATAGATTACGCAAGAGCCAAACAAAGAAGTGAGCAACAGTGGCAAAGCCAATTTAATAATACTTGTTTTCTTCATAATATTACATTTTTAATTGATTTGCAAAGATACAAAAAAAAATTAACAGATCAGGGTTTTCTCACCAAAGACAAAGAAAAAAGTCCATCATTCATGCGAGACAGCTGTTCAACCCCTGTTAGGTTCAGCCCCAACTCGGGCACAGAATGCACTCATCAGCGTTAATTCATCTGCGAACCCCGACACCCACTGAACACACCCATATACCGCCTACACAGCGTATGCATTAAGCTATGCCACATCGCCATAGTGTTGGTTGAAGTATGTGAATACTGCATCGCGGTATTGGTTAATACTCTCGTCGGAATAACTGTCCGGCAGTTCGCTCCAAAGTACGTCCCTGATGGCATTATTCAGCGTAGCTTTAGTCTCCTGCTTGTCGAATGGGTGATCCATCTCTGCCAGCAGTTGCTTTATTTTCTCCAAAAGGTCTTTCGCCACTTTCTTCAACTTCCTAATCTCATCCTTCGATAGGTTATCTTTTATCAGAACATCGAATAGCGACAATTGTTCGTCGTTTTCAAACCCCTCTCGTATATATCGTTTTTCCTCGTCTTCTAAATCATGCGACAACTTCATCAACTCCTCAAATGTCTTTTCTATTGTCACTCTGTCCTGTTCGTTGTTGTAGTCCGAAATGATTTGCTGGTATTTCTCGTAGAAGTTAATGCGCGAAGGATTGGCAGCAAGCATCTTGGCTATCCTTTCTTGAAGCAACTCTTGAATGTCTTTCATCAGCAGATTCTTTTCACGACATCGGGCAAACTCACGGCGTAACAATTCAAAGTTGATGCCGCTGATGTCAAAACGCCTGTACGGGTCGATGTCAGCTATTTCAACTTCCTCCATTTCGATGTGCTCGTTTATTATTTCACTGATAGCCACACTCAGGTCGGTGATATCCGCATGCTTTCGCTTCTTCTGCAATTCTTTGTAGATGGCTTCTATGGCATCCTTCTGCTGTTTCATTTCATGTGTGATGTCCTCTCGGTCGAGATATTTCCATAGATTCATCAACGTAGTGGCAAAGGTACAATAGGTTTTTCTTATCTCCAACGTCTCGCACATAGCGTTGGCGGCCTCTTTTAACAACGCGAGTCTAACAAAACCATCTTTAGCCTGAATTAAACTGTCCAGTGCAATCTCATGTTCTTTCAAGAATGACTTAGCGGCAGCAATGGCTTCTAAGATATGTTTGATGAGTTCCTCTTTGTTTATCGTTGGGTCATTGCCTCCTTGTCCTTCCGGATTAGCAGTATAGTCTGCCAATGCCTGACGCAATGCTTTGACGATACCGATATAGTCAATCACTAGTCCGTTGGTTTTGCCTTCTGCCACACGGTTGGCACGGGCAATAGTCTGCATCAGCGTGTGTGCCTTCATGGGCTTGTCTATATAAAGGCACGAAAGCGTTTTCACGTCAAAGCCTGTCAGCCACATGGCGCAGACAAACACCACTCTGAGCTTTGAGTCGGGGTCTTTAAACTCTTTGTCCAGCTCGCGTTTCTCCATCTTCTCACGATGGGGCAGTATGTCGAGTCCCCATTTCTGGAAAGTCTGTATCTCGTTCTGCTCCTGCGACACCACTACTGCCATTTCCGTTTCCTGCATCCAAGCCAGTTTGCGGCGCATTTCCTGTACTTCCTGTTGTGAATCACACTTATCGATGACCTCTTGCAGGTGTTTTATCTCTTGCTGCCAGTATTCCTGTGCGTAGTTGTACATCTGTACGCACGTCACCTTGTTGTAGCATACAAACATCGCCTTGCCCGAAGTCCATAAGTCGCTGTAGTGGCGCACGAAATCCTGTGCCACGATGCGCAGACGCTTTTTGGCAGTGAGCAGATGTACCTCTTTGGCAAACTCGCGCTCCAGTTTTGCCAGTTGCGAGGCATCCATATCTCCCGCTTGTTCCAATGCCGCAGCTATCTCCTCGTTGATTTCGGGGTTCTTCAGTTCTTGCAGCCGTTCTCCCCTATTCTCATAAAAGAGCGGTACGGTGGCTTTGTCCTCTACTGCCCGCTTGAAATCATATATACTCACATATCCGCCGAAAGTGCGGGCTGTGATATTGTCGTTCTTCAGCAGGGGCGTTCCGGTAAAGCCTATGCGGTTGGCAGTCGGCAGCAGATGCATAAGGTTGTCGGCGAAAATGCCGTTCTGCGTGCGGTGTGCCTCGTCGCTCATCACAATGATGTCGTGGTCGGGATAGATGGGCTCTGCTTGGGGGTCGTTGAATTTCTGTATCAGCGAGAAGATAAACGAAGGGTTGCCCCTCAGTTTTGTTTTCAAGTCCTCGCCACTGCTGGCAATGAACTTCTTGGCTTTCACATTACCCAACAATCCGCAGTTCTCAAAAGTGTCGCTTATCTGCTTGTTCAGTTCATCGCGGTCGGTCAATACTAAAATGGTGGGTGAGCCCTCGAATTTGCGCCGTATCTTCTGCGCCAGAAACAGCATTGAGTAGCTCTTGCCGCTACCTTGCGTGTGCCAAAACACACCCAGCTTGCCGTTATGTAATTTGCGGTTGCGGTACATCTCCACCGCCTGGTTCACCCCCAAAAATTGGTGGTTGCGTGCCAGTATCTTCACGGTGGAGCCTCCGCTGTGGTCGTAGAGGATGAAGTTCTCCAGCAGGTCAAGGAAGTTCTCCTTTTTGCATATACCCTTCAACATGGTGGGCAGCTCTATGTTGCCAGCCTCCATCTCGTTCAGGCGTTTCCACTCATGGAAAAATTCCCACTTCGAGTCTATTGTTCCCACACGGGCTTCCAAGCCATTGCTGAACATGATAAAGGCATTGAACCGGAACAGCTGAGGAATGGTGTCGAGGTAGTCGCGGTAGTTGTCGTCAAAAGCACTCCGTACCTCCACATCGTGGTTTTTCAGTTCCATAAAGAGCAGTGGCAGACCGTTCACGAAGCCCACGATGTCGGCCCTACGGCGATACAAAGCCCCATGCACCCACAGCTCTCGCACACAGAGGAACTCGTTCTTGTCGGGCGAAGCAAAGTCGATGACCTTGGCCTTCACCTCTTCCGTCTCTCCGCTCGGTTTTACGCGAGTCACAGGCACACCATCTTTGATGTACTGATACTTCTGCTCATTAATCTGCATCAGCGTCTGGCTGCTCATGTATTCCGTCATACGCTCCACAGCCTCCTGCAACTGCTTGTCCGTCAGCCATGGATTCAGCGTCTTCAACACCTTGCGGAAATGGCGTTGCAGCAACACCTCGTGGTAACTGTTGCGACCGAGGGTACCGTCAGGACCAAGCGTCTCTTTGTCGTAAGCATATATGCTCGTCCACCCCAACTCCTTCTCCATGAAGTCGGCAGTACTTTTCTGTATCAATTGGTCTTCGCTGTAATCGTATGACATGATAGTTTATGCTAATGTGTATGTCCTATTTCGGTTTGCTCCATGCGCCACAATCTTCCCTTCTTGAAGCAATTGGTATAGATAAGCCTTTGTCTGGGTGGGTTTCAGCCCCAACAATGTCGATAGTTCTGCCGTCCTGCATGAACCTTTCTCCTTAAGGTAGGCCAAAATTATCGTCGGTTTATCGTCGGTTATCGTCGGTTTATCGTCGGTCTCACTCCAACCTTCGGGTGCATTGATAAGCATATAACGGTTCTTTAGCTCGTTATGCTCGTTTAACAACAGGTTTCTGAAAATTTTT
Organism: uncultured Bacteroidota bacterium; assembly: GCA_902790215.1. Taxonomy (GTDB): domain Bacteria; phylum Bacteroidota; class Bacteroidia; order Bacteroidales; family P3; genus Colimorpha. The sequence goes on along the minus strand of CADAQX010000008.1, from coordinate 1,543 downwards.
ATAGTTGGCACGAACCAAGGCATTCCGAAAATACCAAGAGTAATCTTTGAACAAATTATTGGTCACGTCATAACCCATGGAACGCAAATACTGTATTGCAAATACCGCTGTTGTTCGGGTGTTGCCTTCGCGGAAAGGATGTATTTGCCAAAGCCCTGAGATGAAGTGAGCAATGTGACGCACTTTCTCTTCCTCTGACAACCCACTGTAGTTGAAATCCTTCTCTTGTTGGATGTCAAAATCAATGGCACGACGTAGATCTTCCCAATTTAGATAATCCTTAACTCTCCCGCATGTTTAAATACTCCCTCAAAGATTCGGCGGTGGGTGGCAATAAAGCCATTGGTATTGAATGCAAACGTATTAGTGGAAAGTATCTTTTTGATATTGGCAGAAGATTTGTCACATTCAGCACTTTCATCAATGTCAGGTGTACGTTTTGCTTTACTGCTGTAATAGGATTCAAGCATCTCTCTGACTTCATCGATGGTAATATCACCTTCAATGTTGCGCTTGGCCACATCAAGCAGATATTGTGAAGGTTTCAGCCCGTCCACCGCCTGAAGACCAATTGCGGTACTCCATGCGTACGCCGCCTCCCGTTTCGAAGGTTCACCTTGGCGAAAATATACATCAAAGTCAGCATATTGTTGTTTGTCGCTCATGATTTTATTAACGTTATTGTTGCCGTTTTATTGTTCATTACTCAACAATATCACTACTCGCGGACGTTGCTGATTATACTACGGCCTGAAAGGCCAATGTACTGTCAGCCCAGGGCAACGCCCTGGGAAATATAGTTATTGTATTACCTCGCCCTGAAAGGGCAAAACCATTAATCGGACAACACATATCGTTCATCATATTCAACTTTGTATAATCTCAAAAAACTTATATATTCTTCCTTGAAGCTCTGCTTTCTATGATGTTCTGCCTGATTCTTGATATATGCAATCACCGTATCAACCTGCGACTGACTGACCGAGAATGCCGCGTAACCTCCTTGCCACGCAAAATGCTGGTATGTGGGCGAGAGTGTTTTCATCCATCTACTGCTGTTTCGTTTCATTTCCTCAACCACATGTGCAACAGTCTCGGTTTTTGAAAACATGACCAACGCATGTACATGGTTTTCTGTCCCGCCAACTCGCAATACCTGACAGCCAGTCGTGTTGACAAGTTTGCCAATGTAGCTATGCAATGGTTCCAAGTGTTCGGCCTTTATGGCGGGACTATCGGTCTTCAAATGGAAGATGATGTGTAGGTATACTTTACAGAGCGATTGCGACATGTTTATAATGCTTTTGCCCCTACGGGGCGTTTGTTGTTTCTTATTTTCTTACCCAAGGCGTTGCCATTGGGCTGACTGATTGTTGGCCTTTCAGGCCGTCTCACATACCTCTATTTCACCGCTCATCAGCTTTGGCAGCAAACAGCCGCGGACGGTGCTGATGATACAATGGCCTGAAAGGCCAATACCCTGTTAGCCCAGGGCAACGCCCTGGGGAAAGTGGTTAGTATATTGCCTCGCCCTGAAAGGGCA
>CADAQX010000007.1 GCA_902790215.1 uncultured Bacteroidota bacterium | reverse complement strand
CCGGTGGTGATACCTCGAAATACGCCCATCGCTATAAGATTCGAGACAGCGTATCCTCGGTACCTTATAAATCTTTCGACCGCTCATGATTGCAAATCCGACACAACAAACCACGACTGGAACATCCGCAGCGACAGGTTACTTTAGCACAATTTGATTCCAAATCAAATCCATGCAACAATCCCTCACATCCAATAATTGACCAGAATTTCTCAACTTATTGTATAACTGCTCGTTTTTTCGTAACCTTTTATCTGTATTGTCACAATAATAGTAGTATTCAGAATCAAAAAAATTGACAAATTCTTTGTTTGAATTATTATTACTGCCATGGTGAGGAATCTGAGTCAACAGCATCTTCTGTTCGTGTAGATTATTCTTTACAAATGATTCAGCTCGAGTGTTTTTCTTGAGCCTTGCATCACCAGTATAGAGACATCCTGTATATGTGGCAGGAAGTGGTTTAGGACAACCTTGTGTTATTAAACTTTTATTCGTAACAACACCTTTGCATTTCTGAGATAGGACAATTAGACCTTTTGAATTCGGTCCCCCTTTACCAAAAGCAGAAACAAAGCAGGAATTTATAACTTTTCTATTGTTGTCAAGGTAGTTAGAATCCTTATTGTTTATGTCAAGACTTTTAGAAATAAACTCATTGCGTAGTTTTTCCCAATCTTGCTCAGTCAACAGACATTTGACATTCCATTCCCATATATTATATTGAGGATTTGGTCTAAATGTTTCTTCTTCTACTTTGTTTGGCTTAATATCGTTTTCTTCAAATAGATCTAATAACTCCATATACGCCCCCTTGGTGTATGTGTTGTATACATATCTCATCTCGTCGGGAATAAAAGGAATCACAACTTCTTTTACATTTTTTGCCTTAAACTTGTTTATTAATTCCTTAATACAATTTACATGATCATTATCGAAGTGAGTGATGAAAAGCCTGTTAACACTGTTGAATCCATGATTCTTGAGGGCATCAATATACATGGACACTCGTGTTGGACAAACATCCGAACCGCAATCAATAACTGATAGGTAATTGTTGTCAATTGCTTCTGCGGCAAATCCGCCGTGTCCTACTGGAAATAAAAGCCTATTAATTTCTGTCATTTGTAATTAATTGATTCTAATAAATATTTAATTAGTTGCCTATCCTTATCCTTGGTGTACTCATCCAGTTCACCATACGGACGAATGTCATCATGTATATAGTTCTGTTTGTACACTTTTTTCATTGATGGATTCTTGGCAATCTCTTGATGCTCCGACTGTGTTGCCGGCCTATATCCGTGTATCAATTGTTCAACATTCCATCGGTTATGTTCTACTTCGGACAAAACTTCTACCTTATCATGAACCACATCCTGTTTGGATGCCAATTGCTGTATATTCTCTATCCCGATACCTCGCAATTTATACCATAGCGAGCTTGCATTATAGATATTCGACCATCGCTTGTCTATTGACAAGCTGTTCCACAGTTCTTCTGCGTCAGCACGCATCTCTGCCCCAGATGCAACAGCATCGTTCCCATATAACTGGTGATATATGTAATTGACATATTTGCCCCACCTGATTTCTTCCGAGTCTGTCGAAATGTCAACGTCATCATACCCGAAAGCCTGTACGCTGTTGTACATGGGATGCCCCACTCTGTTCAGATACATCTTTTTCTGGTACAGGAAAACAGGGACCTCTTTCAGATAAACAGACTGTGGCAATGAGTATCCTAATTGATTATTGTACGTATCATCATCCCCACAGATAGCTATGCTCAGAAACTGATTGTTGTCATTGCTCCACGCTTCTAACTGTTGCAGAAACGCCATGTTTTGTGGGTCAGTTTCTACAAACTCAAATTCAATATCCAGTAATTTTGAATCATTGCCCGTAAGAACAGTTTTTTCAGTCATGTTACCTGTTGCATCCACACTATAGAATGAATAACCCGAACAATCGAACAGCGTCTTGTGTCGACCGATAAATGATTGCATCTTTTGCCTCATTCGTTGGTCAACACAGGTAATCTTGGACTTCACACCTCGTTCAACATAGTTAGGATAATGCATCAGCAATGCTGCCTCTCTGCACATCGCTTCCCCCATCGCGGAGAAGCCTATTATCACATAGTGCACGTATTTGTTAGGCATAGATGAGATGTTATCATCAACTGAGCGATAATCGATTTTGCAATATGCATTATCTGTATCAACAAGAACCTTCCTCGCCCATATTTCTTCCATATTGAAAGGATGGAAGTATTGGATATTCGTTTCTCCAGAATGAATCACCCTGTCGTGAATAGCCTGTTCGTGGATTTGGACGTAACAGTCAACCTCAGATTTGATTGTGCTGGTAATGGTATGATAACAATCAATATTTTGTAAATCACGGTTTGGCTCTGACTCCTCTCCAAGAATATAAACCTGCTTTGCTTTAGATACATGGAGTGAGTTCAGATCCTCACCGCTGTTTCTATCACCACGCAACACGACTACATTTCTACTATCTCCTATCTTGTCACTGATAGCGTTTCGGTAATCAGGCACTTCCTTCGAAACCACCACCACAACTTCCTGTCCTTCTTTGCACATTCTTGAAACCAGCGTTGGCACGCTCTCATTATAGCCAAGTATCAAGGTGTGGTTTTTGAACTTATAACGCACATCGCCGTTTCTCACCTTGTCTGCTCTGTTTTGTATTACATTGGTCAAAGTAGCTATGAGCAAACCCTGAAAAACCACCGAACCCACTATGCATGACAACAAAGTTACCCACTTAATCCAATGACTTGTAGCTGACAACGCCGTGTTGGAGTATGCATAGTTGGAATACTGGTCACTACTGAAGAAATCAGCAAAACTTTTCGCTACCGAATCAACAAAGTTGTACCCTAATCCGAACAGCCAATATAAAAATGCAGTTATGAGCAATGTCGCCACAAATACCACTGCGAATACAGCAAGTTGGTCGCCGACACTGGAGGATAATTTCTTGTCTATTGATTGTTGTAGTTTCATTTGCAGGAAGAATATCTATTATGATACCCGAGATAAGCAATTCTTTAATCTTTCAATAAATTCGTCACCGAGGTTTCCTTCTTGTGCGGCATCTATTGCCTTGATGTGATAAGGTTGTGCATCGAGCTTCTTACCCTCTGCAATAAGCACATCTGCCATTGCAGTATATGTGTTTGCAATTATTGTATAACCACTTGAGTTTTTAGGCTGTAGCGTCTTTGCTTTCTCAAGATTAACTTGTATGATTTTCTTTGCTTCTTTTATTTCACCAGAAGAGAGTAATATTTCCCCGATTAAATTATTTACATCCATAATCTTGTAAATAGTAATAGCATCATTTACCTCTGACATATAATGATTATACAAAGATACCGCTTTCTCAAGATATTGTAGCGCATCGTCATTATTCTCTTTAATAAATAGTGCTCTACCAAGTTTATCGTAAGCCATCGCGTAAATATACACATTTTCAATCGAAACATCTATCGTCTCAAAACCTGCTATCGAATCAAGGTAGCATTTTATCCCCAGCTCCGCATCATGCTCGTACTCAATGATTCCATGACATAGTTCCATAATACTTTGCATTTCTACTGCCATGCTGTCTCCTAATGGTTTAAAGTCCATTGGTAGTTTTATTAGTCTGTCATATACCTCTCTTGCCTTTACAAAATTGCCAGTTAATGAATATACCATTACACAAGAAGATAATGAAATCAATAAGGAGAACTTGTCATCCACATTTATTAGATACTCATTGAGCACTCTGTCGCAATATTGTTGAGCTTTTATCGGCTCTTCTTCTGCCAAAATAGAAGCCAATGACGAATATACGAAAGCCATTGTGACATTGTTAATGGAAGCACCTGCTTGAATTGTGATTGCTTCCACTTCCAATGCCTTTTCCATAAACAGTTTCACCTTGGCTGTATCTTTTGAGTATATTTGAATTGCCTTAAGCAAAAGATTAGTATATATTTCTCCATAATTAGGAAATTTCTTTATATAAGACTCGCATATATTTGACGCTTCCGTAAAACAACATTCTGCTTTTTCCGAGTCGGTTTCCAAATATGCGTCAATAGCATTCAATAATGTTATCAGCCTCGCTTCTTCATCAAACTCGTCTTTTGTTTCGTCAGTCTTGTCATCTCTTAATAATTTGTCAAACAGTTCTGACGCATCATTTTTTTTACCAAGAAGCCTTTGACAGTCACCAATTAATGCTTTTGCTATGGTATTGCAATATGCGCTCTGATTGATGTCTGGATGCTTATCTGTAACTTTGCGAAGTAGTTTAGCAATTATCAATGCCAGCTTGACATGCCCAGCTAACAATAGTGAATCAGACATACAAAGCATAGAAAAAAACATATAGTAGTAGGCAAGATTCTTATCCTCTCTACTAAGTTTTTGATGTAGGAAGATTTTATCGTGAATTATCTCCTGTATGGAGTAATGCAAACTTAATCGATATTCTCCAAGTCTGAACATGAAAAAAGCAATTGAGTTAAGTTTGCCAATCCAATTGAGTTCGTAACCATCAAATATCCTATAGTACCTCCACTTCCATCTGGGAAGGTGAACTTCAGATAATGTTGCCCAATATTTTCTCAAATGGTATTCGTCATATAGTACAAGGTTCGATAATGTTATTCGGTTCGAAATATATTTATTTAACTCCTTACAATCGTTTGATTTCCACAATTGATATGCAAATTCAGGAACAAAATAGTGTATTAGATTCTCTTCTATATTCAGGTGTGCACGTATATACATACGAACTATTTGTATTTGATCTGCGGTAAACATTGACAATACTACTTCCTTAAACACATTATTGATAAAGGATATGAATCCATTGTGCAAAAACAAGTGTTCACTGAATGCACAGAAGAATTGCGACCAATGAAGAGGAACTGTTTCGGTAATGGCCATTAGTGTCTTTTCGTCAAGCCCATTACGAGAAATTGCAATAGAAAGTAATGCTCTGCAAACAAACTCATCTCCGAATGTTTCCACTGCTTTGTAAAAAATGATACGATATATGTCATCTATGTTCTTTGCTTTTGAAAATATGTCAGTTGCTTTGTCTAAATTCTCGTAGTTACAATTGTTCTTCAACTCCACCAATATGGTATGTAGTATGCCTGGGTTGCTTGTAATTGGCGATAGTGCAAGTTTATTTTTTTGCTCTACAGAGAGTGACTTGCCATATTGCCCCAAAAACAGGTCAATATACTGCTCCTTTGCCTTACCATCATCCATTATGGACATGTTGGCAATGTCATAACATTTTCTTACAACAAATTGGTAAGTGGCATCCTCCTCTGTTGTAGTAAGGATGATTTTACCCCCATTGAAGATGTCTGGCAACCAATTCAAGAACTTGGCTTCGGGTTCATCTAAAACATTGATACCATCCAAAATCAGAAGCAAATTCATACTTTTCTGTGCCTCTTGAAATAATTGTTTAAAGGTATCCTCCTCGTCGTTATTTGTTACCACTGGATTGTCAGTAATGTCCGAACCCAATAGTTTCCTTAGTTCCTCATTCACATAACTAAGCACATAGTTTATATCTGCTCCGTTGTTCGAAGCCTGCATAAAACAAGTTATGCAATGATAATCCGTTTTGTCCTTCAAATGTGCTGTCCAATTGGCCATTGTCGCAGATTTGCCGCTGCCCTGCTCTCCCACTAATGCGATGACATTTTTTTCATCGTCTTGCAGGAACGTGTCCAGCACTTTGATATTTTGCTCGATAGGAAGAAACGTTCTTGTCAACCTCGACTTATACAGTTCTTGTTCGAGGCGAAAACTATCCACTTCAGAAAGCTGCTGCTGTGGGAAACGCTCATCTAATATTTTCTCGAAGATGGCTGCCACCTGATTCCCTAAATCACTGGGCGACGTGTACTCGGCGCAAGGATAGTTAAGATTTTCTCGTACCTCAATCTTCAGCTTTTCTAATCTCTCATCATCATTGGCTGCATTCTTCTTTATCCAAAAGTAGGCATCGATATGCTTGTCTTGAAACAATTGTGGTGATAGTGCCCCATAAAGGAACTCCATCTCTGTCACACTTTTTCCCTCGGCTATTGCCTGACGAACCCAAGGAAATAGCTCTTCTATATTGTGGTTCTTATCTAATTCAAGCTCAGACGGACACCAACCATAACGGTCTCCTAACAAACCTATGAAAAAAGGACGCGAGTTGTCTATCTCATTCAGACAGATTTCTAACACCTTTCCATTTTCCGACTCCTCCTGTGTAACACCCCATCGCAAATCCAATTCGGTAACGACAACACCCCTCTTGGCTGCTTTTTTACGCAGCATAGGGAACACTTTTTTGATTAATTGTTCTCGTTCCTTCTCCATGTCACGGAACGTGGAGGAGATAAAAACACGGATATGCCTATCGTCTATTGGGATGTTGTCCATGGAATAGGATTTGGATGCTTGATTTGATACGGTTAATTAGTTAAGCTTGGCACCGCAATTCGGGCAGAAGTTGGCATTGGCATTTACCTTATTGCCACACGCCGGGCAGAAAGACTGTCCTTGTGTGGGCGATGCAAATCCATACGATGCTGAGCCATGTTCCCGAATAACCTGTTCGGCAATAGCAATGGCCTTGTCGTCAAGTTTGGACTGCTGCACCATCCCCCAAATCTGAGGAATCAGCACTGGCCAGAAGAAAAACATCGTGATGGCGGTAGGAATGGCCTGTTGTCCGAAAATGCCAACCCCTGCGTTGATATGGATGGCATTACCCTGTGGCGTCAGGCTTACCTTCAAGGCTGACTTCATTCCTAACACAGCCTTAAAGACGTTACCCTTGGCAAGCGAGATGTCGTACACCCCACCGGCATAACTGTCACTTTTGGCAGTAAATCCTTCCATCTGGAAATCTCTCACGATACGGTCTGCAATCTCAGGTATCAAAGCAGGGTCTCCGTTCAAAATCTTTGAAGTAGAAAATGTTGACATAGTGTATTGTTTTTATTTTAACTTTCCTCCACAACTTCTACAAAAAGCCCAATCCTCACTGATAGCAGCACCACACATCGGGCAGATTTTCCCATCAGTAAGACGTTGCATCTGTGCTTGAAGTTTTAAATAATGGGCACCTCCAGACCATCTTTTCACTTCGTATGCCCTCACAGGGCCGTATGGGTGGGTTAAATCCGTGTTTGATATGTATCTGACCACCTTCGACACTCCAGATCCATGTCTCATTTTCTCATAGTCCGCTCCTTGGGTAGACCATTCATCGAGATTCATATCCTTCAGTATGATAGGAGGTATACCATCTAGTTTTGCCAACACTCGAATCATGGTCTCGGGCGAAGATACGACACATGCCACACGGTCAGCCGACAATTCCGACGCTCTACTCCACCCCAGCAGAGCTTGCTTGATAGGAACCATGGCGGCATTGCCGATGGAACCTAAGAACGAGTCTATCAACGAATCTCCCAAGTCAAAGATGGCGTTGGCCAGCATGGAATACAGCACATGATGGCAGAGTATATGACCACACTCATGAGCCAACACTGCATCCAACTCTTCTTCTTGGAAGCGGCGTATCAGTCCAAGTGTTACCACAATGTAAGTCCGTGTATTGCCAGAGGTCCATGCATTGGGAATAGGACTCATTTGAAGGTACAACTCAGGAATGGGCATCTGCAATTTGCGACAGACACCTATGAGTCTGCCATAAATCTCAGGCATCTGACGCTCGTTGATTCTTACGTTGGAGGCTATAATCCTGCTCCAGTCCATTTGCTCATAGCCGTACTGCATCACCTTTTCCAGCAAGGTCGGCAATGCCGGGATGCTCTTTAGATTGTTCAGTGCCGACGCATCGTCGGGGTGGATGAAATCTTGAATGTTTATCATGCTAATCCTTTATAATTAAAATCGCCAGCACTACAGCTTAGCTTCTTGATGTCGCATTTGTATATACGCATATATGCCTCCGCCACTTCACCTATACCCTGCGTAAAGGGCGTAGGCGCATGGTATGGCAACGTAACCGTCACCATCATCGCGGGAGTAATAACCTGCCCGTTAGAACTTCTTGTATGTTTTGGCCAAACTTGGAAGACTTTCACATCAATTTGTAACTCTTGTACTCAAAGGTTTTCATAGACATGGTTCAGTATTTCTGACAAATCATATAAATCCTTAATCGTTTTTTTATTTATCGTTTTTTTATATCCGAGGGCACGGTCAATGGCACCTTTGATTTTTAAATAGTCAGTATTGGTTATACCCAACGAACTCAAAAAATCCTCATTAAAAATCGGTAATGTAAAATAAGTTTTCAGTTCTGACAAAATCCCATAGAGTTCCTCATAGGTCATTCTTTCGTTAGATAAAAATCTACCAATAGAGTCTTTTAACATTTCTTTGACCTGTTCCATATCAATTGATATTTTTTCTGCCTTGAGTCCTCAGTGGGGCAATTAATTATACAAGGAAGACATAGAACTCGTGTTGCCTGTTTTACGAAGTTGAGGCATCGCCAAACGCCATTCCAGAATAAAACAGGGAAGAACTTCATCCTATGCTTAACGATATGCAGAGGCGGTAAGCCAATACATACTCGAAAAAGCAAAAGGCATCGGTATCTTGTCCTCTGGATTTTTTGGCGAAATTTCAACTTCGGACAGTACAAATGCTTTCCGCATTGCTCGACTTTTCTCGCGTCTAATTCGGCTGCAAATATACACATTTTTTTTGATACACGACACCTTTGGGGACAAAGTTCTTTCCATTTATTAAGGAATTAAAGGGTGCGCTAATGTGTAAGCATTTGAATGTGTGTGTTGAATGTGTACGTGTGTTAACGTGTTAATGTGTTAATCTCTTTGAATTTGCTAACGTGGGAATCCTATTGGGATGTTTGTTTGTCCTTCTTTTTTTACGTGTTGATACGATTTACGAATTATCACATTGACGAATTTACACGTTCAGAGTAGTATTTTTCGGTGAATCAAATAACCGATTTGAAATATTTTTCGGTTAATTCAATAATCTTTTGTATCTTTGCACTTGGTTTAATAATTGGAAGATATGGAAGCTTTGTTCAAGAAACACAAGATGTTAATATCTCAGATAAACACAGGTATTGTGCGCGAAATGATGCATTCTGTTAACTGGGAGAAACAATTGGTTGCCATCCGTGGGTCACGTGGCGTTGGCAAAACGACTCTCATCCGGCAGTACATTAAACAAAATTACGGCATCAGTGCGGGAGAGGCACTCTACTGTGTGATGGACAGCATGTACTTCGCCAACCACACCCTGTTGGAACTTGCCGAGCAATTCCACTTGATGGGTGGCACCCATTTGTTTTTGGACGAGGTGCATCGCTACCCTACTTGGAGCCGAGAAATAAAGGAAATCATCGACCTTTATCCCAACATGAAGATTACTTTTACCGGCTCTTCCCTCATCCAGATCCTCAACGCTGATGCAGATTTGTCCCGCCGTGTGCTAAGCTATACTATGAAAGGACTGTCTTTCCGTGAATATCTACAATTCTACAAGGGAATCCACATCCCTGTATATAGTTTAGAGGACATACTGACAAATTATGACGACATCTGTGCCGAAACAAACAAGTTGTGCCACCCCCAGCCCTTGTTTGAGGAATATCTGAGGGTGGGTTATTTCCCCTTCTACGACGGTGATGAGGAAGAATACTACAGCCGCATCGAGAACGTAATTGATTTCATTGTAGGACAGGAGCTTCCTCAGTTCTGTGGGGTTGACCCTGCCAACACCCGCAAGGTGAAGGCTCTGATACAATTCCTAGCTGATAGCGTACCCTACGAATTGAACATTGCCAAGTTATCAGCACGACTAGAACTGAACAAAAACACTGTGCTTAGTTATATTAATAGCCTTGGGCGTGCCGAGCTGCTAATGCTACTCTACTCCGACAGCAAGACCATCACACGGCTGCAAAAGCCAGACAAGATATATTTGCATGACCCCAACATGTTCTATGCTCTTGGCTTTGGTGAAAAGATTGGCACCATCAGGGAATGCTTCCTTATCAACCAATTATCAGTAAACCACACGGTGGAATATGGTAAAGAACAGGGTGATTTCATTATTGACGGCAATATCACAATCGAGGTTGGCGGGCCAGACAAGACATTTGTGCAAGTAGCCAATATCCCCAACTCATACATTTTTGCCGACAGAATTGAACTCCCAGTAGGCAAAAAACTTCCCCTCTGGATGGCAGGTTTGGTATATTGAACCCAAATCGGTCATTAGGCCGACTTTTATATCCTTTCTCGCTTTCTCAGTTCTGTTTATGCCATCTCAGCATTTCTTTATGTTCCATGATGTTACTTGGGTTCGGCATAGTAAGCAAGTTTTCTCTTTGCTCTCGAAAAAATCGGTGCTTCCATTCGGCCACGACGATGGTTTGTTACAGCGTTACAGTGCTACAGTTGTGTGTGGCTTTCACCCCTAAAAGAATGAAAGTCGATTTTTGACTTTTGGGTTTGTCCTATTTTGAACTGTAGCACTGTAACACTGTAACGCATCTGCCCTCACTCTGCCTTCGCTCTGCCTTCGCTCTAGCTTCGCTCCCTGGGACGACGATTGGGAGATGTTGGAAGGGAGGTACACAGAGTAAAGGAAGACATCTGAACTATACAATGTAAACCAATTCAGTTTAACCCAAATCTGTCAACCAATTATAGTGAAAGGCACCATGCAGTTGTCAACCTTTTCAGGAATACTGTCAACAATGTCAGGAAATTGTCAACCTCTCCAGTACGACGCGTGACAACCTCGACAACCTCATCAGGAAAAGTGAGGTCGCGACCGAATGGGAGCAACCTTGTTTTTAAGTGATGTCGCGACCCTTTTTAAGGTCTCTTCCGTTCGGTCGCGTCCCTTAAAGGGGTGCTTTCTCCGCTTCGCTATCGAAGGGCATTCATTGGATGCCCTTCTTCATATTCTCGGCAACCGCTACAAGAGAAGTTGTAAAGTTGCATCGTTGGTCTCATACTCCAAAAGTGGGGGACTTTTGGAGAGGCCTACGGCCAGCAACCGCGGAGAGGTGCTTTCTCCGCTTCGCTATCGAAGGGCATTCACTGGATGCCCTTCTTCACATGGTGAATTGCAGGCAGACTTTTATGGCCCAGGACGGGACGCCGTCGTGGAGGTAGGTGATGCGCCGCACATAGTCGATGCGGATGAGCTTGAGGATGTTCTCGATGCCGATGCTGTACTCCATGTAGGGGGTGCTGGAGAGGAAGCCTACGTTTTCGGGCAGCAGGTAGAGGCCTGTTTGGCCGTTGGCGGGGTTGTTCATGTCGGACATGCTGCCGTAGAGGATGTTGAAGCCTACCACCTCGCGCAGGCGCAGCCGTTTGATGAGGGGGAGGTGGTTGAGGATGAGCCCTTTCATGTGGTAGGTGGCGAAGAGCGACACGTAGCGGTCGGTCATGAACTCCATGGGGCGCATGGTGTTGAAGGAGTTTTGCGACAGGAAGTAGCTGCTGTTTCCGTTGGGCACGAAGAGCTTGGGCATGGGCACGGGGTTCCAGACGATGCCGCCGTGCATGCGCAGGTCGATGTAGCCGAGGGCGGCGAACCAGATGCGGTTGAAGATGTTGAATGTGGAGCGGTTGTAGTAGAATCCGTCGAGCAGACCCATTTCGTGGCTCAGGGTGATGGCGGTGGCGTTGGCGGAGAGGTTGAGGAGGGAGCTTTCGCCTGTGCGGCCACTGCGCACCAGCGAGTTGGGCGAGAAGGAGAGGCTTGTGGCCCACTGGGCATAGACGATGTTCTCCACACGCTCGGTGCCGTGTGGGGTGATGCGGCGGTAGCTGAGCAGGCCGGTGGGCTGGATGTGCTGGGCGCCTATCCAGGTGTCGATGCCGATGAAGTTGGGCCATTGTTTGCGCAGCCTCAGCTGGAGGTCGGCAACGTATTGCGCGGGCACCTCTTTGTCGGTCCACATGAGCAGGTTGTCGCGGTCGTACTGGTCGAAAGAGAGGCCGGGCGACTCGATGTCGTAGCCGGCGTGGAGGCAGATGTAGCCCAAGGGGTTCTCCTTGGGGAAACGGCGTTTGTCGGCAAAGGTGTGGATGAGGTTCAGGTTGAATTTGAAACGCTGGTCTTTGAATCCGTAGGCTGCGTAGCCGTCGATGAAGTTGCGCGGGTTGAGGCGTGCGGTGGTCATGCCGCCCACACGGAGGCGAAGGCCCTCGGTGCCGTTGTGGCTGACGAAGTTGTAGATGGAGCCGAAATCGAATCGGCTGGAGTCGCGTGAGGAGCGGGTGGGGATGTAGCCTGAGAAAAGTGCCTCGACGGTCTTGATGGTGAAGCGGATGGAGGGGATGCGCATCAGTTCGTAGCGCATGCTGTCGAGGAATGTCTCGGCCAGGGAGAGCTCGACGGGGCGGCGTGCGTTCCACTCTTTGCGCAGCACTTTGTGGGCATTGGGCAGCACAGCGTGCGAGGCCAGGGGGGTGAACAGGCTGTCGGGCTGGGGGATGAGGGTGTCGAAGGAGTAGTCGTAGTAGAGCTGCAGTTTGTGGGCATAAACCTGCATCATCCGTTTGCCGATGTAGAAGCGGCCGTAGGTGTCGGTGCGGGTGGGGATGTAGTGCCCGGCGCTGTCGCGGTGGAAGGACTGTATGACGTTGAGGTCGCGGACGTAGTTCAGGTCAACGGCTTCGGGCACCCGGAGGTAGTAGCGTTTCACGGCGTAGGTGCTGTCGGCGGCCACATACATGGCGCCCACGAAACCGAAGTTGCCTTTGCTGGACGGCACAAAGGAGAGCTCGATGCAGCGTTGGCTGTCGATTTCGACGGTGTCGGTGATATAGTAGTGGTAGAAGGTGGTGGCGAGGAGGGTTGAGAGGGGGCTGACAAAGCGGACGGACATGAGGTCTATCTCGTTGGCGTAGATGTCGATGGTGGGGAAGAGCGCGTCGAGGTCGTCGTCGAAGCCCTCCTGCGTGAGGTTGGCATCGACGCCGTCGGCCCGGTTGGCGGTGGTGAGGGTGCGCAGGCTGCCGTGGTTGTAGTTTTGGGTCTGCATGCGCTCGTGGATGGAGAAGTGGAGGATTTCGGCATTGTCGAATTCGGCGCGGTCGATGTATTTCTCTACAAAGGGAAAATGTTTCCAGAACAGATGCTTCTCGAAATCGGGGTGGAACTGGTCGAGGCACATGTTCAGTTTCTCGAACACACGGCGGCTGAAGTGTTCGTTGGCCATAACGTGGTTTTCCTCTTTGCGGTCGATGACGTGTCGCACCAAATCGACGGCGGGGTTGTTGCGGCGGCTGTAGCGTTCGCGTTTGCCTTTCTTGGCGGTGACGTTCACCGTCTGCAGGGTTTTCACTTCCGGCTCCATGCTCACCTTGAGGCGGCGCGAGGTGTGGCCTTTCAGCGTGATTGACTGGGGGCGGTAGCCCACCATGCGGAAGTGCAGCAGGGTATCGACAGCTGTGACACTGAGGTCGAAATGCCCGTTGATGTCCGACACTGTCCCGCTTTTCGAGTTGGCAATGGCAATCTGCACAAAGGGGAGCGGCTCGCCTGTGGTGCGGTCAACCACAGTGCCGGAAATGGGGGATTTCCGTTGCCCCCAGACCGTCGGCGCCAACGCAACGACAAGCAGCAGCAAAGCCACACCACGGCAAAGGGATGGTGTCAGGTGTTGGCGTGTTGTGTGTAATGCTTTGAAAATAATCTATATATAATTTGAATGTAAGTGCAAATTGCACTGCAAATATACAAAATAAATCTTGAATTTAATGTGTTAATTCGTAAATGTGTTTGTTTGAGGGTTAAAGGGATTAAGGGTTTATATGTTGATACGTTGATATGTTGATATGTTGATATGTTATGTGTTGATATGTTGCGAGCCGTATAACTTATCAACTTATCAACGGCAAACAATAAATCATAAACTTATCAACTTATCAACGGCATACAATAACACCCTAAAACCATTAAGCCCTAAAACCTTAATACATTATAACCTTCCTCCCTTAAAACCCTAAAACCATCAAACACATTTACGCATTCACACGTTAACACGCTATCACTCCCTATGTTTTTTAAGACGTTTGTTATTAGGTGCTTGTGGTATAAAATTAAATTTATTTAATAAAAAAAGTTGTAATATGCTTTTTTTTGCTTATATTTGCACCGTATTTTAATCTTTATATTAACCACAAAAATCTAATGTTATGCCTCCGGAAGATAGTGTAGCCAACAAAACGGTAGGAGCCTTGAACGGTATACCGTTTGAAAGTATTATCGGTGGACCTTTGTCGGCCTGCATCAAAGCACAGGCCGAAGCCGCAGTGTCCACAGTGAATTTCATCGAAGCAGTCGGCCTGCAGCAAGGTGAGAACAACACAAAAGAAGCTGTGTATGTTGTGTTCTCATATCTTCAGAATGGGCGGCGGGCCAACATCAGCGTCCCCTTGCTGACGATTGTCCCGATACCTTATATCGCCATCAACAATATTGAGATTGATTTCAAGGTTGCCATCAATGGAACCGAAGAGTCAAGTCTTGAAGACGGCACCTCTATCGAATCGAATATTGAAAGAGAAACGTCGAGTAAGAAAGGCGGTGGATGGCTTACAAAGCGTAAGACCTCCAAGATGAAGACCAGTGTTTCGTCGAAAAGAGACTCCAAGTCCACACAGGATTCCCGTTTTAGCATCGAGGCCACAATGGATGTGCACGTCCAGGCGGGACAGGAGTCTATGCCTTCCGGCATGGCCAAGATACTGGGTATGCTGAGCGAGGCTATTGACGTGGTGCCTGAAAAGGGCGACCTGACGATTGACGGTCCGTACACTGACAACGATAAATTCTATATTATTGTCATCTACAAGAACCCCTTTGGCGAGTTTGCACCCGAAAATATCGAATGCTCAGGAGGAACCAAAGACAAAACCTATCAGGGCGATGGGGTGAAGTTCACCTTTGCAAAGTCGACCAAGGAAGCTACCGTCAAGGCTCTTGCAAAAGAGGGCGGCACAGCGTTGATAGAAAGAAAACTCGAGTTCAACACGAATTCTTAGTCAACAAGATTCATCAATCAACCGAATGAAAGGGAATAATCCATGGCAAAGAACAATATAGACACAACCCCGTCGACAGTTGCAATGTCTGCCTTGCAGGCACTGCCTTTTGGCACTATCATAGGAGGCCCGCTGCAGGCCTGTGTCGAGGCACAGACAAATGCGGCCCAGGCCACCTGGAAATTTATCAGGGAAGTGGGTTTGACTGAGGGCGAGGATGGTGAGAAGAAAGCCACATACGTTAGTTTTCTATACCGCAAAAACGGCCGCGACGCTACTCTCAATGTGCCGCTGCTCACGATCGTCCCCATTCCATACCTGGCCATCCGCGATATCGACATAGCCTTCAAGGCCAATATCTCTGCCGCTGCCTCGACATCTACACAGCAGCACGAGAGCCTGAATGTGGACTTTAACATGAATACGAAGGCCTCGTGCAACTTCCTTATCGCAAAGGGGTCGATAGAAATGAATGTGGGGGTGTCGAGCAAGAAAGACTCCACTTCCACGCGCGATTCAAAATACTCGGTCGAGTACACAATGGATGTTGCCGTAAAAGCCGGTCAGGACGATATGCCGGCGGGCATGGCCAAGGTGCTGGAAATGCTCAACGAATCCATTGACACCGTTGAAAAGGGTGGAGAACTTCACGTGTCATCGCATGTGGTTAATATAAACAGCGAAAGCAATGGCATGAAGGGAGTTTATATCACCTACAAGGATGAGAACGGCTATTTCTGCAACGATCCTAAAAAGATTGAAATACAAATATACAAAGATGGGAACAAAAACCCCACTCCCGCTGGCAATAATGATTATCAAATGACAAAAGACGAGCCCGGCATTATCTGCACCTTTAGTACTGCCGGACAGTATCTTATCAAGGCCGGAGAACGTTCGGCTCAAGTGCAAGTGATATGATTTGTATAATCCTGTAATAGCAATTATTATGGCAGACAAGAATACAAAAAAAAGGCAACCTGAAGGTGACACCCCGCAGTCGCCAGATGTTGAACCCGTTGATCCGAATGCAGTTGAACCAGCACCTGCAGAGACCTCTGATGGCGAAAACGATTCGGCTGATCCACAAGAAAATAATGAAGTGAGAAGAGCCGATTCCACAGATACCCCGGAAGCAGATACTGACACTAATACTAATACATCATCTGTAACAAATACTGTTACAGAGGTGGAAGATACTGTCAAAGAAATCATGCCTGGAGTCCAAACAGTAGCTGACGCTATAAAGATGCAGGATGTAACCTTGACACTTAAAGAGGTCAGTGCACCGACCAAGCTGGGCGAGGAATCTATCCATCAAATGGAATCACTTGATATGTCGAAGCTGATTGGCGCACCCATCAATGCTGCAGTAGAGGCTCACTATAATGCGGCCAAGAAAATGCTTGGCTGCATCAATGATATAGGTGTAAAGGACGGTACAGTGGCTGTGGTTACCTTCTCGTTCTTCAAAAACGGGAAGATGGCCAAAATGACGATTCCCCTGCTCACGCTTGTCCCAATCACGGCAATGCGTATCAAGGAGATGACTTATGATTTCAAGATTAAGTTTACTGCCGATACCTCTATTAACCTCACTACCGGCGCTGAGAGCACGTTTTCCTATGGCGCGGCTATAAAGGACGAGCAGGATCCGTCGAAGAAAAAGACCGGTGAGAACAACACCACAGACCCCAATACGGCCAAGCCCAAACAAACGGGTGATAATGCAGGTGGCCAGACCGCCAGTTCAGGCACTGACACATCTCCTGCTCCCGCTCCTGCCCCTGCTGCTCAGAAACCCAGCAGTACCGCTGTGGCTGACGCGGTGAAGAATTCCGTCAGGGCGGAACCCACTTTCGGGGCTTCGTTCTCGTCCAAGAAGGACTCTAAAGCCACTCAGGATTCGAAATACAGTGTAGAGTCGAGTATGGATATCGGCATCACGGTGGTTTCGGATGAGAATCTGCCGGGCGGCATCTCCAAAATGCTTCAGATTCTCAATGACGCCATCAGTGTGTATAATCCGAAAGGCGAACTTATGGTCTCGTCGAGTCTTGTGCAACTGGCCGATGGCTATGCTGTGGTGAAGGCAACCTACCTTGACGGCGAAGGGAACTCGGCACCGGACAAGATTACGTGCAAATATGAGGGAACAGAGAAGGATGCCCCCAAGGTGAAAGTGCTTAACACGGGAGACGGTGTACAGATACTCTTCAATGCGCCGGGTCCCTATATGGTTACAGCAGAAAACCTGAAGAGTGCAGTCATTGTGCAGAAAGAGGCAACTAAATAATTCAATTACTATATAATTATGGCATCTACATTGACACTAAAAGAATTGCTGGGAACAATTTTGTCAGATGTGGTTCGTGCACAGCACGAATCGAATATGCGCACATTAAGGCTTTCCGAGCGTTATGCCGCTGACGGCAGCATGGCCGGCATGAAAATGCCCTCTGCCATGATAGGCAATCTATCCCTTTCGCTTAATTATGCCATAGTGGACGGCATTGTTTCGGAGGAGGAGAAGGATGTGAATGAGAGGGGAGTTGACAGGATTCTGCGTTATGTGTGCAACGAGATGGGAGAGCTGCTTATTAAGACAATGGTGAACGGCATACAGCATTCGCCGGTCGACTACAGAACAAACTACTCGTTTGTGGATACCCTCCCGAGCAACACAGAATTCCTGAAACATGTCCGCCGTCGCTTTTATGCACTCTTGTCGGAGGATAGTGAGTCGCTGCTTGACAAGCAGGGCAAGATGAAGGAAGACAACATCCGCAGGATTCTACTGCCTGCTGCTGTGGAATATTTGCTTGACCACGAAGATATTCGTGGCCTGTTTCTGCAGCAGGATGCCGGAGGGCTCAAAGACTTTATTTATCAGGATTTTGAACGGGTGATGGTGAAGGAACTGGACGACGTGCTTCGTGAAAGCTCGGTCAAGTCATTCCATCGTATTCAGCGGTATGGCTCGCTAAGGGTTGAAATAGGTGACGAGCAGCTGGCACAACTGCCCCCTGAGAGTGTCCATACCATGACAATCACCATTAACCCTGCAACACAGGAAATTGACCTAAAAGACAACAAGTAAAACAGTGATCCATGGGCAATCAAAATTCAATGAAATCAAGGAGCTACGGCATATCCGATGCATTGTCTGAGTTGATGGAAGCCGCCGTGTTGGCTGACACCAATGCATCGAAAAAGTCATACGAGATGATCAAGCAGTACGCCTATGGCTTCTCTACTTCCGAAGAGGAACTGTCTTCGGGTGCAGCCTATTTAAATATAGGAGGCAAGTCGCAGCTGAACAAAGCTATAGATAGCATTGGCAACAATACTGGCGGGATGAAAGGTGGATCTTCTACCAAAACCACTGATATTGCCGATGACTACGAAGAAGAGGAAGATGAGAGAAGTCTGGCCATGGCAAAATTCACGATGAGGAGCCCGGATGGAAACACCCAAGAGGTGTCAATCCCGCAAATCACCATGATACCTCTTCCGCTGCTTCATGTGACTGAGGCAACATTTAATCTCGCCCTCTCGGTGAATCTGGTGGAGAAGAACGAAACCCTTGACCCGGAGGAACAGAGGTGTGTCGATTATATAAAGGACTACTATTACCGAAACACAGGAAGACGTGCCATTCCCGATATAATAGATTATCTCCAGAATCAGGTGAGAATGGGTTACGGGAGTCGTACTATAGCTGTATCCAGTTCGGGCAGCAGCCCACGCTATTTGACTACCCAAGAGCAGTTGAAGTTGCTGTACAAGGCTCAAACTGTAGCCGACGGGGTTATCGGGTCAAACTCTTCGTTTATGGTCTCACAACAAGACGAAGGTGAGGCAAAGGCAACGACCAATCTGACAGTGGATGTGAAAATGGCTCAGGCAGAAATTCCGGACGGCATCAAACTCTTGCTTCAGTCTGCAGCCAACAGTCTGCAGGTCGCTGCACCAACTAAGGATAATTAAATCAGATAATATCAATTATACGTTTCTACATATACTTTTGAAATATGCCACAACAACAAACACCAGGACTAAAGTGCCCACAGTGCGGACAGTTTATACCTACCACCATTTCCGAACTGCTTAATGCTTCGGCATTGGTGTGTCCCCATTGCGGACTGAAACTGTCAATCAACCGTGAAGAGTCGAAGCAGGCGATGGATATACTGAAAGAGGTGGACTCGGCTTCGAAAAACCTTGAGAAAGCAAGTAAGTTTAATGGATAGGATATGCGATTGAGAATGTGTTAATTATTTATCGTTGTCCGTTGATAAGTTTATACTGTTCGCATCGTATCAATATATCAACAAATTAACGAACTAACGAATAAAAAAAACGATAATAAACGGATATGGGCGAATTTGATTTGAAAACATCGGTTGATGCACTGGAGCACACAGACTTTGGAACTCTCCTCGGAGCTCCGCTGCAAGCATGTGTCGATGCCCAGATGCAGGCGGCCTATGCCACCACAGACTATTTGGACCGTGTGTGTTTCAAGTATAATCCTGAGACCAATGCTTACGAGACCGTGACGGTTTCGTTTGGCTATTCGACCGAGGATGGAGACAAGCGCATCACGCTGCCGCTGGCGTCGGTGATGCCCATCCCCTATTTGCAAATTAATAATGTGAATCTGCATTTCGCTGCCGATGTGTCGGTGGCCGACGGGCAGCAGCTGATGGCCAAGGTGTCGTCTGCCTCAGGACGTACCTCGACTTCGCAGCAGGAGACGGGTAAAACACAATACTCGAACGATATCAAAGTGGATGTTAATGTAGTGGCCTCGTCGTCCGACATGCCCATGGGTGTGGCCAAGCTTTTGCAGGTCATGCAGCAGTTTATCCAACAGAAGGAAATAGAGCCTGATGACAACAACACCGAGCAATCTACCCAAGAACTCTAAGCTAATAATAAATTAATATTTAACAATCACGAAAAGAACGAATAACTCAAATTAAATTGAAAATTGAAAATGTGTGAATAGAATTCAACTCTCAACTTTCAACTCTCAACTTAAATAATAATTGAAGACCCTTTATAATGACTAAATACTCGACCATACAGCCTTTGAAAGCCCATGACCTCGGCCAGCCTTTTGACGACTTGGGCAGGATTCCTTTCGGTACTTTTATAGGAAGGATTCTCTCTGCCTGTGTCGATGCTCAGGAGGCTGCCTCTACAGCGGCGTGGGACTATGTCAAGCAAGTCCTTTCCCATGAAGCCCCCGTTGTTTTCACTTTTATGGACGGGTCTTCGGTGAGACGTATTGGGGTGCCGCTCATTACCATTGTTCCCCTGCCTTATATCAAGTTGGAGCGTGTGAAAATTGATTTCGACGCCAATGTGAAAGTGAACAATGAATACTCGAACCAGTTTGTCGTGCAGGTCAACAACTCCAGCACGCATGAAGGGGAGGTTCTTCAGACGGCGAAAAGCGAGGCCAATATGCATATTGATATCGACGCTGGGACTGTCGACATGCCGGCAGGATTGGCCACCCTGCTCAACTGGATGAACGGAGGTGTGGTGGTGGAGGATGTTCTGCCTGAGCAGCCTGCTGTATCGGGAAGCCGTTCGATCGGTGACATTATCGATGACGTGAACGGCCATAATGAAGCAGAAAACGACGGCGACAATCCGGGGTCGGGCAGCGGCCACGGTCCTACCATAGATGATTTGACGAATGGTCTCGATCCCCTGTGGCCTGATGGGTGCTCGTCGGGTTCGGGCAGCGGCCAGGGCCTTACGGTGGATGAGGTGTCGAATGTCATCGGTTCCATTGAACCGGATCCTAATTACGGGGTTTCGTCTGGCGATGACTCGGGTTCCATGGTGGACCATATAGCGGATACTATCTATAACAGTCGGAAGATGTACGGCCTTGAAACAATGGCTCCCAGTTATCAAAGTGATAAGGGACTATTGGCGTTGCATGTGAACTGGACCAGGCCGTCTCAGGTGAGAAATCCTCAGGGGAACTATCATATTGCCGATTTCGAAATACTCTCGACCATTCTTTCCGCATGCCTGTGGCGTCAGTACAATGGCCCTATCAAGATGTATACGGATAATATCGGATACGATTTCTATGATTCTTGGGGACTGTTGGGCCTGTGGAACGGTGGCGTGGATGTGGATGTTCTCGAGGGTATCCCCAACGACATCCCGGCCGACATATTCTGGGCAGGTGGCAAACTCTATGCCATCAAGGAACAGAAGGTGCCCTTTGCGATGATGGACACAGACTTGTTGGTGTGGAACAGTATTCATGACATCGTGGCCGGAAAGAAACTGATGGCATACCATTCGGAGAGTCTCGAACAATTGAAGTCCTGTTATATCGATTATCGTTTTCTGAAGAAACGCGAAGGATATAAACCTGACCCCAATTGGGATTGGAATCAGGATCCTTACAACACTGCTTTGACATATTTCAATGACAGCAAATTCTTAAAATACTATACTGACAAATCCATCGACTTTATGCGGGGCAACACGGAGCGCCCGATGGAGATGGTGTCCCAGATGGTATTTGCCGAGCAGCGTATATTTGGCATGTGTGCCAAGCGCAAAAAAATTGCCGTGGGTACGTTCTTGACATCGCCATACGACAACAATCCGTCGTTCACCCACATATGGGGTGGCAAGGACGAGGCCCGCAACAATCCCCAGTCGGAAATCAAACTGTGTGAAGCTCTGTCAAAAGCCATTATCAACCGGTATGGCGTAAATTGTATTTCACCTCAAGTAAGTAATCTTCTTTTAAAATATAAGAGTTAATAATCAAATAAAAATATAGAGTTATGCCAAACGAAATAGTGAATGACCTGTCGTCAATTCCCTTCGACAGAATGATTGGAGGACCGTTATCCGCATGCATCGATGCGCAAGAACAAGCGGCGCTCTCAACCGTTAATTTCATTGACCGCGTGGGTTTCGACCCCAAAAATCCGGGTCATGTAGTAAATGTTGATTTCACGTATAAACGAGAAGGAACGGACGTGCAATTGAGTGTCCCGCTGCTCACGATTGTTCCGATTCCGTTCATCTCCATTGACACGGTGAATATTAGTTTCAAGGCCGCCTTGAAAAGTATCAGTTCTGAGGACGCTGTTGATGTGGATAGACAAAGTAGCTATGACAGCACTAATTCCAGATACCTTGGAGTTGGTAGTTATTTGAGAACGGCGGAAGTACAGAGAACCGTTATGAGAGGCTCCGTATCAACAAAGAAAGATTCGGTTGCCACACAGAATTCCGTCTATAGTATCGAGGCCAATGTAGACATCAACGTCATTGCCCGTCAGGAGTCGATGCCTGGTGGTCTTGCCAAGGTGCTGGAGATGCTCAACCAGGCCATCTCGATTAAGGAGAACGAGTAGTTTCTGTTAGGTTGAGGGTTTAAGGGATTGAGGGTTTGAGGGTTTATATGTTGATACGTTGATATGTTGATATGATGCGAGCCGTATAAACTTATCAACTTATCAACGGCATACAATAACACCCTACAACCCTTATAAGCGTGTTGATACTGTAATTGTTTATAGGCGAAACCATATCTCTCTTTGTGGCACTGTCGTGGACGGTGACCGCCCTCTTTGCCGAAGTGGCGTCCAAGCGCATGGGCTCGCTGCCGCTCAATGTGGTGCGTATGGTCATGTCGCTTTCGCTGCTGGCTGTTACGTTGTGGCTGGTGATGGGTGTTCCGTGGCCGCGCTATGCCGATGGTCCGTCGTGGCTGTGGCTGCTGGTGTCGGGCGTGGTGGGCTATGTGATTGGCGACTACTGCCTGATGCAGGGCTATATCTATATCGGGTCGCGCTTCGGCCAGCTGTTTATGACGCTCTCAGCCCCCACCGCTGCCATTATGGGACGGCTGCTTATAGGCGAGCAGATGAAGCCCCTGGCCATTTTGGGCATGTGTGTCACGCTGACGGGAATCGGCATGTCGATTCTCTCCAAGCGCGACGGAACCACTCCCAAGGGCGGACATACCACGCAACTCAAGCTGAAACTGCCGCGTCGGGGTGTCTTCTATGCCGCTATGGCGGGTATTTGCCAGGGCTTCGGGTTGGTGTTGAGCAAGATTGGCCTTGAGCATTACAATGCAGCCCTTGTGTCGGCAGGACTTGACAGCCAGGCTCCATTGGCTGATGCGCTTATCCCTATGCCCCTTTATATCAGTATGCCGTTTGCCGCCACGATGATCAGGGCGTCGATGGGTCTGGTTGGCTTTGTGGCATTGCTGTTCCTTTTTGAGAAGAACGGGAAAATCAAGCTGCAGCGTGCAGTGCACGACCGCAAGGCGATGTGGTGTGTGCTGGGTGCCACGGTGTTCGGACCCTTTGTGGGGGTGAGCATGTCGCTGCTGGCCACGATGTACACCTCTACCGGCATCGCCCAGACGTTGTTTGCCCTCACGCCTATCCTTATCATTGCTCCGGCGGCGTGGCTGTTCCACCAGCGCGTGACAGCCCGCGAGATTATCGGTGCCGTAGTCAGTGTGGTGGGTGTGAGCCTGTTCTTTGTTTGAAATAGTTTTGATTATTGCTTGAATGCTTGATTGTGTTTTGTTGATATGTTGATACGTTGATATGTTGATATGATGCGAGCCGTATAAACTTATCAACTTATCAACGGACAACGTATTTACACAGTCAAGCAATCCTGAAAAATGTGTTATTGTGCACAATAAAAGTTGCATTGTGGCGTTATCATGCAAACCTAAAAAGCAAAATACTATGGCTTATAAAATTGTTGACATTGAAGGAATCGGCGAGGTTTATGCCGCCAAACTGAATGCCGCCGGAGTAAAGAACACCGACGATTTGTTGAAAAACTGCGCTACCCGCTCGGGTCGCCGCAAGATGGCCGAGGCCACGGGCATCAGCGAGAAACTGATTCTCAAGTGGACCAATCACGCCGACCTGTTCCGTATCAAGGGCGTTGCCGGCCAGTTCTCCGAGCTGCTCGAGGCCGCCGGTGTGGACACCATCAAGGAGTTCCGCCACCGTGTACCCGCCAATCTGTATGCCAAGATGGAGGCCGTGAATGCCGAGAAGAATCTCGTCAACCGCGTCCCCTCGGTCAAGGAGATTGAGAAGATGGTGGCCCAGGCCAAGGAGATGGAGCCGATGGTCAAGTATTAACCCAAATCGGTCTAAGGAATTCGTTATTTCGTTAATGTGTTAATCCGTTAGTTTGAGGGTTAAATGGATTGAGGGTTAAATGGTTTAAGGGTTTATATGTTGATACGTTGATATGTTGATATGATGCGAGCCGTATAAACTTATCAACTTATCAACGGCATACAATAACACACTAAAACATTCCTCCCCTAAAATCTTAAAACCTTTCTTCCCTAAACCCATCAAACACAATTTGATTGCTTGATTGTTTGATTGCTTGATTGTTTGATTGTTTGAGTGTTTTTGACCGCGTCAGCCACTCAAGCATTAACACATTCAAGCATTCATGCAATCTCTATCAAGCGCCGTCATTTATTCGATCGTTATTCGATCGTTTTCCACTCTTTTTCCGTTTCAGAAAGGGAGAAATGAGGGAAACATATCGAAAAACGATAGGATAAAGAACGACGCTACCTCGAGCCCTGAAGGCACACAGAGGAACGTTAGGACAAATCTACGACAATATCGGAACACTGAGGAAAGTTGGCGTAATTCCTCGCAGAATAAAGAGTAAATTCCGCGCGAAGAGGCAGAAAGCAAAGGAAGAGGTAAGAAATAAGAACCAGGATTGTATGCCACAGTTCCTGGCTCTTAGTTCTTACCTCTAAACTCGCGTGGGGCGGGTTGCACCACGGGTTATAATTCTGTGATTTCGCTATCGGGTTTCGGCATGGTCTTCTCTCCGCGGATGTGATCGACGATGAGGGCAATGGCTCCGTCGCCGGTGACGTTGCCTGCCGTGCCGAAGCTGTCCATGGCAATATAGATGGCAATCATGAGCCCCTGCATGTTGGCATCGAAGCCCAGCATGGTGTTGAGCAGGCCGAGGGCGGCCATGATGGCACCGCCGGGTACTCCAGGAGCGGCCACCATAGTGATGCCGAGCATCAGGATGAAACCGATGTAGGTGCCGAAGTCGCAGGGCAGTCCCATGCTGAGCGAGATGGCAAAGGCCACGGCGGTTATCTTGAGTATGCTGCAGGGCATGTGGATGGTGGCGCAGAGCGGTACGGTGAATCCCGCTGTCTCGGGACGGACACCGTTCTTGAGCGACTGCTGCAGGGTGACGGGGATGGTGGCGGCAGAGGATGCCGTTCCCAGTGCCGTGAAATAGGCGGGGAGCATGGTGACAAGAGCCTTGAAGGGATTTTTGCGAGTAACTGCTCCGGCCACGAGGAAGAGGAATAGCAGCACGATGATATGCAGCAGGAAGATGAATCCCACAATCTTGAGGAACGCGCCCAGCACGGCTCCCACATGGCCTTCGGCTCCCATTTGCAGGAAGATGCCGAAGATGTAGAAGGGCAGGCAGGGGATGATGACGTGGGTGATGACCCGCACAACGATGTCGCGGAAGTCGTTGAGGAACCCCTTCATCGTTTCGCCTTTAAGGGCGCCCGTGCAGAGCCCCAGTATAAAGGCGAGGACAAGGGCTGTGGTCACGGAGATGAATGCAGGCATCTCGATTGTGAAATAGGGGGTAAGAGCATTGCTCATGTCCATATTGCTCAGGGCGGAAAGCCCGTTGCCCAGGATATGGGGATAGGCCAGCGAACAAGAGAAATAGGTGAACGTGCCCGAAAGCACGGTGGAGCCGTATGCCATGGCCACGGTGATGAGCAGCAGTCGTCCTGCGCCCACGCCCAGCTCGGCTATGCCGGCAGACACAAGTCCGATGATAAGCAAGGGGATGAACATCCCGAGGAAGTTGCCGAAGATGGAGTTGAAGGTTAGGAATATGCGCACGCCCCAGGCGGGCATGAAAAAGGAGAACACAATGCCGAGGGCAATGGCGATGAGAACTCTTGGCAAGATGCCGAATTTCTTGATGTTCATGGCAGTGGTATATTCGTTAATACGTTATCCGTTGATATGTTGATACGTTAATCCGTTGATATGTTTTGTTGATTGTTTGATTGTCTGTTTGCTTGATTGTTTGAGTATAATGACCGCGTCAGCACTTAAACATTTACACATTCATGCATTCAAGCATTCAAATAACGTTTTTTTTTCTTAAATATTGTTATCATGGAGTAAAAAACTTTAGCGAAGTGGGAAAATTTGTGTACTTTTGCAGTCAAATAACTACGAGGATGAAACCGACCCGATTTCTGCTGCTTCTTGTCGTGACACTGGCATTTGCCAGTTGCCAAAGGGAAATGCGTCCGACACATCACCGCATTGTGACGGACGGCTACTCTCTTTCGGTGGGCGGGAAACGTCTTTTCTTAGGCAGGCAGGTTGCCGCTGTGCCAAAGGATACAATGCAGATGTTTGGCGACACAGTGCTGTTGCATGAAGAGGTGACCTCAATGGCAATCGCTTTGGAGGAGCTATCTCAGGGCTGGTACAATTCCCGTGAGCGGTATCTCGGCAAAGGGTATTATGTGCTGAATTTGCAGCTCATCCACCGCCCGGGGAGCAATCATGAGCAAAACTTCAGTGATGTGTTGGCAAACCTGCGCGACTGGGGATACATTAGCATTGACACCATCCGCAGGCACCACCTCGCTGTTGTGCGGAAGGGGACACCCCTTGCCGACTATGGCGAGAAAATGAGCTACGGGACAAAGCCGTACAATATAGACATCCCGAAGGAACTGCTGGCCGACAGCGTAGGGGAGACCACGCTGGGAGAATGGCTCGACGGCTGGATGGAGTCGATTCTCAGCACCGACAACGAGCTGTTCTCATTCCTCGCCTCCCACGGCTACGACACCGTCCAGACCAGCCCCCAGTCCGTCCAAGTATATCCCTCAGCATCCCGCCGCTACAAGCCAATATGGCTGCTGGGTTTATGATTTGAAAAAAAATCGTACCTTTGCAATCGGGTACTCGGCAGGACGGGTGCCGTAACTAATTAGATTTTTGCACAATGGAAACATATCAACAGGCTGGCAGTGGCGTTGCCGCCCAGCAACATATAGAGATTATGGCTCCTGTGGGGAGCTACGAGAGCCTCAGCGCCGCCATCCAGGCGGGAGCCGATGCCGTCTATTTCGGCGTGGGGAACCTGAATATGCGTTCCCGCTCGGCTGCCAATTTCTCGGTGGAGGATCTTCGCCGCATCGCCGAGACAGCGCAGCGGCACGGTGTGCGCACATACCTCACGGTGAACACGATTATCTACAACGACGAGATTGAGGAGATGCACGCGCTGGTGCAGGCTGCGAAGGAGGCGGGCATCACGGCCATCATCGCCAGCGACATGGCGGTAATCACCTACGCCAACAGCATCGGTGTGGAGGTGCATATCTCAACGCAGTGCAACATCTCGAATGTTGAGGCGGTGCGTTTCTTCGCCCAGTTTGCCGATGTGGTGGTGACAGCACGCGAACTGCCCCTCAGGCAGGTGGCCGAGATTACCCAATATATCAAGGAGAATGACATCCGCGGTCCAAAAGGGGAGCTGGTGCAGGTGGAGGTGTTCGCCCACGGGGCATTGTGCATGAGTGTGAGCGGCAAGTGCTACCTGAGCCTCGACGAATACAACTACAGCGCCAACCGGGGTGCCTGTCTGCAGCTGTGCCGCAGGGAGTATTTGGTCAAGGATGTCGAAAGCGACACGGAGCTGTTGGTGAGCGGCAAGTATATCATGTCGCCGAAAGACTTGTGCACCATCGGTTTCCTCGACAAGATTATCCACGCGGGCGTAAGGGTGCTGAAGATTGAAGGGCGCGGCCGCTCGGCAGACTATGTGAAGACGGTGGTGGAGTGCTACAAAGAGGCGGTGCAAGCCGTCAATGACGGCACCTACACACAGGAGAAGATAGCCGCCTGGACCGAAAGACTCAGCACTGTGTTCAACCGCGGCTTCTGGGACGGCTACTATCTGGGACGCAAGATGGGCGAGTGGAGCGAGCGGTACGGCTCCCAGGCCACCGAGAACAAGGTCTATTTAGGCAAGGTGACCAACTACTACAACCGTCCGCAGGTGGCCGAGATGCGCATTGAGACTGCCGAGACTCTGAAACAAGGCGACGACCTTATGGTGATAGGGCAGACCACGGGTGTTTACCGCGCCACCGTAGAGGAGCTGCGCCTTGGCGACACCGCACAGCCCGTGCCGGAAGTGCATCAAGGCGACGTGTTCAGCGTCAAGACCACCGAGATGCTGCACCGCGGCGACAAAATCTACCGAGTGGACCAAGTGATTGACGAGTTTTAAAGATGACCGAAGAACAGGAACAGGCCTTGCAGCTGGCCACCGAAGCGGGACACATCCTCCTCGAAAACGGCGCGGAAATCAGCCGCGTTGAGGAGACCATGACCCGTATCGCCTCGGCCTACGGTATTGAGGACGAGAGCTTCTTTGTGCTGAGCAACGGCATCATCGCCACCGGGCAGCACTATGCCCGTGCCGAGTTCATCCCCATCAAGGGCACCCAACTGGCCAAAGTGGTGGAGGTGAACCAGCTCAGCCGCGATGTGACCGCCGGAGAATGTGGGAATGAGTTAACATGTGAAAGTGTTAGTCAGACCAACGGATTAACGGATTCACAAGTTAACACATTCAAGCCGATGCCCGTGGAAACCCTCAGACAAAGGATTCAGGCCATCCGCACCATGCCCGGCAAGGTGTGGTGGGAGATGACGCTGGGCATTGCCCTCGGCGTGTCGTCGTTCAGCATCCTCTTTGGCGGCAGTCTTGTCGATGCCTTGGCAACACTTGTTGCGGGTGTTCTCTTGGGGCTGTTCATGACTTTTGTCAGTTCCCACCTCTCGCGCCTTGTGGGCAACGTGGCCGGAGGCTTGGTGGGGGGAATCCTCTGCATCCTGCTCTACCGGCTGGCCATGGGCATTGAAGGCCTGCCGCAGCTGCACCTGGCCAATATGATTATCGGCACGATAATTGCCTTGGTGCCGGGCGTCCCCTTCACCAACGGCATGCGCGACCTGGCCAACGAAGACTACATCGCGGGCACCACCCGTCTCACCGATGCCTTCTTGGTGTTCCTGTGCATAGCCCTGGGCGTTGCGCTGGCTTTCATCGTCGACGGAGTCGTCACCGGCGGCATAGTCCAGCTCGGAGCCCCGGTCAAGGACCCTGTGGCCGCCCACTGGGTCATCCAGTTGGTCGCTGCTTTTGTGGGTACGGTGGGCTTCTCCGCTCTTTTTGGTGCACCCCGCCGCTACTACCTCTATTGCGGTTTGGCAGGAATGGCTGGCTGGGCGGTATACCTACTTGTGGCCATGAGCCATTCCGTGGTCGGTGCAGCCTTCTTCGCCGCGCTGGCCGTGGCGGCTATCAGCCACATCATGGCAAAGATATGCCGCTGCCCCGTCACCGTGTTCCTCATCTGCGGCATCATCCCACTGGTGCCGGGAGGCGGCATCTTCTGGACGGCCTACTACATCGTCACCGAACAGCTCCGTATGGCTGCTGCAACGGGATTTGTGGCCTTGAAAGTCACCATCGCCATCGCCGGAGGCATCATCCTGGCCTCGGGCATAATCAACAAACTGTTTATCCGGAAAAAGAATGGCTAAAGCAAAGACATACTATTTCTGCCGTGAATGCGGCTACCAGTCCAGCAGTTGGCTGGGCCGCTGCCCCGAGTGCGGCAAGTGGAACACCTTCGACGAGGAGGTGCTGAAACCCGCAACCGCCACAGCACAGAAGTCGGCAACCAAAGGCGCGGGAGTCTCCACACCCAAGCTCATCCAGCAGGTCACCTACAGCGAGACACAGCGGCTGCCAACCCGCTGCGCCGAGTTCGACAGGGTGCTGGGCGGCGGCATCGTCCCCGGCTCGCTGCTGCTCATAGGCGGCGAACCCGGCATAGGCAAGAGCACCCTCCTGCTGCAGACCGCACTGGCAGTGACCGGACAGCGCATCCTCTACGTCAGCGGCGAGGAAAGCGAAGAGCAAATCAAGATGCGTGCCGACCGCATTGTCCCCGGCGGCCAGACTGCCGAGTGCTACGTGGTGAGCGAAACCTCCATGGAGCGCATCTTCGAGCATATCGCCGCCGTGCAGCCCCAACTGGTCATTGTCGATTCCATCCAGACCGTCAGCACCGAGCTGATCGAGTCCGGTGCGGGAAGTGTGTCGCAGATACGCGAATGCACCACCCAGCTGCAGCGCTATGCCAAAGAGAGCGGCGTGCCCGTGCTGTTGGTAGGTCACATCACCAAGGACGGTTCCCTGGCGGGGCCCAAGGTCATGGAGCACATCGTCGATGCCGTCCTCCAGTTCGAGGGCGACCGCAACTACGGCTTCCGCATCCTCCGCGCCCTCAAGAACCGTTTCGGCTCCACAGCCGAGATAGGCATCTTCGAGATGCGCGGCAGCGGTCTCGCCGAAGTGTCCAACCCCTCGGCACTCCTCCTGTCCCATCGCGACGAGCAGCTCAGCGGAGCCGCCGTCGCCGCCACCCTCGAGGGTGCCCGTCCCATGTTCGTCGAAGTGCAGTCGCTCGTCAGCAGTGCCGTCTATGGCACACCCCAGCGCAACGCCAACGGCTTCGACATGCGGCGCATGAACATGCTGCTGGCAGTGCTCGAAAAACGCTGCGGCTTCAAGCTGGGTGCCAAGGATGTCTTCCTCAACATGGCGGGAGGCCTGCGCGTCAGCGACCCCGCACTCGACCTCGCCGTGGCCTGCAGCATCCTCTCCAGCAATGTCGATATCCCCATCTCCCCGCGCTACTGCTTTGCCGCCGAGGTGGGACTCAGCGGCGAGGTACGCCCCGTAAGCCGCATCGACAGCCGGGTGGGCGAAGCGGCAAGGCTCGGCTTTGAAAAAATATTCATCTCCAAATACGACTCCCGCAACCTCGCCCGCGCTCAAGCCGGCATCGAGATTGTGGCCGTCAGCGTAATCGAAGAAGCCTTCCGCAACCTATTCGCCTAAAATAATTGAGAATTGAGAATTGAGAATTGAGAATTGAGAATTATCCGGGTGCGGCAGCAACTTTCAACTTTCAACTTTCAACTCTCAATTCAAAAAAAATACCCCCCATGCACTACACCTATCAAACTGAACAGACCTGCAGCCAGCTCATCGACTTCGACATCATCGACGGCCGCCTGCACAACGTCGTCTTCCTTGGCGGCTGCGACGGCAACCTGCAGGGCGTCGGACGCCTTGTCGAGGGCATGAAAATCGAGGATGTCCTGTCCCGTCTGGAAGGCATCCGCTGCGGCTGGAAAGACACCTCGTGTCCCGACCAGTTGTGCCGCGCCATCCGCCAGGTAAGTTGAAAGTTGAAAGTTGAAAATTGAAAAAATGTTGACGTGTGGTGCGGCAGCAACTTTCAACTTTCAATTTTCAACTTTCAACTTATAAAAACTATCATCCTGCCGCCCTGCACCTCGAATGTGTCGCCCACGGCCTCGTTGAGGG
The DNA here is from genome assembly GCA_902790215.1 of uncultured Bacteroidota bacterium. Classification (GTDB taxonomy): domain Bacteria; phylum Bacteroidota; class Bacteroidia; order Bacteroidales; family P3; genus Colimorpha. Next base: position 77,892 of record CADAQX010000007.1, on the reverse strand, counting down.
TGCCCTGCCACCACGAAGTGAGGCAGCGCCCCTCTATCGGCCAGCGCAGACCGCTTACGGTGACGGGAACGTCGGGCGTGAGGGAGAAGAGCGACACCTGCTGCCCTGCATGCGACGCAAAGCGGCGACGCCCCTGCATGGGCTCGAACACGCCGTAGTCGCCCACCATGCGGAACGCCATGCCGGGGTACTGCTCCATGTAGTAGGCCAGCAGGCTGATGTTGCCCAGCGTGTGGTCCTCGCGCAGCCCCGTGGCGCCGATATAGTCGATGGCGATTTTGCTGTCGGCAATGCCCGCGCGGCGAGCCTCCGCCACGGCGTGGCGGGTGGCCTTGGTCAGGTCGTTGTAATCCTGCTCCTCCACCACATAGTGATGCACATCGACGCCCCGGCGGCGCGCCTCGGCAATCAGGGCGGGGTCGAGGCTGTCCCCGTCGCCCACCACATCCACGGGATGGTCGGGGAGGAGGGTCTGGCGGCTGTGCCAGCCAAGGTATTTTTCTATCGCCCCGTCGCAGCAGACCACTCTGTCGGCACCGCCGAGCAGGGTGTCAACCCATGGCTTTTCGGGAAACAATCCGTTGGCTATAATGATGATATTCATTGGTGTTGCATAGTATTGTAGAGGGTACAAACAAAGGCAAAGGTACGAAGAAAATTGAAAATCGGAAGTCGAAAAATGAAAATAACGAAAAAAATGTGTACTTTTGCAAATTGAATAATGTTGATATGTTGATACGTTGATGTGATGCGAGCCGTATAAACCTATCAACTTATCAACGGACAACGAAAATCGAATGGAATCGATAAAGAAAATATACCGCAAAGGCTACGGCCCATCGAGCAGCCACACCATGGCCCCCTACCGGGCGGCGGTGCAGTTCCGCACCGACCACCCCGATGCCGCCTCCATCCGTGTCACCCTCTACGGCAGCCTGGCGGCCACGGGCCGCGGCCACCACACCGACAAGGCACTCACCGACGGCTCCGCACCCCTGCCCGTCGAGATTGTGTGGAAACCCGATGTGGTGCTGCCCTTCCACACCAACGGGATGCACTTCGAAGCACTCGACACCCAAGGCACCGCCACTGCTGAATGGACCATCTACAGCGTGGGCGGCGGCGCCCTCGCCAACGAAACCGTGCGCGAGGAGAGCGTCAGCGTGTATGACAAATCGACGCTGGCCGAGATACTGCCCTATATCGAGCACGAAGGCATGACCTACTGGGAATACGTGCAGCAATGCGAAGGCGACGGCATCTGGCCGTACCTGCAGGAGATGTGGGAAGTGATGCAATCCACCATCCGCGAGGGACTGCAGGCCGAAGGAGTAATACCGGGAGGCTTGCACCTGCGCAGCAAGGCCAGGCAGTACTATGTGCGCGCCTCCTCCTACAAGCCGTCGCTGCAAAGCCGTGCCCTGGTCATCGCCTACGCCCTGGCCACCTCCGAGCGCAACGCTGCAGGCGGTCATATTGTCACCGCCCCCACATGTGGCTCGTCGGGCGTGCTGCCCGCTGTGCTCTACCACCTGAAGAAAGCGCATGACTTCTCCGACACCGAGATACTGCGTGCCATGGCCACGGCCGGACTCTTTGCCAATGTCATCAAGCACAACGCCTCCCTGTCGGGCGCCGAAGTGGGATGCCAGGGCGAAGTGGGAAGTGCCTGTGTCATGGCTGCCGTGGCGGCCAACCAGCTGTTTGGCGGCAGTCCCCAGCAGATAGAGTATGCCGCAGAGATGGCTATGGAGCACAACTTAGGGTTGACATGCGACCCCATGTGCGGCCTGGTGCAGATCCCCTGCATAGAGCGCAACGCCATGGCTGCGCTGCGAGCATTGGACATCAACATCTACGCCATGATGAGCGACGGCAAGCACATCATCTCGTTCGACAAGGTGGTGCGCACCATGAAACGCACGGGCCACGACCTGCCTAGCCTCTACAAAGAGACCTCCATGGGTGGCCTTGCAGTGGAGGAATAGTGAATTAAATTGAAAAGTGAAAAGTGAAAAGTGAAAATTTGTTGACTTGTGGTGCGGCAGCAACTTTCAATTTTCAATTTTCAATTCCCAAACAATCAAGCAATCAAAAAATACTTTAAGGAAATGAAGAAAATATTACTGATTCTTACCGCTTTGGTTCTTTCTCAGATGGCCATGGCACAGCAGTTCTCGCTCCCCATCATGCCTGAGAAGATGTGGCCGTCGGACTATGCCAAGTACGAGACCGATGTGCTGAACTGCTGCAACTACCTTCTCACCGCCGACCCGGCGTTCAACCAACCCAAGCACGAAGAGTGCATCTCGTTTCTCATCCGCTGGCTCTCCGGCAGTCCACAGGTGAGTGTGGTTCTCAGCTCCGACCTCGTCGACTCAAAGAAAGAAGACCTCCTCGTCGCCTATCTGGCAGCATGGACACGCCATGCCCTCCAGTATAAGGACGACGGAGCCCTCGTCTGCGCCAACGTGGCTGTAGAGGAAACGCTGCGCTTCTACGAGACCTACAAGTCCCACATAGGCAAGTCCAAGATGACGGAGAAACTCCTCAAACAGCAACGCAAGGGCAACCTGCCCGCCGTGGTGGCAAAAGCCATTGCAAATTGAAAGTTGAATTAAATTGAAAATTGAAAATTGAAAATTGAAAATTTGTTGACCTGTGGTGCGGCAGCAACTTTCAATTTTCAATTTTCAATTTTCAATTCCCAACATGAAGCGTCTTGGCTCATACCTCTTAATTCTTGTCTTACTATCCTCCTGCGAGGAGGGTGGTGTGCCGTTTCCGTATGTGCCCGACCCGCCCACTCAGTATAATCTGGATGCTACCTTCGCCGATGCGGTGACGGGCCCCGTTGCAATGTTCACCTGTGAGAAGTATCATGAGTATTCCGGGGGGCTTGCGTCGCAGCAGACGGTCTGTTTCGACCGTCGCGGTCATTGTCTGGATTACTACTATCGCGACCGCGAGGCGTGTTGGCATATTGCCTTTGATTATGACAGCACGGGCCGCCGCATAAGGGAGGAGGTTTGGCGGGATACGGCAGGGATGTCGTTCGACAGCCTACCGCTGTACTGCACTACAGACTATTCCTATTCCAGGAATGGCCACCGTTGCAAAGCGGCCTTCCGCGGTCCCGATGGCAAGCGGCATACTTTCCGGATGCGGTACGACAAAGAAGGCAATCTGACGCGGTTTGTCTTCCCCGACGGGTCGCGCATCAGCTATGACTACGACACCGCCGGACGGCTTGTGTGCCGCACATGGCCCGATGCCTCGACCGAGCGGTATGAGTATAACTCCGAAGGGGAATTGAAAGCAAAGATCAATCGCGACGGGACCTATGAGTGGTACATGGCAACGCCCCCGCCGATGAGAACCGACAGTCTTGGTCGCGTGCTCGAGGAAGTGGTGGGGAATTCGTCAGGCGAAAGCCATGCTCCCATTATCGCCACCTATGTCTATGACGACCACGGCAACTGGGTGCGCCGCACCACCGCAGGTGTTTCTTCCCCTACGATTCTCGAAGTCCGCACTTTCAGGTACTATGAATAATGATTGCTTGAATGTGTAAATACGTTGTTCGTTGATAAGTTGATAAGTTTATCCGACTCGCAACATATCAACATATCAACGCAAAACATATCAACGTATCATCATATCAACATATCATCGCAAAACATATCAACATATCAACGTATCAACATATCAACAAAACACAATCAAGCATTCAAGCAATAATTCAATTATGAAGATAGTATTTATACTTTTACTTTGCAGTGTCACTTTGTTTTGCAGCTGCGGCGGCAGGAATCAGGACACAGGCTGGCGAGACTCTGTCGGCGTCCAGGTAATGGTGGTGAACGGAGGCGAGAACATGAACCAGCGTGAATATGTGGGTTCCATCGGCTCGGAAGTTGAGATAGATGTGTATTTCCCCCTTGGCGGCCGGTTGACAAAGGTCGCCGCACACAACGGGCAGCGGGTGAAGAAAGGCCAGGTGCTGGCAGAAGTGGATGCCACGACGGCACGCAGCCTGTGGGGCTCGGCCTGTGCAGCCTTGCGCCAGGCTGAGGATGCATACGGCCGCATGCAGCGAGTGCATGAGGAGGGTGGAATAAGCGATGTGCGCTGGGTGCAGATGGAGACAGACCTTGAGAAAGCCCGTCAGGCAGAGACCGCCGCCCGTCAGCGGGTTGAAGATTGTGTGTTGCGTGCCCCTTTCGACGGCGTGGTGTCGTGCGGTACACACCATGTAGGGGAGGAATTGAAGCCGGTGGAGCCTTTTGCCCGCGTCATCGACTTGGGACGGCTGCGTGTGGCTTTTTCCGTCCCTGAGCACGAGGTAGGACTCCTGCCGGTTGGCACTACGGCAAAGGCTGTCATCCCTGCATTGGATGACAAAGAGTTTGCCCTGCGGGTATCTGACAAGAGTCTTGTGGCCAATCCGCTGGGACATACCTATAAGGTTTACGGAACAATGCTGACACAGGGTTCCTCGGCTATCAATACTGCGGGGCTGCTGCCGGATATGGTGGCGAAGGTGAAGGTGGATATCGACACAAAGGCGGGCATTGTAGTCCCGGCCGAGTGTGTGCAGGTGATGCCCGAGGGAACGATTGTATGGGTGGTGGAAAGCGGAAAAGCATACCACCGTGTTGTGACGGTCGGCGACTTTATCCGCAATGGTGTGATGGTCGAGTCTGGACTGAATGCCGGCGACTCGGTGATAGTATCCGGACAGCAGAAATTGTATACCGGTGCCAAGGTGAAAATTGAATTGAAAAATGAAAATTGAAAGTTGCTGCCGCACCACAGGTCGACAAATTTTCACTTTTCACTTTTCACTTTTCAATTTAATTCAAAATTATAATGAGATGGCTCGAAGAACCAATATGATTGAGGGGGCGATGCGCAGTTTCCCCATTCTGGCACTCAGCATCATTGCTGTGGTGGCTATCGGAATCTATGCTTTGCCTCATTTGAACAAGAATGAATTCCCCGATGTGACGATTCGGCAGGGTGTTGTGGCGGTGATTTATCCCGGTGCCACTGCCGAGGAGGTGGAGGAACAGGTGACGGGCAAAGTAGAGGACTACCTTTTCACCTTCAACGAGGTGGACAAGACCAAGACCTACTCGTACAGCAAGGACGGCATGCTGTATGTTTTTGTTACGATGGAGCACAGCGACGGGGATGCCAAGGTGACGTGGTCGCGCATCAGAGAGGGTTTGTCGTTGTTCCGTGTCACCGACTTGCCACAGGGAGTGGCGGCCACGGCTGTGGTGGATGATTTCGGCAATGCATCGTCACTACTAATAGCCCTGGAAAGTGCCGAGCGGTCGCCAAGAGAGCTTGAGGAAGTGTCGAAAGCCCTTTCGGCCCGTCTGCGCAATATTCCTGAGTTGGGAAGAATCAATGTGGTGGGTGACCAAAAGGAAGAGATAGCGGTGCATATGGACCCTGTGAAACTGACGCAGTATGCCATTTCGCCTTCGATAGTGTCGGCAGAGCTTGCAGCGCAGGGGTTCCGCACCATATCGGGTAAGCTGGAGAACGACGAGGGGCATGCTCTGGTGCATGTCTCGATACCGTATGGCGACTTGTACAATCTGAACGAGTTGGTGGTGTTTTCGGACCCGGTGACGGGTCAGGTGCTGCGTCTGCGCGATGTGGCACGGCTTGAACCCCATTACCCTGACAATGTACCGCATATAGTGTACAGCGACTCGGTTACAGACAATACCCGCTGCATTGTGTTGTCGTTGGAGATGAGAAGCGGGAACAATGTGGTGGAGTTTGGCAAGAAGGTGGAGAATGTGATGGCAGAGTATGAGCAGACGCTCACTCCCGACATCCATATCCACCGCATCACCGACCAGCCGCAGGTTGTGGATCGCTCTGTCCGGTCGTTTTTGCGCGACCTTATTGAAGCCATCCTTGTGGTGATTGTGGTGATGCTGCTGCTTTTCCCGCTGCGCACGGCGTTGGTGAGTTCCACATCGGTGCCTATCTGTATCGCTGCCACACTGGGTATTATGTATTTCCTCGGGTTTGAGCTGAACACGGTGACGCTTGCAGCGCTGATTGCCGTGCTGGGCATGATAGTGGATGATTCGGTGGTGGTGATAGATGGTTATACCGACTTGTTGAAGGCAGGGCATTCGCGATGGTATGCAGCGGCGGTTTCGACATCAAAGCTTGCCAACTCGATGCTGTTTGCCACGGCCTCGATAGCCATGATGTTCTTCCCGGCAATAGCCATTTTCAAAGGGAATATGCTGGGAGATTTCATCAAACTGTTCCCCTGGATGATACTGATTGCGCTGGCTTGCAGTTTCTTCTACGCCATACTTGTCATTCCGTTCCTGTCCGCGCGATTGATACGCCAAAGCACTCCGAACAAGAAGACTCGTGTGGAAAGGGTGCAGGAGCAGTTTTTCAGTGCATTGCAGAACGGCTATCGGTGGCTGCTTGACAGGTGTTTCCGTCATAAGAAGATTACCTTGGCTATCGGGGCTGTCTCGGTAGTGGCCGGGGTGTTGCTGTTTGCTGCAGTGAACATCCAGATATTGCCCAAGGCAGAACGCGACAGTTTTGCCATCGAGATGCGCCTTGACGCTTCGGCCTCGCTAAAGGAGACCAGTGTCGCTGCCGACTCGCTGCGGAAGTTGCTGATGGCCGACCCCCGCATCACAAGTGTCACTTCGTTTGTCGGCATGTCGTCGCCGCGGTTCCATATCACTTATGCACCGCAGTTGCCTTCGGACAATTACGCTCAGCTGATTGTAAAGACCGTTGACGACAACGCCACCAAGGCAGTGATTGACGAGTATGCGCATCGTTATGAGAATGTCTTCCCCAATGCCCAGATGCGTTTCAAACAGCTGGATTACCAGATGGCTCTTTCGCCTATTGAGATTTACATCAAGGGTGACAATTACGACAGCCTGGCTATTGTCCGCGACTCGCTGATACGATTCATGAGGGAGGATTCCAAGCTGTTTTACGTGCATTCCGACTATGACGAGACGGAGGAGATTGTGGATGTGGTGCTGAAGAGTGATGTGGCAAACAGCCTCGGGATTACTCAGTCGGCTTTGTCGGTCTATATCAGCGGCGCCCTGTCGGGGACGCATCTCTCCTCGATGTGGGAGGGTGGTTACAATATCCCCATCACGGTTTATAGCGACGGCTCGCAGAATCTCGACTATAGCTCGTTGGGCGATTTGCTTGTGCCGTGTGCCACACCGGGCATGTGGGTGCCGTTGCGGCAGGTGGCCGACATCCATCCCCGATACCATCACAATAACATGCCCCACCGCAATGGTGTGCGTTGTATCACGGTGTCAGCTGATGCCATGTCGGGTGCAGGACAGCTGAAGGAGCTTGCCTCCATAGGCCGACGGATTGACAGGATGGAGCTTCCCGACGGCGTCACCTGGGAGTATGGCGGCGCGATGGAGTATTCGCGTGAACTGCTGCCGGGTCTCATCCTCGCGGTTATTGCCGCCCTTTGTGTGATGTTCCTTGTGCTGATAGTGCATTATGGCAAGATAGGCATTTCTATTCTCTCTATCTCTATGGCGGTGCTCTGCCTGTTTGGTGCCACTTTCGGGCTGTGGCTTTTCGGCTACGATTTCTCCATCACTGCCACCCTTGGCCTTATCTCGCTGGTGGGTATTATCGTGCGCAATGCCATCATCATGTATGACTATGTGGCTGAGTTGCGCAGCAAGGAGCAAATGTCGGTCAGCGACGCTGCATACCATGCGGGTCTGCGCCGCATGCGGCCTATCTTCCTCACGTCGGCCACCACAGCACTCGGCGTTATCCCGATGATTACGGCAGGAACACTGCTGTGGGCACCTATGGGTGTGGTGGTGTGCTTTGGCACCATCTTCACCCTGCCCTTGGTGGTCACCATACTGCCGGTGGCTTACTGTGTGGCCTTCGAGAACAAGAAACGTGTCAACCACCGTCCTATCAAAATAAAGTGAAAAGTGAAAAGTGAAAATTTGTTGACCTGTGGTGCGGCAGCAACTTTCAATTTTCAATTTTCAATTTTCAATTCCCAAGCAATAATTCACACATTAAATAAAACCTCATGAATAGACATAGATTTTTCGTTTCACTTTGCCTCGGCTTGTTTTTCGTTTTTCAACTCTCGGTTTTCAATTTTGCCCAGGCTCAGACGCTGACTTTGGACAGCTGCCTTGCGTTGGCGAGGAGGAATAATGCCGACATCCGGGTGTCGCAGCTTGATGTGGCGAGAGCCCGGGCGGTGAAAAGCCAGGCGTTTACCCATTTCTTCCCGCAGTTGCAGTTGAACGGCTTAGGCTATGTGGCGGCAAGGCCGATGATTAGTTTTGCACTTGAGGATATCCGATCGAACGATATGCGCGATTTGCTGGAGGCTATCTACGATGTCTTCTCGCAGGAGACCGATGTGAGCGACCGCCTCGAGTTGATGAAGCATGGTTTCAGTGCATCTGTCGTCGCTTCCCAGCCGGTCTATGCCGGCGGCAGGATTGTGAACGGCAACAGGCTGGCCTCTCTTGGAGAAGAGGCGGCTGTCCTTCAGGCGGAGATAAGGATACGCGATGTGCTGGAGGAGGTTGAATCGACATATTATCTTGTCGTGGGCCTGAAGGAGAAGGAGGCTACCGTGGAGGCCGCGCTGACGCTGATTGACTCGGTGGAGCGTGTGGCTGCATCGGCGTTGGAAAATGGGTTGGCCACACGTGCCGATATGCTGCAGATTAACCTTAGGCGGAACGAGATTGAGGCCAGGCGCCAGCAGTTGGCGAGCGGCATCAGGATGTCGTGCCGGCTGCTGTGCAGCCAGATTGGCATAGAGTATTCCGACGGTATTGCTTTCGGTGGCGACAGCAACTTTAAAGTTGAATTTCGAATTTCGAATTTCGAATTTCAAAATTCAAAATTATCAACGGATTCCCGTCCGGAAAGTCGTCTGCTTCAGATTAATGTCGAGTCGCAGGAGTTGCTTAAGAAGATGGCTGTCGGCGAAACCCTGCCCCAGCTTGCCATCCTCGGCATTGGCTATTACGGCAATGCCGTGCGCAACGATGCCTCGGCCAATGCCGTGGCGGGTTTCAGCCTGAAGATTCCTTTGTCCGACTGGTGGAACACGTCGCACAAGATCAGGGAGCATAATATCCGCATTGAGCAGGCGCGTGTGGAGAAGGAACACTACGGCAACCTGATGTCAATTGAGGAGGAGAAGGCCTACAGCGACATGGTGGATGCCTGTATGCTTATCCGCAGCGATTCCGCCGCCCTGCGGCTTGCGCGGGAGAATTACCGCTTGGCCGAAATCAATTATGCCGCCGGGGTTGTGACGGTGTCGGATGTGCTGCAGGCGCATGCCTTGCTGCTGCAGGCGGAGAATGCCGTCGTCGACAGGCGGGTGTCGTATTTAATCGCCCGCCGCCGCTTGAGTGATTTGAGAATTGAAAAATGAATTAAATTGAAAAGTGAAAAATGAAAAGTGAAAATGTCCTGGTGCGGCAGCAACTTTCAATTTTCAACTTTCAATTCGCAGTCACTCAAGTGCCGTCATTTATTCGATCGTTATTCGATCGTTCTCCCATCGTTTTCCCTTTCACAAAGGGAAAAAGATGGGAAACATATCGAAAAACGATAGGATAAAGAACGACGCAACATCGAGCCCGGAAGGCGCACAGAGTAACGTTGGGGACAAATATACGACGTTATCGGAACACTGACGAAAGGTGGTGTAAGATGGCGTAACCCTTCACAGAATAAATATTAACTTACGCGCGTCGCACATCTCAACTCTCAGCTTTCAACTTTCAACTCAAGATGTTTCGGTAGTTGATTTGTTGCAGGAACTCAAGGGCTCCTTCGGTGCGGAGGAGGTCGTCGGGGCAGTGGGCGTCGGTGCTGACGATGACGGGGATGTTCTTTTCGTTCATGTGGCGCAGCAGCTCGCGCGAGGGGTAGTAGTCGTCGTGGCGTTTTTTGTAGATGCCGCGGGTGTTGACTTCGGCTATGCAGCCTGTTTGGCGGATGAGTTCGATGGTTTCATAGACAAGGTCGAGATACCATTTGTCGTGCTCCGAGAAGTAGCGGTCGCGGTTGTGCATGACTATCTTGTTGAAGTGGGCGACGATGGTGGGACGCTGGCTCTCGATCATGGCGTTGGTTTGATGGAAGAAGGAGGTGACTCCGCGGCGTATGTCGCCGTGGAAGACGCGTTGCAGGCCTTCGTCGTAGGTCTCTTGCCGCGGGCCGTCGATGAACCAGATGCGCTGTGCCGCTTCGGACGGGTGGCTGCGCAGCCAAGGGGTGTCGTCGGGGTCGGTGACGAGGTGCACCCCGCCTATGAAGTAGTCGAGCCCTCCCTGTTGGATGAGTGGACGGAAGTCGTCGTTCACGCCCGGCACGTAGTCTATCTCCAGGCCGAGGAGGATGTCGATGCGGCCGCGGTATTCCTCTTTCAGGGCGCGCACTTCGTTGCAGTAGGCAGGGTAGTCTTCGCTGTGGATGGAGAAGGTGTTGCTGAACGGCAGCGGGGCATGGCCGGAGAATCCGAGGGCGGAGAAGCCGTTGGCGAGGGCGAATTGGACGTATTCGCGCGGTTGGCCTTTGCCGTCGCAATAGCAGGTGTGGGTGTGGTAGTTAGAACGCATAGACGGCACTTAGTGAGAGTCGGAGGTTGCCCACGGGGTTGTTGTAGCCTGCGTGGGTGTATTCGGCTTCGCCCACGAAGGAGAGGCCTTTCAGTGTGGTGTAGGTGAGGCGTGGCTGGATGCGCCAGAGGTAGGCGAGGTCGTGGCCGCGGCCAAGGCAATGGACAAAGTCGGTGTTGCCAAAGTCTTTGTTCTTGGCGTAGCCCATGAAGAGGCCGGGACGCCAGTGACCGTGCGAGCGCTCGATGTCGAGCCAGACGGTGTTGAAGTGCCAGTCGCGGAGGGTGCCGTCTGCCAGCATCAGGTACCCGCCCAGCGAGCAGCCTTCGTAGAGGCTGTTGTTGAGGAGGGTCTGTGCTTTGACGGTGAAGCCGTCGAAGCGGTAGCTGCCGAAGAGTGACCAGGTGAAGGAGTGGTGGAGTGTGCGTGTGGGGTCGGGCACTACGGGCTGGATGGTCTTGAGGTTGGCGGCGGCACCGATGAACAGCCGGGATGTGCGGTAGCGCAGCTGGGCGTTGAGTTCGGGCATTATGCCATGCCGGGCAAACAGGGTGGAAGAGGCGGGTGTTCCGTTCAATAGCCCCTGGCTCATGTTGTCGAGCTGCCATTGCGCCACGGCGACGGCTTCGAGGCTGCCGAGACGGTATTCGTAGCGCACCTGCGGCTGGCGGGCATAGCAGTGGAAGGGGGCTCCCATGTTGAGGGGGTTGGTCATGGGCATGATTTCGTGGATGACCATGGCGTACCAGTACTGCCCGGCAAGGAGGCGGTGACGACCCCAGTCGAGGGTGAAGTAGGCGTGGCGCAGGCGCAGGTTGTCGATGGTGGCGTTGGTGCTGCCGGTGAAGTCGCCTTCGACAAAGGCCGAGGTCTTTGCTCCCAGCATGTCGGGGCCGGTGATTTTCACATTCAGCCTTGCGGTGATGGCCAGCATGTTGGCTTGCCAGCCGTCGTTGATGTCGCGGCTAAGGCTGTCGCGCACGATGGGCTTGGGGTAGAAGAGCATCATGTCTTCGCGCCCGCCGACGACACTGCGGCTGTCGGCATAGTAGTGGGGGTTGACGAAGCCGTGGAAGCTGAAGGTGAAGCTTTCTTGGGCTTGGAGTGCTCCGGCTATTCCGAGTAATCCGATTAAGAGCAGGCTTTTTTTCATTTCTTGCTTCCTCCTGCAAGGGCTAAGATGAGGCCCAGCGCCACGCCGAGCAGTGCGGCGAAGAGCACTTGGAAGGTGGGGGGCAGGATGAAGGTGATGGTGTGGGCGGGGAACCAGAAGAGGGGGATGGTCTTCTTGAAGACGACATTCCACTGCACGTCCCAGTTGATTTTGTTGGAGAAGATGTCGCGCATGTGCATGGGACGGAGCAGTCCGCGCACGGTGCCGCCGTTTTCCAGGATGTGGATGTCGGTGCATTTGTGGAAGGTCATCATGACGGGTGCGAAGATGGTGTTCATCAGCACGCTGACGGCAAAGGCCACGCCCGCTTTGCCCCATGTGAGTTCGGGGGCGGCAAAGACCTCGGCGGGGCAGCTGCAGCCGCCTATCACGCCGAGGAAGGCGGGGACGCCGCTCTTGAAGATGATCATGGCCATGGCGATGCACATGCCGAGGAATCCCCACACCATCATGCGGGGCACGATGCCGAAGCCTTTCTTGTTATAGACGCCCTCGCGGATGCGCAGGGCCAGCATTTCGCCGAAGGTGGCGAGGATGGCGAACTTGAAGAATGCCATGATGAAGGGGTGAGCCTTGGTCGAAGCCTCGAACCAGGCGAAGAAACCCGTGGCGGGGATAAAGAAGGGGGTCAGGACGACCACCACGATTAGGATAACGAGCCAGTCTTGTTTTTTCATGATTTTTAAGATTGTTTGATTGTGTTTTTGTTGATATGTTGATACGTTGATATGTTTTGTGTTGATATGTTGATACGTTGATATGTTTTGCGTTGATATGTTGATATGTTGCGAGTCGGATAAACTTATCAACTTATCAACGGACAACGATAAATCATAAACTTATCAACTTATCAACGGCAAACAATAAATCATAAACTTATCAACTTATCAACGGACAACGATAAATTGATTATTCTGATTTGATTGTTATTTTTATTGCTTCTTTGTCATCGCTGTTCAGGCCTACTAGCAGATGCAGCGGGGTGCCGGGCTTTGGTGGCTCCATCTCGCCGGTGTTTTCGTTGTATTGGCGAAGCCAGAAGGGGTCAATGTTGATACTGAACCGTCCCTCATGGTCATGGGCTAAACCTATCAAGGTTTTGCGAGGGCCTTTGGGGTCGTCGCCCATTAGGTAGAGCTGCACCAGTCTGCTTTTGTAACGGGCGGGGGACTCGCGGTCTGTGACAATCGTCCCGACGATGGAGTTCTTTTTGGCATCGTAGGCGGCACTCGCCACATGGTATTTCCCATAGTTCAAGCCATAGCCAAAGGGATAGAGGGGCTTGTCGGTCATGTAGCGGTAGGTGCGGCCTTGCATGTTGTAGTCGGCGAAGTCGGGCAGCTGTTGCGTGTTCTTGTAAAAGGTGACGGGCAGACGTCCAAATACATCGTAGGTGCCAGCCATGCTTTCGGCTATGGCGGTGCCCATGGCTTCGCCCCCATACCAACAGGCTATGATGGCCTCGCTCTTGAGGGCGGCCCCGTCAAGGGCTATCGCGCTACCGCTGCAAAGCAATAGCACGACAGGTTTGTTCTTGTTTCGCAGTTCCTCCAACTCCTGGCATTGGTCGTCGGGCAGCTCGATGCGGGTGCGGTCGCCTTGGAAGAATCCAGGCATGTCGACCTGCAGTTGCTCGCCTTCCAACTCAGGGTTGAGGCCTCCGGCATACACAATCACATCGGCGTTACGGGGATTGCCCACCAACGGGAACAACTTTGAAAGTCCCTCGCGGATGCTCACCGTGTGGAGCGGTATGCCGTTGTAGTTTCCCAAGGGCATGAGGGTGTCTGCGGCGTTGGGGCCTGCCAGATAAATCTTGGTTTTTCCCTTGCGCAGGGGCAGTAGGTCTTTCTCATTTTTCAGCAGCACAAGGCTCATGGCCGCTACATCCACGGGCTTCAAATCCTCGTAAAGGGCAGGGGAAGGTTTCGCAGCCTTCTCTTTCTCTTTCAGGGGCATCATCACGCGCATCCGTGTCCGCAGGATGCGGCGTACATGTTCATTGATTTTCTCCTCGCTGATATAGCCTGAATCCACTGCGGTACGCAGGGCATCCAAGCCGCTGCCGCATTCCAAGTCCACTTCGCTGCCAAAGGCCGCTCTTGCTGCCTGGACGGCGGTAGGGTGGGTTTTGTGGCGAGGGATGACAGTGTCGCGATCCCAGCAGTCGTTCAAGGCCCAGCAGTCGGTTACAACAATGCCGTCATACCCCCATCTGTTTCGTAGGATGTTTACTAACAAGTGGTCACTGGTGCAGCAGGGTTCGCCATTGAGGCGGTTGAAGCCGCACATCACCTGCTGCACGTCGCTGTTCTTGATGACATATTCAAATGCGGGCAGGTAAGTGGTCCATAGGTCGCGGGGGGACACTTGTGCGTCAAACTCGTGGCGCACACCTTCGGGACCGCTGTGTACGGCCAGATGCTTTAGGCAGGCTGCCGTGAGAAGCCCGTCCTGCCAAGGCTCTCCGCCCTGTAGCCCCTGCACACATGCCAACCCCATGATACCCGACAAGTAAGGGTCTTCGCCGTAGGTTTCCATGCCGCGTCCCCAACGCGGGTCGCGGAAGATGTTGACGTTGGGAGTGAAGAATGTCAACCCTGTATAGTCTTCGGGCTTACGCAATGCATGACTGAGGATGGTTTTTCGAGCCTGATGATATTTTTCGCAAGCTTCGAGAGCCACCTCCTCGAATACCCTTTGCACGGTTCCGGGGTCAAAGGTGGCCGCCAAGGCAATCGGCATGGGCCACACAGTGGCCTGTCCGTTGCGGCCCACACCGTGCAGGGCTTCATTCCACCAGCTGTAGGCCGGTAGCCCCAACGACGGGATAGCGGGGTTTCGGTGCTGCATCATGCCCAGCTTGTCCTCCAACGTCAGCCGCGATAGCAAGTCCTCTACGCGCTCGTCCACACTCAGTGTAGTATCCTGAAATGGAAAATGCTGCGTCTGTGCCCAGACACTGCGACACACTGGAATTATTGACCCGGTGATAGTTTTTCTTGTCAATAGCAGCCCGACACCGCAAAACACCAGAATCAAGGCCCAAATAATAATTTTTTTCATCAATAATTATATATAATTTCGCTTTGCAAAGATACGCTTTTTTTCGCAATCACTGACTTTTTTGTTCGAACTTGGATGTCGGGAAAAACAAAGGACACCCTAAGTGTATGCAAGGGTGTCCTTTGTGATTATAAACCCAAAGGGATAAAGGGAAGAATCATTCGAAGGAGGCGATGGCCTTCTTGATGATATCCATGGCTTCGCGCAGTTGCTCTTCGGTGATGACCAGCGGAGGAGCAAAGCGGATAATGTGCTGGTGTGTGGGTTTGGCCAGCACGCCCATGTCGCGCATCTTTAAGCACACATCCCAAGCTTCCTTGCCGTTGTGGGGCTTGATGATGATGGCGTTCAAGAGGCCCTTGCCGCGTACTTTCTCGATCATGGGGCTCTTGAAGTTGCTCATCTCCTCGCGGAAGATTTTGCCCAAACGCTCGGCGTTCTCCATCAGGTGCTCGTCCTTGATGACCTGCAGGGCGGCAATGGAGACTTTGGCGGCAATGGGGTTGCCACCGAAAGTGGAGCCGTGCTCACCGGGTTTGATGTTCAGCATGATGTCGTCGTCGGCCAACACGCAGCTGACGGGCACAACACCGCCACCGAGGGCTTTGCCGAGGATGAGGATGTCGGGACGCACGCCTTCGTGGTCGCAAGCCAGCATCTTGCCGGTACGGGCAATACCGCACTGCACCTCGTCGGCCATGAAGAGCACGTTGTGCTTGTGACAGATGTCGTAGCATTTCTTGAGGTAACCCTCGTCGGGAACATATACACCAGCCTCGCCTTGGATGGGCTCAACCAGGAAACCGGCAATCTTCTTGCCATGCTCTTCGAGAACCTTCTCCAGTGCGGCGGGGTCGTTGTAAGGTATGCGGAGGAAACCGGGGGTCATAGGACCGTAGTTGGCATAGCTCTCCGGGTCGTTGCTCATGGTGATGATGGTGATGGTGCGGCCGTGGAAGTTGCCTTCGCAGCAGACAATCATCACTTCGTCGTTGGGGATGCCTTTTTTCACCACACCCCAGCGGCGGGCAAGTTTCAGGGCAGTCTCGTCGGCTTCGGCACCGCTGTTCATGGGCAGCACCTTGTCGTAGCCGAAATACTCGGTGACATATTTCTCCCATTCGCCAAGGCAGTTGTTGTAGAACGCACGGCTGCTGAGGGTGAGCTGGTGAGCCTGGTCGCAGAGAGCCTTGATAATCTTGGGGTGACAATGGCCTTGGTTGACGGCGGAGTAGGCGGAAAGGAAGTCAAAATAGCGTTTGCCTTCGCAGTCCCACACAAATGCGCCTTCGCCTTTGGCGAGGACGACGGGCAGGGGATGATAGTTGTGAGCGCCGTAACGGGCTTCCATTTCCATGAATTCTTCTGATTTCGTCATAATGTCGTTGTTTTTATATGTTGTTATTTTATTGATTGTTCTGTGTTATGTCGGTGTAGGTGGGTACGTTCTCCGAAATAATTTGCAAATTTACACATTATTCTTCAAATAAAAAGAATAATTCTGCGTTTTAGTGAAAATAATGTCCGTTTTGCCAATCTTTATCAGGGCAACGGATGAGTCATGAATGTGTAATATAGAATGTTAAACTTGGATAGCAATGGATAATGTTCGGGATATGTCCGGCGCTGCAGGCGACGGGAAAGTACTGCAAGTGGAACACCTGCGTGTCGAGTTTGTGCATGACGGCGAGGTGAATGTTGCGGTGAAGGATGTGAGTTTTGAGGTCTGCCGAGGCCGCACACTTGGTATTGTGGGCGAATCAGGCAGTGGCAAGTCAGTCAGTTCGTTGGCTGTCATGGGGCTGTTGCCCAAGCCGCCGGCCTGTAGGGTAACGGGGAGCATACGTCTCTTTGCCGACGGGCAGCAGGAGGCTGTGGAGCATATCGAGTTGGGACGGCATGTGTCGATGATTTTCCAGGAACCTATGACAAGCCTTAACCCTGTGCATAAATGTGGTGAACAGGTGATGGAAATGCTGTTGGCGCACGAAAAAGTTGACAAGGCAGAGGCTCGGCGCAGGGTGATAGAACTCTTCGAGGAGGTTATGCTTCCTCGCCCTGAAAAAATATTCGACAGCTACCCGCATGAAATCAGCGGTGGACAAAAACAGCGCGTGATGATTGCCATGGCCTTGATTTGCCATCCCGACCTCCTTATAGCAGACGAACCCACCACGGCTCTTGACGTGACGGTGCAGAAGACTATTCTTGAATTGCTCCGCACACTACAGAACAAATATCAGATTGGCATCATCTTTATTACCCACGACTTGGGTGTCATCGCCCAGATAGCCGACGATGTGGCAGTCATGTACAAAGGTGAGATTGTGGAGCAGGGTACGGCTGAGCAGGTCCTCTATCATCCGCAACATCCCTACACACGGGGATTGCTTGCTTGTCGCCCGCCACTTGACAGCCGTCCACACAGGCTGCCCACGGTGCAGGACTTTCTTGAAGGCAATGTGCCGCAGGAGGTGCAGACACCCGCCGTGAAGCGGGAAATATCTGCCACACCTCTGCTGCGGGTGCGCGATTTGGAGGTGACGTATGCCCTCAAGAAAAATCTTTTCGGCAAGGTAATGCAGGAATTGAAGGCTGTTGACGGCTTGTCGTTTGATGTGTTTCGGGGCGAGACCGTGGGACTGGTTGGCGAAAGCGGCTGCGGGAAAAGCACATTGGGACGTGCCATCCTGCAACTGATAGAGCGCAGTGCCGGCACTGTGGAATACGACGGTGTGAGCCTTGACAAACTGTCGTTCTCGGAGCAGAAGGCCTTGCGGCGAAAGATGCAGATTGTGTTCCAAGACCCTTACTCATCGCTTAATCCGCGTATCACGGTTGGCGAGGCAATCCTTGAGCCACTCCGCAGCCACCATTTGCTTGACAGCGACAGCCAACGACGTGAACGGGTCAGGGAACTAATGCATCAGGTAGGGCTCTCCGAGGAGTGGTTCAACCGCTATCCCCATGAGTTCAGCGGTGGTCAGCGGCAGCGTGTCTGTATCGCACGTGCGCTGGTGCTGCAGCCCGAACTGGTCATCTGCGACGAAAGCGTATCAGCCCTTGATGTCTCTGTGCAGGCGCAAGTGCTCAACCTGCTTAACGACTTGAAGGAGCATTACGGCTACACCTACATCTTTATAACCCACGACCTCTCTGTGGTCAAATTCTTCTCCGACCGCATCATGGTGATGGAAAAGGGACGCATAGTGGAAGAAGGTCCCTCTGACCAGCTCTTCGCCAATCCGCAGCACCCCTATACCCAGCGCTTGCTTGCCGCCATTCCGCGGCTTTAGTGTCACGGCAGCAGTTCGCCTTGGGCGACTATGGCGGCGGTGCCGCCCACGTACAGGGTGCCGTCGGATGTAATCCGTGTGGCCACCACAGAAGGCCGGCCCATCGCTTCGCCTTGCAGGAAGGTGTATTCTCCAGTGGGTGATATTAGATTGTTCTGCATTAGGTAATAGGTCAGTGCGGCGTTGGCTGTGCCGGTGGCCGACTCTTCGGGAACGCCGTAGAGAGGGGCGAAATCGCGTACATGTGCTGTGTAGCCGTCATGGCCGAAGGCAAAGGGGTGGATGCTGACCGCGTTGAGCTGTCGGGTCAGCGCTGTGATGGCCTCCATGTCGGGCTGCAGCGCTTGCAATGAGGCCACGTCGGGCAGGGGCAGCATGATGTCGGCCAATCCGGAATAGGCTATCTGTACGGGCAGCGAGGGCTCATAGCTGGGCAAGCCCACGGCTTTGTAGATGTCGGCGGGATGCCGGACAGTGTCCACAATGCGTGGCACGGCCATCTGCATCATTACCCGAGTGTCGGCCTCTATGGCTAGGTCTCCGGCCTTGGTGTGGCACAGGCATTGCCCTGCTGCCAAACCTTTGCGGTGCAGGAGCGAGAAAGTGGCCACGGTGGCGTGGCCGCAAAGTTCCACTTCATGCTTGGGGGTGAAATAGCGCAGGGTGTACTCGTTTGCCGAATGGCGTCGCACAAAGGCAGTCTCCGAATAGCGCAACTCGGCGGCCACTTGCAGCATCAGCCCTTCATTGGGAAAGTCGTTGTTGCCCAGCAGCACCACTCCGGCTGGGTTGCCGCCGAAAGGCTTGTCGGAAAAAGCGTCGACGATATAGTATTCCATGGCGATGGGGTATTGTGGCTACTGTCGGCGCCAGGCACCGATTACCTCGCCGATATATACGGTGTGGATACCGGCCTCGAAGCCGTTGTACCACTGGCGCGGGGTGTCGTTGCGGAAATCGGCTTCGGTCTGGTGCCATGCTGTCATGGTCTCGCATTCAATCACCGTTGTGGCCTCTTCGTAATAGGGTGTGCCGTGTTCTGTATAGGCCACGTGGAGGCCAAGGGCAGCGGCTTTGTCGCCGTCGCGGCCGCTATGGCTGCCCATATACTTTGCCACTTCGGGGTCGTCAAACTGCATGATGGTGAAACGGGGATAGCGTTCCATAAACTGCCAGGTGTAGCGTGCGGGAGCTACATAGACAGTCACTGCCGGGCGCTCGTGGCCCAGATAGTTGCCTATTCCGCCCCAGCCAATGGTCATGGCATTGCTGGCTGCAGTGTCTCCGCTGCAGAGTATCAGATTCTCGGTGAACCAGTTGAAACCGTTCTTCGCAAACTCTTGCTGAACGTCGAAGGGTGTCAATTCTGTTGTCATGGTCTCTTCGTTTTTGGGTTGCTGCGGCGTGGTGCAGCTGGGCATGCACCCCAGCATGATTATGACCGTCAGAATGATGGGTATTTGTCTTTTCATAATCAAGATGTTAAATAATTGCTATACAGTTGTGCTGTCAGGCACAGCAGTTGCTGTTTTTCCTTTCAGAATGTAAAAAAGCGGCAAGACGGTAGCCGTCTTGCCGGGATATATGTGGGTTGTATTAGGTGCGGCAGTTAGCGGCGTTTTTTCTCCTGCATCTTGGCCTCGATGGTCATGGTGGCGTGGGGCACAATCATGAGGCGTTCCTTGGGAATGAGTTTGCCTGTGACACGGCAGATACCGTAGGTCTTGTTCTCAATGCGGATAAGGGCGGCATCGAGGTCTTTGATGAATTTCTGCTGGCGGGCGGCGAGACGGGAGTTCTCTTCTTTCGATAGCACATTGCTGCCTTCTTCAAGGGTCTTGAAGGTGGGGGCGGTGTCGGTGACATCGTTCACTCCGCCGGCAACGGCTTCGTTAAGCAGTTCGAGACTGTGTATAGCTTCCTCGCGTTTTTTCAGAATGAGCTCTTTAAAGAACTGCAACTCTTCTGCCGAGTAGCATGTTTTTTCGGGTGTGGGTTCTTTTTTCTCCATAATAGTGGTCGATTGATTCCTTTGATTTCACACTTTTTTCACTTTGCAAAAGTACATATACTTTCGCATATGTAGATAAAAAGATATTAACAGGCTGTTACTAACTATTCAAATAAAGCTCTATCAGGCCGTTGGGAGCGTCTATGTGGAGGGTCTTGTTCTCTCTGTCTACC
The DNA here is from genome assembly GCA_902790215.1 of uncultured Bacteroidota bacterium. Classification (GTDB taxonomy): domain Bacteria; phylum Bacteroidota; class Bacteroidia; order Bacteroidales; family P3; genus Colimorpha. The sequence goes on along the minus strand of CADAQX010000007.1, from coordinate 57,496 downwards.
AGTTTTATTACTGGGTCGATGATGGGAATGAGTATCTCTTTGCCCTCTTTGTCGATTTGGAAAAGGGGTTGTGCGGGGTATTCGATGATGCTTTGCAGGGTGCCGATGTCGCCGTACTGGCTATCGACAACGCGGAAACCGATAACTTCGTGGAAATAGAATTGGTTGCCGGTGAGCTTGGGCAGCAGGTCAAGGGGCAGGTACAGGTCGTGTCCGGCCAGGGCATGGGCTTCGTCGGGAGTAAGATCCTCAAAGGTGACGACGGCCTTGTTGCCGTTGATATTGTCCACTTTGAAAAAGTAGGGGACAAGGCCGGTCTTGGTTTCTATGAAGACCGAGTCGAGGTCGGCGTAGTCCTGCGGGCTGTCCACGTCGAGATAGAAGACCATTTGTCCTTTGTATCCGAAAGGCTTGGTGATGTTGCCTAAGCGGTAGCATTCGTCTTTGGTCATGATGCTGTGGGTTTAAGAAAAAAAGCGTGCTCTGGTGGAACACGCTTTTTTATCACTTGCTGTTGGATTACTCTGCAGCGGGGGCTTCTTCTGCAGCGGGAGCCTCTTCGGTAGCGGCCTCGGCTTCAGCCTTGGCAGCTGCTTCGGCCTCAGCGGCAGCTTTGCGCTTGGCGGCCACGGCGGCGGCAACGGTCTCGTTGTGCTTCTTCTCGGCATCGAGACGGTCTTTCTTCACGTTGCGCAGCTTGTTGTCGTTCTCGCTCTTGGCGGCGGCTATCTTGGCCTCTTTGGCCTGGAGCCACTCGTTGAATCTCACGTCAGCAGTTTCCTGGCTGATGGCACCTTTGTCGACACCGACCTGCAGGTGGTGTTTGAGCAGGGCGCCTTTGTAGGAGAGAATGCGGCGGGCAGTGTCGCTGGGCTGGGCTCCGTTCTTGAGCCACTGGGCGGCGCGCTCGACATTCAGTTCAATGGTGGCGGGGTTGGTCAGCGGATTGTACGTGCCTAATTTCTCAATAAATTTACCGTCCCGGGGTACACGACCGTCCGCAACAACGATATGGTAGAAGGGTTGATTCTTTTTACCATGACGCTGCAATCTAATTCTTGTAGGCATAATTGTTTGTTGTTTAAATTGTTATTGAAATAATTGTTATTTAAATCGATTTGCAAAGATACACATTTTTCTTGAATTGTGTATTTTTTCGCATTTTATTTTTATTTTTTTGATAGGATTGAGCGTATACTGCACGTTTCAAGATGCCCCTGTTGAAACTTATTATTAATTTTTATTCCCATTTATTAATTTCTTCGTACCTTTGCAAGACTTTTGAATATAGAATGACAATATATAAATTAGCAGATATTAATAAGTTATCCGTTGAAGGCACGGCTGTGACGGTGGGAATGTTCGACGGTGTTCATATCGGACACCGCCATATTCTGTCCCTATTGGCCGATGTGGCGATGCGTGGGGGACTGAAGCCGATGGCGGTGACCTTTGACCGCCATCCCCGACAGGTGCTGGCCACGGATGTGCCTACCCACTTCCGTGTCACCACCAATAGTGAGCGGGGCGAGTTGCTGGCCTCCTGTGGGGTGGAAGCTGTGGTAGAGGTGGAGTTTACGCCCGAATTGGCCCACATGTCGGCTTGTGAGTTCTTCCGGCAGATATTGGTGGAACAGTTGAATGCCAAGGCTCTTGTGCTGGGCTTTGACAACATGTTCGGCAGCCGCAGTCGCAACGATTTCGACCAGTTGCCCGCAATGGCCAGGGAACTTGGTGTGGCACTGCATGTCGACACAGCGGTCTGCTATGGTGGCAAGGAGGTTAGCTCCACCCGCATACGCAAAGCCCTACAGTTGGGTCAAACCGACCGCGCCGCTGCCATGCTGGGACGCGGCTATCGCATGTGGGGCACCGTCGAGCGGGGTCGCCAACTGGGCCGCACGTTGGGCTTCCCCACAGCCAATGTGTCGCTGGCCGATACCTCGAAGGTGTGGCCGGCCGACGGTGTCTATGCCGTCCGTGTCACGCTGGAGAATGGTACCTCGGGGCTTGCGGGCATGGCCAACTTCGGTGCACAGCCCACTTTCGGATTGGACAAGCCTGTCTTCGAAGTGAACATCTTTGATTTCGACGGCGACCTGTACGACACCACGCTCACCGTGGAGTTCGGTCCCAGGCTGCGCGATATATGCCGGTTCGACAGTGTGGAGATGCTGGTGGCGCAGCTGAACGCCGACCGCGACTCTGCCCGACGGCTGCTTCAAGAAAACGACTAACCTCTCAATCATGCACCGACTGCTGTTGATAGCGCTGCTCCTCCTGCCCGGCATGGCAACATGCCAGCCGGACAAGGTATACCGCTCTCTGTCCGAGGTGACAAATCCCGACGAGGTGTATATCTTGCACTTGCGCAGCAAACGGCTTAATGCGGTGCCGCAGCAGGTCTACGCCATGCACAACCTGCGCGAACTGAACCTCCGTGGCAACCGCATAGCCACGCTCTCCGACAGCATTGTCCTCCTGCAGAACTTGGAGCGGATTGAGTTGAGCCGCAATCCTATCGACTCCCTGCCGCCCGTCATGGCTTCCCTGCCGCACCTGACCCATCTGGTGCTGTGGGACACCCGGGTGACCAACCTGCCCAAGGAGTTTGCCCGACTGGACAACACCCTGCAACTGCTCGACCTGCGCGACTGTCCCCTTACGCTTGACGACCAAAAGGCAATAGAACAGCTGCTGCCCACCGTCAAGAAACTGTGGGACTACGCCTGCAACTGCCCGACAGATTGACAATAACATCCCAAAGAATCTATCATATCTATCAATTCTATCACATCTACACAACCCCAACAACCCAACCACCCATGCCAGCCAAGTTGAACATAGCCTTCTATCAGCAGGACATCGCCTGGGAGCAGCCCGTTGCCAACCGCACCATGGTTGAAGAGGCTTTTGCCCCCTTGGGCACTCAAGCCGATGTACTGATTGTTCCCGAAACCTTCAACACCGGGTTCTCCGACAATATGGCCGCAATGGCTGAACCGCCGGAAGGGGAGACCTACCGGTTCGCCTGCAGCATGGCACAGCGCCACAATGCCCTTTTTGTGGGGACGTGGACGGTGAAGACCGGCGACGGGCCGAAGAGCGTGGTGAACCGACTCCACTGGGTGAGACCCGACGGCACCTACGGCTACTACGACAAGGCACACACCTTCCGCATGAGCAGCGAAGCCTCGCAGCTGGCACGCGGCACTCGCCGCGAAGTGTTTGAGTGGCGGGGCTGGCGCATCAAGCCTGCCGTCTGCTACGACTTGCGGTTCCCCAAATGGCTCCGCAATGCCAATCCGCCCGACTACGACCTCCTCCTCCTTTGCGCCAACTGGCCTGCTTCGCGCCACGAGGCCTGGAGCACCCTGCTTCGCGCCCGTGCCATCGAGAATCTCTGCTATGTGGTGGGCGTCAACCGTGTGGGCACCGACGGCGTGGACATCCCCTACGCCGGCTACAGTGCCGCAGTGGACTACAAAGGGCTCGACATCGCATGCTGCACTCCCGGCAAGGCCGAGGTGCAGACCGCACTTCTCGACCGCGACGCCCTTGAAACCTTCAGGCAGCACTGGCCTTTCTTTCTTGATTTCGATTAGCAATAACTACAATGACCATAGAAGACAAACTGGGTTTTACCAAGATTCGCGAACTTCTCGCCGCCGAATGCACCAACCCCCTGGCTGTGCGCATGGTGGGCGAAATGAAGTTCTCCAGCAACTACGACCGCGTGGTGCGCGAACTGCAGCAAACCGAGGAGTTCCGCCAGATACTGGTGCTCGACAACTCCTTTCCCTCGCAGGACTTCTTCGACCTCACCGACGAACTGGTGCGGCTGCGTGTGGGCAACACTGTCATCGAACAGGCTGCCTTGTTCGACCTTAAATGCTCGCTCCACACCATCAACGAGTGCCTGCGTTTCCTGCTGCGCGACGACACCGTGCGCTATCCTCTGCTCCACGACCTGGCCAAGCGGGTGGAACTCGACCCCGCTATTACCAAGGCCATAGCCAAGATTATCGACGACAAGGGGGAGATATTCGACAACGCCTCGCCTCAACTGCAGGACATCCGCCGTCAGATAACGCGCAAACGCAACGAGGTGGATGTGCAAATCAACCGCTCGCTCGCGCATGCCAAGCGTGAAGGTTGGGCTCCCGACGGCGCCGAGGTCACCATCCGCAACGGACGCATGGTGATACCCATGCTCGACACCCACCGCCGCAAAATCAAAGGCCTCATCCACGACGAATCCGCCACACGCCAGACCGCCTATCTCGAACCCAACGAGGTGGTGGAACTCAACAACGACCTTCGCGAACTGGAGTTTGCCGAGCAGCACGAGATACACAACATCCTGCTGCGCTTCACCGACCTGCTGCGCTCTCACATCGACCAACTGGTCAACGCCTATTGGTTCCTGGCACGCATGGACTTCATACGCGCCAAGGCGCGCCTGGCTCTCACCCTGCGCTGCGGACGCCCCATTGTCGACAGCATCACCAAGATAAACTGGCTCGACGCACGCCATCCTCTCCTTTATCTCAATCGCAAGGACGAAGTGGTGCCCTTCAACATCAATCTCGACGACGACACCCACATACTGATTGTCTCAGGCCCTAATGCCGGGGGCAAGTCGGTGTGCTTGAAAGCCGTGGGACTGATACAGTACATGCTGCAGTGCGGCATGCTTGTCCCCTGTCGCGAGACCTCCGAATTCGGCATCTTCGACCAAATTTTTATCGACATAGGCGACCAGCAGTCCATCGACAACGACTTGAGCACCTACACTTCGCACCTGCAGAACATGAAGCAGCTGCTCGAGACAGCCGATGCCAACACCCTTTTCCTGCTCGACGAGCTGGGCGGCGGCACCGAACCCCGCTCAGGCAGCGCCATCGCCCAGGCATTGCTGCAGGAACTCCACCGCCGCCATGCCTTCGGGGTGGTCACCACCCACCTGGCCGACCTCAAGCTCATGGCTGACCAATGCCCGGGGATATGCAACGGGGCCATGCTTTTCGACACCGTGCAGATGCGGCCGCTCTACCGCCTGTCCATCGGCCATCCCGGCAGCTCCTTTGCTTTCGAGATAGCGCAGAACATAGGCTTCCCCGCCGAAGTGCTCAAGGCGGCGTCGGAAAAAGTGGGTGGCGAAATGCTCAACTTCGAGCACCAGCTACAGCAGATGGAACTCGACAAGCAGGAACTGGCACGCCGGCAGGCCGAAGTGGAGGTGGCCGACAGTTTCCTGGCCGAGGTGACGGATAAGTACCAACGCCTTAACCGCTCCTTGGAGGAGAAGAAATACGACATCCTCAGCGCTGCCCGCAAGGAGGCGCAGCAGATACTGGCCGATGCCAACCGCACCGTGGAGCAGACCATCGCTGCCATCAAGGAGGCAAAAGCCGAGCGCGAACCCACCATCGAGGCAAGGAAACAGTTGAAGACCGAGGCCGAACGCCTTGCCCTCTCGCAGGAACGCCACAACGACGAGATGTCCCGTCTCAAACAGCAGCAGGCCGCCGAAGAGCCTGTGGCCTCGACCTCCAAGGCTGTCGACAGCCACGACGACAATGCCCCGATTGTTGTGGGCGGCATTGTGCGCATAGACGGACAGGACACCTTTGCCCAGGTGGTGGAAATCAAGGGCAAGAAAGCTGTGGTGGAGAGCAACAGCATGCGCATGACCATCCCGCTCGACCGCCTCAGCGGCACCAAGAAGAAAGGCATCCCCGTGGACAAACTCAGCCGACAGAACAGCCGCTTCCAGTCCATCTACGACGACATCAACGAGAAACGCAAGACCTTCAACCCCACCATCGACCTGCGCGGACAGCGCGGCGACGAGGCCATGGAGAATCTGCAGCGTTTTCTCGACGATGCTCAGCTGCTCAGCGAAAAAGAGCTCCGCATCCTCCACGGCAAGGGCTACGGAATCCTCAAACAGATGATTCGCGAGTACCTGCAGGGCAACCGCGACGTGCAGTCGTTCCGCTCCGAGAAACTCGAACTGGGCGGCGACGGAATCACTGTTGTGAAACTGAAATAACCCTGTAGTTGGAAAAATATGTGGATAGAAAGGAATTTTACAGCAAAAATATTTGTATTTTTGCAACGTGAAACAAAAGAAACAATAATAACAATTTAAAATTTCAATACAATGAAAAAAAGTAGAATAATCCTTCCGCTGCTGGCATTTGCCATGTTGTTCACGGGCTGCACAAAGGAGATCATCACCTACGGCTCGCAGATTTCAACCTACCGCTTCAATGTCACTCCGTCGCAATGGAAAGTGAACCAAGGCCCCAATGAACCGGGTTCGGATAACTATCTCTACTGCGAATTGGATGTGCCGGGCATTGACAAACAAGTGTTCGACTATGGCACCGTACAGGCCTACGTGTGGAACATCTATGATGTGTCCAACAACCTCGGAGCCTGGAACACCCTTCCCTTTGTCTATCCTCTCGAGATCTATGATAACGGAGAATACTACGTGGTTCCGGAAAACATGCGGTTTGAGTGGGAAATGGGCAAGGTGACCTTGGTTATTCAGGACCTTGACGGCTACGACCCCTCCCAGATTGCCGAAACCATCAGCGTGAAAGTGAGCGTCACCCGCAACATGTAGGTGACTCCGTCATTCTGATTAATAAACAGGAAGCGGGCTACCCCACTCGAGTTTAGAGGTAAGAACTAAGAGCCAGGAACTGTTGCATACAATCCTGGTTCTTATCTCTTACCTCTTCTTTGCATTCTGCCGCTTCGCGCGGAATTTACTTTTTATTCTGTGATGGATTACGCCAACGTTCCTCAACGTTCCGTTATTGTCGCATATTTGTCCCTAACGTTCCTCAATGTGCTTTCAGGGCTCGATGTTGCGTCGTTCTTTGCCATATCGTTTTTCGATATGATCCCCTCATTTTTCCCCTTGTGAAACGGAAAAAGAGTGGAAAACGATCGAATAACGAGCGAATAAATGACGATGCAACAACGACTGATAATAGATGCATGAGTGATTGCGTGAATGCTTGATTGTGTAATTGCTTGAGTGGCTGGCGCGGTCGAATTGCTAAAACAATCAAGCAATTAGCGTAATAGAAAGGAGCGGCACCGCCGGTTGGCAGTGCCGCTCCTAATGTTATTGGCCAAATGTGATTATTCGGCGGGAGTGGCTTCGGGTTTGAGGAAGACGGTCAGGTAGTGCTTGAGGTCGATGAACTTCTTGGCGGCGTCCTTGATCTCTTTTGCAGTGACAGACTTCACGATGCTCTCATAGTCGTTGACCACATAGTCGCGGCTCTCGTTGAAGCGGTAGCTACCCATTATCTGACCCATCCAGAAACTGTTGTTCTGTTTGCTGTTCTGGCGGTTGATAATCTGCTGCTCCTGAACTTTGGCGAGGGTCTCGGCGTCGGGGCCTTCGTTGATGTATTTCTTCAGGATTTCGAGGGCGGCGTTCTCAATGAGCTGGGTGCTGTCGGGATTGCAGTTGATGTAGAAGGTCCAGTCAACTTCCTGTTCGGGCAGACGGCTGTAGCTGACATTGATGCTGGGGCTGTAGGTGCCACCCATCTTCTCGCGGATGATTTCGAGGGCGGTGATTTCCATGCAGGCGCTGAGCTGGTCGATGATTTCAGCGTTCTTGGGGCTGTGTTTGTAGCCCTTGGTGGTGCCGCTCATGAGCATGATGCCCTGGTTGTCGGTGCCTTTGTAGGCGGTGCCGCGCGGGGTGCCCTTATAGTCGTAGTCTTTGAGTTTCTTCCAGTTCTCGGGTTTGGCCTTGGTGGTGGGCAGGTTGCCGAGGTATTTGGCGATGAGGGCGATGTCGCTCTCTTCGATGTTACCCACGAAGAAGAAGGTCTGGTGGGCGGCATTGCTGAAGCGCTCGCGGAAGATGTCGTACATACGGTCGAGGTTCAGGCTGTTGAGCTGTTCCTCGGTAGGAATGACGATGGCACGGGGGTCGCCTGGACGAGCCATTTCGATGTACTTCTTGATGAAGACATACTGCGGGTTTTCGCCGATGAATTTGTACTGGTTGCGCATCTGGTCGATGTTTTTGTCAAACGACTCTTTGTCTTTGCGCGGAGCCTCGTAGTAGAGGGTGAGGAGCTGTAGCATGGTCTCGAGGTCTTTGGGCACGCAGCTGCCGCTGAAGCCCTGGGTCTGGCCACTGATGTTGGGGCTGATGCTGACGTTGGTGCCTTTGAGTTTCTTGCTCAGCTGAGTGCTGGAGAACTGGGCGATACCGGCATCGTCGATGAAACCGGCAGCCTGGCTGGCGTTGAAGAACTCGGCATCGCTGTAGAGCGAGGTGCCGCCCCATGCGAAGGAGTTCATCTGGATTTCGTCGTCCTTGAGTTCGGTTTGTTTCACAACGAATTTCACGCCGTTGGGGCAGGTGTATTCCTTATAGTCGAGCACGGTGTTGGTCTTGGTCAGTTTGGGAGTGACGGCGGCCAGCTGCTTGTCGAAGAGAGGCTCGTCTTTGTAGTTGTCAACCCATGCGGCATACTTGGTGTTGCGCACACGGTTGTAGATGTTGAGGATGGTCTGCTCGTCGGGCACCTTGTAGCCTTCCTGCTGGGGGGCAGTGAGGTTGAAGACAAAGTTCTCGTTGGTGACCCAGGTCTTGATGAGGGCGTCGCATTCGGCCAGGGTGATTTCGGGGACGAACTCCTTGGCGTAGCGGTTCTCGGCCATGATGCCGGGGATTACCTCGCCCTCGAGGAAGTTGTTGGTGTACTCGTCGGCGAAGCTGTTGCTGTTGGTCTTGTTGGCCTCCTTGGCCATCTTGCGGTAGCGCTCAAGCATTTCTTCTTTCTGGCGGTCGAGCTCGGTCTGGGTGAAACCGTTCTGCACAGCGCGGTAGATTTCAGCCAGGACAGCCTCAACGGCCTCTTCAATGCGGTTCTCCTTGGGGGCGCAGCTGCCTATGAAGGCATCGCACGAGCGGGCAAGGAATCCACCGTATCCGGCACCGGAATAGAGGAAGGGAGCGGTGGCTTTTTCGTTCAGCTCGTTGAAACGGTCGTCGAGCATGCCGCTAACCAGGCTGCGGACAAGGCTGGCGCGATAGTCGCCCACGGTGCCCTGGGGGGCTTTGCGGTGTTTCCACAGCATCATCACGCTGGCGTTGGTGGCCTCCTTGTCGGTGGCGATGGCCACGAGGGGCTCCTTGTTGTCGGGGATGTTGAACTCAGGACGGGGACGGGGATTCTCAACGGCCTTGCGGCTGTCGAAATACTCGTGGATTTTGGCCTCGACGGTGTTCACGTCCACATCGCCCACGATGACCACAGCCTGCAGGTCGGGACGGTACCAGTCGTTGTAGAAACGGGTGATGACGGGACGCTGGAAGGTGCGGATAACCTCCTCCTGTCCGATAGGCAGACGGTCGGCATACTTCGAGCCCTTGAACATGATGGGCCAAGTGGCCTTGCGCAGACGGTCCTGAGCGCCCAGACCGCCACGCCATTCCTCGAGGATGACGCCGCGCTCGTGCTCGATTTCGTCCTGGTCAAAGAGGAGCTTCGAAGCCCATCCGTCGAGAATCTTGTAGCCCATCTCCATGAGGTCGGCATTGTCGGCGGGAACTTCCACGTAGTACACGGTCTGGTCGAAGCCGGTGTAGGCATTGATGCCGCGGCCGAACTCGATACCGTTCTTCTGCAGGGTGGAGATCATCTCGTTGCCCTTGAAGTACTGGGTGCCGTTGAAGGCCATGTGCTCACAGAAGTGGGCGAGACCCTGCTGGTCGTCGTCTTCAAGAATGGAACCGGCATTGGTCACTAAGCGGAACTGCACGCGGTTCTCCGGCTTCTTGTTGGCGCGGATGTAATAGGTCAAGCCGTTGGCCAGTTTGCCAATCTTGACTTTCTTGTCGACGGGCACCTTGGCGGTGAGATCCGTCTTCTTCTCCTTGGCGGCCTTGTCCGTCTGGGCAAAAGCCATGCTGCTTACAAAGAGCAGAAGCAGCAGAGTGGTGAGAAATTTTTTCATTGTTTTTTGTTTATGTTGATAAATTGTTTGATGTTGTTGTCGGATTGTTCTGATTATTCGGAATGTTCAGATTATTCAGATTATTCTGAATTTTTTAGCCTTCCTTGTATTCAAGCAGGTCGGAGGGCTGGCAGTCCAGCTCGCGGCAGAGCCTTTCCAGCGTGCTGAAGCGCACGGCGCGGGCTTTGCCGGTCTTGAGGATTGACAGGTTGGCGGGTGTCAGATCCACCCGTGCAGCCAATTCAGTAAGCGAAATCTTGCGCTTGGCCATCATTACATCGAGGTTTACCACTATCATACTTTAATTCTTTAATTCTTTAATTCGTGAGTCTTTGATGCGCCAAGGACTAACACATTTACACGTTAACACATTAACACATTCATACTGTTAAATCCTGTTCTTCCTGCATCTCACGCCCGATGCGGAAGATTTGGGAAATGAAAATGACGGCGAGGCCGAAGAATATCAGCGTGAAGTGAATGGTGAAAGAGGCTTTGGGCTGCCACTCTGTCCCGGCCAGCAGGTCGCGGGCCAGCGTGCGTTCCAGATAAGCGCCCGTGTCCACGCAAAGCGATATGGCCACCATCAGGATGCCCGCCACCAGCAGCAGCGATGCGTTGCGGGCAGGAAACGGCCGTCCCCGTTTGGCACTGCGGTAGAGCGATACCAGCGTTATGGCCACCAGAATCACGATGACGGCAGTGGCCGCCACCACGAAGCTCTGCAACACCAGCACCCACGTGATGCGCGAGTCGCCGGTCACCTGCTCGTCGCGGGTGTAGAAATCCATGTCGAAACGGTTGATATGGGCGTGCGCCTTCACACTCTTGCCACTGAGGTCGATAGGCTGCTCCATGTCGTGCATGGGGCTGTCGGTCTGCAGGTCGGTGATGCTGAAAGCATATGGGGAATTGGGAGTGGACAGACCGCCCACCTGTGGGTTCTCCTCCGTGGTGACAATACCCACAACAAACAGGGCCACACACACCAGCAGGATACCTGCAAAGATATAGTATAGTAGTTTTAGCTGTGCTATTTTTCTGTTATTCATAATAATATTTGTATAAGTCAAGGGATATACCCCCGTTAAACGCGTTGCAAAGATACGCTTTTTTTCTAAATTATTATCGTTTTTCGATATTTTTCTCTCCCAGCAGATGGCTATAGTGTTAAATAATGCTAAATAGTGTTAAATAAAAGCAGCGAAATGACACCTTGTGTGTCATATAAGGGAAAGGCATTCGTATTATTGCCGTATAAAATGTAGTAAATTAATAGTAATCATTAATAAAACATTATGTTATGAAAAAACGGTTCTCTCTCTTTTTGTTGACAGTGACGATGATTGGTATTGGAACTGCACAAGCTCAAAAACTGTCTGACTACGTAGTCACGACCGACACTGCCGAATATGTGTCTATTTATTCTCCTTCACGTTATACAACCTTCATTACTATGCCATTCGACTTCCCCCTCGGAGGACGGGTCATTCCACAGGGAACAAGCATATATCCTCGCAAATCATACATCCTGTTTAACGTGGGGTTTATTGCCTCTGCCTGCTACGGGAGCTATTGGTATGACCATTTTTCGCAGAATGCGGCGATAGTGCCCTTTATGAAAAGTTGCCCATTGGCATCGGGTGGAGCGTGTTATGCGATGACTGATACCGATGACGCAGGTACTAGTGTTCTTGTAATGGAATTCCAGCATTTGAGTCATCAAAATTATAGCAATCCCGATGATTTCAACTATCAGTTGCGTCTATACGAAGACGGGCGTGTGTCGGTGCATTTCGGCCACATGCAGAGTGGTCAGCAAAACTACGACTACAATTTTTTCCTTGTGGCGGGATTGGCTGACAGTGCCGAACGGGTGATCCTCAACGGCACGTGGGATTCGCCAACGGCCATGTCGGCAAGTTTCATTTGGCAGGCCCAGATGAGTGGGTTTCCCGACAGTGGTTTGGTGGTCACATTAAATCCCCCGCCTCCCTGCATCAGTCCCGCAGACTTAAACATAAGCGAGCTGACACCTTATTCCGGCATGCTCACATGGCCGGGCAGCGGGAGGGAAAATGCTCTCTACGCTGTCCAGTACGACAGCATTGATTTCCTGCCGGGTAACGAAAACCAGCACAATTATAGCCTGACGAGCGACACTTCGCAAGCCATAACTCTCATGCCAAACACGAGATACTATGCCTACGTAGCCACACGTTGCGGCTCTGTCACTGGACAGTGGCAGCGACTAACATTCCTGACTCCATGTATACCGATGTCACACACGGATTTGCCTTTCACCGAGGATTTCCAGTCCTATACGGGCAATTCCGTGAGTTCCGTGGATTCGACACTCTTCGTTCCAGGATGCTGGCGACGCTCGAATCGGAACATTACGGTCTTGGAGATTGTTGCCTCGCAGAGACAGTTGTCGTTGCCGGTGTATGGTTCCAGTATGAGTGGTATGGGAGATCCTGTGGTGTTGGCAGCGTTGCCGCCCATTGACATTCTGGCGGATCTTGAGATTTCCTTTGATGTCAGTTTCAGTTCTTCTGGGAGCGGGACGCGTTTCGAGGTAGGTGTCCTTGACGATGCAGGCGACCCCTCTTCCTTTGTTCCTGTTTGCAGCATCCCCAATGGCACATGGGTTGGCCGTTCGGTTCGTCTGAGTAGCTACAGCGGTCCAGGCAATATGATAGCCATGCGCTTTGGCGTCGGATACGCCAACTACGCGAGAGCCCTCGTCGACAACATCAACGTGCATGTTGTCACTTCCTGTCCGGCGGTGGACTCGTTGACCATAGGCAACGTGACGGCTACGTCGATACGTGTGGGTTGGGTCGACCTTGATTATGTGGGACACTACCGCGTGGTCTACTACCCGACAGGCTATCCGAATCTGGCCGACAGTGTTGAAGTGAACACCACAAGAGCCATCATTACGGGTCTGACACCCGAAACGGGATACACCGTAAAAGTCTATGCCTTCTGTCCCGGATTCGGGGTAGGCTCTCCCACCACCGTCACCGCCACCACTCTGCCCACCTGTGCGCCGCCCACAGCGGTGCAAATAGCCTCTATAGGTGGCACCTCGGCTACAGTCAGGTGGGTGGAGCCCAACGAAGTGGGGGCATATCACATCCTCTGCACGGGTACAGGCTATTCTTTAAGCGACACCGTCACCCTCGACACTTCCCTGATGCTAACCGGACTCACCCCCTCAACCACCTATACAGTTACCGTGAGGCGTCTCTGCACAAATCCCGCAACCGGTCTGGCAGACTCCGCCACAGCCGCCCTTGCCACCACCTTCACCACCGCGCCCTGCTATCCCGCAGCCCTGCCCTGGAGCGAAGGCTTCGAGACTTGGGCGTTCGAGACACTCAATAACTGCTGGCAAGGCTACGCCACGCAGAGCGGCCAGAACCTCTATTCCTCCAATCTCATGGCACATGCCGGGAACCGTGGCCTCTATTTCCGTGCGGTGAAAAACAACAGTCAGGGCACGCATTACAGAACCGTGGCAGTACTGCCCGAATTCGAAGTGCCTGTCAATCGCCTTGTAGTGAGTTTCTATGTCTTCTCAGACGACCACGGCTTCGAGATAGGGGTGATGTCGGACGCTGCCGACACCACCACCTTTGTTGCCATCGACACCGTCCGTCCTTCAGGCACCTCATGGGGCTACTGCGAATATGATTTCTCCAATTATACGGGGTCAGACGCAGGTGTCAGCCCCTACGGGCGTGTGGCCTTTCGCTACAGTGTGCGTGGCTCCAGTGCCAGCAGCAATGCTATCGACGACATCACCGTCATCCGTTTGCCGGCCTGTCCGCATCCGGCAGCTGTAATTATCGACAGTGTCACAGCCACATCCATCTCCCTCACAGTCGACGATCCCGACTCGGCGGGACACTACCGTGCGTGGGTCTACAGTGGCGAAATGGCAACCACCGGTCCGGGTGCCGGGACGTTGATAGACTCGGTGGACTTCGAGGGCAACAGCTATACCGTTACAGGCCTCCCTCATTTCCCAATCTACACCGTCAGTGTTGCTGCAATCTGCATGGCAGACAGCAGCATCACCGCAGCAGTGTCGGCCACGGCATGCGGAGTCGTCACCCATTCAGACCTTCCTTACACCGAGAATTTCGACAATAGCCTGAACGGCTGCACCTCGTTTATCGACCATTCGGATTGGCAAGGCGACCATATTACACCCGCCTACTATCGTGGCACATCGGGCAAATCATTGTACCCCACAGCCGACAACGACTCAGTGCCTTTCTTCTTCATTCTGCCTGGAATCGACACCACGGCGCGTGTGGCACTCTCGTTCTGGTCACGCTGTACACATCATGACTTTAACAAATTCACCGTCGGCTTGATGACCGACCCGTCCGACACCTCCACCTTCACTCCCGTTCAAACGGTTTATCCCACCGTCGACAACGATTGGGAAGAGATTCGTGTCAGCCTTGGATACTATGCCGGCTCGTCACTGCATCCCGCCATCCGTTTCGGTGCACATGGCGGAGAACATGCCTGGACGGTGAATGTGGACGATATAACCCTCATCGAAGACCTCTCCTGCCTCCCGCCCGACTCGGTCACCCTGCTCGCCGTCACCGACACCACTGCCACCCTCCTTGTCCACGACCCCCGCGGCGCAGGACACTACCGCATCCGAATGGCAGGCGACTCAGTCGACTACTTTTCCGACACCATCCTCCTCACCGGTCTCACCCATGCCACAGACTACACCCTAAGCCTCTCTGCCGTCTGCACCGGGGGCGCAGCCACCCATCCCCTGTCCCTAAGCTTTGTCACCGCCTGCGGTGTCTACACCCTGCCATACTTCGAAAATTTCAATTCCACCCCGTCGTCCCGGTTGCCCTACTGCTGGCAAGTGGTCGACACTGCCTCTGTCGGTCCGAGTGTCTACTCCTACAACGACCGCAAATACATCTTAGGTTCGCTTAACCTGTCGGCGCTCTCCAATCGCGTCACCTTCGCCACACCCCTGTTCCATGTGGTCGACACCGACATATTCATCACCTTCCATGCCCAGACGGGACAATCCTACTACGACAATGCGCAGCTGCGCTACCTCCCCCTGCAATACCAAGTATACTACCTCGACACCCTGTGGGACCAACCGCGGCTTATCCGCCAAGACACCATCTCCTCGGCCTCCCACGACGAAAACTGGGAGCAAATCCACTTCTCCACACCCCTGATCCCCTCCGGCACAGGCTCGCTGCTGTTCGCCTTCCTGCGCGACACCGCCACTCTCTTCTCCCACTCCTTCGCATTCGCCTTCGACAGCCTCAGCGTCGTCTCCGTCCACCACGACCCGCCCTGCTTCCCCGTCAGGGAACTGCAGGTAGACTACGTAAGCATCACCACCGCCCAGGCGCAGTGGTTACGCGGCAACATCGAGACATCGTGGCAAATGCACCTCTTCGGTGGAATAGAGGACACACTCATACACGTCGGCAGCGACTTTGGACTGGACACCGTCACCGTACCGCTCACAGGGCTCCAGCCTGGCTGGAACTACAGCCTTGCCGTCCGACCGATATGCACCGACAGCCTGGTTGAGTGGAGCGACACCGTCACCTTCACCACTGCCTCCTGCCCTGTACCGGACAACGTCGTTGCGACACAAGTCACCGACCATTCCATCCAAGTGGAATGGAGCAGCCCCACCAACGGCCCCTGGCAAGTCGCCTATGGCTACGAAGGATTCACACAGGGCAACGGAGAACTGGGACTGATGCCCGTACAGGCGGGAGGTGGCCACGCCGCCGTAACCATCTTCGGCCTCGCACCCGCCACCGCCTACGACATATACATCCGCACCCTCTGCGACGAAAACGTCCACAGCCTCTGGAGCGACAAACTCACCGTCACCACCACCCTCAACTCTCAAATCTCAATTCTCAAATCTCAATTCTCAATTTCCCCCAATCCCGCCAACACACACTTCACCATTCATGGCATCGACACACACGGTGCCTACGGCGTCATCATCCGCGACACACATGGCCGCACACTCCTAAACACCCAACTCTCAATTCTCAATTCCCAAATCTCAATTCCCAACTTCCCCTCCGGCATCTACTATGTCACTGTAACCACACCGACATCCACCGTCACCCGCAAGCTGACCGTAGTGAAATAATGATTACCGGATTGTGTTAATAATGGAGAATTGAGAATGGAGAATTGAGAGTTATCCGGGTGCGGCAGCCAATTCTCAATTCTCAAATCTCAATTCTCCATTCATATTGTGGTTTTCTTGTTAAATGATGTTAAATATCGGGGTGCAAGGGTATCCAAAATGCATCTTTCGGCTCTTATAGGAAAAACCGGTTTTTACCCGGCCACCGGGCTGAAAAAATGATACAACAACACATTTTAAAAACATTTTCACATGTTATGAAGACACATTTTTCTCTTTTTATGCTGCTCGCAGCGCTGCTACTCCCCCAATGGGTTAAGGCGCAGACGCCAGGCACAAATGTAATTCTTGTCGGCGACACGACCACCATGTATTTGGTGCCGAACGACGCCACCCTGCCATACCTGGACGGCTGGGCTAGCTATACCCAGCAGCTGGTGCAAGGCGACGAGCTGAACGGCGAGGCGATGATTACGGGTATAGACTTTTATTGCGGCACACCGAGCAGCAACGGTCGCGCGGGCTGCACCATCTATCTCGCCAACACGTATGTGCCTAATATGTTGGGCAGCATGGTGGGGTTCGGCCCACTTTTCCAGCAGGTGCTGGTGGACACGATGGTCAGCACCACGGGTTGGAACCACTATGATTTCGACACACCTTTCTACTACAACGGCCTCGGCAACCTGCTTATTGCGGTCGATTGCCCATGGGGCTGGACGGGCGCCAACTTCTATGTCGCCCAGCGGGGTATGACCGAGTCGAGGTATGCGAGAACCAATCTGGCGAATATTACTCAGTACACCTCCACTACGAGTTTGACATACCGCAACATTATGCGGCTGCATACTCAGCCTGTCTCGTCGGCTGTTGCCACCTGTCCGGCTCCCACCATGTGGGTGGACTCGCTGGGTTCTACGGCGGTGAAGATGGAGTGGAGTCCCGGATACCAAGATACCATGTGGAGGGTAGAGTGCATTGCCGACGGCGACACGGCGTGGCATACCAGCGGCATGGTGTGGGGCGACACCTCCTATACGATGGCTAGCCTCACGCCCAACACCGACTACACCTTCCGTCTCACGGCCTACTGCACCGACACATTCACCACGGTACTGAAACATGTGCTGACCAATTGCACGCCGACGGCGTTGCCCTACGCGGAGAATCTTGAAAGCGCGTGGGGAGTGCCCAGCTGCTGGTATGCCTCGCCCGGAGCGGCAGGGGATAGGCCTGCGGTTTCTATAAGATACACTCACACGGGGACGCGCGCAATGCAGCTGTATGGAGGAGCTGTCGTGCTGCCCGTCTTCGATGCGCCAGCAGACAGCCTGGAGCTGTATTTCTGGGCCAAGAGCGGCGGCGGCTCCATACGCAACCTGTATGTGGGCTTGGTGACCGACCCGCTGGACTTGTCAACCTTTGTGCCGTTGGACACCGTGGTGGTGCCGAACTATTCAAGTTGGGTTCCCGTGGCGGTGCGGACCGACCGCTATCCCCGAGAGGCAGGACGGCTGGCGATCGTTACCGCCGACCCCATAAACCATTTGATGTTTATCGACGACATCGAAGTGAGCCATATCGTGCCTTGCGAGGCTTTGGCTCCGGCCACGCTGGACTGGAAGACCGACACAGCAGCCCTGGTGCGCTGGACCGACACAGCGGGGGCAGTCTATTACGATGTGGCCTATGGTCCTGCGGGCTTTGTGCCCGACTCCACCACCATTGTCACCAATGTGCGCACCGACAGCTTGCTGCTGACGGGACTGCAGCCCTACACCCAGTACGACGTATATGTGCGGCCAGAGTGCGGCAGCTTTACAACCCACTGGTCGCCCGTAATGATGTTCCGCACACTGTGCAGCCTGCTTGACACACTGAACTACAGAGAGGACTTCGACAGCTATGCTGTCGCCACCAGCCCCACCGCCATTCCCTGCTGGCAGGGCAGAGTGAGCCCCAACACCTGTGTCGTCAACCTGGCAGGCGACGCCCATTCGGGCACCCGAGTCTTGCGATGGGAATGGAGCCTCGACGGCACCGATGCCGACCAGAAGATAGTCCTGCCCGCCATCAAAACGGCTGTGCTGCCTATGAATAGTCTGCAACTGTCGCTCTGGGCAAAGAATATAGAGAACATATACGACCGCTACGACCCTGCCCGCGTGGTGGTGGGTGTAATGGACGACCCTGCTGTGGACAGCACGTTCCAGATGATAGACACATTGAATATTGTGGGAAACGAATGGACTCGCTACGATGTGCCGCTCACCGCCTATCGCGGCACGGGCAAGTATATAATTGGTTCCCCCCTGCCCGAGTGTGACGGGAATGGCCCTCACGGGTCTCACCGCCACCTCGGTAACGGTGGGGTGGGATGCCGCCGACAGCGGCACAACATGGCAGGTCTTTATCGACAGCTCTGCCACCGCAACGCCTCTGGCAGGCACCACCGTGCTGACCTCGCCAACCTGCACTTTTACGGACTTGGTGACGGAAACACCCTATTATATTTGGGTGCGCACCATCTGCCCCAAGGGCGACACCTCGGGCTGGGAAGGCCCCATGCAGGTGGTGCCCGGCGTATGGAACATGCGAGCCAACAAGAACGACACACTCACCCTGTGCGGCGTCAGCCTCTACGACAACGGCGGCGCGACGGATGTCTTTACCACCCAGACCTCGCAGCTGGTCATCCTGCCCGATATGCCGGGACACCTGGTCAGTATCAGCGGACTTTGCGACATCGGTGGCAGCTCCACCCTCACTATCTACGAAGGAGTCGGCACCTCGGGCTCCGTCCTTTGGAACAAGACAATCAACAACAATTATGCGGTTAACTTTGGACCTGTTATTTCTGAGGCGGGTGCTTTGACGCTCTATTTTGATGGTTGGACACCCTTCAGCCTCTACAATGATGGATTTGAACTGCAGGTGAGCTGTGTGCCTGACACCTGCATTATCCACCATCTTCAACTCGACCCCGCAGTGCCGGCCAGTGACTCAACTATCGCCCTCACATGGCAGTGCAATGGTTCCTCGCATTATGAAGTGGAGTACGGTCCTGTGGGCTTTGCCCCTGGCAGTGGCACGATAGTCAGCACCGCGACGAACCACTACACTATCGGCGGCCTCACCAGCCTTGCCCGTCGTGAAGTGCGTGTGCGCAGCATCTGCGGCACCTACGACACGGGAGCCTGGGTCAGCGGCATATTCAACACCCAGCCCTGCAACGATGCTGTCTACCGTGAAAACTTCGACTCCACCCTCGGCATCGGCACCCACCCTGGAGTCCCCATTGGCTTCAACGGTTCCGAATACAGCCTGGCGCAGACCCTCGTCGACTCCGCATTCCTTGCCGGTCTTGAAGGCGGCATCACAGCGTTGGCATTCCATCCTGTCAACAATGTTGCGGGTGACCATCATTCCCGTGTCACCGTCTATTTGGCCAACGTGCCCGATACCGCCTTCGCGGGCGGTCCCATCGTGCCCGATGCCGGACACCGGTTCGTAAAAGTGATTGATTCGGCCAACCTTAACCACCTTGGCACCACCGAATGGCAACCCATCCCCTTCGACCACCCCTTCATGTGGGACGGCCGCCAAAACCTCTTGGTCACCGTGCTTGACGAGGACGGCGCCACTGGAATGAGGAGCGAATATGCAAGCCACTTCCGTTACGATGACCTCCAGAACAGAGTCAATCGTAGCTATGTAATATACAGCGATTGGCCCATCAACATCGACAGCCTTGCCAACACCACCACCAACATGTCCTATGGCGACTGGAGCACTGGCGACTTGCGCCTCTACACCAACACCTGCGACCTGCCCCTGTGCGCAACGCCGGTGATTGACAGCATCACGGGCGACTACGAAAACGTTACCGTCTATTGGAGCGGCGAAAGCAACGACTACCAGTTGTCCATCACACCCGGCTACGCCCAGCTGCTCCCCGTAAGCGGCAACAGCTACACCTTTTTGGGCCTGCAGCCTGCCACCACCTACCAGATTACCCTGTGGCAGAACTGCACCGCCGACAGCCTCGGCTACTCCGACGGAGTGACTGTCGAATATACCACCGACTCATATTTATGTGCTGCCCCCGACACCTTGTATGTCTTTGACATCACACACAATTACGCTGTCACCGAGCGTCCATACACAGTGGAAGGCCTTACTCCCGGTGCGGAACACTTCGCCCGAGTCCGCGGCTACTGCGGCAGCGAAGGACAGATTGCGGGAGAGTGGAGTGATGTGGAAAGATTCACAACAACGACCTGCCCTGCAGTGAGCGGGTTGGACACCCTAGGGATCACCACCACTTCGGTGACGTTGGCGTGGGATTCCGATACGATGGCACAGGACTACCTGCTTCAATACGGCCCCGCGGGCTTTGAGCTGACTGAAGGCGCCGACAGCATGGTGTCGGGCAATAGCTGTGTGATTGTAGGACTCCGTCCCGCCACGGCTTACGACTTCTACCTGCGCACGCGCTGTGCCGACGATTGGGTGGCAGTTCAATACACCAGCCTTCTCAATGTTACCACCCGCCAGCCGGTGGGGATACAAAACACCGAACTTTCAACTTCCAATTTTCAGTTTTCAATTACCCCCAATCCGGCCAAGAACACCACAACACTGCTTCTCGAAGGACTGCCCAGGCAATACCGTGGCACCGTTGATGTGACCGTGTCCGACCTCACAGGCCGCGAAGTGCTGTCGCGCAGCATCGGTTGCGACAGTAACTGCCGCTTGGTGCTGGACATCTCCGACCTGGCGCAGGGTGCCTACTTCGTACGCATTGCCGCTGAACAACATTCGGTTGTGCGCAAACTCATCGTCAAGTAGTTTTGCATGACAACTACGTTTTGACACCACGGGGTGACGCACACAGCGCCACCCCTTGTGGCTTTTATAAATTGAAAATTGAAAATTATCCGAGTGCGGCAGCCAATTCTCAATTCTCAAATCTCAATTCTCCATTCATATTGTGGTTTTCTTGTTAAATGATGTTAAATATCGGGGTGCAAGGGTAACCAAAACGCATCTTTCGACTCTTATAAGTATAAGTGAAGACGCACCATCCGGTGCATATGGAAAAGGATGAATTAGACATTATAGTATTAACTAAAAAATTGGAATTATGAAAAAACACATTTCACTTTGGCTGCTATTGGTGGCTTTTGCGCTGCCTTGGGTAGCAGAGGCCCAGTCTCCGGGGGCGAGCCTTGTGCTGATTGGCGACACCACAACCATGGGCGCTTCCGGCAGTTTCTATATCCCTTACCAAGCGATGAATAGCGGCTGCACACAGCAGTTGGTGTTGGCCAGCGAGATGAATGGCGAGGCGATAATTACAGGCATCGACTTCTATTGCTACCAGCCTACCAGTACTGGCCGGGCCAATTGCACCATCTATCTTGCCAACACTTTTGCGAGTGATTTGTTTTACAATATGGTGCCCTATGGAGCCACGTTCCAGGCGGTGGCTGTCACCTCGCTGGCCTGCACAGCAGGGTGGAACCACTATGCATTCGACACCCCGTTCCACTACTTCGGTTCCGGCAATCTGGTGGTGGCCGTGGATGCTCCGTGGGGCAGGGGCGGCAGCTCGTTCAACACTGATTATGTACAGGGACGGGCACGCTACAGCGACTTCCCGATTGCATCCATCACCCAAAATACCTCCTCCACCGCCACAACCTACCGCAACATCATGCGTCTGCACACACAGCCTGCAACTCCGGTTGCCACCTGTCCGGCGCCGGTGGTGTGGGTCGACTCCTTAGGCTCCGATGCTGTGCGCCTGCGCTGGAGCCCCGGCTACCAGGACACCTCTTGGACAGTGGAATGCATTGCCGATGGTGACACCGCCAGGCGCAGCAGTGGCTTGCTGTGGGGCGACACAGCATACACCATGACAGGCCTCTCGCCCAACACACATTACTTTTTCCGTCTCACCGCTTTTTGCACCGACACCTTCACTACGGTCATGAAGCATGTACTCACCAACTGCACCCACTCGCCACTTCCCTATAGCGAGAACTTTGAGGGCTCGTGGCAGGTGCCCTCGTGCTGGAATACCATAGCGGGCGCGGCAGGAACCATGCCCGGCATTAATTCAAGCTACAGCCATTCTGCCACAAGGTCGGTGAGGCTTCAGGGCGGCGCAGTGGTGCTTCCGGCCTTCAACACCTCGCCCGACAGCCTGGAGCTGTACTTCTGGGCCAAGAGCAACGGTGGCTCCATCCGCAACCTTTATGTGGGCATGGTGACCGACCCCTTGGACCTCTCCACCTTCTATCCTTTAGACACCGTGGCAGTGCCCAGATCTGCCGACTGGGTGTCGGCGTCAGTACGAACCAGCCGCTATCCCCGCTCGTCGGGAAGACTGGCCATCGTCACCGCCGACCCGCTCAACACATGGCTGTACATCGACGACATAGATGTGAGCCACATTGTGCCCTGCGAGGCATTGGCTCCGGCAACCGTCGATTGGAAACTCGACACGGCGGCACTGGTGCGCTGGACCGACACGGCGGGGGCGGTGTACTACGATGTGGCCTACGGCCCGGCGGGCTTTGTGCCAGATTCTACAACCATAGTTACCGATGTGCGTACCGACAGCCTGCTGCTTACGGGCCTGCTGCCCTACACACAATACGATGTCTACGTGCGGCCCGAGTGCGGCAGCTTCACCACTCACTGGTCGCCAGTAATGACGTTCCGTACACTCTGCAGCCTCATGGATACGCTGCCATTGGTTGAGGATTTCGAAACCTACGCCGTTGGCACACATCCTACTGTCATACCCTGCTGGCAGGGAACGGTGTCCTTGAACACCTTGGTTGCCAACCTGCCGGGCGATGCCCATTCGGGCAGCAAGGTGATGCGCTTCGAGTGGAGCATATACGAGGCTGTGGTCGACCAAAAGATTGTCCTGCCCACCATCAACACGGCAGTGCTGCCCATCAATACGTTGCAGCTCTCCTTCTGGGCCAAGAACGTGGAAAATACATTCAACCGCTACGACCCTGCCCGGGTGCTGGTGGGCGTGATGGACGACCCTGCGGTGGACACCACCTTCCAGTTAGTGGACACGATTGACATAGTGGGCGAAGAATGGAGCCGCTACGACGTGCCACTCTCCTCCTATCGCGGCATGGGTAGAAATATTGTCATCCTGAGTTGCCCGAATTGGTTCCCCCCTGCCCGAGTGTGACGGGAATGGCCCTCACGGGTCTCACCGCCACCTCGGTAACGGTGGGGTGGGATGCCGCCGACAGCGGCACAATGTGGCAGGTCTTTATCGACAGCTCTGCCACCGCAACGCCTCTGGCAGGCACCACCGTGCTGACCTCGCCAACCTATACATTCAGCGGACTGGTATCGGAAATGCCCTACTACGTATGGGTACGTGCCATCTGCCCCAAGGGCGACACCTCGGGCTGGGAAGGCCCCATGCAGGTGGTGCCTGGCACCTGGAACATGCGCGCCAACAAGCACGATACCCTCACCATGTGCGGCGTGAGCCTGTACGACAATGGTGGCCCGACGGGCGACTTCAGCTATCAGAACTCCCAGTTAGTCCTTCTGCCCGACATGCCCGGCCATCTCGTCAGCATCAGTGGCTACTCCCACTGCGGCGGCGGCTCGCCACTCACTATCTACGACGGAGTGGGCACCACGGGTCCTGTGCTTTGGACCACGGGCCTCAACAACAACTACACGATAAACCTCGGCCCCATCCGCTCTTCCACTGGTGCGCTGACCCTCGAGTTCCGCGGCTCAACAGCATTCTATACCTACGAAGGCTTTGCGCTCCAAGTGAGTTGTGTGCCGGACACCTGCATCGTCCACGACCTGCGGCTCGACCCCACGGTGCCAGCCAGCGACTCGACAATTGCCCTCACCTGGCAGTGCAACGGGTCGTCGCACTACCAAGTGGAATACGGCCCTGTGGGTTTTGCCCCGGGTAGCGGCGCCACCGACAGCACAACGACCAACCACTACACCATTGCCGGACTTGGCAGCCTCGACCGCCGCGAGGTGCGGGTGCGCAGCATCTGTGGTGCGGGCGACACGGGCGAGTGGGTGAGCGGAGTCTTCTCCACCCAGCTGTGCGACGATGCCGTCTACCGCGAGAACTACGACAGCACCCTCTGGGAAAACACCACCCCGAACATGCCGATAGGTTTCAACGGCACTCCCTACAGCTATGTGCAAACCCTCATCGACTCGGCACACCTGGCAGGCCTTGAGGGCGGCATCACGGCATTGGCCTTCCGCCCGGCCGACTACATCGCCGCCGACCATCAGGGACGCATCAGCGTCTATCTGGCCAATGTGCCGGACACTGCCTTCACCGTCGGGCCGTTGCTGCCCGATGGCGGGCACCGCTTTGTGAAGGTGATAGACTCGGCCAACTTCAGCCATGGGGCTACCACCGACTGGCAGCTCTTCAGCTTCGACCGCCCCTTTATGTGGGACGGTCGCCAAAACCTCCTCGTCGCCGTGCTGCGGCAGGACGGCGGCAGCGGATTGCGGACCGAGTATGCAGGCCACTATCGCTACTCCGACATTGTGAACAATATCAACCGCGGCTACATCATTGCGGGCTACAACCCCATCGACATCGACAGCGCACGCACCTATGCCTCGCCCTACTACAGCAGCTATGGCACCTATATCTTAGGCGACATGCGCCTCTTTACCAACACCTGCGCTCTCCCCCTCTGCGCGCCTCCAACCATCGACAGTATTGTCGCCGACCACGAGTCAATCACCGTGGCCTGGAGCGGCACCGGCAGCGAGTATCAGATCAACATAAGTCCCGGCTACGCTGTCAATGTGCCTGTCAGTGGTAACAGCTATACTTTCACCGGCTTGCAGCCTGCCACTACCTACCATGTCACCTTGTGGCAAAACTGCACGGCCGACAGTCTTGGCTACTCCGACCCGGTCACCGTCGAATACACTACCGACACATTCCTATGTCCTGCCCCCGACACCTTGTATGTCTTTGACATCACACACAACACCGCCACCTTCGACTGGTTACGCTGTCACCGAGCGTCCATACACAGTGGAAGGCCTTACTCCCGGTGCGGAACACTTCGCCCGAGTCCGCGGCTACTGCGGCAGCGAAGGACAGATAGCGGGAGAGTGGAGCAACGAGGAAAGATTCACCACCACAGCCTGCCCCGCTGTGCGGGGGTTGGACACTGTGGGGGTCACCGCCACCTCCGTGTCGTTAGTGTGGGATGCCGATACGATGGCGCAGGACTACCTGCTTCAATACGGCCCTGCGGGCTTCGAGCCCGTCGAAGGCGCCGACAGCATGGTGTCGGGCAATAGCTGCGTGGTTGTGGGCTTGAATCCAGCCACGACATACGATTTCTATCTGCGCACGCGCTGTGCCGACGATTGGGTGGCAGGCGAATACGCCAGCCTTCTCAATGTCGCCACCCGCCAGCCGGTGGGGATACAAAACACCGAACACTCAACTTACAATTTTCAGTTTTCAATTACCCCCAATCCGGCTAAGGGTGTGGCTACTTTGTATATTGAAGGATTGCCTAAGGAGTATCGGGGCGCCGTGGAGGTTACGGTGTCCGACCTCACAGGTCGAAAAGTGCTGTCGCGCAGCATCGGATGCGACGGCAACTGCCGCCTGGTGCTGGACGTCTCCGACCTGGCGCAGGGTGCCTACTTTGTACGCATTGCCGCTGAACAACATTCGGTTGTGCGCAAACTTATCGTCAAGTAGTTTTGCATGACAACTACGTTTTGACACCACGGGGTGACGCACTCAGCGCCACCCCTCGTGGCTTTTATAAATTGAAAATTGAAAATTGATCGGGTGCGGCAGCAATTTTCAACTTTCAACTTTCAATTATCAAACATCCGCTCTGCAAACTTCGTGGCGTCGTAGTAACGTCGTCATTTATTCGATCTGTTTCCCTTTTGTTTCCCTTTTGTTTCCCTTTCCGGAGGGGAAAACGATGGGAAAAGGATATGATATAAAGTGCATAAAGAACGGTACAACAATGTCTTAACGACATAGTTGAAAATTGAGAGTTGAAAGCTGGGAGTTGTGGGTTCGTTAGTTCGTGGGCATGGGAATAACGGGGAACTAAAAGCCTGTAAAGTCGGTTTGACGACTCTTATTGGTATTTTTACGAATGTCGAGGCGGGTTGAGGTAGGATTATGCGCCGGACAATAACAAGATGTGTAATTTTGCAGCGGGATGAGAGTTGAAAGTTGAGAGTTGCTGCCGCACCCGGATAATTCTCAATTCTCAACTTTCAACTGCTCCGGTCTGGCCGATGTATTTTTCCAGAGCGTGGCGGAGCTGGACGGGGGTGACGTCGTGGTGTATTTCTCCCTCAAGGGCGTAGGAGATGGCACCGGTTTCTTCGGAGACGATGACGCTGATGACATCCAGCTGTTCCGTCACGCCGATGGCGCTGCGGTGGCGCAGACCCAGGTTGGGGTCGATGTCGGTGCGCGAGGTGACGGGTAGTATGCAGCGGGCGGCCAAAATCTCGTTGCCGCTGACGATGACGGCGCCATCGTGCAGGGGGGAGTTCTTGAAGAAGAGTGTTTCGAGCAATGCGGAGGAGGCCTTGGCATTCACCACTTCGCCCGTGCGCACCAGCTCCTCCACTTCGTTGGCGCGCTTGAAGATGATGAGGGCGCCGGTCTTGCTCTGCGACATGTGCATGCAGGCTTGGATGTAGGGCTCGAAATCGACTCCTTTGTGTTTGTCGACGTCGCTGCGCCAGAACCGCAGCCGCTTGGCCAGGGTGTCGCCTGTGAGCTGTGTCTTGGTGCCCACCATGAGGAGGAACTTGCGGATTTCGGGCTGGAAGACGATGACCAGAGCGATGAGCCCGATGCTCATGATGCCGCCGAGTATCTGGCTGCAGAACCGCATGTTGAGCATGTCGAATATGCGCCAGGCAATGTACATGATCAGCAGTGCCCAGAAAATGCGTATGATGTTGGTGCCCCGCAGCATGCGGTACAGCTCGTAGACGAGCAGGGCGACAAGGAAAATGTCTAGAATATCTACAAAGCGGATTTCAGGAAATGGGAACATGGGGGGATGTTTGATTGTTTGATTGTCTGATTGTTTGAATGTTTGAGAATTGAAAATTGAAAGTTGCTGCCGCACCACAGGTCAACAAATTTTCACTTTTCAATTTTTAATTTAACTTGGTAACGTGTCGTTGCTGTTTTTATTGTCGTTTGTGTTAATTTATTTATTAATCGGAGCCGTACAGCAGCTGGATGGCGATGCGTGTGGGGCGCGGGGTGTGGACGCGGAGGATGGAGGCTCTGCCCATGAGTGCAACGGTGTTGAGGGCGAGTGTGCCCAGCTCGGAGTCGGGTAGGAGGGGGGACGGCTCTTCGGGAAACTGGTTTTGGAAGGAGGCGAGCCGCTTGGTTATCATCGATTTGTTGGAGAGGGCCACCAGCATGGGGTGCTCCGGGAAGCGGGCGATGAGTTCAGGCAGGCGGTGCAGCAGCTCGTGGTTCTGCTCCAATGTTTTGGCAAAGCCGAGACCCGGGTCGAGCCACACATCGGTGGCACCGAGACGGTGGAGGGTGTCGAGCTTTTCGTCGAAGTAGCGTGAAAGGTCGTCGACGATGTCGTTGTAGCGGGTGTTTTCGGGCAGTTGCATGGTGGCGGGTGTGCCACGCATGTGCATGAGGATGTAGGGCACACGGAGCGAGGCCGCCGTGGGGAGCATGTCGGGGTCGAGCTGTCCGCCGGAGATGTCGTTGATGATGTCGGCGCCGGCCTCCACGGCTCCTGCGGCGGCGAGGCTGCGGCAGGTGTCGACAGAGAGGATGGCGTCGGGCAGTTCGCTCCGCAGTAGTTTCACGAGGGGTACGAGGCGGGCGGTCTCTTCCTGCGGGGTGGGCATGGAGGCTCCCGGGCGGGACGACATGACGCCGAGGTCGAGCAGGTCGGCCCCTTCGGAGAGGAGCTGGCGGGCGTGGGCCAGCAGGGCATCGGGTGTGTTGTATCTGCCGCCGTCGTAGAACGAGTCGTCCGTGGCGTTGAGAATGCCCATCACCAGAGGGCGACGAAAGACTGTCTGCCGTCCCCTGCAGGACAGGGTGAGAGGCGAAAAGGTGAGCGGATAATTCATATATTGAAAAAAAAATGTATCTTTGCAGTTTGGACATAAAAACGCATTTTTGTTTTTTTAATTGTGTTACAACAATAAAAAAGCATAAAGTGCGTTTAGATTGAAAATTGAAAGTTGAAAAGTGAAAACTGAAAGGTTTTAGGGGAGAAAGGTTTTAGTGTGTTATTGTATGCCGTTGATAAGTTGATAAGTTTATACGGCTCGCATCATATCAACATATCAACGTATCAACATATAAACCCTCAAACCCTTTAACCTTCAAACCCTCAATCCAATTCTCAATAACTGGAATAAACAAAACTGAATGGAGAATATAACAACAACAGAACAGTCATCCCGCACGGCTGAAGAATTCAGGGTCGAGATAGCCCGTTGCCGGGAGATTTTCGAGAAGAAGACCCGTGACTACGGCACGTCGTGGCGGGTGTTGAGACTGCCGTCGCTGACCGACCAGATATATATCAAGGCCAACCGAATCCGCAGCATCCAGGAGAGCGGCGAGAACCGGGTGGGCGACGGTGTAGAACCGGAGTTTGTGGCAATGGTGAACTATGCTGTCATGGCTCTGATACAGCAGGAACTGGGACCCGACGAAGAACAGGATCTGACGGTGGAGCGCGCCCTGGAACTGTATGACAAGCATATCAACCGCGCCGCCCAGCTGATGATGGACAAGAACCACGACTACGGCGAGGCTTGGCGCATGATGCGGGTGAGCAGCATGGTCGATTTGATTTTGATGAAACTTCGCCGCATCAAACAGATTGAGGACCATCAGGGACAGACCCTTATCTCCGAAGGAGTGGAAGGCGGCTACACCGACATCATCAACTATTCGCTGTTCTGCCTGATAAGACTGGAAAAATGAAAATTGAAAGTTGAAAATTGAAAGTTGCTGCCGCATTTATCGTTGTCCGTTGATAAGTTTATTCGGCTCGCATCATATCAACATATCAACAAAAACACAATCAAGCAATCAAACAATACAAAAATAAAAATTATGTCTTGCAAAGTAAAGGATACTAATCTTAATTGGACTTTGAACGTGATAGCCCGCATCGTGGTGGGTTTGGTGTTCCTTTTTTCGAGCTTCGTGAAGGGTGTGGACCCGCTGGGCACTTCGTATAAGATAACCGAGTACCTGACCACATGGACGTTTCTCGGAATCAGCTTCGACTGGTTGGTGCCGATGGCTACTCTCATGGCCATGTTTTTGATTGTGGCCGAGTTTTTGGTGGGTGTGCTGATGATTACGGGTGCGTTCCGCAAATTCGGCGCCTGGCTGTTGCTGCTGATGATGGTCTTCTTCACCTTTACCACACTGTTTGACGCCATCACCAACGAGGTGACGGACTGCGGCTGTTTTGGCGACGCTATCAAGCTGACCAATTGGCAGACTTTCTGGAAGAATATTGCGCTGGATGTGCCCACGGTGTGGATTTTCATGACGCGCGACCTGCGTTACCGCCGCCGTTTTGAACGGGATATGCTCATATCCATCTTCGCCGTTGTCGCCATGGTGATTTTCGGCCTGTTCAATGTTTATAACGAGCCTTGCATCGATTTCCGTGCCTGGAAGGTGGGCAACCAGATGATTGACATGGACGAGAGTCTGCAGGTGAAGAGCTATGTCACCTACCGCAACAAGACCACGGGCGAGACGGACGAGTTCTTGTCGGAAGAGCTGGTGAAGAAGATGGAAGACCCGGCATGGGAAGAGGCTTGGGAATGGGAGAGCAGCCGTGTGGTTGACCCGCATGAGATCAGGGCTGCCGGATTCTCCATGCTTGACTACGAGATGAACGACCATGCCAAGGAGCTGATAGGCTCGGAGGACTATGTGCTTATCGCCACGATACATCACTTGGACAAAGTGAACGAGCAGGGCGTGAGCAGCCTGCGCTGGGCAGCGGAGTATGCCAAGGAGAACAACATCCAGATGGTGGTGCTGGTTTCGGCATTGCCGGAGGAGATAGACTCTTTCAGAGAGACTCTCGGCGCCGACGAGCTGGAGTTCTACTTTGCCGACGCCACCGCTATCGAGACGATGATGCGTTCCAACCCCGGCTTCGTGCTGATGAAAGCGGGCAAGGTGCTGGGCAAATGGCATCACCGCCGTGTCCGCAACATGTCCGATATGGTTTTGGATTAAATGACATTTTTCAATACACAAATTACACATCACTAAACTTATGATACAAAGAAAACAAACCCTGTTCCTGCTTCTGGCCGCTGTGTTGATGGCCGTGTGTTTCATGTTCCCTGTTGCCAGTTTCAAGGCAGTCGCCCCGCTGGGCGTGCCGGTGTCGGGCAGTTTGACCCTTGTGGCCAAGGATGTGCCCGAGACGATGTCGCAGATATTGAACGGCGAGCCCGTGGTGATGGGTCAGCGCGGGTATGTGAAGACCTGGCCGCTCATCCTGGTCACGGTTGCCGTGGCAGCTATCGCATTGGTGAGCATCTTCCTGTATAAGAAAAGAGTGCTGCAGATGCGCGTGGTGGCTGTGGGGTTCCTGCTGAGTGTACTGAACGTGTTCCTTGTCTTCATCTGGGCAGTGGATGCCTTTGTCGACAAGGCTACGGCGGCTATGGCCTGCACCGATGTGCAGGTGACCTACGGCGTCTCCACTTGGGCCATGATTGCTGCGGCCGTGCTGATGCTGCTCGCCCAGCGGTCAATTAAAAAGGACGAAGAGAAAGTGCGTGCCGCCGACAGACTGAGATAGGTATGACGGTTGAAGTCCATAGCACGGAACAACTGCCCGAAGTGGCACGGAAATTGCTGGAGGAATATCCGGACGAGCGTTTCTTTGCATTCTTCGGGAAAATGGGCGTGGGCAAGACCACGCTGATAAAGGCAGTGTGCGAGCGGCTGGGTGTGGAGGACAATGTGTGCAGCCCCACTTTCGCCATCATCAACGTGTACCGGACGGGCGATGGAGCACCAGTCTACCACTTTGATTTCTACCGCCTGAAGCATGCCGAGGAGGCTTACGACATCGGATACGAGGAGTATTTCTACAGCGGCGAATACTGTTTCACGGAGTGGACTGAAAAGGTTGAAGAACTGCTCCCCGAACACTATGTCAGGGTCGAAATAAATGAAAACAACGGAATAAGAACGATAATAGCAAAAACAATAGATGACTGAATCGGAAATTTTGGCAAAGCTTGCCGCACGGGCATTGGAGGAGAAAAAGGCTACGGATGTGCAGATTCTGGACATGCGCGGCCTATCCACCCCGCCGGCGGCGTTTTTTGTGATTGCCTCGGGCAATGTGCCGTCACATGTGGGCGCCCTGAGCGACCACGTGTTTGAGACGGTGAAGAAGGCCACGGGTCTGACCCCTTCCAAGGTGGAGGGCTATGCCAACTCGGAGTGGGTTCTGATGGACTACTTCGACGTGGTGGTGCACGTCTTCCAGCAGGAGCGGCGCGCTTTCTACCGCTTGGAGCAGCTGTGGGCCGACGCTGAGCGGGTCAATGTTTAAAAACACTACATTTTACTACTTTTACTATATGGCAGAAATGAATAACAGAAAACAGGATGGCGGCAGGACTCCCAATCCGATGGGCTCGAACAACGGACAGAAGCCCAAGAAGAACTGGATTGTCTATGCGATATACGCAGTCATCCTGATGTCGTTGGGTTATATGCTGCTGAACCAGGACGGTGCCGGCAAGCCCCAACCCATCAAGTGGGCCAAGCTCGAGACCATCTTGGAAAAGCACGACTATTCACGGATTGTCGTCGTGAATCAGGAGTATGCTGAGGTCTACATCAAGAGCGAGGCGCTGAAAACGGATACCGCCTACAAGGACTTGTTGGGTCGCAATATGCTGAACCAGCAGGTGCCGGAGAACGGATTCTACCGCTATGAGTTTGTCACCTTCGAGAGCTTTGAGAAAGACTTGGAGAAGGTGGAGGAGCGCACGGGCGAGAGGATTGACCTCACCCCGGAAAAGCGCACCAGCATGTGGCGCGAGGTGCTTGTCATCTTCGGTCCGTTCCTTATTCTGATACTCTTCTTCGTCATCATGAGCCGTGTGTCG
The DNA here is from genome assembly GCA_902790215.1 of uncultured Bacteroidota bacterium. Lineage (GTDB taxonomy): Bacteria > Bacteroidota > Bacteroidia > Bacteroidales > P3 > Colimorpha. The sequence continues at coordinate 25,071 of CADAQX010000007.1, read as the reverse complement.
CAGAAGCAGATGGGCGGTGGCGGCGGCATTTTCGGCGTAGGCAAGAGCAAGGCCAAGGTCTACGACGGCAAGACCCCCACCAATGTCACCTTCAAGGATGTGGCCGGACTGGCCGGAGCCAAGGAAGAGGTGATGGAGGTGGTGGACTTCCTCAAGAACCCGCAAAAGTACACCGACCTGGGCGGCAAAATCCCCAAGGGTGTCCTGCTCGTTGGCCCTCCGGGCACCGGCAAGACCCTGCTGGCAAAAGCCGTGGCAGGCGAGGCCAATGTGCCGTTCTTCTCCATGTCGGGTTCCGACTTTGTGGAGATGTTTGTCGGCGTGGGCGCCTCGCGTGTGCGCGACCTCTTCGATGAGGCCAAAAAGAAAGCCCCCTGCATCATCTTCATCGACGAAATCGACGCTGTAGGCCGTGCCCGCGGCCACGCCGGTTTGAGCAATGCCAACGACGAGCGCGAGAACACCCTGAACCAGTTGTTGACCGAGATGGACGGATTCAGCAGCGGCACCAATGTGATTGTGCTGGCTGCCACCAACCGTGCCGACGTGTTGGACAAGGCCCTGCTGCGTGCAGGCCGTTTCGACCGTCAAATATATGTGGAGCTCCCCGACTTGGAGGAGCGCAAAGCCATCTTCGACGTGCACATGCGCAACCTGAAGCTGAACGAGCAGGCGGGCGACGAAGGCTGCGTGGACAGGGATTTCCTAGCCAAGCAGACCCCCGGATTCTCGGGCGCCGACATCGCCAACGTGTGCAACGAGGCAGCCCTGTGTGCCGCCCGCAAGGGAAAGAAACTTATCGAGAGGCAGGACTTCCTCGATGCCATCGACCGCATTGTGGGTGGTTTGGAAAAACGCACCAAGGTGCTGACAGAGCACGAGAAGAGGGTGGTGTCGTACCACGAGAGCGGCCACGCCTCTGTGAGCTGGCTGCTGCGCTGGGCAAACCCGCTGATTAAAGTGACGATAGTGCCTCGCGGCAACTCGCTGGGCGCGGCCTGGTACCTGCCCGACGAGCGTCACCTGACCACCTACGCCCAGATGTTCGACGAGATGACCAGCCTCATGGCCGGACGTGCCGCCGAGGAGGTGGTGTTCGGCGAAGTGGGCACCGGCGCCCTGAATGACATGGAACGTGCCACCAAGATGGCGCAGTCGATGGTGGTGTATTACGGCATGAGCCCTAAGATTGGCAACATCAGTTTCTACGACTCCTCCGGACAGACTGATTATGGCTTTACCAAGCCCTTCAGCGACAAGACCGCCGAGGTGATTGACTCCGAGGTGAACCGCATCGTCGAGGAGGCCTACGCCCGTGCCAAGGAGATAATCAACAGCCACCGTGCCCAGCTGGACGAGCTCGCCGGGCAGCTGTACGAGAAAGAGGTGCTGTTCCGCGACGACCTGGAGCGCATCTATGGCCCTCGTGTGGCAGACTTGGAGGCCAAGAAAGCCTTGGAGGAAAAAGCGGCAGAGACGGCTCAGGTCGAGTCTGGCGAGGAGGTCAAGGAGATACCTGAAACAAATAACAATACCGAAGCATGAAGACATTCTGGATACGCACTGCCAGTGCAACGGTTTACGCCCTGCTCTTCCTCGGCTCCATCTACAGCGGACGCCTGGTGGGGAAGCTGTGGGGCACGGTCATTTTGTCAGCCTTTGCCCTGTTTGTGGCCGTGGGGTGTGCCTTTGAGTACTACCGCATGGCAGAGAAACAGGGTGCCAGGCCCCTCAGACCGTTGGGCTATGCCTACTGCGCGCTGATGATTGCCGTATGGACGTTGAACGAGCTGTTTTGTTCGCGGGGTTTTGTAGTGGAAACAGCGGCATGGATAGTTGTTCTTTCTATGGTTGTCACGCTGGGAGCACACCTGTGGCGCAAGACAGAGCAGCCCTTTGCCGACGCCCTGCACACCCTGCTGCCCATGTTCTATGCGGCACTGCCGTTGGCTATGATGCCGTATTTGCATTACGAAATGAATGTGTTGGTGATGTGCATCGTCATGGTGTGGGTGAACGACTCGTTTGCCTATATGGGCGGCTCGCTGGTGGGAAAGCACAAGATGTGGCCGCGCCACTCCCCCGGCAAGACGTGGGAAGGCACCGCCATCGGTGTGGCTGCCGCCGTGGCCACGGGAGTGCTGGTCGGTCCTCTTTTCCACACCGTCCTGTCGTGGCACGACTGGGTGGTGCTGGCGCTGGTGTGCAGCATTGTGGGAACGCTGGGTGACCTGACAGAGTCGATGCTCAAACGTTCCGTGGGATTGAAGGATTCGGGCAACATCATGCCCGGGCATGGCGGTTTTCTCGACCGTTTCGACAGCCTGCTGTTCATCCTGCCTGTGGTGTGTGCCTATTGTTTTTTCTTAGGTTGGGAATAATAAACTGTATCTGATATGTATATACATAGAGAAGGACGTAAGTTGATAATGTGGATGCTGGTGGTCGTGCTGGTAATCTACGCTGCCATGATATTCTTTGTGCAGCACTGGACATTCTTCCATTTCCTGTTTATCACCATCCTTTTGGTGTTATGGGTTATGGTGTCCCTTTTCTTCCGCATCCCACGGCGGATTTTCACTTCTGACGACAAGCGTCTGATAGCTCCGGCCGACGGCACGGTGGTGACCATTGAAGAAACCTATGAAAAGGAGTATATCAAGAGTGATTGCATCCAAGTGAGCATCTTCATGTATGGCACCGATGTGCACGTGAACCGATACCCCTGCGATGGCACAGTGGAGTATTGCAAATTCCATCGGGGCAACTACTTCGTAGCCTCCTATCCCAAGTCGAGTGTGCTCAACGAGCATTATTCCATAGGCCTCCGTCTGGTTGACGGACAAAAGATACTCATCCGACAGGTGGCCGGCACCATGGCACGCCGCATCGTCTGCTACGCCCGCGAGGGCGAGAGCGTGCGGCAGAACCAGGAGCTGGGCTTCATCAAGTTCGGCTCGCGGGTTGACCTGTTCGTACCCAAGCACTTCATTATGGATGTCGACCTTCAGGATGTGGTTCGCAATGCGGTGTCACCCATCTGCACCATCCAGCCCGAGCCGTCGGAACACCAACAGCAGGAACAGTCATGACCATTGCCGGGCAGATACTCTACGAAGACAATCACCTGATTGCCCTCAACAAATTGCCCGGACAGATAGTCCAGGGCGACAAAACGGGCGACGTGTGCCTGGCCGACGAAGTCAAGGCCTTCCTCAAAGAGCGCGACGCCAAGCCCGGCAACGTCTTCTGCGGAGTCATCCACAGGCTCGACCGGCCGGTCAGCGGTGTCGTCCTGTTCGCCAAGACCGGCAAGGCCCTCAGCCGCATGAATGCAATGGTGAAAGACCGCTCGTTCAAAAAACAGTACCGCGCACTCGTCAAGAACATGCCTCCCCAGAGCGAGGGGCATCTGGAAGACTACCTCGTCCGCAACGAAAAGCAGAACAAAAGCTACGTGGTGGACAGCAAAGAGCGCACCGGTGCCAAGCTGGCCGTGCTCGACTACCGCCTGATAGGCACCACACAGGGAGGCTACCACCGCCTTGAGATAGACCTCCACACCGGGCGCCACCACCAAATTCGCTGCCAGCTGGCCCACATGGGCTGTCCCGTCAAAGGCGACCTCAAGTACGGCGCCCCGCGTTCCAACCCCGACGGCAGCATCTCGCTCCACGCCTACCGGGTGGAATTCCTCCATCCCGTGCGCCGCGAGCCCGTCGTCGTCACCGCCCCCGAACCCTGGCCGACAGAATAATTTCGAATTTTGAATTTCGAATTTCAACTTTCAACTTTTAAAACCCTTAAACCCTCAAGCAAAAAATAAAGACATGACAAAGAAAACCCTCCTCGCAGCCGTATTGATGGCACTCGTTGTGCTGGCCCCCGTGGCGGTCACAGCCCAGACTCTCTCGGTGGTATCCACAGACAACACCGGAGCCACCCTCGCCTACGCCACCCCCGAACCCACCGTGAACATCCAGGAAGTGCAGGGCGAGCCCTACACCGTGGTCACCTTTCCCGGGTCCGTGCCCTCCACCGCGTTGGGAGCCCCCAACCTTCCGGTATTCTCCAAACTGATAGAGATACCCCTGTGCGGCGAAGTGACCGTAAAAGTCTCCCACATGCGCTTTCGGCAGCTGGACAGCCTCAAGTACCCCCTCATGCCCGTACAGCCTGTCCCCTCCAAGTCCGACCGCACACCGCTCCCCTTCGTCATCGACAGCGCCCTCTACGCCACCGATAGCTACTACGAGCTGCCCCCCGCCACCGTCGAGAAAATCGGCGTGGCGCGCGACCGCAACCTCGCCTGCCTGCGCATATCCCCCCTGGCCTACAACCCCGTCACGGGCGAAATGCTCCTCGTCACCTCCATGACCGTCACCCTCCAGTATGAGGATGCCGACCTCGCCGCCACCGAGCGGATGCACCTTCGCTACCACTCGCCCGACTTCTCCGTGGGGCACAACGTCCTGCAGGCCTACTCCTCCCGCAAGGCCGTCCGTCGCGACGCCCCGCTGCACTACCTCATCGTGTCGCACAGCAGCTTCCGGGGGGCGCTTGACTCTCTCGTCGAGTGGAAAAAGCGCCAGGGCATGCTCGTCACCGTGGCCTACACCGGCGAGGGCGGCGTCGGCACCACCGCCGCCGACATCGCTACCTACATCAAAGGCTTCTACACCAATGCCACCGACGACCTTCCCGCGCCCACCTACCTCCTCCTCGTGGGCGACGTCCAGCAGATACCCCCCTTCAACTCCCGCTGCACCTCGCCCGCCAGCGACCACATCACCGACCTCTACTACACCACCTGGACCGACGGCGACAACCTCCCCGACTGCTACTGGGGGCGCCTCTCCGCGCGCAACCTCGCCGAGCTCACACCCCAGATAGAGAAAACCCTTCTCTACGAGCAATACGCCTTTGCCGACGACAGCTACCTCCGCCGCGCAGTCCTCATAGCTGGCGAAGACCGCGGCGTCAGCGGCGACAACGCCTACCGCTACGCCGACCCCGCCATGGACTACATCGCCGCCTACTACGTCAACGCCGCCCACGGCTACACCGACGTCCGCTACTACAAAAACAACACCACCTTCGCCCCCGACGGAGTCACCGTCACCGGCAGCTCCCAGGGCAACGCCGCATCCGCCGCCCTGCGCACCCTCTACAACCAAGGCTGCGGCCTCGTCAACTACAGCGCCCACGGCTACGACAACGAGTGGTCCACCCCCAACTTCACCACCTCCCATGCCGACGCCATGACCAACAGCGGCAAACCCTCCGTCATGATCGGCAACTGCTGCCTCTCCGGCAAATTCAACACCACCTACTCCGACGCCTGCCTGGGCGAGGCCCTGCTGCGCAAGGGCAACAACGCCGGAGCCGTCACCTACATCGGCGGCACCAACTCCACCTACTGGCCCCACGACTTCTGCTGGTCCGTGGGCGTGCGCAACAACATCAGCGCCACCATGCAGCCCGCCTACGCCGCCGACCACCTGGGCATGTACGACCGCCTCTTCCACACCCACGGCGAAGCCCCCTCCGCCTGGCACATCACCGCAGGCTCCATCGTCTATGCCGGCAACACCGCCGTGCAAGAGTATGGCAACGACGGCTACGCCCTCTACTATTGGGAAATCTACCAACTCTTCGGCGACCCCTCCCTCATGCCCTGGCTGGGGACCGCACGCGATATGGATGTGCAGGCCGACGAGACCATAAGCATGGGAGCGGAGACCTATGCCGTCACCGCTCCCCCTCATGCCTACGTGGCACTCGTCCAAATCGAAAACAACACCCTCGTTGCCGCTGCTTTTACCGACAACAACGGATTGGCCGTGCTGACCCTCCCTGCTGATTTCGCAGTCGGCGCCTATCGGCTGGCCGTAACGGCACAGAACTACAAACCCTATTTCCAGCAGGTCGATGCCGTCGTGCTTGACGGTCCCTACGTTACCGTGTGCGACATAAAACCCACCAACGGCGACCTGAAACCCGGACAAATCACCACCTTCGACATCGCCATCACCAACCTCGGCACCCAGCTCCCCTCCGTCGGACGCATCAACCTCGTGTCTCAAACCCCCGGCATCATCCCCTTCCAGCCCGTGGCTCGTTACGGTGGCGTTGAACCGGGCGACACCGTCCGGCTCCGTGGTGTCTGGCCTACCTACGTCTCCGAAGGCCTCCCCGACGGTTTGAAAGCCAAATTCGTCGCCACCGTCGAATTCGGTGGCGGCACGGCCACCAAGCGTGCTCAATACACCGTTGTCGCCCCCTCGCTGGCCGTCGTCGACCCCTGGATAAGTCCTGAGCTCATGGGCGACAGCACCTCCGTCATCACTTGCCGCCTCGTCAACCAAGGGCACGACACCACCGACAACATCACCGTCACCATGCCCAACCTCTTCGGCCTCATGACCGGCGACGCCCAGCCGCAGCAAGTGGGGCGCCTTGCGCCCGGCTCCGCTGTCGACCTCGCCTTCCCCGTCACCATGGTCCGCGTGCTGCCCAACACCTCCATACCCTTCCACCTCTACGTCACCGACAGCTGCGGAACCCGCCTGCTCCAAGTCCTCTCCTTCCGTGCCGGCGGCAGCGAGATGGAAGACTTCGAGACCGGCACCCTCACAAAGTTCAACTGGATGTCCAACAGCAACCCGTGGGAAATCACCTCCGCCAACCCCTATGCCGGAACCTTCTGCGCCCGCAGCAAGACCAACCAGTCCGACCGCTCCGAGTCGCGCATGTCCATCTCCTGGACCTCCACACTCCCCGACTCCATCACATTCTTCTACAAAGTGTCGAGCGAGCAAGGCTACGACATGTTCCATTTCATCATGGACGGCAACGACCTCATCACCGCCTCCGGCGAAGAGGGCTGGACACGAGCCTCCTTCCCCGTGCGTCCCGGCACCCACATGTTCAGCTTCAGCTACGTCAAAGACCGCTACACCGTCTCCGGAAGCGACTGCGCATGGATTGACAACATCAAGCTGCCCTTCTCCGGACAAATCAGCAGCTTCGTCGCCGACACCGTCTGCCTGGGCAGCGAGTACCTGTTCGACACACTTCCTGTCCCCACTGACCAAACTGGGCAATACCTCTACTCCGACACCTCCTCCGGCCAAATCAGCTTCCTCTCCCTGCTCGTCGTCGAGCCGCCGCAAGTCGCCATCCAGATGGTTGGCCATCCCGCCGTCGGCAACTGCGTCATGCTCAAGGCCACCGGAGCCGACACCTACCTCTGGAACACCGGCGACAGCGCCGCATGCATCGTCGTCTGCCCCCAGGCCGACGGCGAGGAATACTCCGTCACCGGATGCCGTGCCGGATGCTGCAGCCCCGCTTCCATCACCATCCAGGGCGTCGCCGTCCCCAACTCTCAACTCTCAACTCTCAACTCTCAACCCTCAATATTCCCCAACCCCGCCCGCGACCGCGTCACCGTCCAGGCCGGACACATGCGCAGCGTCGAGATAGTCAACCTCGTCGGACAGACACTCCTCCGTCGCACAGTCAACGCCCCTGCCGTCACACTCGACCTGCAAAAGCTGCCAAAAGGCATCTACTTCGTCAAAGTGGAGACCCCGGACAGAGTCGCCACGCAAAAACTTGTGCTGCAATAGCAGTTTCTATACCACTATGAATCAGCCGGAAAGTAATCCGGCTGATTTTTTTTATTGTAAAAAAGTCTATTTATCCGTAAAAAAATGTACCTTTGCAGTCCAATCCAATCAACTCGGATAATAAATTTTTAAGCAAACCAACTCAGACGGATGAAAAATAAATACTACGATCTGGTCGACCAGACCTTCGATTTTCCGCAGGATGAATTCCGCACGGAAGACGGCCAACTCTACTTCCACGACATACCCCTCATGGAAGTCATCAAGCAGTACGGAACACCCCTCAAGATAACCTATCTGCCCAAAATAACCTCGCAGATACAGCGTGCCAAGCGCATGTTCAACGTCGCCATAGCCAAGACCGACTACAAAGGCACCTACAACTACTGCTACTGCACCAAGTCCAGCCACTTCAGCTTCGTCCTCGAAGAAGCCCTCAAAAACGACATCAACCTCGAGACCTCCTCGGCATTCGACATCAACCTCATCCAGGAGCTCCACGCCCAGGGGCTTGTCACCAAAGACATCTTCATCGTCTGCAACGGCTACAAACGCCAGCAATATATCGACAACATCGTCGGCCTCTTCAACGAAGGCTTCGCCAACGTCGTGCCCGTCCTCGACAACAAAAACGAATACTTCGCCCTCACCTCCGCCCTCGGCCATCCTTCGCAGCCCATGCAGCTCGGCATCCGCATCGCCTCCGAAGAAGAGCCCAAATTCGACTTCTACACCTCCCGCCTCGGCATGCGCTACAGTGACATCGTCAGCTTCTACGAAGAGCACGTCAAGCCCAACCGGCAGTTCAGCCTCAAAATGCTCCATTTCTTCATCAACACCGGCATCCGCGACACCGCCTACTACTGGAACGAACTCTCCAAATGCGTCAACGTCTACTGCGACCTCAAGCGCGTCTGTCCCGAACTCGACTCCCTCAACATCGGCGGCGGCTTCCCCTGCAAAACCTCCCTCGCTGCCACCTACGACTACGAGTACATGGCCGAAGAAGTCCTCGCGCAAATCAAAAACATTTGCACCAACCGCGAAGTCGACGAACCCAACATCTTCACCGAATTCGGCAGCTTCACCGTCGGCGAGAGCGGCGCCACCCTCTACAGCATCCTCGACCAAAAGCAGCAAAACGACCGCGAAATGTGGTACATGATCGACAGCTCATTCATCACCACCCTCCCCGACACCTGGGGCATCAACCAGCGGTTCATCATGCTGCCCATCAACCACTGGGACTGCGAATACCAGCGTGTCTTCCTCGGCGGCCTCACCTGCGACAGCGAAGACTACTACAACGCCGACTCCCATGCCAACGCCATCTTCCTCCCCAAGCTGCAGAAAGACGACCCCCTCTACATCGGCTTTTTCCACACCGGCGCCTACCAGGAAAGCCTCGGCGGCTACGGCGGCATACAGCACTGCCTCATCCCCGCACCCAAGCACATCATCATCGACAAAGACGAGGACGGCGAATACGTCACCAAACTCTTCGCCAAAGAGCAGAGTCACAAATCCATGCTCAAAATCCTCGGCTACTGACCTTCGTAATCCACAAATCCAAAACGAAGAGAGGCTGTTTTATAAAACCAAATCGGTCATTAGGTTTTCCCTTCATTGGCGAGTGAATGCTGCTAAACCGCATGCCCGCCAGAGGCATCCACCCAACACATCGCATCATACTGAGACAACCCAACTCGGACAACACTGCCGCGCCCCTTCCGCTAGCCACTCTGCAACCGTCACAACGTCGTAGTAACGTCGTCATTTATTCGTTCCTTATTCGATCGTTTTCCCATTGTTTTCCCTTTCCGGAAGGAAAAACGATGGGAAACAAATATGACATAAAATGCATAAAGAACGACACTACAACGACTTAGTAACATAAGGCAAAAGATGGACGAAAAGAAGATATGGCGTGGGAAAATCTGAGAACAAAAAGCCTGTAAAGACGGTTTAATGACCCTTATCGGTATTTTTACGAAAGACAAGGCGGGGTTAAGGTAAAATAACGATCCGGACAAAAACAAAGTGAGTACTTTTGCAGAGGCTTTTAGAGTGCGAAGAAGAGGGTGCCCCAAAACTCAGGAGTCAGGTCGTCATTTGTTTGTTAGTTATTCGTTATAAAAGGGAAAACGAGGGGAGAACGAAGGTCAAAGGAGTGTAAAAGGACCGGTCAGACAAGGGTGATCTGGAAATGCTCCATCGTTGATTTGTATATGGTAACGTGTCTCCAGCACGATGGTACACTACACAACACGCACCTCACACTGCGCATCTGAGGTGTTTAGTGCGGGGTTATTGAGAGTCAGCCCCTTCGGGGCTGTGTATGGTGGGTTAATGGTGATTGTTGCGATATGATAGGTTGCAGCTTTTTTTACAATCAGACATGTCGTATTAATACAATTGCTCTCATACGGAGTTTTATTGTATGTTTTTGTTCTGTTATGCAAAAATTATGTGGATGATTTATAAAAGTCCTCTCCTTTCAAGTTCCCATATTGCCATTTCTTCACCTTGATCGGCAGCCAGGCGAAGCCATTTTATCGCCTCGGAATCAGATTGTGGTACACCTATAGCGTACAAATAGCATTTACCTATATTATATTGGGCAGTAGCGTCTCCTTGTTCGGCTGCCAATCGAAACCATTTTGCTGCCTCGCTATAGGATGCTTTGACACCTTTCGCTGACGAATAGCAGAAAGCGAGGGCGCATTGAGCTTTGGCATGACCTTGTTCGGCAGCTAATTTATACCAGTTTGCTGCTTTGGAGTAATGGCTAATCCCAGAACTATGGTAATAGTACTCTCCAAGATTGTATTGGGCTTCAGCATATCCTTGATCAGCAGCTAATTTGTACCATTTAATTGCTTCAGATTCAGATTTAGTTACACCTTTCCCTTCTTTGTAGCAAGTGCCAAGATTGTTTTGTGCATTCGCGTAACCTTGGTTTGCTGACTGTTTATACCATTTTATAGCATCTGTCCAAGATTGCTTTTGATCATAGTATACGCCAAGCAGATATTGGGCAATTTTATTGCCTTGATTGGCGGCAAGTTGGTACCATTTAATTGCCTCGGTTTGGGATTGTGAAATATATTCTCCTTGTTCATAATAAAAACCAAGGATTGTTTGAGCATTATCATTCCCTTGTTGGGCTGCCAATCGAAACCATTTTATAGCTTCTGTATGGGATTGAAGAACTCCAAGACCTTTGGCGTGGCATTCCCCGAGTTTATATTGAGCTTTAGCATGTCCTTGTTCAGCGGCTAAACGGTACCATTTGACGGCTTCAGTGTAATTCTTTTTTTTATATTCTTCATTTCCTCTGTGATAGTATTCAGAAGAATGTTCAGCGGTGGATGTTTCTATTTGTGTGGTGTTGGATGTTGTCGTTTCTTTATTGGTTGAAGGGTTGTTGTTTTGTGTTGGAATAGGAGTTGATTGTGTTTTGGATTGAGAGGAGTGTGTGTTGCATCCTTTGCAGAAATGGAAATCGTAGCCGCCACCGAGTGAGGTGCGTGGTACTTGGCGGTCGGATGTTTTTCGTTTTACTTCTCGGCGGATGTCTAAGAATTCTTCTTCGAGGTCGTCGCCAGTCTGACCTATTTTGTTGATAAAGGCTGAGGCAAAGGGGCTGTTGCCACTTCCCGCATCGGCATCCATTGCTACTTCGCCCGAAGAGGTGGACTGGAGGATGGCGGTGCCTTTCTTGGCCTCAATGGCTCGGTTGTCGCCAGCGTTGGCGAAGCCTGCACGGTTGCGGCATGCATCGATGACAAATATCATTACCTTGCCGCTGCTTTTCCATTTCTCGCTTTCGGCTATCAGGTACTCTAAAGAGCATTCGTCTTTTATACCCAAGCCTTTTCTGTCGACGGAGAGCAGGTAGTCTTTTCCCTCGTAGCGGATGCCGTGTCCGGCAAAGTAGATGAGCGCAACTTGGTAGCTTTGTGCCACTGTGAAAAATGAGTCGACGGTGGTTAGCATGTCGTAGATATCACCGTCGTATAATGTTGCCACATCGAAGCCTAACTGCTTCAGACGGTCGGAGACGTCGCGGGCATCGTTAATGGCGTTGGGCAGTATGTCCAGTTCTTGGTAGTTGCCGTTGCCAATGACGAGGGCGATACGTTTTTCAGGATATTTGTTGACATCATACTTTCCTTGATTGATGGCAAGTGTGTTGCGTGTTTCACCACGGGTGGAGCCTTTGGTCTTGTTGTAGTCGTTGGCAAAATAGTCCTTCAGCGTCTTGGACTTTTTGGCCTCCATGGCCTTTTTGTTGAAGTAGTAAGCTTTTGAGGTGCCTTTTTTCTGTGCTTTGAAACTCTGGCGGTCGTTTGGAAAGACGATTTGGTCGGTGGATTTGAAGGTGTCGCCGACTTTCTTCGGGCGGTTGCCGATGGTGATGCTTTCGGCATTGTAGATGCGCAGGATTTCGTAGGTGTCCTGCCCCATGACATGGGTAGAAGTTGCCAGCATCAGGAATAGGGTAATGCAGGGTAAGAAGTGTTTCATGCGGTGTTCCTCATTCTTTTGAATTGTACATAATGGCTAAGCAGGGCAAAGCAAAAGGACGGTATTGTGATATTGTATGCTATGTCGCAGCACAGGTAGAGCAGGGCGGAGAGCAGAAAGAGTATGGCTCCGTAGCCCAAGAGGGAGCAGAGGAAGTGGAGGAGGGGCCGTTGGGCTATCCATTGGAAAGGTCGCCAGCGGGTGTCCTCTTTCCTCAGTCCTTGCAGGGTGGTGTAGCTGATAAAGAAGTAGACGAGCAGCAGGAGAAGCACGTACCACCATCGGACGATGTGTTTGCCATTGATAAGCGATTTGAAGCCCAAGTAGTGGAGGTAGGCACCGGGCTGGGCGTGGGCATAGGTGTCGTGCAAGTCCTCTTTCATGTCGCCCACGATTAGGTATTTGCCACTTACGTCGTCACGGAAGCTGTTCCAGCACAGGCTGTCGAAGAGCAGTTCTGGCAGGTGCCAGTAGTTTTGCTCGTAGTCATCTTGGCATTCGTTCTCCATACTGGTGTGGATGGTGAGGAAACGGGCATTCTGACAAAGTTTGCAGCCATCGAAGTATAGCGGCCCGTGCCGGGTAATGCTTCGTGCTGTTTCGTACCGGTACATCTCCAATGCGATGGAGTTGCCGCCGTTTTGTAGGTACCGGTATTTGCAGAATCCTGCATTACTCCTTGAATTATCGAAGTCGCAGTAGAAGCCGAGAGGCTCCATGCGGCTGTTGGTCATGGGGTAGGGACGGTTGCTGTCCATGTCCCAGTGCTTGGCTATTGCTGCATCGCGCATTTTGAGCAGTTGTTCGGTCAGTGCGGAATCGTAGGGGGAGCATTCGTTCTGCTCGAAGCGTATGTCGATGAACAGGTAGCGGTAGTTGGTGTTCTCCACTTTCTTCAGGAAGTCAAGTAGTCGCTTGCGGTCGGTGATGGCACGCTTGCGGTTGGTGTCGGGGACTTCCACGGTGTCGGTGATGAGCATCTTGTCATATGATACGTTGACAAAGACCGCATCTTCGAGGTCGGCGCTGGTGTTGTGGGTGGCCCGGTAGAAGGGTTCGAAGATGGAGTATTTGGTGGTGGAGAGCAGCGGAGAGTAGGCTATGTTGTTGAAGAGATAGCAGAGGCAGAGTATGGCAATGGCAATGCCAAGGCTCCACCACACGTGGGTGTCGTGGAGGATGGCTTTCAGCTTCGCTCTGCTATGTTCTTTGGAGTCCATGGACAGTTAGTCGTTGTAGATTTCGTGGAGTTCGACTTCGTAGGCGACGGGGGTGTAGGGGGGGATGCCGTTGGCACCGGCGACGAGGCGGTAGGGGAAGAAGAAGCGGTATTTGCTGCCGGCGTTCATGAGCTGAATGCCGGAGAGGAGGCCTTGGAACATGGGTTTGCCGAGCACGTGGACGACGGATTCGCGCTTGCCGTAGGTTTGTTCGATGAGCTGGTTGTTGACGAGGTTGACGCCTTTGAAGTCGAAGCGGATGCGCTGGCCGACGGTGGCACGGGGGCCGTGGCCTTGGCGGAGGACTTGGTAGTAGTAGCCGTCGGGGGATTTCTGGAGGTCGGGGTTTTCCTTGATGAGTTTGGCGAAGAGGGCTTCTTCGGCCTGGTCGGCGTTCTGCGCCTGGGACTGGGCGTTCTGCCGGTTTTTCATGGTGACGAGGAAGGAGATGTATTCGACGGCGTCGTTGTAGTCCTGCTGGGTGAGGGGTTGTTTCTCGCCGCGGATGCAGCTTTCGAAGGCTTTGACGACGAGGTCCTTGTCGAAGTTGTAGAAGCCGCCGTCGGCGGTCTGGGCGAGGCTCATGCCCATGGCCCAGCTGAGGGTGTCCTGCTGGGTGCGGAGGACGGGGGTTTCGGTTTTGCCGCCGCAGGAGACGAGGGTCAGGGCGAGGAGGAGGATTGTGATAAATTGAGAATTGAGAATTGAGAATTGAGATTTCTTGAATGTTTTTGTGTTTGCTTGGTTGTTCATGATGTTGTTGATTGTTGATACGTTGATATGTTGATATGTTTTGCGTTGATATGTTGATATGATGCTGAAAATTGAAAATTGAAAGTTGCTTGGGAATTGAAAATTGAAAATTGAAAGTTGAAAGTTGCTGCCGCACCCGGATAATTCTCAATTCTCAATTCTCAATTCATTTTCCGCGGCCTTGGAAGATGATGCCGACGGTGTAGATGAGTATTTTGATGTCGGTGGTGATGGACATGTTTTCCATGTAGAGGAGGTCGTATTTGAGGCGTTCGCACATTTCGTCGACGGTGGTGGCGTAGCCGTATTTGACTTGCCCCCAGGAGGTGATGCCGGGTTTGATGCGCTGGAGGAGGAGGTATTCGGGGCAGCGTTTGACGATTTGGTCGATGTAGAACTGCCGCTCGGGGCGGTAGCCGACGATGGACATGGTGCCTTTGAGGACGTTGTAGAACTGGGGTATTTCGTCGAGGCGCACTTTGCGCATGATGCGGCCGAAGGGGGTGATGCGGGGGTCGTCGTCGCGCGAGAGTGCGGGTCCGCAGGCTTCGGCGTCGGTGTACATGCTGCGGAATTTGTGCATTTTGAAGGGTTTGCCTTTGTAGCCGATGCGTTCCTGGGCGTAGAAGACGGGTCCGGGACTGGTGGTTTTGACGAGGATGGCGGTGATGAGGAAGAGGGGGCTGAGGAGGATGAGAGCGAGGATGGAGAAGAGGATGTCGCAGAGGCGTTTGACGCTGTATTGCCATTCTTCCATGAGGCGGGTGTTGATGGTGATGAGGGGGGAGTGGAAGATGCTGTCGATGCGCACCATGCCGAGGATGATGTCGCGGGCATCGGGGGTGATTTTGATGATGACTTCGCCGCAGCCGTCGAGGGTGCGGAGGATTTGCTGGATTTGGGTTTGCTCGGTGTCTTCCACGGCGATGATGACTTCTTCGACGCGGTGGTCGGCGATGATCTGCCTGATGTCGTCGGTGGTGCCCATGCAGGGCATTACGGCGGCGAGGCGGCTTTCGGCATGGGTGGGGTTGGGGCTGTCGACGGTGACGAAGCCCACGAAGGTGTTGCCGGAGTAGGTTTCCTGGTTTTCGAGGTCGAGGTAGGTTTGGTAGGCTTTGCGGTGGCTGCCAATGAGGAGGGTGGGGAACCCAATCTGGCGGTTGTGGACTTTGCGCACGATGGAGGAGGTCTGCACCAGGCGGCAGGCGTAGGTGAGGGTGAAGTGGATGATGAGGAGGAAGACGAGCGAGAGGTAGTAGTTGTTGTAGGCTCCCACTTGGTCGTCGAGCAGGAGGACGAAGAAGATGACGACGACGCCGATGACTGTGGCGAGGAGGGTTTGCTGGAACTCTTTGAGGCGGGATTTGCGGAGGACGTTTTTGTAGGTTCCCTGCATGGTGTAGAGGGCGAGCCAGCCGAGGGGGACGACGACGATGCCGCGCCAGAAGTTGGTGTCGGAGAAGACGAGGCTGATGTCGCCGGGCTGGAGGTGCTCGAAGCCTATTTTCCGGAAGAGGAACAGCAGGGCCCAGGCTGTCATGGCGCTGAGGATGTCGAGGAGGATGTATCGGATTGTGACTTTTCGGGCGTTCATTTTTGAAAGTTGAAAGTTGAAAGTTGAAAGTTGAAATTATTGCTTGAATGCTTGATTGTGTTAATGCTTGAGTGAAAAATACTCAAACAATCAAGCAATCAGACAATCAAGCAATCTTCTATATGGTGATGACTTTTACGTTGTCCAGCATTACGCGGCCGCCTTTGTGGTCGGGGTTGGCCACTTGGAAGAAGAGCGTGATGGGTGTGTTGTAGTTGAACTGGCGCCAGGTGCGCCCCAGGTTGATGTAGATTTTCTGCCATTGGCTGTTGGGGTAGAGGGTCATGACGGAGTTGGAGGTGGCTGTGCCCGATGTGGAGAGGGTGAAGCCGAGCATGTTGATGTAGAGGTCGAGGTCGGTTTTGTAGTCCATTTCGAGATAGAGTATCTTGGTGTTGGCGGGGCTGTAGGGGGTGGTGATGGAGATGTTGACGACTGTCGCGCTGTCGGGCACCTCTATGAGGCCGTAGCCCTGCCCGGAGCAGGCGTTGTCGGGGTCGTTGCGCACCCAGGTCACGGTGGAGTCGAAGTTGATGGAGAAGCTGGTGGGCTCGAAGTAGTCTTCGGAGAGTATGTCGATGAGGTCGCGCGAGTAGTAGTTGGCCCGCAGGTACCATTGGTTGGCAACGCTGTCGAATCGCCCCAGGCGGGTGACGCTGTCGGGCGCCAGCTTGACGTTGTCCAGCTGGATGACCTGGTAGTAGGGGTAGGCGATGCGGGAGCCGGCAATGCCGTTCTGCTTCACGACGGGGACCACCCGGATG
Source organism: uncultured Bacteroidota bacterium (assembly GCA_902790215.1). Lineage (GTDB taxonomy): Bacteria > Bacteroidota > Bacteroidia > Bacteroidales > P3 > Colimorpha. The sequence goes on along the minus strand of CADAQX010000007.1, from coordinate 8,573 downwards.
TATTTGGCTGTGCCGTGGCGCAGCACGGGGATGGTGAAGGGCATCTGGTAGACGCCGAGGTTTGTTTCGGACTCGTCGCCCTCGAACCAGCAGACAAGCTGTACGGCATCGACGATGCTGGTGTAGAAGCCGGGCTCTACGGAGGGGGCGTTCTGGGCTTGGGGCACGATGTCGATGCGGTCGAGGTGGAGGTAGGCGGGGATTTCCACGTCGCCTTTGAATTTGTTGCATGAGCAGAGGGCCGACACGGTCAGCAGGCATGCAAGGGCTATATGGGAGTGTTTCATTGTTTTGAGAGTTGAAAGTTGAGAGTTGAAAGTTGAAAGTTGAGAATTGAGAATTATCCGGGTGCGGCAGCAACTTTCAACTCTCAACTTTCAACTCTCAACTCAAAAGTAACGCCTTTTTATTTTTTTTAGTATCTTTGCATTGAAAAAATATCTGCCATTATGAAGGAATTATCGATGCATGTGTATGATTTAATGGAGAATTCCACTGCTGCCAATTCTACCGAGGTGAGGCTTACAATCCGTGACAGCATTAAGGATAACCTGTTCCATTTCGTTATAGAGGACAACGGCAAGGGCATGTCGCCCGAGTTCCTGGCGAAGGTCACCGACCCTTACACCACGTCGCGCACCACGCGGAAGGTGGGGCTCGGCCTCCCCCTGATCAAGATGAACACGGAGAACTGCGGCGGCGGCATGAAGCTGACCAGCGAGGTGGGCAAGGGCACACGGCTGGAGTTTTGGTTTCTGCACGACCACTGGGACCGTCCCCCCATGGGCGACCTGACCGGCACGCTGGTCATGCTGGTTTCCCAGCACGAGGATATCCATTTTATCATCACCTATGTCACTGACGAGGGCGAGTTTGTGTTCGACACGGACGAGATTAAGGAGGCTCTCGGCGGCATGAGCATGAATGACCTCACCATTATCCGTTACCTCAAGGAGATGGTGGCCGAGAACCTTGAGGAAATCCACGCCAATCAGTGATGAAACGCATTGGAGTACTTTCCGACACGCACGGCGTGGTTCCGCGCCAGGTTTACACATTCTTCGAGGACTGCGACGAGCTGTGGCATGCCGGCGACATGGGCGCAGGGGTGTATGACGAGCTGTGCCGTTTCAAGCCCCTCAGGGCGGTTTATGGCAATATGGACGGATATGACCTCCGCTACCGTGTGCCGGCCACGAGCCTCTTCACCTGCGAGGGGCTCAAGGTTCTGCTGACCCATATCGGCGGCTGGCCGGGGCACTATCCTCCCGACATCCTCAAGATTCTGCAGGACGACAGGCCCGACATCTTTGTGTGCGGGCACAGCCATATTCTCAAGGTGATGTATGACAAGGAGCTGAACCTGCTCCACATCAATCCCGGCGCGGCGGGACGGCAGGGTTTCCACAAGGTGGGCACCCTGGTGCGCTTTACCATCGACGGCACGCCGAAGGACTTGGAGATACTGGACTTTGATAAATTGAAAATTTAATGAATGTGTTAATGCGTGAATGTGTTAATGTGTTAGTCCTTGACGCATCAAAGACTCACGAATTAACGAATTAACGAATTCACGAGTTCAATTTTCACTTCACTGGCTTCTTTCTCAGTTCCAGCTGGGCCAGCACTACGCCCACTATCACTATGGCCATGCCTACGGGCTTGCTCCACGACAGCTGCTCCTGGCCTATCAGCAGGGCGGCAATCAGCGAGAACACGGGAATGACGTTGGTGAAGATGCAGGCGGCGCTGGCTCCCAGCCGTGCTACGCCCACGTTGTAGCACACATAGGCCACCGTGCTGCAGAACACGCCCAGCACCAGCAGCATGACGATCATTTTGCCAGAATAGGAAAGGAGCGGGAGGCTCTCGCCGTTAAAGACCAGCATGAAAGGGATGAAGTACAGGCATCCGAACAGGTTTTGGTAGGCGGTGATTGTCAGCGGACGGTAGCGGTCAACCAGCTTTACCAGCACGATGGTGAAAAACACGGCCGTCAGCACTGCCCCCGCCAGCCAGGCCAGTCCTGCGGGGTTGGCATCCAGATTGCCGGCGCCGCCGGGCAGCAGCATCACCGCCAGTCCGGCCAGGGACAGCACGATGCCCACCAATGTGACGGCACGTATCTTCTCTTTGTAGGCCACGGCCATGCCAAAAGGCACGAACAGCGGTATGGTGGCAACCACTATCGAAGCCATGCTGCCACTCACGAGCTGCACTCCGCTCGTCTCGCAGATGCTGTAGATAAATGGCTCGAACAACGCCAGCAGCAGGAACCATTTCAGGTCGCCTTTTCGGATGGGCTCCAGTTTCTTGAACAGCAGCATCGCGGGGATTGTCACGGCCGAGGCAAGCAGCAGCCGGAAGGTGAGGATGATGAACACGGTGATGTGGGGCTCGGTGACAAACAGCTCCTTGGTGAGGATGAAGCTGACACCCCAAATGACAGCGGCTAAGGCCAGCAGGATGTAAACGAGGGATTTCTTCATTGGGTCTGCAAAATGCGAAAATTATTGCTTGGAGGGTTGAAGGGTTTTAGGGTTGGAAGGTTTTAAGGTTTAAGGGTTTAAGGGTTTGAAGGGCTTTAGGGTTTTCTCAATTCTCAATTCTCAACTCTCAATTCGTCAAGCAATCGGACAATTGTGTTATAGGCGGTAGTCGTAGACGCTCTCTTGAGGCTGCCCGTGGTAGAGGGAGAGGGTGCGCAGGAGTGTGCCTGGCTGCAGGTGCAGGGGAGAGGTGTAGAGGGCTGACTCGGGCGAGGGTTCGCTGCCGTCGGTGGTGTAGTATACGTAGGTGCCTTCCACTTCGGTGGTGACGGTGACAATCAGTGCGCTGCCGTCGGCGGTCTTGGTTACAACGGGTTTGAACGACCCCCGGCAGGGTGTGTAGCCCTCGGCTTGAAGGCGGTTTTTGTGCTGCTCGGTCTTGTGACGGAAACGATCCCAGTCCTTGCTGTCGGCAGGCGACCACAGGCATTCGGCAAAGGCGCACAGGCGCGGCAGCAGCATGTATTCGGCTTGGTGGTAGGTCTGGATGTAGTCGGTCCACAGCACACACATGCCGCCCCACAGCAGCGGCCGCAGCACGGCGGGTATGCCCGGAGGCATGGGGTCGAAGTTGTAGACTTGCCGCAGCGTCAACTGCCCCGGGAACGCTGTGGGGTGGTGGGCTGTGTCGGCCTGGTAGGTGTCGAAGTTGCACCACTGCGACGGGGCCGCCACCACACCTGAGGATAGTCGCAGGGCAATGCCCGTGAGGCTGTCGCCCCGATAGGCGGTCACCGCTGCGTCGGTCGGCGGTGTGCCGAAGTCGATCATGTCGTCCCAGCCCATAACCTTCTTCCCCTTGCGGGCAAGGTGTGCGGCGACCTGGGTGACAAGCCATCCCGCCAGCTCCTCTTCGCTGCGGAGGTGCAGCCGCTGCTTCCTGGACTGGCATTTTGGGCACTGCTCCCAGTTGCCGAACCATGCCTGGCTGCATCCTATGTGGATGTATTCGGAGGGGAAGAGCGTCGAAATCTCGTCGAGGAGGCTGTCGAGGAACAGGAGTGTGGAGTCGTTGCCTGCGCAGAGCAGGGCAGAGGGCGGCCAGCAGGGACCCACGGCCACCGTGTACGGCTGTCCGCTGCAGCCGAGCGAAGGGTAGGCGGCAAGAACGGCGCTGCAGTGTCCGGGCAGTTCGATGGCGGGGATGACCTCGATGTGCCGCTGGGCGGCGTAGGCCACTATCTCGGCAATCTCGCGTTGCGTGTAGAAACCGCCGTAGGTGGGTTCCTCGCCCGGGGCGGGAGGCGGTGCGCTGCCCCAAGGGTAGTCGGAGCGGTTGACACGCCACGACCCCACGTCGTTGAGCGCCGGATACTGTTCCGACTCGATACGCCAGCCTTGGTCGTCGGCCAGATGCCACACGAACTTGTTGAGCTTGTAGGCGGCCATCAGGTCGAGGTGGCGTTTCACCTCTTTCACGGGGATGAAATGGCGGCACACATCGAGCAGGCTTCCGCGCCAGCTGTAGCGGGGCTTGTCGAGGATGGTGCATTCGGGCAGCGTGATGCGCCTGTAGGTCGTTTGCGTGATGTCGGGCGGCAGCATCTGCACAAAAGTCTGGAAGGCATAGAAAATACCCGTCTCGCTGTTGGCGCTGATGAAAATGCCCTCGGGACGGACCTGAAGCAGATAGCCTTCGCTGCCCAGCTCGGGGTTCACCGTGTCGTTGAGGGCGAAGATGATGCAGTCGTTAGAAGGCGAGCCGATGAAGGCCGGACGCACATGCATCCTGCGCAGCGAGGTGGTGATGTATTTGGCGGTGGGGGTGTTGCGGCCGAGGTTCTCGAAACACAGCCTTGTGGAGGATGTCAGCGTGAAGGTGCGCCCCTTCTGCACCATGTATTCGGGCTCAGGGATAATGGAGTAGTCTGTAATCTCGACTTTCTTTCCGCACGACACGGCCACCAGCAGCGCTACCGCCGCCGCCACAGCCAGGCTTATGTTCCTAATGGGTTTCATCTTAAATCAAATTGCAAAAATACAAAAAAAAAACATTTCTGCAACGGTCCGCACCCGCTGTTAAGAATTATTATATATTGTGAATTGGGCAATCAAAATAATAATGGGGATATAATAATTCGCGTGCCGGCGCGTTATTATTTGTACGTTGACGGTGTAGGAAGCCTTGGTTGGCGGAAGAAACAGGTGTGGAGTGTTAAAAAAATATAAATAACGCATGCAGGGGGGTATCCAAAACGGCTGTTTCGACTCTATATTATAATAAGGTTTTGCATCGACGGCGACTGAAGTGTGAAAACAAAAACGCTACATTATGGCACAAAACTCTCTGAAACGACTGTTTACCGACACGATGATCTACGGCATGAGCAGCATTATAGGCCGTTTTTTGAACTATCTTCTTGTTCCGCTGTACACCTACAAGATTGCCGCCACCTCCGGGGGCTACGGCATCGTCACCGAGATTTATGCATACACGGCTCTGATGCTGGTCATTCTCACTTTCGGCATGGAGACGACCTTCTTTTATTTTGCCAACAAGTACCGGGAGCGGTCGGACACGGTCTTCTCCACGGCGCTCACTGCCGTGGGCGGGGTGTCGGCAGTGTTCTTACTGCTGCTCTTTTGCTTTATCAAGCCCGTCTCCCACGCGCTGGGCTACGACGCACATCCCGAGTTCCTGACCATGATGGGGTGCGTGGTGGCGATAGATGCCTTCCAGGCGATACTGTACGCTTTGCTGCGTTTCCAGGGCAGGCCTATCAAGTTCGCCTCCCTGAAACTGCTGTTCATCTTTTGCAACATCGGGCTGAATCTGTTTATCTTCCTTGTCGCTCCGGGGCTGTATGAGTCACATCCCCGCTGGCTGCCGTGGTACGACCCCGACTATCAGGTAGGCTACATCTTTGTGGTGAACCTCATCTGCGTGGCCGGCATCACGCTGGGCTTCCTGCCCGAGTTGCGCAAATTGCGCTGCGGCGTAGACTGGAAACTGCTGAAGGAGATGCTGCGGTACACGTGGCCGCTCCTGCTGTTCGGCATCGCGGGCATCCTGAACCAGGTGGCCGACAAGATATGCTTCAACCACTTGGTGCCGGGCGAGGAAGGCAAGGTCCAGTTGGGAATTTACGGCGCATGTGTGAAGATAGCCATGATCATGGCTCTGATTACACAGGCGTTCCGCTATGCCTACGAGCCGTTTGTGTTCGGCGGTCAGCGCAGTCGCGACAGCAAGGAGAACCAGGCTGTGGTGATGAAGTATTTCGTCATATTTGCACTGCTGGCCTATCTTACCGTGATGGCCTACCTCGATGTGTTCAAGTACTTCATCGCGCCGTCCTACTGGGAGGGGTTGCGCGTGGTGCCCATTGTGATGATGGCCGAAGTGTTCATGAGTGTTTATTTCAACCTGTCGTTCTGGTATAAGCTCAATGAGCAGACGTGGTGGGGTGCCGTTTTTTCGGCCATAGGGTGTGCGGTGCTGCTGGCCATCAACATCGTCTTTGTCCCGCGCTATGGCTATATGGCCTGCGCCTGGGGTGGCCTTGCGGGCTATGGCGTGTGCATGGTGCTCTCCTATGCAGTGGGCAGACGCAAGAACCCTGTGCCGTACAAACTGCTGCCCCTGGCGGGCTACTTTGTCTTGGCATTGGGTCTGTATGGCCTGACGGTGTGGCTGAGGCCGGAGTCCACAGGGTGGCGGCTGGTGCTGAACACGGCGGCGGTATGTGTGTATGTGGCCGTGGTGCTGTACAACGAGCGGAACATGGTGAAGGGACTGCTGCAGTCTGTGAAATTAGTTGCTGCCGCATTTATCGTTGTCCGTTGATAAGTTGATAAGTTTATACGGCTCGCATCATATCAACATATCAACGTATCAACATATCAACAAAAACATAATCAAGCAATCAAACAATCAAGCAATAATTAAAAGGGAATATGGCCAAACAAATACTCACGCTACTGTCTGTACTGCTGCTGACGGCATCCCTCTACGCCCAGCAGGACGACCCCTACGACCAGCGGGGAGTGCAGTTCGCTGCGCAGGGGACTGACTTCTGGGTTTGCTTCCCCCGCACAAGAGCTGGGTTTTCCTACAACGCTTCGCGCCTCTATGTGGTGAGCGAGCGCGACTGCGACGTGACGGTCACCTGTCCGCTGCTGGATTACTCTCAGACTGTGCATATCATGCGGCGCGAGATGTGCGGACCCGACACCAATTATATTAACATCCCTTATGAGATAAGCCACTTCATTGATACTATTGCTTACACTTACCCTATCGAGTACGACCGCTCCTATGTGGGACAGACTGGTGACCGTCCGCAGCCTAGGGGATTTCACGTGACGAGCACCGACACCGTGTCGCTGTTCCTGTGGGTGCGTTCAATGGGGTCGAGTGCCGCCACCAATGTTTTGCCCACCGAAATGCTCCGCGACGAGTATGTGGTCCAGACCCCAAAGGCTTTCAGGGAACTGATAGACTATAACGACACAGCCATCACAACCCCCATCAACATGTCGCCCTCCTGTGCCTCGATAGACATCGTGGCGGTAGAGGACAGTACAGTGGTGGACATCGTGCTGAGCGACTGGGACTGGACAAACCGCCATCCGGGCGACACGGTGACAGTGACGCTTTCCCGTGGCGAAATGTTCCAGTTGGGAGTGGGCGAGGTGAGGGAAAAATATTATCCCCTGTTCGAGCCATACTACCGTTATTATATTTTCTGGAACGACTGCGTCTCTCCTCTTGCGAGGCCGGTAAAAATGCGTCGTCACGCCTTTGACGCTTCCTATATTACTGTGGACACCTTCACGGTGGATTTGACCGGCACCCGCATCAAGGCACGCGACTGCAAGCGCATTGCCGTCTTCGAAGGCGGCGGGTCGGTACTCTTTCCCCATAGCGGCGTTCCGACGATGGATTTGATGATAGAACAGTCGCTGCCGACAAAGTATGTAGGCAAGGAATTCTTGGTTCCCAATGTCTACAACTCCGACACCGACTATATCCGCATCACAGGACTGCACGACAGCACCATGATAACCATTCACGACGGGTCGCGCAGCTTCAACAACATCCGCACCCTCACGGTCGACGCCTACGAGACCGAATGGTTCGCCCTCATGCCCGGCGAGGGACCGTTTTATGTGAGCTCCACACACCCTGTCATCATGAAAGAGTACCTTATGTACGGGATGCCCCGTGTCCTTGACATGTATGGCGGCGACCCTGGTTTCTTTGCAGTGAAGCCTGTGGAATGGTGGCACAACGGGCAAGTGAACTTCGGCACCATCACCGACGTGGATGCCAACAACAATCGCCAGACAAGGCATGCTTCACTCTATATTTTCACCCGCACGGTGGATGCCTCCTCCATCATGGTGGACAGCTACTACATAGAGAACTATTTCACACCCATTCCCGGCACCCCCTACAGCCATGCGCGTTTTGACTTTAACAGCCAGTATGTCTCGGAAGGCTCCCACTACATCAAGAGCACTACGGGTGCCAAGTTCATGGCTGTGATGGCCTCAGCGGCAGCAGAAGAACAGGCTGTGGTCAACTTGCCCCATTCACAACCCGGCAAGACCTGCCTCACCGTCAACGGCATCCCCGCCGACAGCCTGAGCGAGGACTCCATCTGGTGCATGTACGACCCCATCACCTTCCGGTCGTGGGACGAGCGCCCCGCCGACAGCGTCTTCTGGGACTTCGGCGACGGCACCACACGCGCCTACTCCCATCTCCAGGAAGGCTTCGACTCCCCGCAGGTGCACACCTACCACGATACCGGGAAATACCGCGTCATGTGCGTCTTCACCTACGAGTACGACAGCTGCTTCACCCTCAAGCCCGACACTCTATGGGCACCCATCTGGATACACAACCACTACGACTCGGCTTTCTCCGTGCACCTGTGCGAAGGGACCTACACCTTCCGCAACCATCTGCTTGAATACACCGACACCTACTACATCACCACCTACTGGACCCCCTCGGGCTGCGACACCCTCTTCACCATAGACTTCTCCACCTGCCCCCACTGCTCGTGGGACTAC
>CADAQX010000006.1 GCA_902790215.1 uncultured Bacteroidota bacterium | reverse complement strand
AAAGATACAAAAAAATAATTGAATTGTGAGAAAAACGGCAAAACCGTTTTGGAAATGACAATTATTCCCTCGGAATTGACAATTTTAATTTACAGAATGACAGTACTTTTGCATCAGAAAACAAAGACAAGAAAGTTTTCAACAAGTGACTAAGAAATCAAGCAATTAAGGCAAAAATAAGTAGTTATTAACCATCAAAAATATCAAAAAATGAAGAAATTTTTCGTAATGTTTTTTGTGGCAGCATCGCTGCTCACGGTCTCCTGCACCAAGGAGAATGACCCCAACGCAATCACCGAAGCCAATCTCGTAGGCGAATGGGGATGGCCGAGCAACCATGAGATGAAAGGCAGTAAGATCATCCTCAATGCAGACCATACCGGCGGTGGCATGCCAATGAGCAAATTCAACTGGACGCTCGACGGCAACAAGTTTGTCGGCTTGTCGGTATATGGCGGCTATCGGCTGGAAATGACCATCAAGTCCATCAACGGTGACAAGATGGAGGTGGAAGGCCAGCATCAGCTCATCGACAACGACGGCAATGTGATTCGCGTCGAGCACACAGCCACAGGGACGCTGGTGAAAACCATCACCACGCAGTCGCCCACGCTGACGACAGACCTCATGGTCGGAACTTGGAACTTTGATGCAGACGACCATCTTCTCAGATGGGACATGACGGTGAACAGCGACGGCACATGTGTTGACAATGGTTCCAATTGCACATGGACAATCAACGGCTCCGAGTTCAACTGGGTTCATGAGACCTTGAACGAATCATTTACAGCCGAGTCAATGACCTCGACTGCCATGAAAATCACGCTGCATGGGACTTATGTGACTTCCCACGGAAGTACGTATCACGGCACCCTCACGAAAAACCTCTAAACAACAACAGTCATGAAGAAGATAAAAAAACACACAGACTGGTCATCGGCGAGCGATGTGGGACCTATGCAAATCAACAATGTGATGGGCACGTCAGTGACAAATCACAATAGTTTCAAAACAGCATTGATAAACCAATACGGACACAATGACGTAATCACTCAATGTTTTAGCAACTATGGATTTTAATTATCAACTATAAAAATATTATACAATGAAAACATTTAGAAAAATCACAAGCATTCTATTTGTGGCAACCACAATGTTGATGGCAGCCTGCGACCCAAACGACGACCAATTCCCCACCCCGAGTGACGAGTACATCAACGATGTGTATCAAACCTCATGGGTGTACGAAGAGAGAGACACCTACGAGGACGAAAACGGAGTGATGCAGGAATCGGTAGAGACGGGCATCATAGCATTTAAGAGTACGGCAAGTGGCAAGTTCACATCAAGATATGTGAGTGCCGACCGAAACGACGAAGAGACCATTCCGTTCACCTACACCTACAAGCGCCCCAACGGCACTATCACCATCACAGCCGACGGTCTTACCGAAACCCTCAACTTCACCTACAACGCCGAGAAAGAAACGCTCACACTCTACGGCAGTGAGGGCTACAGTCTGAACTTCACACCGTTGCGCACAGAGAAATAACATTATTTGAAGAACTCTAACGAAAAAACAACATAAGGCAATCCGTTTGGGCTGCGCAAAAAAATCATCCATCATGAGAACAGAGAAGGAGAAGGACAACAGTCATGTACCGGCGGGGCGCGTGGCGCACATGACCGTCACGCAGCACACGCCCGACACAGCCTATAGGCTGGAATACACTTTCGAATGGCAGGACACGCTGTTAGAGGGTGTCAGCTGCCTCCTGCCCGATGGACGCACGGAACGGATGGAGTGCCGCTATTCTGGCACACGCCTGACAGAGACCGCCGTATATACCGCCGACGGGACAATGCGCGAACGCTGGACTTACACCTATTCTGACGGCAAACTGGCCCGGCAGACCCTCACGATGCAGGGCGGCACCACGGACTGCACTTTCGCCTACGACGGCGCGCATCCCGTCGGCATCAGCTACCGCCGCCAAGCCGCCGACGGCAGGGAGCACGACTACGAACACCGCTTCACATGGAGAAACGGCAACATAGTGGAAGAGCATATCCGCGAAGACGGGACGGAGGTGCAGCGCACGGCATTCCGCTACGGCAACGCACCCAACCCCCTGCGCCTTCCCCTCGGGATGGAGCTGTCCACCTGCTGGAGCCTGACCCATACGGGAGTGATGGGGGAATACTACCACATACTTCCACTGCATTTCAGCGTGGGTTGTCCCGTGGCGGCAGACTGCGACGAGGGGGCGTCGTACACGGCAGAGTACACCTGCGACGGCGACGGCCGCCCCGTCAGTGGCACCCTGCGGCATGGCAACATCCGCACAGAAATCGCTGTTGCCTACTTCTGACGAGAAGGGGATGGAAGAGGTTGACAAGCCCCTTCGCGCGGTAACCACGCGAAGGGGACTACTTTATTATCTTAGAAGCTGTTTAGGTTTAAGGACAACCACCAATTATTATTCAGATATAACATTGTTTTGCAATGAGAATTCATGGTAATGCTCTTTTAGAAGGTTTGGGTTAAATAATCAGTAATAATTGCCCCTTCCAGATGGCAATTTTTAGAGGTTACCATAAGTGTTTATGTGTAATTCAAGTTTTTTGTGTATCTTTGCAATTTCAATGATATGTGCTGTAAAAGCATAATCAATGATGCAACAGTTTTGATATGAAACATTTGGTGCAAAAGGCAATGATCTCTTTGGCATGTGCAATTATCATGCTGCATGCCGTTGTGCCGCACCATCACCACGATTGTAGCGAAGCCAAGGGTTTTGTTTTTGAGACCGAGGTCGCTTGTCACTGCGAGTGCGACCACCACGAGTGTGACCATCGCCATTCCCACCATCCCTTCAACACTTGTTGGCTGGAGGAAATGTTGTCGCACTTAGTGATTTCTACATACGACGAGACAAACTATGTGGCATATATTCAAGCAGAAGCGCACAACAGTTTTATCCTGACTGTTCCGCCTGTGGTGGATGACTTGTGCACTCCTGCAGTAACAGGGGGACAGACGTGGTGGAGCCGAAGTACTGTCCCGCTTGTAGAAGCACCCGTTACGGGTGCCCTTTCATCGCGAGCTCCTCCTTATGTTTCGTAAGGTGGACTAACGTGTCCAGCCTATTGTATGCAGCTGTGCGGGAGAGTGTTTCCCCGCATAATGGCTGTTTTTATTTACGTTAAGGGACTCTTTCCCCATATTGTCATTTAATTTGAATCAATAAGATGAAAAAGATAGTTTATTTTTTGGCACTGGCCTTAACAATAGGCCTTGTGCCATCGTGCCATCACAACGAACATAATCATGACCATGAACACGAGCACGTCCATAATCATGAGCACGAGCATGAACATGAGCATGACCACGAGCATGAACATGACCACGAGCATGAGCATCATCATCACGACCATCATGGTGTCAATGTGATACAGTTCTCCGAAAGTCAGGCCAAGAAAGTGGGTTTGGCGTTGGAGAAAATAGAACCCCGTTGCTTTGGGCAGGTTATCAAGTCTTCCGCTCAGGTCATGCCCTCGCAGGGCGATGAGCGCGAGGCAGCAGCTACTGCTTCGGGCATTGTGAAGTTTTCCAACCACAATCTGGTGGAAGGCACCGCCGTCAAGGCAGGGCAGACACTCTTTGAGATTGAAAGCAGCGGAATGGTGGACAATAATGTCAGTGTCAGGCTTCAGGAGGTCACGGCACAATACAATGCCGCCAAGGCTGCCTACGAGCGCAAGCGGCAGCTGGCCGAGGACAAGATTGTGTCGCAGGCCGACCTGGAGCAAGCACGTGCGACGTATGAGAGCGCCAAGGCTGCCTACGACAACCTGAAGGGTAATTTCTCCCAGCGTGGTGCTGTGGTGCGAGCCCCCATTAGCGGTTATGTGCAGCAGATTCATGTCAGCAACGGAGCCTTTGTCGAGGCCGGGCATTCTGTTGTGACGGTCTCGCAAAACAAAGATTTGCAGCTTCGTGCCGAGGTGCAGCCGCGCTACTATTCCTGTCTGAAGAACATTGAAACCGTCAATGTGCAAATACCTGGCGACAACCATGTCTATACACTCAAGGAACTCGGCGGTGCACTAATCTCGTATGGCAAAGCCACCGATGCCGACTGTCCGTTGGTGCCGGTTGTCTTCCGTGTCCGCAACACGGGTCACCTGCTCAGCGGCAGTTTTGTCACAGCTTATATCGTCACCCGTGGCAGCCAGGAGGTTATCACAGTGCCGCAAACCGCTCTTGTAGAGGAAATGGGCAACTTCTTTGTCTTTGTCAAAGTATGCGACGAGGAATATGAGAAACGTCTCGTTACGCTGGGCTCCACCGACGGAGTGCGCACTGAGATTACTTCAGGACTTTCTGCGGGCGAAACAATTGTCTCCCGTGGTGCTTCGATGGTGCGTCTGGCGCAGAATTCAGGGGCTCTCGACCCCCATGCCGGACATGTTCACTAAATTGAAAATTGAGAATTGAAAGTTGAAAATTGTGCTGGCGCACGAAACAACTCTCAATCCTCGACACATCAAACTTTTTAATCCGTGTTAGAAATGAAGAAGATAGTCATTATATTGCTGTTGATTGCATGGGCTTTGCCCGCCCGGCTCGATGCCCAGCCCCATTATGCGCAGGTGCTGAAAGATGTGGAGGCCAACAACCCCGTGCTCCTTGCCGCCCACAAGCGGGCGGAGGCAGAGCAGACCGCCGCACATGTGGGGGCTCTCCTGCCCAACCCCGAAGTCGAGGCTGCCTATTACTGGGGCGACCCTTCCTCCATCGGTGTGCGGTGGGACTTGGGTGTTTCCCAGTCTTTTGAAATGCCCTCTGTGCTGGTGCGCCGCGCCCGTCTGCGCAACCTGCAGGAACAGGCCGCCGACCTTGGTTATCAAGTGATACGCAACGCCACCCTTCTCGAGGCGCAGCTCACCTGTGCCGACCTGATTTACTACAGGGCTTTGGGAATGATATACTCCCGTCGGTGCGAGGCCGCCATCCGCATTGCCGAACTCTATCAGCGGCGATATGCAGCGGGCGACTGCTCCATCCTCGACTACAACCGGGCGCAGATGAACCTGGCAGATGTCCAGAACCGTGCCGTCGAAATAAATCTGCAGGGCGACCATGCAGTGCACGACTTGCAGCGGATTGTGGGAATAGCAAGCTACCCCTTCCATCAAAGTGCCTATGACGACGTGGTGGTAGAATCCTCTTTCGAAGACTGGTACGAGCAGATGGAGATGAAAAACCCCTCCCTGCGTTTGCTTGACAACCAGGCCGAGGCTTCCCGCAATCAGTTGCAGCTCAGCCGTGCACAATGGCTGCCGGAGATGTCGGTGGGTTATGCCTCCGAGAATATTGTGGGAGAGACTTTCCGCGGCGTCAAGGTGGGGCTCACGCTTCCGCTTTGGAGCCAGCAACGTGCCGTGAAGGCATCGCGCCTGGCCGAAGCCGCCGCCACCGAGGAACTTGCCTCGCTGCGGGTAGAATGGTTCTCGCGTCTGCAGTGCATGTTCCACCGCCACGAGGCGCTGATCCGCAATGTCCGCAACTTGAAAGAGGCTTTCCAGCGGTGCAACAGCATCGACCTGCTCGACAAGGCTCTGGATGCGGGCGAAATCTCGTTGGAGCAATACCTACTCGAAGCCGACTACTACTACAGCATTGAGATGCAGATATGGGACACAGCCCACGAACTGGAGCAACTGCACCTCCAACTCTATTCCATCACTCTATAAAACCAGAATAGCATGTTAAACAAGATAATACAATTCAGTCTTGACCATAGGCTGTTCATCATTCTGGCCGCCATCCTTTTGATGGTCGCCGGTCTATGGTCTGCCAACCGTACTGACATCGATGTCTTTCCCGACCTCACCGCTCCGCAGGTGGTGGTCATGACCGATGCCCACGGCATGGCCGCCGAGGAGGTGGAACGTTTGGTCACCTTCCCCATCGAGACCGCCGTCAACGGAGCCACCAACGTGCGCCGTGTGCGCTCCACCTCTATGCAGGGGTGCAGCTTTGTTTTCGTGGAGTTTGACTGGGGCATGGACGTCTTCCGTGCCCGCCAGATTGTGAGCGAGAAAATGACTACCCTGGCCGAGCAGCTGCCCGAGGGCATCACCCCTGTGCTGGCGCCGCAGAGCAGCGTCATGGGCGAAATCCTCTTTGTGAGTCTGCAGGTTGACAGTGCCGCCGTCGATCACCCCACCTCGCAGCAGGAGCTCCGCACCCTGGCCGAGTGGGTGGTAAAACCCGCCATTCTTGGCACCGGCGGCGTGTCGCAAGTCACCATCATAGGTGGCGACTACAAGCAATACCAGATACTCGCCGACCCCGTCAGGATGCAGGCCTACGGCGTTACCATGGCCGACATCGAGGCTTTGGGCAGCAGCCTTAGCGGCAACTCCACAGGCGGCATCATCCGCGACTACGGCAACGAATACGCCCTGCGGGGTATGGGAAGAACCTGCGATGTGGATGAACTGGGCCGCACCTTTGTCACCATGCACAATGGCCACCCCGTCCGACTCTCCGATGTGGCAGAGGTGCGCATTGGCAGCGCCCCCAAGCAGGGCTATGCCTCGTGCAATGCCACTCCCGCCGTAATCCTCTCAATCTCCAAGCAGCCTAACATCAACACACTGCGCGTCACGGAGAAGATAGAGGCCAACCTCGAGAATATCCAGAAAACGCTCCCGCCCGATGTCAAGATGAACACGAAGATATTCCGCCAGGCCGATTTCATCCAGTCGTCGGTGGGCAATGTGGGCAAAGCACTCCTCGAGGGCGCCCTCTTCGTCATCATCATCCTCTTCCTGTTTCTGGGCAGTTTCCGCACCACGCTCATCTCCATCATCTCCATCCCCCTGTCGTTGCTGGGCACAGTGCTGTGCCTCTATCTCATGGGGTACGAAATCAACACGATGACCCTCGGCGGTATGTGCATTGCCATCGGGTCGCTGGTTGACGATGCCATCATCGACGTGGAGAATGTCTATAAGCGTTTGCGCCAGAACCACCAGTTGCCGCCCGACCAGCGCGACTCGGCATACAATGTGGTCTTCCATGGTTCCTCCGAAATCCGTAGCTCCATCATCCATGCCACCCTCATCATCATGATAACCTTTGTGCCTCTCTTCTTCCTCGACGGGTTGGAAGGCCGTATGCTTAAGCCTCTTGGCATCGCCTACCTTGTGGCACTGTTCATGTCTCTGCTGGTGGCCATGACCCTCACACCGCTCCTCTGTAAACTGCTCCTCTCCAACGACTCCTACCTCGACCGCAGACAGAAGGACAGTCCCGTTGCCGCCTGGCTCACCAAGGGCTACCGCCGTGCTCTCGACTGGACGCTGGCACACAAAACTCCTGTCGTGGCCTCCACGGTTGCCCTGCTTGTCCTTGCAGTCGTCATGCTCTTTACCATGGGACGCGACTTCCTGCCCGCGTTCAACGAGGGGTCGCTGACCATTGCGGCAGTGGCCAAGCCCGGCATCTCGCTCGAGGAGAGCAACAAGCTGGGTGTGATGATTGAGAAGGAACTCCTTTCCATCCCCGAGGTGACCGCCACTTCGCGCCGCACCGGCAGGGGTGAACTGGACGAACATTCCCAGGCAACCAACGGTGCCGAGATTGATGTCAATTTCAACCTCGACGGCCGCAGCAAGGAGGCTTTCCTTGCCGACGTGCGGGCGTGGCTGGCCTCCATACCTGGCATCGTCACCAGTGTGGGACAGCCGCTCGGCCACCGCATCGACCACATGGTCAGCGGCACCCAGGCCACCATTGCAATCAAGGTGTTCGGTCCTGACCTCAGCCATCTTTATATTTTGGGCAACCAAATCAAAGGAGCCGTAGAAGGCATCGAGGGACTCGTCGATGTCAGTGTCGAGCAGCAGACAGAGACTCCTCAGCTGCAGGTGCGCGCCAACCGCGACATGCTTGCCCAGTATGGAATTACCATGGAGCAATTCAACCGCTTTGTCGAGACCGCCTTCAACGGCGAAAAGATAGGCGATGTATATGAAGGACAGCGCAGCTTCGACCTCGTTCTCAAGCAGCGATTTGTCAACGACACGCTCACCATCGACGATGTCAAGGATGCCCTTATCGACACCTACAACGGGGGCAAAGTGCCCCTTGGCGTGGTGGCAGACGTGGTCTCCGTGGGTGGTCCCAACACCGTCTCGCGCGAGAACGTGCAGCGCAAACTCGTCGTCTCGGCCAACGTCAGCGGCCGCGATGCCATAGGTGTGGTGGACGACATCAAGAAGGCCGTAGATGAGAAAATCCAGCTGCCTGAAGGCTATCGCGTGGAATACGGCGGCCAGTTCGAAAGCGCCCGCACCGCCACACGCACCTTGGTGCTGGTATTCATCCTTGCACTGGCTATCATCTACCTGCTGCTCTACACCGAGTTCCGCAACCTCACCCTTTCGCTCATCGTGCTGCTCAACCTGCCGCTGGCTCTTATCGGCGGCGTGCTGGCCGTCAAACTGGGAGCCGACAGCCTCAGCATCCCGGCCATCATCGGATTCATCACCCTCTTCGGCATTGCCACGCGCAACGGCATCCTCCTTGTGGCCAAATACCAGACACTCTCCGCCCAGGGACTGCCCGTGTCCGAGGTGATACGCAAGGGCTCTGCCGACCGGTTCAACCCCATCATCATGACAGCCCTCACCACCGCGCTATCCCTTGTACCCATGATTTTGGCCGCCGACCATCCCGGCAACGAGATACAGGCACCCATGGCCGTCGTGGTGCTGGGTGGCCTGATTACCTCCACGTTGCTCAATATCTTTGTCATCCCGATTGTGTACGAGCGATACTCCAAACGCACTCACAAGCAGGTGGATGACACTCCAACACCCTCTGCATCATGAAACAGACAACCCTCTGCTATATGGAACGCGGCGACCAGTACCTGATGCTCCACCGCGTCAAGAAGGCCAACGACGCCAGCCACGACAAATGGATTGGCGTAGGCGGCAAGTGCGAAGCCGACGAAAGCCCCGACGAGTGCATGCTGCGCGAAGTGCGCGAGGAGACAGGCCTCTCTATCTCCCGTTGGCAATACCGCGGCATTGTTACCTTCGTCAGCGACATATGGCCCTGCGAATACATGCACCTCTTCACCGCTTCCGACTGGAGCGGTGAGGAGACCGCATGCAACGAGGGCGATTTGGAGTGGATTGACAAAAGCCGCCTTTTCGACCTCACCCTGTGGGAGGGCGACAAGATCTTCCTCCGTCTGCTGATGGACCCCGCACAGCCCTTTTTCTCGCTCAAGCTCGTATATCGCGGCGACGACCTCGTTGAGGCCAAACTCGACGGCCGCCCCCTCAATCTGCAGTCGATGTGACCCCAAGTCGGGTGTTAGGGTTTATACCAGATTAGTGGTTGCTTCGAAAAGATTGGCCACACCGCTGTCCCGCCGTAGATTTGCCTTCACGTCGCTATCCCTTTCTTCACACCTTCGTCAGCGAAAACACTGAAAACCGCTGCAAAAGTACGCATTTTGTTTTTGACAGGTTCGTTTATTTACCTTAACCCCACCTCTCCTTTCGTAAAAATACCAATAAAGGTCGTTAAACCGACTTTACAGGTTTTTTGTTCTCAGGTTTTCCCATGCTTACGAACCAATGAACACTCATTTTTCAATTCTCAATTTTCACTTTTCAATTCTGACGTTAAGCCGTTGTTGTGCCGTTCTTTATGCACTTTGTGTTATATTCTTTTCCCATCGTTTTCCCTTCCGGAAAGGGAGAACGATGGGAAAACGATCGAATAACGAGCGAATAAATGACGACGCTACGACGTTTGCACAACGGGTGGCGGAGGGTGCGTGGCAGTGCTGTCCGGGTTGGGACGTCTCAGTATGAGGTGAACCTGAAAAACAATAGTTTTGGTGACGTAAAAAAAAAGAGTCGCTGGAGGGCGGCTCTTTATTTTACGAGGTCGAATGTGTTCCCCGCTTTTGGGGGCTTCGGCGCTGCTTATTCAGCGTTGATGACGGCTTTGTGAACGGCATTCCAACCGGCTGCGGTGATACCCCAGTTGTTGGTGGAGTTCTTGTTTACATTGATTCTGACCTTGCGTCTTTTTACTTTTTTGTTGGCATTGATACCCATGACAGTAATATTTTTTATTGTTTAACTTCTTGAATTAATGTACGTAGCATCGGAATCCGTGCTACGAAAAGATTGTGCAAAATTACAAACTTATTTTGATATACACAACTTTTTTGTGACGGATGCATAGTTTTTTTGCAAAAATGTCGCTATTCCGAAAATATTTTATATCTTTGCAATTTGAATTTATCCCGCCAGATGGCGGCATGTATAACTAAGTTAATAAAGTAAACAGATGAAAAAGACTGCTATCACAATCCTCGTTATTGTGGGTGTTGTTGCCGTTTGTTTCCTGTGGGGAGTCGGCATCAATAACAAGTTGGTTAACACCGAAGAAAATGTATCCCAGGCTTGGGGTAATGTGGAGAATGCCTATAAGCGTCGTGCAGACCTTATCCCTCAGTTGGTTGCCACCGTTCAGGGCGCTGCCAACTACGAGAAAGGTACGCTCACCGAGGTTATCGAGGCCCGCGCCAAGGCCGGCTCTGTGCAGGTTGATGCCAACAATCTGACGGAGGCCAATGTGGCTCAGTTCCAGAAAGCGCAGGACGCACTTTCCAGTGCCTTGACCCGTTCAATCAATGTGGTGGTGGAACGCTATCCTGAACTGACGGCTACCCAGGGTTTCCGCGACCTGCAGGTGCAGCTTGAAGGTACGGAGAACCGCATCGCCACAGAGCGCGGACGGTTCAACGACGCTGTGAATTCGTACAATAAGATGCTCCGCCGTTTCCCGAACAACATTATCGCGGGTATCTGCGGATTTGAGAAGAAAGGTTATTTCACCGCTCCCGAGGGCAGTGAGAATCCTGTTGAGGTGAAGTTCGACTTCTGATGAAGCGCTGGCTGATATTATTGTTCCTGCTGCCGGTACTGAGTGTATCGGCACAGGATTTATGGTGCCCGGAGCCGACCAACAGGCTGGTGAATGACTACTCCAGCATGCTGACGCCGGAGCAGCAACAGGCCTTGGAGACGCGCCTGGTGGCGTTTGACGACAGCACCTCCAACCAGATACTGGTTATCATCACGCCGTCGCTGCATGACTGTGAGATTATGGAGCTTGGCACCCGCATCGGCACCACGTGGGGTGTAGGACAGAAGGACTTGAAGAACGGCTTGGTAATCCTGATTAAGTCCAAGACAGAAGAGGAGCCCTACGGCGATGTGGCACTGGTGCCGGGCTATGGCCTTGAGGGGGCACTGCCCGATGCGTTCTGCAAACATATCATCGACGACGAGATGATCGGGCCGCTGGGCGAGGGTGACTACTACACGGCTCTTGTGCAGGCTCTGGACGTCATAGAGCCGGTGTGCAGGGGCGAGTACAGCTATGCCGACTACAAGAAGGAAGACCGCGCGGCGTTGTTTGGCCTGCTGGGCTTTATGCTGCTGTTTGTGGTAATCCTTTTGCTGGCGCACCGTTATAACAAGAAGCATCCGGGCAGTGGTTCGGACAA
This sequence comes from uncultured Bacteroidota bacterium, assembly GCA_902790215.1. Taxonomy (GTDB): domain Bacteria; phylum Bacteroidota; class Bacteroidia; order Bacteroidales; family P3; genus Colimorpha. Next base: position 122,493 of record CADAQX010000006.1, on the reverse strand, counting down.
TTTCACCGGTGGTTCGGGCAAGAGTTCCGGTCCTTACTGGGGCGGTTTTGTGTTCCCCCGCGGAGGCTCGTCGTGGGGCGGCGGATTCGGTTCGGGCGGCTTTGGCTCGGGCGGTTTCGGCGGCTTTGGCGGCGGCAGCTTCGGCGGCGGCGGCGCCCATGGCCGGTTCTGACCTGTGCCTTGATTCGTGGCACTAAATGCAAACGGCTCTGTTCCGATGGAATAGAGCCGTTTGCTTATTGTGTACTCAGTACGGTGTTGTTCAGCCTTCGAGGTGTTCTTTGCGGAGCAGGTCATTGACAGTCTTGACGGGGTTGAAGGTTGCCAGCGGCACCTCGACGAACAGGGTAATCCAGTTGGCCATGGCTCCGTTCCACAGACCGGGAAGCTCCTGAGACTTGAGCACGGTGGCTCCTTTGCTCTTTTTGCTGATGAATCCGGTGGCAGGGTCGATGTACTGCTTGAGGTCGAAGTAGCGGCCGCGGTAGTTCTTGGTGGCGCAGACGAGGTCGACGGGGTTGAAGTGCGTGGCGCCGGCAAGGATGGCTTCCTGGTCGGGATTCTTGCGGTTGATTTGGGCTGTTTCTACGATTTGCAGACTCTTGATTCCATGAGTATTGCGGGTGAAGAACGGACCGCCGCCGGGTTCTCCCTGGTTCTTGACCATTCCGCATACGCGCATGGGTCGGTTGAGCAGGTTGTGCAACGTCTCGGCACGCTGTTTCGGGCCCAGGGTCTCGTAGCCTTCGGGCAATTCGATATTCAGTTCCTGCTGAATGAAATTCTCGATTTTCTTGAGGGTTTGGGGTGATACGCCTTCATCCAGTTTGTGCAGGTATTCGAAGCATTTGTCCTGCAGATTGAGGAGCAGTCCGGCAAGCACTTTCTTGTAGATGATGGTGGTGTGTTTCATCCAGTCGGGCACCACGTTGTCGATGTTCTTGATGAAGATGATGTCGGCACGCTGCTCGTTGAGGTTCTCTATCAGGGCACCGTGTCCGCCGGGACGGAAGACGATGTTGCCGTTGTCGTCGCGCACGGGGTTGTTCTGCTCGTCCACGGCGATGATGTCGGTATAGTGCTTCTGTTCTGAGAAGGAGATGTTCAGTTTGACATGGAAAGCCTCCTCGTAGTAGCGTTTCACTTCGGCAATCTTCTTGCGGAAGAGTGCACGGTGTTCGGGCGATACGGTGAAGTGGAGGTTGACAGTGCCGTCGCTCATGCGGGCATATTCGGCACCCTCGACGATATGCTCTTCGAGGGGTGTGCGCTGCAGGTGGCCGTATTTGTGGAATTTCAGCAGCCCTTTGGGCAAGTTGCCATAGCCCATGTACTGTGGCTGGAGGAGAAAGTTGATGACAGAGGCGTAGTCGCCGCGCTGCATGTAGTCGTCGAAGTCGGCCTGGGAGTGTTCCATGCAAGCCACCAGGTCGTCGTAGAAGGCAAAGGTGCGTATTTTCTCGAGGAACTCTTTGACGGCGGGATGCTCGTTCTCGATTTTGTAGTCGACGCCGAAGTAGGTGGCAGTGAACGAATACAGGTCTTTGAACATACGGGTGGCGGCTCCCGAGGCGGGGACGAATTTCAACAGTTTCTTGCCTTTGGAGGCCTGTTTGTAGTAGGCGGCGTAGCGGTTGATGGCTTCATCGTCCATACGCAGGATGCCTCCGTTCTCGACGGTGGCGGCAGCCACCAGCTCGGTATAGGGGAACCCTTTGCGGAAATTCTCTATCTGGTGTTCGACGGCTGTCTCAGACAACCCCAGCGCAGCCATCTGTTGTTTGTCGCTGGCTGAAAACTTGGTAGTCATGATGGTGGAAAGTTAATTAAATGTCTTTGAAATCAGCACGGCCAAGAGTCTTCGGACCCGTTACCTTTACTGTCGTGGTGACCAGTTCACCCGTTTTCAGGCGGATGGAGCGCTCGCCCTCGCGGTAGTAGCGCTTGTTGACGTTTACTGTGTCGGGCTCATCGATGCGTGCTGTGACGGTGAAGATGGCAGGGCCGGCAAACTTGGTGGAGTATACGCCTTGGGCATTGCACTGGCCGGTGTCGGCGATTGTTCCCACGATGTTGTTCTGCGGGTCAGACTCGTTGGTTTTTACATACTGAATTTTGACCCACGCACCCGGCGAAGGAAGGTTGTTATTCTTTGAATCCAATACGGTGACATCAATATAACACCAAGTGTCTTTGTCGCACGAGCTCAAAAGAGCGGTGGATAATAGACTGAAAAACAGAATGCCGATTAAAGGCAGGTTTTTTTTCTTCATAATTTTTCTTTTATTTTGTGCTTATATGAATTTTTTTGACTACTTTTGCATCTGCAAAGATAGGAAAAAAACACGGAATGATGACAAAAAAAATTTCTTTATTATTTGTTTTTGTATCTTTTCTTTTCTGTGTACATGCCCAAAAGACTGTACAACAGCCTAAAGCAGGAGAAAAGGTGTATTATGTAAAAATTGAAACTTCCTATGGTGACATAGTGGTTAAATTGTACAATGAGACCCCAAAACACCGTGATAATTTTCTAAAATTGGTGAAAGAGGGCACTTATAACGATTTGCTATTCCACCGTGTGATAAATAAATTCATGATTCAGGGCGGAGACCCGAAATCGCGCAATGCCAAGCCCGGACAGATGCTGGGAGACGGTGAGTTGGGCTATACTATTCCGGCCGAGTTTGTCCCCACCCTGTACCACAAGAAGGGCGCGCTGGCCGCTGCCCGTCAGGGAGACGAAGTGAACCCGCAGAAGGCCTCCTCGTCGTGTCAGTTCTACATAGTGCAGGGTGATACCTGGACGGCTGACAGGTTGAAGATGATTGAGAACCGAATGGGCAAGTCTTTCACAGCCGAGCAGGCCGAGGTCTATGCCACTTTGGGAGGCACTCCCTTCCTCGACGGCGATTACACTGTCTTTGGTGAAGTGGTTGAGGGAATTGAAGTGGTTGACAAGATAGCCGCGGTGCCCTGCGGTCCGATGGATCGCCCGATTGAAGATGTAAAAATGAAGATGACCGTTATAGAGAGATGAACGAATTAACCAACAGAATCCAGGCCTATATAGAAGACATTCAGGCCACACAGATTGAAAACATTCAAGACCGTGCCGCCCGTATCGAGGCGTTCCGTGTCAAGTATTTGGGCAAGAAAGGCATTGTGAGTGACCTTTTCGAGCAGTTCAAGTCGGTGCCTAACGAGGAGAAAAAAGAACTCGGCAAGGCTCTTAACCTGCTGAAGGTTGCCGCCATGAACAAGATTGAGGAGTTCAAGGCCTTTGTCGAAGAGCATCAGGAGCAGACTTCGTCCAACGACCTCACGATGCCCACGGAGTTTGCCCAGCCGGGCAGCAGACATGTGCTCTCGGTGGTGATGAACGAGATAATCGACATTTTCTCGCGTATTGGGTTTACTGTTGCCGAGTCGGTGGAGATAGAGGACGACTGGCACCTGTTTTCCGCCCTGAACTTCCCCCCCGACCACCCCGCCCGCGACATGCAGGACACTTTCTTTGTCGAGAAAGAAGAGGGCAGGCAGGAGGTGGCCCTCCGCACCCACACATCTTCGGTGCAGGTGCGTGTGATGGAGAACAACAAGCCCCCTATCCGCATCATTGCCCCCGGCCGTGTGTTCCGCAACGAGGCCATCAGCGCCCGTGCCCACTGTATATTCCACCAGGTGGAGGCTCTGTATGTGGACAAAAACGTCTCTTTCGCCGATTTGAAACAGACGCTGCTCTATTTCGCAAAGGAGATGTTTGGAGAACAAACCCAGATACGTCTGCGCCCCTCATACTTCCCGTTTACTGAGCCGTCGGCAGAAATGGACATTTCTTGCGGTATCTGTGGCGGAAAGGGTTGCAATATCTGCAAAGGAACCGGCTGGCTGGAGATTCTGGGATGCGGTATGGTCGACCCCAATGTGTTGAAAGCATGTGGTATAGACCCCAACGAGTATACCGGCTTTGCTCTCGGTATGGGAGTGGAGCGAATGGCTATGCTCAAGTATCAGGTGCGTGATTTGCGCCTCTATTTCGAGAATGACCTCCGTTTCTTGAAGCAGTTTGACGCCATCGTATAGTCTTTCGGCTAAAACCGGCACGGCTCCCCCAAAGGGTCAAACTGTCCCTGTGGAGGAGCCTATGTGTTGTTTCGTGGAACGGCTTGTCGCGACGCTGTCTCGGAGTGTGGGGATGTGGTAGGAATGATAACCTCAAAATGCAAAAACAAAATGAGCAGGATTAAGCTTAATGGTATGGAATTCTATGCATTCCATGGCTGTTTCTCCGAGGAGAGGGCCATCGGTACGCATTTCAGGCTGGATGTGTCATTTGAGACGGACACGAAGAAAGCACAGCAGACCGATAATATCGCCGATACAATCAGTTATTTGGATGTTTATCAAGTTGTCAAGCGAGAGATGAGCGTTCCGTCACATTTGCTTGAGCATGTAGGCGAGAGAATATGCAGTGCGTTGCTGTCAGGATTCCCTGCCATGGAGAGTGTGACAGTGCGGGTGTCGAAACTTAACCCACCTCTGGGAGGCCAGTTGGAATCGGTGACGGTTGAGGTTACAAAAGACCGGATTCGGTAAAGCTGTAGTAGTCCCGTTTCCCACTGGGGCTTATTCCCACGATGATGTGGTCTAACAGTCTTACTTGCATAATGTTGCCAGCCTCGTGGATGCGGCGGGTAAGCTCTTTGTCAACGGAACTGGGTTGCAGGTTTCCTGAGGGGTGGTTGTGCGCAACTGCCAATGCTACAGCGTTATGCTCGAGTGCTGAACGGAAGATTATGCGCATGTCGACAGTGGTTTGAGTTATCCCGCCTGCTGCAATGCGCTGTTTCCATGTTACTTTGTTGCGTTGATTGAGGTAAACTGCCCAAAATTCTTCGTGGGGCAGGTCGATGATTTTGGGGGCAATCAGGTGGAAGAGATCTTCGCTGTTTTTGACGATGTCCTCTTTGTGTTCGTTTTCTTCTTTCAACATGCGGTTGCCCAGCTCGAGGGCAGCGAGTATTGTAACGACTTTGGTTTTTCCAATCCCTTTTGTTAGTCGCTGCAAATCATAAGCTTCCATTCGTGCGAGAGCTGTCAGGCTGTTGCCCGACTGCTGAAGAATCCGCTTGGCAAGTTCTGTGGCACTGGCACCAGGGATGCCGGTTCGGAGGAGGATGGCGATGAGTTCGCTGTCGGAAAGACTTTTTTTTCCGTTGGCAAGCATTTTTTCGCGTGGACGGTCTTCCTCCGGCCACTGGGTAATGGGGATGTTTCTGAGACTTGTAGGTTCGTTGTCGCTGTTCATCATTATTTATTTTTTTGCAAAAATACACCTTTTTTTGGAAAAATGCTTGTTGTGTCGATAAAAATTGTTATCTTTGCATGTTCAAAATGTGTAATAACTAAACAAAACTTTAACACGTAAGATATGCAGAATAAAGGACTTATCAAGTTTCTTACATGGGCTTTTGTCTTAGTCTGTTTGTATCAATTGTCGTTTTCTTTTGTTACAAGCAGGGTAGAGAAGAATGCAGCGAAAGCGGCAGATGCCTATGTTCAAAGTACAACAGCACAAAACCTGATTAACGCAAAATCCCACGGTGATGCCCTGTACGCTCAGGCACTGAAGGATTCGCTTTTGATTGACCGCGAAGCCCAGTACCTTGATTCCATGGCAAGTGAGAAAGTTTATCTGGGCTACACCTACCGTCAGTGCCAGGCACGCGAGATTAACCTCGGTCTTGACCTGAAAGGCGGTATGAACGTGATGCTTGAGGTTTCCACCGTTGATGTGGTGCGCGCCTTGGCCGGTCATACCGAGGATTCGGTGTTCAACAAGGCTATCGATATGGCCATTGCCACCCAGAAGAAGACCACCAACAGGGATTTCGTTTCCCTGTTCTACGATGCCATCCGCGAGGTGAACCCCAATGTACAGCTGGCTTCCTATTTCAACACCCAGCTGCGTGACCGCATCAAGTTGAACGACGATAACGATGCTGTTATCAAGGTCGTCAAGGAAGAGGCCGCCGGTGCCTATGACCGCACCTACGAGATCCTCCGTCAGCGTATTGACAAGTTCGGCGTAGCGCAGCCCACTATTCAGCAGTTGCGCGCCTCCGAGCGTATCCTTGTTGAGCTTCCCGGTGTGAAAGACCCGCAGCGTGTCCGCAAACTCCTCCAGGGTACCGCCCAGTTGGAGTTCTGGCTGACCTATGACAATGCCGAGGCTTACCGGATGCTTGAACAGGTTGACGATTTTGTCGCTTCTATCGGTGGTGTCGAGGCCAAGGAAGAGACAACCGAGGAGGTTGCCGAGGTTGAGGAACAGCCAGTTTCCGAGGGCGACTCGCTGCTGAATGCACTGGGTGCCGACAAGGACAACAGTGCCGAGGCTGCAAACGATGAACTCACCAAGAACCACCCCCTCTTCAACGAGAATATGTTGATGCCCAACATCAATCAGCAGGGTGGCCTGCTGGCCGGCCCTGTTGTGGGCTACGCTCACGGCAAGAGCCGCGAGGCCATCAACCGCATGATTGATGCCGCTATGGAGAAGCGCATCATTGACAACCGCACAGTGAAGTTCCTTTGGGGTGCTAAACCCGTTCAGGACGGTTCCGACATTTATCAATTATATGCTATCCGCATCAATACCCGCGACGGTTCCGCTCTGTTGGACGGTAGCGTTATCACCGATGCCCGCCAGGACTTCACCAATGCCGGCGGTAACGAGATTTCGATGACAATGAACAGCGAGGGCGCCCGCGAGTGGAAACGCATCACTGGCGAGAATGTGGGCAACTGCATTGCCATTGTCCTGGATAACCTGGTCTATTCGGCTCCTGTGGTCAACGGCGAGATTGCCGGTGGCCGTTCCTCAATCACTGGCGCTTTCACGCTGGAGGAAGCCAAAGACCTTGCCAATATTCTTAAGTCAGGTAAACTCCCTGCCCCCGCAGTCATCGTCCAGGAGGCCGTTGTTGGTCCTTCTCTGGGTCAGGAGTCTATCAATAGAGGTTTGATTTCATTCATCCTTGCTTTCATCATCGTTCTTATTTATATGGTGGTGTTCTACAACCGCGGCGGTTGGGTTTCGGCCATTGCCCTTGTGACCAACATCTTCCTGCTGTTCGGTGTGCTGGCCTCTGTCGGTGCTGTGCTCACCATGCCCGGTATTGCCGGTATCGTCTTGACGTTGGCAATGGCTGTGGACGGCAACGTTATTATATATGAACGTATCAAAGAAGAATTGCGTGCCGGTTCGAGCATGGCCAATGCCGTGTCGGCTGGTTTCAAGAACGCATATTCCGCTATTATCGACGGACAGGTGACCACCTTCCTGCTGGGTCTGGTGCTGATTATGTTCGGTTCGGGTCCTGTGCAGGGCTTCGCCGTCACGCTGTGCATCGGTATTGTCACTTCGTTGTTCACTTCTATCTTCATCACGCGTCTGTGCATTGACTGGATGCTGAACCACAAGAAGAAGATGAACTTCTCCTATCCCTTCTCCGAGAATTTCATGCGCGATGCCAATGTTGATTTCATAGGCAAACGCAAAGTATTCTATATTATCGCAGTTTGTGCAATCGCTATCTGCTTGATTGGTATTTTTGCCCGTGGTTTGAGCCGCGGTATCGACTTTACTGGTGGCCGTACCTATGTGGTACGCTTTGACCAGCCGGTTAACGCTGTCGATGTCCGTTCTGCCCTTGACCAGCAGTTTGGCGAAGCCCCCGAGGTGAAGACCTATGGCCCCAGCACACAGTTGAAGATTACCACCAAGTATAAATTCAACGAGGATGGTGAGTCTGTAAACAATGAGATTGCATCGTTGTTGTATGCCGGTACAAAGGGTTTCTTTGCCAACGGAATCACAGAAGACGAGTTCCGCAGTACTGAGACCAACCCGCTGGGTATTATCCAGTCGGAACAGGTGGGTGCATCTATTGCCAACGATTTGGTGAGAAATGCATTCCTGGCTGTTATCGGTGGTCTACTTGTGATGTTCGTGTACATCGGCCTCCGTTTCCGCAGCTGGCGTTTCGGTGTGGGTAGTGTTGTCGCCTTGGCACACGATACCATACTTGTTATCGGTGTCTTTGCTTTGCTGCACGGACTGCTGCCCTTTAACTTGGATGTAGACCAGTCGTTCATTGCGGCAGTGCTGACGGTAATCGGTTACTCCATCAATGCCACAGTGGTTATCTTCGACCGTGTGCGTGAGTACCGTAAATTGTACCCGAAGCGCACTCTCAAGGCCCACATGAACGATGCTATCAACTCTACATTGGCACGTACTATTAATACAAGCGGTACCACTTTCTTCACACTGTTGATGATGTTCATCTTCGGCGGTGAGGTGATCCGCGGTTTCATCTTCGCCATATTGATTGGTGTGCTCTGTGGTGTCTTCTCGTCGGTTTGCATTGCCTGCTCGGTTGTGTTTGAGATTTCACGCCGCGACCAGAAAGCACTTGATGCCTAATTAACAGATTACATTATTAGACGATGGAATATATCCTTTTCATACTGGTAATTGTTCTCCTGGTCGGAGGCAGGTCGGTGAAGTCAATACGAGCTTTCCGACAGGAACTCTCCGACCTGGAGAATGCTCCAGAGAAACCCCAGTCGGCCTTCGAGTCGCTGTTTGCAACAGCGAAGAATGGCACCAGGAGTTTTGCTGAAGAGGAAAAGAATGCGGGCTACTTCACTTATGAGACCGAGGACTCGTCATCCGAGACCCAGTATAACGGTCCCAAGGTGTCGAAACCCGTTGTGCAGATGGTTGCCAAGGAGGAGGCCGAGGCTGATGCCCCTGCCTTTGACCTTAGACAAGCTATCGTCTATAATGCGATTCTGACCCCTAAATACCTTAGTGAGGTAGGATATAGTGAAATTAATTAATCTTTTTATAGTAATAATACCTAAAGAGTATGTTTAGAAAAGTACTAATGACGATCGGTCTGTTGCTGATGGCGAACCTCGCCCTCGCACAGGGTACTATCAAAGGTACCATTATTGATCAGAAGACAAAAGAGCCTGTTGCTTTTGCCAACGTCGTTGCAATGCAAGACGGTAAACAGATCAAGGGTGCGCAAACAGACATGGATGGTAAGTTCACCTTGGCGCCGCTGAATGTCGGTAATTACGACATCAAGGCATCCTGTGTGGGTTACAACACCTACACGCGTGAAGGCTTCACGGTGAAAGCCTCTGGTATCTCCCCCTGCAACATTGAGCTCTCCTCAGCAGCTACTACGTTGGAGGTCGTTGAGATTAAGGAAAGTAAAAACCCGATTATCGATATCGGAAGTGCTGAGACAGGTCAGCGTATGTCGGCAGATGATATCGCCCACATGCCGGGTACATCGGTGGACGCCATTGTGGCTGCCGTCGGTGGTGTGGGTTACAGTGACGGTGGTACCAGTACTGCCCGTGGTGAGGAAGGCATGGTGACCATGACCGGTGGCGTGCGCAAGCGTACTGGTGTCAATGTGCCTAAGGAGGCTATCGCCGAGATTCAGGTTATCCTCGGTGGTACCCCGGCCAGCATCGGTGAAGCTATCGGCGGTACTCAGATTATTACCCTGAAACCTCCTACGAGCCAGCTCCACGGTGGTGTCCGTTACGAGACGATTCTCAACTACAGAATGTACAATACTCTTGTTGCCTATTTGATGGGTCCCGTCATCAAGCAGAGCATCAAGGATGAGAATGGAAATGTGACCGGCGACCGTGCTCTGGTTGGTTTCCGTCTGACTTTGGACGGAAGATATTCCAACAACAGCTTCTATCGCCCCAAGGGCTATCGCTACATGGTGGTGAGGGACGACCTTGTCCGCCAGTATGAGCAAAGCCCCATCAATTATGACCCGGTAACCGGTACTGTGAACTACTCTGCTGAGAGTGGCCTCTACAGAGACGCCTTTGTCGAGATAAAGAACCTTACCAAGAAAGACTTCGGCGGCGATGCCAGCCGTGTCCCCAACACCAGGTCCTACTCCATTGCCTCGCAGTTGGCATTCGACGTCCGCTTCTCGGACTATGCCACTCTGAACATCACAGGAGACTTCTACTTCAGCTATGGCCCCAATACTGGTCTGGATCCTCTCAACATGGCTCGCTGTGCTAACAACGTAAGCCGTTCTATGCAATGGGACGTGATGGTGGATTTCACCCAGCGTTTCCCCGACGAGGAGGCTTCTGCTGACAACACTGAGGGAAGCAGCTCTGAGGGCAAGGCAATCAAGAATGTAATGTATAACATCTCTGCCATGTTCGACCGCAATTATGGCTATACCTATAACGAGGTTTTCGGCAGCAGTATCAATGATGTGTTCAAGTATGGCTATATCGGCCGTCTTGAAACCGAACAGGTCCCGACCTATGAGTTGAATCCCTCTTTCAACTACAATGGCATTAGCCGTGCTGCAATGGTTCAGAACAACTGGTACGATGTTATTGACTGGAGCACATTTGAACCCTACGAGGGCAACCAGATTCTTGCAAATTACAACCTCCAGCTGCTTGGCATCCCCGCTATTTCCGGTATGTTGACCAACATCGATAACCTGCGTAACTTCAAAGGTCTTGCCAACGGTGATGTCCCCGACAACATCTATGGCTTGATGAACAACGTGGGTGTGCAGGGTACAGGTTTCGCTTTCCAGCAAGTGGATTACATCTATTTGGCCGCCAAAGCCAGTGCTGAGATTAAGGGTCATGCAATTGAAATCGGTTTCCAGTATGACCGTTCCGACCAGTCCTACTATGCTTTGAGCACAAATTCCCTGTGGACTATTATGCGTCAGAATGCCAACCGTCATATTCTCCAGATGGATTTGAGCAAGCCCAACTACCGCTGGGAGGGTTCCACTCTGTATGTAGACTATGACCGTCTGCTCAACAGAGAAGCCCAGTCCTACTTCGACAGAGCCATGCGCGACTACCTTGGTTGGTCGGGCGATGACAAGTTAGAGGTTCAGTATCTCGACGTCGACCGCTACTTGCCTGAAGATTATGTCAAGGCTGGTGGTATGGACATGTTCTCCTCCGACGAGTTGTTCAACAACGGCTCCAGACTTGTCAACTACTATGGTTATGACCATACTGGTAAGAAGTTCAACAGCAGCAACTGGAGTTTGAAGGATTTCTTCAACCCGAGCAACCCCAAATACCGTTATGCTCCTTCCTACACTCCCACCTATATGGCTGGCTATATTCAGGACCAGTTCTACTTCTCCGACCTTATCTTCAACGTTGGTGTGCGTGTCGATATCTTCGACGCCAACCAGAGTGTGTTGAAAGACCCGTATCTGCTGTATGAGTCATATACAGTTAAGGACTTGAAAGACGGCAAGGCTCCCTACCAGGGCGACCTCTACAGTGGTGCCGGTGACAACTGGACAGTTTACGTCGATGCAGCCGATGCCGAACAGCCCTCTATCTACGGTTATCGTAACGGTTCTACTTGGTATGATGTCAATGGTGTCGAGCTCAACTCTCCCAGTGCATTGGCTGGTAAATCAGGTAAACCCACTCCTTACCGTACCCCCAATGGCCAGAAGGCATTGACCAATAACACTGTTGGTGTCGAGGCCTTTGAGGACTACAAACCCCAGGTGGTTGTGATGCCCCGTATTGCTTTCTCCTTCCCGATTGGTGAGAATTCGCAGTTCAAGGCCAACTACGACATTATTGCCCGTCGCCCCTCCAGCAACTGGCGTTCCGACTATTTCAGCTATCTGTACATGTCGCAGATTACCTCTATCAACAACCCGAATCTGAAACCTGAGCGTATCACCAACTATGAGCTCGGTTTCCAGCAGGCTCTTAACAAGTTCAATGCTATCAGCATCAGTGCATACTACAAAGAGACTCGCGACCTTATCCAGCTTGTCCAGTATGCCGGTGCCGACCCCAACCAGAACTACTACTCTTACGACAACATCGACTTCAAGACCACCAAGGGTTTGACCATCAGCTATGATATGCGTCAGTCCAAGAACGTCCGTGTCAATGCCAACTATACGCTCCAGTATGCAGAGGGTACCGGTCTGACCGCTACCACCATGCAGGAACTTATCAAGGAAGGTTACACGACCCTGAAGATGCTCAACCCCATCAGTGATGACCGCCGTCATGAGTTTAAAGTGAATGTCGACTTCCGCTATGGTGGTGGCAAGAACTACAATGGTCCCAAGATTGAGCGTGCTGTTAAGGATAAAGAGACTGGCGAACTCCGCAAAGAGACCGTCAACCTGCTCGAGAACTTCGGTGTTAACTTCATGGCCGTTGCCCAGTCGGGTCGTCCCTACACCAAAGCCTTCAGCATCATGCAGCCCACCATTGTTGGTAGCTACAATGGCGCCAACCTCCCCTGGAGCTTCTTCTTCGATATCATTGTTGACAAGAGATTCCCCATCAAGGTTAACAAGCATGACACCTACTTCACCATTGCTCTCACCGTCACGAACCTCTTCGACATCCGTAACATCAGAAATGTATTCCCTGCTACGGGTAACCCCGAGGACAATGGTTATCTGACCGACCGCGAGACCCAGGCTACTATTGCCAACTATCTTGATCCTGACTCCTTCAGAGACCTGTATAGCATCATCTATCTGCACAATGGTACTTGGAATTACACTTCACCCCGTCAATTCAAGCTTACGCTTGCTTACTCTTTCTAATTTCCAACGAGAAAAAAATATTAAGATATGAAGAATATATTTAGCAAATTAGTATTGGTGGCTTTCCTCTTCTCCGCATTGCCGGGGACGGCATTCGCTGAGGATTGCAAGGTCTGCAAAAAGACCGCTTCCCACAAAGCCGCAGTCCAGTCTAAAGCCGCTGTGTGTAAACGAGCACAGAGTACCGCAGAGCTGAATGTTAACAATGTCAGAGCACTGATTAACGGTTACGGCAACATGTGGTACGACGGTAGTGTGGCACAGTACCACCTGCCCAAGAACAGCAACACCTGCCCGCTCTTCTGCGCTGCCCTGTGGATTGGCGGTACCGATGTTAACGATCAGCTCCGTATTGCTGCTCTTCGCTTTGGTTCGGAAGGTGACGACTACTGGCCGGGTCCTCTTGAGCTGAAGACTGCTTCGGTCGACTTGCCTATCTGTAACTATTTCGACAAGCATTATATCATCACCAAGACCGAAGTGTTGGACTTCATGTCCATGTTCGATTATGATGAGAACGGTGCTACCCCCAACGATTCTTATTCTCCCGAGTTAATCTCCGCCACGATTAAGAATTGGCCTTCTTCCGGTATCAATGCCAACCAGTCCCCCTATTTGGCTCCTTATTTTGATGCCAATCACGATGGTGTTTACAACTGGGAAGACGGTGACTACCCCTATTATGATTTCAACAACGACCTTTGCCCCCGTACACTGAAAGCCCAGTGGGGTAGAGACTACACTTCACATGTGGCCACCACCCTCGAGACCGAGGCTGGCATTGTGACAGGCGGTTTGCTGTCCGACCAGGTGCTGAAGGGCGACCAGACCATCTGGTGGGTGTTCAATGACATGGGTAACGTCCATACCGAGTCCATGGGTCAGCCCATTGGTATGGAAATCCGTGCTCAGGCTTTCGGATTCTCCACCAACGATGAAATCAACAACATGACCTTCTACACCTACGAAATCATCAACCGTTCAACCTACGAGTTGCGCGAGACCTATTTCAGCCAGTGGATTGATGCTGACTTGGGTTATGCTTGGGACGACTATGTGGGATGCGATGTCAAGCGTGGTCTTGGCTATTGCTACAATGGTAAAGAAGTGGACGGCCCCGGTTCCGGTTCCTATAGCGGCATTCCTCCTGCAGTAGGTATCGACTTCTTCCAGGGTCCCTACATGGATCCCGATGGCAAGGATAACCCCAAGATTGATATTGGCAAAATGCGTGCCTATTACCCCAACGAGCTGAATCTCTATCGTCTCCCCGATGGCACATACGACACAATCCGTCTTACCGACGATGCCGACCTCTACTACCCCAATGCATGGTATTTCATTCCCGGTGATGTTATTGGAAACTGCGCTATCAACGGTGTCAACTTCGGTAACAATATCGTTGACGACGAGCGTTTCGGTATGCGCCGTTTTGTGTACTATGACAATGGTAACAACGCCATCAACGGTGAGCCTGCCAAAGCAACCGACTACTACAACTACCTGCGTGGTTATTGGAAAAACGGTCAGCGCATGAAATATGGCGGAAACGGTATCAGCACCAATACTACCGAGTTCGACTGCGACTTCATGTTCCCCGGCAACAGCGACCCGCTGTTTTGGGGTACCAATGGTGTTGCCGTTGATGACTGGACTGAGGTCACCGCTGGCAACCAGCCCCATGACCGTCGTTTCATGCAGTCTGCAGGTCCGTTCACCCTTAAACCCGGTGCCTTGAACTATATCACCATCGGTATTCCTTTCGCCCAGGCTCCTTCGGGCACGGCCTATTCTTCGGTTGAACTGCTCCGCGAAATCGACGATGTCTGCCAGGCTCTCTTTGAAAACTGCTTCAAAGTGCTGGATGGTCCCGATGCTCCTACACTGGTTGTTCAGGAAATGTCAAACGAGGTTGTCCTCTATGTTAAATATGATAACCCCAGCAGCAACAACTACGGTGAGAAATACTTCGAGATTGATCCTGCCATTGTCCGTTCCTACACCGATGCCAACGGCAACACAGTTCTCTATTCGGACGATCAGCGCAGCTACAAGTTCGAAGGCTATCAGATTTATCAGTTGAAAGATGCCAATGTCTCTATCGCCGACATCCGCGATATCACCAAGGCTGCGCTCGTTGCCCAGTGCGATATCCGCAACTTCTATGACGAGATTGAGTCGATTACATACGACAGCATCAATGATGTTTACGATACCGTCTTCAACGACAATCCCAGCCTGCCTATCGGAACCCTTGTCAACTACACTCGTAACAGCACCACCGGTTTGATGTCCCCGAATATCATGGTCGAAGGTACCAACCAGGGTATTCAGCACGTCTTCCGTATCAAGACTGACGCTTTTGCTCAGGGACGTAACAACAATTTGGTAAACAATAAGGAATACTATTTTGTCTGCATCGCTTATGCTCAGAACAGATTCAAAGAGTTCGCTATCGAAGCCGACAAACTGGATGGCCAGAAAGAACCCTATCTTGCAGGTCGTAAAGATGAGTTCGGCAGAACCATTACTCCCGTTGTGGCAATCCCGCACGACCCCTCCACCGAGAATGGCGGTACTGTCGTGAATGCTGAATTCGGCATGTGCCCCAACATCACCCGTATCGAAGGTTACGGTAATGGCGGTTCGGTGCTCCGTCTTTCCGAGAAATCCATCACTGAACTGATGGGTGCTCCCGGAGTGCCTGGCAAACCTGCAGGTAAAATGAGAGCCGATGCAAACGGCATGGCATCCAACCCCTGTCAGATACTCAATCCCCATTATGAGCAGAACTATGGCCCCATCCATGTGGAGATTATCGACCCGTTGAACGTACATCCTGGTAAGTTCATCATCAAATTCGATAACAACTCCGACATCGAAAAATGCGGATGGGTTATATCCAAATCTCCTGAAGATCCCACCTATGCCGACAATCCTTATCTCTATGGCGATGTAATGTCTGTTAAGTCAGACTTCACAATAGGCCGCTTCAATGAGCAGATGTTCCTCGACTTGGGTATAGCCGTTGCTATCAGCAATCCTCAGGCTGTTGCTTCTCCGTTGCAGACCACTACTAAGAACGACCAGAACTATGAGTCTCGTTATTGGGGCGGCTTTGTGAACAACAACTCCCTCTTGAACTCTACCATTACTTACGCAAACAATACTACTCCCTGGCTGAGCTCTCTGCCTGACAACGACAGCTATCAGATGTACAACTGGATTCGTTCCGGTACCCAGTTCGCTGGCGGTACCCGCAAGGCTTTCACAGCCACCACGGGCGAAATCAACCTCGCTGAGGCTTACATGGACGAAGACTACTTCAAGGGACTCCTGACGCAGATGAACGGCAATGCCTCTTATATTGGTGTCGACCGTTACGAGGTCTTCGAGTCAGTAGCTGGCTCATGGGCTCCTTACGGTCTTGTGTCCACGCTGCCCTTCCATCCTGGTTTCTGCTATCGCTACTATGTGGCTGAGGATGAAATCCTCGATAGCCTCTGCAGAATCAGCACTACTTATGCCTACAACTACAACAAGTGGATGGTGACCCGCAGAACAATGGATAACTTCCGTAACAAGTCTTTGAACTTTAACGATATGTCCAAGCTGCCCAGTGTACGCATTGTTTTCACCAGCGATACTTCTAAGTGGACCCGTTGCCCGGTTCTCGAAATGTGCGATGACCACACACAGTCCGAAGGCAATGCCCGTCGTTTCCAAATGCGTAGACACGCTTCTGTCGACAAACTCGGCCGTACAGTTGCCCAGGCTTCGGTGGCTGCCGATGTCGATAACCCCGGCAATCCCGCTTACATCAGTGAAACCGGCATGGGCTGGTTCCCGGGCTATGCAATCAACACCGTCACTGGCGAGCGCTTGAACATCATGTTTGGTGAAGATTCCCGCTATATCCAGCATAACGGTGCCGATATGATGTGGAACCCCACCGCTGATTTGACCGAGGGAACTCAGAACTATGTAATGGGTGGTCGTCATTTCATCTATGTGATGAATGCCACCAATCAGGAGTTCTTCGACATAGTGAATGGCAAGAGCGATGTTGTGACATCCTACAAGACTCCTTCCTATGATGCCGGTCGTTGGGCAGTCACAATGCTCCGTTCACTCGAACGCATCATGAGTTATGAACCTGCCAACGATGTCGAGAGCCTGCGTCTCAACCACGGTGTGGTGGATGGTGAAAGCACCACTCTTATCCCGCAGCGTGACTCGGCTGCTCTGCTCTTCGCTTCTGTTGCATGGGTTAACATTCCGTTGGTCTCACAGCGCTTCCAGTTCACCAATCCCATTGACATTCCTTGCGATGTGACCATTGACATCGATGTCACCTCTCCCTATGGTCGATTCCTCTCGCCCAATGGCTCTGCTGTCCGCCTCTTCCCCAGCGCTACATTGCAGAACGACAACTATCCTATGTACATGTTCGAGCTTACTCCCGATATTTCTACTCTTACTGGTCAGGCCACCCGTAAAGAGGCATCGAAGAGTTATCAGGACTCTATCCTCAGCCTCATCAACGTGGTTCCTAACCCCTACTACAGCTATTCTCAATACGAGACAGGTAGCCAGCTGGAGACGAAGGTGCGCTTTGTCAATGTTCCTCTTGGCTCGACAATCTCCATCTACACAGTCGATGGTACATTGGTACGCCGTCTTGGCCCCACCTCGGGTACTGCCACAACCCTTGACTGGGATTTGCACAACCACAACGGTATTCCTATCGCAGGTGGTGTATATCTCATCCACTTTAAGGTTCCCGGCATTGGCGAGCGTGTTGTTAAATGGTTTGGCACCATGCGTCCTGTCGACCTGAACTCATTCCAATACTAAGCACTGTTTGTTAATCTTTAAAAATAGCAGAAATGAAAAACATATTCAGAATAATAACTGTAGTAGCCATTATGCTGCTCCTGTCGACCGAAGCCGTCTGGGCCGGTAACGACAAGCGTAGAGGTACTGCCGGTGCCACGGAATTGCTCATCAATCCGTGGGCCCGCAGCAATGGCTGGGGAAGTGCAAACGTAGCCAATGTGCGTGGCTTGGATGCTTTCTACTCGAACATAGCCGGTCTTAGCTATGTGAGCAACGTGGAGTTCTCTTACACCAACACCATGCTCAATGGTGGCAAGAGTGGCCTTAACAGTGGCGCTACCATCAACGCCTTCGGTTTGGGTGTACGCCTCTTTGACCGCGGTGTTATGGGATTAAGCATCATGTCCATGGGCTTTGGCGACATTCCTGTAACCACCTACGAAAGCCCCGAACCCATCAACGGTACCTTCTCACCCACACTGATGAACATCAACGTGGCCTATGCCCACACCTTTACTGCTTCTATTAAAGGTGGTGTCAACGTCAAAGTGGTCAGTGAGTCGACCGACAATATTTCGGGAAGCGCCTTTGCAGTTGATGCAGGTATTCAGTACGTGACAGGTGAAAACGATGAATTGAAGTTCGGTATCAGCCTGAAAAACTGGGGTCCCTCCTTCAGCTTTGGCGGTTCGGGAATGAGCTTCACGTTCATCAATGATGCCGATAACACCATGACTGGTGAGTTCCGCGCTGCCGAGATGGAGCTTCCCACCTGCCTCAACATCGGTCTGTCCTACGACTTCCTGATTGAGGCTCTCAGCCAGCATGTGACAATAGCCGCTGCCTTTACCTCCAATGCCTTCCTGAAAGATAATTTTGCAGTAGGCCTGGAGTATGGCATGCTCAACATCCTCAACCTGCGTTGTGGCTATGTCTATCAGACCGACATCTTCGACCCCGAAAAGCGTACCACTTCCAACTCTGGTCTCTGTGCCGGTGCCTCTGTCGACATACCGCTGAGCAAGGCTGAAAGCGAAAACAAAACCTCCCTCTCGATTGATTACTCATTCCGCGCAAGTACCAATCTCCGTGGCACACATGCCATCGGTGCTACTTTCCGCTTCTAAAGTACATCCCGTAACATAATCATAAAATTAGGAAAGGCCTTGAAAGCCTTTCCTAATTTTTAAACGTTACAACTTTAATATAATATCATGTCAGAAATAAAATATTACAGCGAAGAAGGTCTTCAGAAACTGAAAGACGAGTTACACCACCTCATTGCCTTTGACCGTCCCGCAGCGGCAGCGGCCATTGCGGAGGCCCGCGACAAGGGCGACCTGTCCGAGAATGCCGAATACGATGCCGCCAAAGAGGCACAAGGCCACCTCGAAGCCCGTATCTCCAAACTGCAGGACCTGGTTGCCAATGCCCGTCTTCTCGACGAGTCGAAAATCGACACCTCAAAGGTGCTGCTGCTCTCCAAAATCACCATCCGCAATATCAAAAACAACGCCAAGCAGGTCTATACCATCGTTCCCGAAAGCGAAGCCAGCTTGAAAGAAGGCAAGATTTCGGTCACCTCCCCTTTCGCCCAGGCATTCTTGGGCAAGCGCGCCGGAGAACAAGTCAATGTGGTGGTCCCTGCGGGTACCATGCAGTTCGAGATACTCACTATTGAGCGCTGACAACCACTGCCTCGCCCGGGTATAGCAACATTAGGTAGGAGAACAAAGCACAATTAAACAAAAGGGTTTATCCCGCATCGGAAAGTGATGCATTGTGCTTCGGCACATCTCCTCTCGCCTGAAACCGTCTCATCCCCCGCACTGAGTATAGTGCGGGGGATTGCTATTAATCCCCAATCGGTCATCAGTGAGATTAGTATTTGTTTCGAGCAGATTGGCCGCATCGCTGGCGAAGGCGTAGCGGGCTACGGCGAGACAGGGATGTGGACAAGATGCCGAAAGAAATGCTGATATGGCATAAACAGACCTGAAAAAGACGAGATTGACTGAAAAGTCGGTCTAATGACCGATTTGGGTTTAATAGGACCTACTTAGTATATAGCAACCATCAAGGGTCGTCATTTATTCGATCGTTGTTCGATCGTTTTCCACTCTTTTTCCGTTTCAGAAAGGGAAAAATGGGGGAAACATATCGAATAACGATAGGATAAAGTACGACGCAACACCGAGCTCTGAAGGCACACAGAGGAACGTTGGGGACAAATATGCGACAATATCGGAACGTTGACGTAAGTTGGCGCAATCCCTCACAGAATATAATGTAAATTACGCGCGAAGCGGCAGGTGACTCGACGAAAATAATTCGGTCGCGACGTTACTTTGTGCAACGTCCGCTAGCGATTCAGCGTCGGGCTACGGCGAGACAAGGTTGTGGCTATGATGACGTAGGAAATGCTAAGAGACCTGAAAAAGCGGTATATGAAGGCCGAATGTATTGTCGAGAGACCGACACATCAAAAAAAGGGAACTGGGTGGCTCGACTTTTGCCGAGCCGCCCAGTTCCCTTTTTTGTTGTGTTGGGCTATAGTTCCACAGCCTGTGCTATCTGTGCGGCGAGAGCCTGCATTTCTTCGGGTTCCATCTTGATGTGGTGGTGGAAGTTGAGGTCGGCCTCGGTCTGCATGGGCACGAGGTGTATGTGGGCGTGGGGTACTTCCAGACCCAGCACGGCTACGCCCACTTTGACGCAGGGACAGACCTTTTTCAGGCCTTTGGCCACGCGGTAGGTGAAGTGCTGCAGCTGGCAGTAGAGATCCTCGTCGAGATCGAAAATATAGTCAACCTCTTTTTTGGGGATGCAGAGCACGTGCCCTTTCACCACAGGGTTGACGTCGAGAAAGGCGAGACAGTTTTCGGTCTCGGCCACTTTGTAGCAGGGTATTTCACCGGCTACGATACGTGAAAAGATTGAAGCCATGATGTTGCGTATTAAATGTTGTAGATGAATGTTCCGTTTTCTGATGACACGGTCACCTGGGCGGTGTTGTGTGCCTCGACATGGCCGATGATACGTGCGTCGATGTTGAAGCTGCGTGCGATGTCGATGATGCCCTGCGCAGTGCTTTCGTCGGTGTAGATTTCCATGCGGTGGCCCATGTTGAAGACTTTGTACATCTCGCTCCATTCGGTGCCGCTTTCGTCGTGTATCATGCGGAAGAGGGGAGGCACGGGGAAAAGGTTGTCTTTGACAACATGGAGATTGTCGATGAAGTGCAATACCTTGGTCTGCGCTCCGCCGCTGCAGTGTATCATGCCGCTGATGTGTGAGCGGTATTGGTCGAGCACACGGCGTATGACGGGGGCGTAGGTGCGGGTGGGGGAGAGCACCATTTTGCCGGCGTCCACTCCTGGCACCTCGGTGGGGTCGGTGAGGCGGCGGGAGCCACAGTACACCACGTCCTGTGGCAGGCTGTGGTCGTAGCTCATGGGGTACTGGGTGGCGTAGAGCTTGGCAAAGACGTCGTGGCGTGCCGATGTGAGGCCGTTGCTGCCCATGCCGCCGTTGTATTGCGTCTCGTAGGTTGCCTGGCCGTAGGAGGCGAGGCCTACGATGACGTTTCCGGCGTGGATGTGTGCGTTGTCGATGACGTCGGCACGGCGCATGCGGGCGGTGACGGTGGAGTCGACGATGATGGTGCGAACAAGGTCGCCTACGTCGGCTGTTTCGCCGCCTGTGAGGTAGATGCCAATGCCCAGGTCGCGCATCTGCTGGAGGAACTCCTCGGTGCCGTTGATAACGGCACTGATGACCTCGCCGGGTATGAGGTTTTTGTTGCGGCCGATGGTGGAGGAGAGCAGTATGTTGTCGACGGCACCCACGCAAAGCAGGTCGTCGAGGTTCATGACTACGGCGTCGATGGCGATGCCTTTCCACACGCTCATGTCGCCTGTTTCTTTCCAATAGAGATAGGCGAGGGACGATTTGGTGCCGGCACCGTCGGCGTGCATGATGTTGCAGTAGTAGTCGTCGCCCCCGAGATAGTCGGGGATGATTTTGCAGAAGGCTTTCGGGAAGAGCCCTTTGTCGATGTTTTTGATGGCGTTGTGGACGTCTTCTTTCGAGGCGGAGACTCCGCGAAGGTTGTATTTCAGGGTATCCATATTGTTATTGTTTAGTTTCTGTTCCAAATGTTTCGGCGGCTTTTACGCTGTTGTCTATGGCCTCCGATACGTTGATAACGTAATCTCCCAGTTTTTCGTATAGGGCGTAGAGGCTGCTGTATGCATTTCCGACGTTGAAGTCGTAAACGCCCAGTTTGAGGGCGTCGAGGTGCCGTTTGCGCAGTATGTCGCGGTAGTGGTTGATTTCGCGCTCGGCGGCGTAGGCGGCATCGAGGTTTATGTGGTCGTAGTCGTGCAGGTTGGCGTCCATCACATCGAGGGCTTTCTGCACGAGGTCGGTCATGTGTCTGAGGTTGTCGTTCATCTCCTGGTCGAAATGGACGGCATCCTCGCGTTTGCTGCGGCGTGTCATGGCTATCTGGAAGATGGTGTCGCCGATGCTTTCAAGGTTGTCCACAATACGCATCATGGAGGTGACGCGCTCGGAGGCATGGGCGCTGATGTCGCCGGAGCCTACTTTGGTGAGGAATTTCGATATTTCCATCTCCATGCGGTCGGTGATGCTCTCGTATTTCCCGATTCGTTCCATTATGGCGTCGAATTCGTTGTCGTCTTTGGCTGTGCGCAGCGACGGCAGGAAGGTGTACATGCGCAGCACCCGCTTCGAGAACTCCTCAATCTCGCTCTTGGCACTCTGCAGGTTGAGCTCGGCAGTGGAGATGACGTTGGGTTCGATATATCTGAGGCGGAATTCCTCTTCGCCATCCTCCTTGCGGTCGGGCACCAGCCAGTTCACTATCTTGACAATCTGCGGGATGAAGAAGGCCAGGATGACGGTGGTGAAGACGTTGAAGAAGGTGTGGAAGATGGTGATGGCCAAGGGGTAGAGTTGTTTGTCGGCAGCCGTGGTGGGCATTTGGGAGATGCCGGTGAGGCTCATGATGCCGTCGCGGATGGGTACGAACAGGAGCAGACACAGCAGTACACCTGCCACATTGAACACCAGGTGGGCGCGTGCCGTGCGTTTTCCGGTGGTGCCGGTTGTCATGGCCACCACTTGGGCGGTCAGTGTGGTGCCGAGGTTCTGCCCCATGACGAGAGCCAGGGCTATGTCGAACTTAATCCAGCCTTGGCTGCCCATGAGCAGGATGACGGCGGTCATAGCCGAGGAGGTTTGCAGGATGATGCACAGAACGGCGCCTATCACGATGAAAAGCAGCACCTGCAGGATGCCCTCGCCGCCCCATGTGCTGATGGTGTGTACGGTTTCGGCGTCCAGCTCGGGAACGGCAAGTTCGAGCAGCCACATGCCCAGCAGCAACAGGCAGAGGCCTATGATGGTTTGGCCGAGGTACTGCATCTTGTTTTTCTTGGAGAAGATGAAGAAGAGGCTGATGGCACCGAGTATCATAGGAATCAGCGGCACGGCGAACTCCTCTCCGCCGCCGGAGGCAAGACTGGGTAGGATAATCCAGGCGGTTATCGTTGTGCCGATGTTGGCACCCATCACCACGGCAATGGCACCGCTGAGAGTGAGTAGCCCGGCTCCCGCAAATCCCACGGCCATAACAGTTGTGGCGGTGGAGCTTTGGATGATGGCCGTCACTCCGGTACCGGCCAGAATGCCGCTCAACGGTTTGCCTGTAATTTTGGTGAGGATGTGGCGCAGTTTCGAGCCGGCGTATTTCTGAAGTCCTTCGCTCATCAGTTTCATGGCGAAGAGAAAGACAGCCAAGGCACCGGCCAAATCCAAGAGCATGAATATGATATCGTTTGTTGACATGTGAATGGGGTTGCGTTATTTTAGCTGCAAAGATACTATTTAATCTTCATATCGGAGTAATATGGATGTTACGTTTTAGTTACGTTTTTTATGGTGCATTATAAAGCGCCAAAAATGATGTCGATGCCCTCTGAAAAGGCTGTTTTGCAGAGAAAATGTGGTGATTTGGTCAAAAAACGCGCCGGGAAGAGCCGTGTACGCCAAAAGGAATGCTTTTTGTTGTGGAATAAGGGGATAGCAGTGCTTTTGGGTGCAGGTTTAGGTGTGCGATAATTCATAACAAGTGTTAAAAGTGGACTTTTTTAAGAAAATATGTTTGGTGAATGAAAAATAAGTTGTACTTTTGCAAACGAATTAGAAAGAAAAAACACACATAAAACGTAGCATAAAAACATGTATCTGACAAAAGAAAAGAAAGAGGAGATATTTGCCGAGTATGGTAAGAGCGCCAAAGATACTGGCTCTGTCGAGGCTCAGATTGCTCTCTTCACCTACAGAATCCAGCATCTTACCGAGTTGATGAAAAAGAACAAGAAAGACCAAGTGAGCGAGCGTGCACTGGTTGCCCTCGTTGGTAAACGCCGTCGCCAGCTGGACTATCTGAAAGAGAATGATATCGAGCGTTACCGCGCCCTTATCAAGAAGTTAAACTTAAGGAAGTAATAGTTTTTCATATTTATTTGGTTATGGTTGGGGTCCCTGGGTTCTCTGGGGACCCTTTTTTGAAAAAGAAGAATGTAATTAACTGATATGCCTGGCTAAGGAGGGGTCTTCCCGTGTTTCTGCTAGGTTATATGCGTGCCGCACGGTGCGGTACGTAGCGGTAATAAGAAACAATAAAGGAAAATGAACATTATCACAAAGAAATTCGATCTCGGCGATGGCCGCATGATTGAAATCGAAACTGGCAAGCTTGCCAAGCAGGCCGATGGCTCGGCAGTGGTGCGCATGAACGACACCATGCTGCTGGCCACAGTCTGTTCCAAGAAAGAAGTGGGGGAGAACGTAGACTTCATGCCCCTCACAGTGGATTACCAAGAGAAATACGCCGCTATGGGGCGTTTCCCCGGTGGCTTCTTCAAGCGCGAGGCACGTCCCTCGGAGCATGAGATTCTCATCGCCCGTCTGGTGGACCGTGCACTGCGTCCCCTGTTCCCCGACAATTTCCATGCCGAGGTGCAGGTTCAGATAACCCTTATTTCGGGTGACAAGAACACGATGCCCGACCAGCTGGCCGCTTTGGCTGCCGCATCTGCTTTGGCAGTATCTGATATTCCTTTCAACGGCCCGGTTTCCGAAGTGCGTGTGTCCTACCTTGACGGCGACTATGTAATCAACACCCCGATGCAAGACATCGAGCGTGCCGACCTTGACCTGATTGTGGCCGCTACCGAGGAGAACATCATGATGGTGGAAGGCGAGATGAAAGAGGTCAGCGAAGAGGTAATGCTGGGTGCCCTCAAGGCAGCCCACAAGGCTATCCAGATTCAGTGCCGCGCTATTGCCGAATTGACGGTTGAGGCCGGCAAGACGGAGAAACGCGAGTATTGCCACGAGGTGAACGACGAGGAGCTGCGCCAGCGTCTCCACGATGCCGTTTATCAGAAGTGCTATGACTTCAGCAAGCAGGGCATTGCCAACAAGCATCAGCGTGAAGAGGGCTTCGAGGCCATCAAGCAGGAGTTTATCGATGCCAACTACACTGAGGAGACTCTCACTGACGAAATCAAATTTATGATTGACCGTTACTATCACGACACCGAGCGCGAGGCCATGCGCGATATGGTTCTGGCCGAGCGCAGCCGTCTGGACGGTCGCCAGCTGGACGAGATTCGTCCCCTCTGGAGCGAAGTCAACTACCTGCCTTCTGCTCACGGCAGTGCCATTTTCACCCGTGGCGAGACGCAGTCGTTGAGCACTGTCACCCTCGGCACCAAGCTTGATGAGCAAATCATCGACGGTGCCGTCATCGAAGGTACCCGCCGTTTCCTCCTTCACTACAACTTCCCGGGCTTTGCCACTGGTGAGGTGAAGGGCAACCGTGGTCTCAGCCGTCGTGAGGTGGGACATGGCCATTTGGCTTGGCGTGCCCTCAAAGAGGTGCTTCCCGCCGAGAGCGAATGCCCCTATACCATCCGTGTGGTGTCTGATATTCTTGAGTCCAATGGTTCCAGCTCGATGGCCACTGTGTGCGCCGGCTGCCTGGCACTGATGGATGCAGGTGTGAAGATTCGCAAGCCTGTTGCCGGTATTGCAATGGGTCTTATCAGCAAGGGTGACAAATGGGCCGTATTGAGCGATATCCTTGGTGACGAGGATCACCTTGGCGACATGGACTTCAAAGTCTGCGGTACCCGCGACGGCATCACCGCATGCCAGATGGATATCAAGGTCGACGGTTTGAGCTACGACGTATTGGCCAAGGCTTTGGAGCAGGCTCGTCAGGGTCGCCTCCATATTCTCGACCACCTGCAGAGCACTATTGCCGAGCCTCGTGAGGACTACAAACCCTTTGTGCCTCGCATCGTCCAGATTCAAATACCCAAAGACTTTATCGGTGCTGTTATCGGTAAAGGCGGTGAGGTCATCCAGAAAATCCAGTCCGAGACCAACACGATTATCAATATCGAAGAAGTCGGCGACCAGGGAATTGTCGATGTCGCCTCTCAGGACAAAGAAGGTATCGATGCAGCTATCAAGTGGATTAAAGAAATCTGCACAGTTCCCGAGGTGGGACAGATTTATGATGCCAAAGTTGTCAGCATCGTTGAGTTTGGTGCTTTCCTCGAATTCCTGCCTGGCAAAGAGGGCTTGATGCACATCAGCGAGTATGACTGGAAACGTACCGACACCCTTGAGGGTCTTATCGAAGAGGGCGATATCATCAAAGTGAAGATTATCGCTGTTGATGAGAAGAACGGCAAGCTGAAACTCAGCCGCAAGGCTTTGCTGCCCAAACCTGAGGGCTATGTAGAAGAAAAGCCTGCCCGCGCACCCCGCCGCGAAGGCGACCGTGGTCCCCGTCGTGAAGGTGGTGACCGTGGAGGTGCCCGTCGTGAAGGTGGTGACCGCCGTCGCAGTGATGGTGGTGGCCGCAGACGATAAAAAAAATCTGCCTTTGGTACAATAAAAAAATAAAAGGCAAGTTATAGGGGTGTCTGTTGGCAAAACAGCGGCCACCAGACACCCAGATGCGACAGTAGCTCAGTTGGCAGAGCGGCGGCTTCCCAAGCCGCAGGTCGCGGGTTCGAACCCCGTCTGTCGCTCAAAGGAAAAGAATCCATGAAGAGTCATCTCCTCATGGATTCTTTTATTTCAAAGATGGGTGAATCTTTTAGCGATCGAAAGGGAGCGAGGCTTTTAGGTACTGTGCGGTGACAGAATGCGGTGCGTGAAGCACAGCGTCTGGTGTGCCGCAGAATAGCAGCTGTCCGCCGTTGTCTCCGCCTCCAGGGCCCAGCTCTATCAAATAGTCGGCACGTTTCATCACGTCAAGACTGTGCTCTATCAATATCAAGGTGTTGCCGGCATCAACCATTTCGTCAAACAACTCCAGCAAACGTCTTACGTCGTCCAGATGCAGCCCGTCAGTAGGCTCGTCGATGATATAGGTGTGCCCGCCCGACAGCTGTGTCTCTGTGGTTGACAGGTGGATGGCGGTGCTGTAGAGCCTGTCGGCCAGTTTCACCCTTTGCAGTTCGCCGCCGCTCAGCGTGCTCATGCTCTGGTTCAGGTGCAGATACCCTAAGCCCACCTTCTCCAGCATCTGCAGCTGAGGCAAGAACGCCATTCCGCAAAAGAACTCGATTGCCTCCTCTACAGTCAGGTCCATCACCTCTGCAATGGTCTTACCGCGATAGCGGTACTGCAGCGCCTCGTGGTTGTATCGGCTGCCGTGACACTCCTCGCACACGGTCTCGATGCTCTCCATAAAGGCCATATCCGACACAATGACTCCTTTTCCGCCGCAGGCGGGACAGGCACCTTTGCTGTTGAACGAAAACAGCTGGACGCTGGTGTGGGCAGGGTGCTGCCCATCCACAAGCCCCTCTCTGGCAAACAGCCGCCTGATGGTATCGGAGATGTCAAGATAGGTGGCAGGCGTGCTGCGCAGGTTGATTCCGATGTCCTTCTGCCCGATAAACACCAACGGGGTGCTCTCCTGCTGCATGAAAAACTCCATCAGCGAACTCTTGCCCGACCCCGCCACACCGGCAATGACTGTAATCACCCCTTTGGGTATCTCCACATCTATGTGTTTCAGATTGTGTAGGGCGGCATCCTTTATGTGGTACCATCCCGAAGGTTTGCGGTAGTTCTGTTTCAGAGGCGTGCGGTCGCGTAGCATGCGGCCAGTCACCGTGTCCGAGGCCAGCAAGCCGTCGTATCCGCCTTCAAAGGTTATCTTGCCGCCGTGGTCTCCGGCTCCCGGTCCCATATCGACCAGGTGGTCTGCCATTGCGATAATCTCGCGGTGGTGCTCTACTATCAGCACCGTGTTTCCGTGGTCTCTCAGGTGGCGCAACGATGTCTTCAGGCGGCTGATGTCCTGCGGATGCAATCCCACGCTGGGCTCGTCCAGCACGTATGCCATATCTGTCAAGGGTGAATTGATATACTTGGCTATCTTGATGCGCTGCGCCTCGCCGCCGCTCAGCGTACCCGTGCCCCTGCTCAGCGACAGATACCCCAGCCCGATGTCGCAAAGAGCCTGCAGTCGTTTGTGCAGCTCCCCTCTCAGGTCGGTGGCCAGAGGGTGGTCAATGGTATCGACAAAAGCCAGCGCCTCGGTGATGGGCATCGCCACCACATCGGCCAAATTCTTGCCCCTGATGCGGCAGCTGCGCACCCGCTCGTTCAGCCGTGTGCCGTGACATTCGGGGCACTCTGTGGTGCAGGTCATCCCATCCAGCACTTTCTGCTGCCGCTTGCCCTCCTTGGTGGTGATAATGCTGCGGTACATGCGTGGGTACAATCCCTCGAACTTCGCCGACTTGGGCCAGTTGCTGGGGGGATTCTTCAGCCTGACCTGGGGGGAGTAGAGCAGCAGGTTCAGCTCGTCAGGGGTGTAGTCCTTAATCTTCTTGTTCAAGTCAAACAGTCCGCTGTAGGCATAGCGCTTCCACCGCCACGCGCCGGTGGTGAAGGTGGGGAAGTGAATCACATCCTCGTCGTTCAGGCATTTGTCGAAATCCACCAGCTTGTGGATGTCCAAATCGGTCACCACGCCCAACCCGCTGCATCGGGGGCACATGCCCGAGGGGTGGTTGAACGAGAAGGTGTCGCTGTACCCTACAAACGGCTCGCCGATGCGTGAGAACAGCAGCCGCAGCAGGGCGTAGATGTCCGTGTATGTCCCCACTGTCGAGCGGCTGTTATTAGCAGGCTTCTTCTGGTCGATGACGATGGTCACAGGCATGTTCTCGATACGCTCCACATGGGGGCGGCCATACTTGGGCAGATACTGCTGCACAAAGCTCGGGAATGTCTCGTTCAGTTCCCGTCGGCTCTCGGCTGCAATGGTGTCGAGACACAGCGACGATTTCCCCGACCCCGACACTCCTGTGAAGACGGTAATCTTTCCCTTTGGAATCTCGAGCGAGACATCCTTCAGGTTGTTCTCAGTGGCTCCGACAATGGTGATATTGTTCATGTTCAGGTGCTCTTAGTAGGGTGTTAACAATGTGCAAAGATACGCAAAAAAACAATACCAGGAACCAAATTCTCGATTCCGGGCACTAACTGCCTACTATGGCGACAATAAAAAGCGCAACTGCCACAGTGAACAAACTCTCGTTCCTGTGACAGTCGCAGTAGAAATCAATTCTCAGTTCTAAACTACTAATTTTTCTCTCTTAGTGTTTAGATATCGCGGTGGAACACCAGAGGGAAACTGATGGTGGTGTCCTCATCTTCGGCGTTAGCGAACAGGAGATTGATGGTGATGGTGTCGTCAGTCTCGCTGTAGGTGAAGGCAATCTGATAGTTGATGGGCACATTGTTCTCGTCAACTCCCACGGCAGTCAGGGTGCCGGTGTGGGTGGTGCTGTTGTAAGTGTAGGCGAGGTCCATCTGCTCAATCTGTTCGATAGTGTATTCTCCGGCGATTTCGGTAACATTGGTGATATTCATGTTCTCGCTGAAGGTGATGTGGGCATAGGTGGAGTCGAAATCAATGTGGAAAACCAGAGCGGAGTCGAATCCGATAACGGTGTCGCAGCCAAAGTCGCTGAGGTTCATGCCAGTCATTGCATAGAGCAGGTCGGTGAGGTTGAGGTTGGCCGTCCAGTCAGTGCCGATAAGGTCAGCGGTGGACTTCACCATAGTGGTGTGCACATCGGGGGTACCGGGAACAGAAGGATTGTTGGGGGTGATCACTTCTTTCTGGCAGGCGGTCATGCCGAGCATCAGGGCAACGGCGGTGGCGATAAAGATTCTTTTTTTCATTGTTGTTGTAATTTTAAAATGATTGATTAATTTTTTTACTTTACTTGTTGTTTGATTTGTTTGTTTAACTCGACCATAAGAACGTAGTAAGTCGGGAAAAAACTACAGGCACACAATTTTTTTTATTTTTTTTCAGAGGTTATGGCGTCGAACTGCAGCTGATAGAAGTAGTTGCCTTCTTCGGTGCCAAGGTCGCTGCGCGAAAGAATCATGGTGTTTGATGTAATCCAGTTGACATTCCAGTTAACGCCGTTAGGCATCATCTCGGAGCAGAGTTCTCCGTTGTCCGAAAGGGTCCAGGTGCCGGAGTCCGAGACGCTGTCTATGCTGTTGACAATGGTAATGGTTAGCGTGCCGTTGTTATAGAACGTATAGTACATCGTGCTGCCTTCTTCGGGGGCAAAGAGGTCGCTGCTCAGCAGATGGTCGTTCCCGTCGGTCTGTGTCACCACCATGCAGTTGAAGCGCCATGTGCCGATAAGATTGTCGTCGGTGTCGGTGGTCGGGGCTGTGGCATAGGCTTCGCCGTGCCAGGTTCGGGTGCTGTCATTGTAGGTCACCCTCACGGTGAGACCCTGCTTCTCCATATCCTTCATCCATTTCTTCATCTCCTCGCGGCTGGTGGTGTTGATGGTTCTGTTCGACGTCGAATTTCCGTTGCCCTTGCCTTTGCTTTGCAGATAGGTTGTCTGGCTCATATTGAAGAATACCACCTCGCTGCCGTCCTGCGCCTGGTTGCACAACTTATCCAGCATGGCATCCCATTCGGCATCGTTATTCAACGTCTGGCGGTTCTCGTTCTTGCCAACAGAGTAAACGATGACACGCTCTCTCGGGTCGTTATTGTCGCTGCTGCCGCCATTGGGCGTTTCGGGTTTCTCGCAGGCTGCGGAGAAAAAGGCCAGCGCAGTCAGCAACATGATAAGTTTCGATGTTCTTTTCATCTGTTTTATATTTATTTTGTTCCTTTTTTTGTTTTCTCAAGCTGGTACTCCACAATGGCGTCGTACTGCGTCTCGTTGTCGATGCGGTAGATGCCTATGGTGTGTTTGTAGAGGGATGCTATCACTCTCATCACAGGAGTGCCGTTCCATTGTGTGCGGATGGCGGGGTTCTCCGATTCGCCAAGCCAGCTCACCGTACCCTCGTCGCCGCGGATGTTGAATTCCTCTTTCAACTGCTGCCAGGCCTCCTCGTTGTCGGCCTGCATCAGTACCACATCCACGCACACCGAGTCGTTGAGTTCAAACCCGCTCACCTGTGCCACCGACAAATTCTCTCGTTCGGCATAGTGTTGGTACAGCGCGCTGACATTCATCTCCTTCTTCTCTTGGGAGCAGCCTGTCAGCATGACCAGCGGCAGCAGCATAATCCATATTATTTTCTTCATAACCTTATTCCCCCTTTCTTTCAAACACTCATTAGCAGTTCGTCAGCCATGTTGACCCAGTATTGGTCGGTGATGTCAGTGCGGTTGCTGACTGCGGCGGTGTAGCCCTCGTGCTGTGCGGCCGGCAGTGAGCTGTTCCGCAGCAAAGGCAGACCCACACCCGCAGCCATCAATGTCAGCAGCGCCAAGCCTGCCACACGGTTGCGTCTTGTCCGCCAGGCGGGGTATTCGGCTGCCAGTCGGTGACTGTAATGCTCAGCCTCCGCCATCTCCCATATTTCTTCAAAGCGTTTCTCGTCCATAATATTATTTATTTTGTCATTTCTTTTCTTAATATTTCTTTCACTCGCACCAGTCTCACACTCACATTCTTTTCTGTCATCTCCAACTCTTGGGCAATCTCCTTGTACGAGTAACCCTCCAGTTTCATCTTCACGATTGTGCGGTCGGGTTCATTGAGTTGGGCTATCACCTCGTGGAGTTCTTCCACCAAAGAGCGATCCTCCTCTCTCTGGTCGTAGCTCTCCGGCAGAGCCTCGTTGTCCTCGATGCGCCGCAGGGTGTCAATCACCGCGTTGCGGGCAATCTTCCAGGTCAATGCCGCTTGGGGAGCCCCGCTCAGGGCCAGCAGCCGTTCCCGAGCCCGCCACAAAGCGATGGTTGCCTCCTGTATCAAGTCATCGGAGTCCAACCCCCTGTGGCGAAAGTGGCTACAGAGGGTAAACAGCAGCCCACGGTAGCGGTGGAGTAGTTCTTCAAATGGATCTTTTGTTCTCACGTCCATAATAACGCAACAACTCGCCAAAAAACTACACCGCCCCGAAAATATTTTTTCAAAAACTCCGACCTTGAGGAGTCGTTGAAGGGTCGTTGAAGGGTCGTTCAAAATTCGTCTCCTGAAGCGAACCTAGAGCGAACCTAAAGCGAAGCTACAGCGAACCCACACTGGGGCAACAAAAACGCAAAGCCGATGCCGCAGTGCCGATGAAAAAACAGCGAAGCCCGAAAGCCCCAACCCCTCATCCTAAGCCCCGCGCCACAGTTGCTACAGTGCTACAGTTCCCCCGCACCCCTGACCCCCAACTGTAGCACTGTAGCACCGCAACGCCCACAGCCCCTGCAAACCAGTCATCCATCTGCAAAAAGCCGCATTAATCGAAAAAAAGTAGTATCTTTGCAAAGATAAATAACCACCGATTATGAGAAAAGGTATTGTACTATTGATAGTTGCTTTGCTTTACGGTTTTGGTGTCTTCGCCCGTCCGGACAGCAAAGTCCCCGCCACCGACACGTCCCGCCCGACAGTAACCCTCACGCAGGAGCAATTCGACTCGCTGGTATCTGCTGCATCCAAGAGTAACCAGATGGAGAGGATAGCACAAACAGAGGCAGAGAAGATGTTCGACGACTATACCACCCATGTAAACTGGATAATAGGGCTGTTTGGTGTGCTGATAACTCTTTTGGTCGGTTTGTTGGGTGCACTATTTCCGTATATGACAAACGAAAGTTACAAGAGAGAATTGGATGGCAAAATAGCAATTGTAGATGAGAAAATTGCTGACATCACCAAAGATATGGAGGGCCATGAAGGGAAGATAAGGCAATCCAATCAAGATTTAGACAGATATAAAAAAGAACTCGGAGATTACAATGAGTCTTTAGAAAAAATGAAAGGCCAGATTGACAGATCTGCTAAGATCGCTCAAGAAGCGGAAAATAAGGCAATTGCAATTGCCTTGTTCGCATGGGCTCGACAATTACATGATGAAGACCCAGATAGGGCCATAAAAATGTATGAACGTTCAATAAGTAAAAATCCGAATTTTGCTGAAGCATATAATAACCTTGGTTCTTTGTATTACCGTAAAAAAAGTGATTATGATAAGGCCGTAAGTAATTTTTGCAAGGCAATAGATTTAAATCCGAAAAGTGCAAAATATTATTTTAACAGAGGTAAAGTCTATATGGAAAGGGGACATGATGGTGATTATGAACTTGCAATGAAAGACTTTGAGACAGGCCTCACCTATAATCCCAAGGAATCGACTCGCAAGAAGTTGGAGAGTAAGATGGAAGAATTAAAAGCAAAGATGCAGAAACCTAAAGAGGATGCATAGGCGACAGAGCCTGCGTGAGGGGTATTTTTGCACAAAAAGTCATTATACCGAATATCTTTCGTAACTTTGCATTTTGTCCGCTTTGGGGCGGAATGGTACAATATGCAATAATACAACAATATAAAAAGCGACACAATAAATGGAAAAGAAGAACTTTAAGCAAGAAGTTTTTGCCTACATCCTTTTGATAGTGGGCAGTGCCCTCTTCGCTGTGGGCGATGTGATGTTTGTTAACCCCTACCTCATGGCTCCTGGCGGCACCTACGGTCTCTCCAACGTGCTGAATACCCTTTGGCCTTGGAAGATTGCATTCTATGCTATCTGCATGGATGTCCCCCTGCTGATTATCGGTACGATTATCTTAGGTCCCAAGTTTGGTGTCAAGACGGTGGTTTCCACAATATTGATATTCCTTTTCACCTTTTTGCTGGAATCCATCTGGGGCTATAATCCCGTCATCCACGACGGTGCCATCGTGGCCAGCCCGATAGAAGGCCTGAGTATGGTTGAAATACCCAATCATGGCGGCTGGTTTGTGCCCGACTATTTTCTCAACACGGTTGTGGCCGGCCTCATCTATGGTGTGGCCATCGGCTTGATATTCCGCTCCGGCGCCACCAGCGGCGGCAGCGACATCATCTCCATGATTCTGCACAAATACACCAAGATTTCGCTTGGCACCCTTGTGCTGATTGTCGATAGCTGCATCACGCTGACTACCTTCATCGCCTTCGGCGACATCCGTCTGCCCATCTACTCCATCATTATCATCTTCATCGAGAGCAAGGTCATCGACCTCGTGGTCGATGGTATCAAGAGCTACAAAACCGCTCTCATCGTCACCGACAAGATGGAGGAGGTCAAGAACTATATCCTCCACGACATGCACCGCGGCGGCACCTGCATCACCGGCGAGGGCCTCTACAACGGCACCGAGCGCAAGATGATCTATGTCACCATGGAGCGTGCCGACTTTGTGAAACTGCGTGCCAACCTGCGCAACCTCGACCCGTCGGCTTTTGTCAACGTCATCGACAGCGCCGAGATTATGGGCAAGGGCTTTAAGGAGCTGCCCACGGAGTAATGCGTTAATGTGGGAATGTGTTAATGCGTTAATTTAGTTTGGTGTGAAAGTACTTCAGCTCTGCAACAAGCCCCCTTATCCGCCCGTTGACGGCGGCACCCTGGCGATGAATAGCATCACCCAGGGGCTGCTGGCTGCAGGCTGCGAGGTGAGGGTGCTGGCTATGTGCAGCGACAAGCATCCGGTGCTGGAGGACCGCATTCCCGACGATTACCGCAAGGCCACCCGCTTCGAGGCGGTGCATGTGGATTTAGGCATCCACCTGCTCGATGCCGGGGTGGCTTGGCTCTGCGGCGAGTCGTATCATGTAAAGCGCTTTGTGAGCAAAGAGTTCGCCGCCCGGCTGGCCGAAGTGCTCCGCGAGGAGGAGTTCGATGTGGTGCATGTCGAGAGCATCTTCCTGTCGCCCTATGTGCCGCTGATACGCAAGCACAGCAAGGCGCAGGTCTTTCTCCGCGCCCACAACGTGGAGAACGAGATATGGCAGCGCATCGCCCGCAGTGAGCGGAACCCGCTGAAACGGGGCTATCTGAAACACCTGTCGCTGACCCTGCGCGCCTACGAGCATGAGCACCTGAACGACTATGACGGTGTGGTTGGCATCACGGAGAACGATGCCGCCTACTTCCGTGCAGCGGGTTGCCGCAAACCAGTCATTGCCATTCCCTTCGGCATCACACCTACTGTGCCCGACACAGTGGAGGAGGAAGCCAACACCTTGTTCCACTTGGGCTCGATGGACTGGATGCCCAACCAGGAGGGCGTGAAGTGGTTTCTTGACAAGGTGTGGCCTACGGTGCACAAGCGCATGCCCCAGTTGACTTTTTATGTGGCGGGACGCAAGATGCCCGACAGCCTGATGCAGTTGAAGATGGAGGGTGTGAAAGTGGTGGGCGAGGTGCCCGACGCCTCGAGCTTCATTGCCTCGAAGCAGATAAATGTGGTGCCACTGCTCAGCGGCAGCGGCATACGGGTGAAGATAATCGAGGCCATGTCGATGGGCAAGACAGTCATTTCCACCACAATCGGTGCCCAAGGCATTGGCTGCACCGACGGGAAGGAGGTGCTGATAGCCGACACCCCCGAGCAGTTCGCCACCCAGATACAGCGTTGTGTCGATGACCCCGCCTTCTGCCGACAGATAGGCCACAACGCCTACAACTTCATCACCGAGGCCTACAGCCCCGAAACCCTTACCCGCCGACTGCTTGATTTTTACGAGAAACGTTTAAACCTTCAATAACGATGAAAACAATTAAAATGTCCAATCCCTGCAAAAAAGGCCTTGCGCTGCTCGTTCTGCTGATGATTGCAATGGCAGGCTGCATGGCCCAGACCCAGGTGACCATTCCCGGCACCAAGGTGAAATATACCTTCCCCGGCAAGTGGAACTACCTCAAGGCCGACAAGGTGGACAAGAACACCACCGTCTATGTTTACTACTACAGCGGCCGCATCCTCGTCTCGAAAGGCGACACCGCGCTGCCCAACCTGCGCGTCAGGGTGCGCAAGAACTATACGGGAGAGTTGTTCGACTACGTATATGACCGCTACACGGCCGAGCCCTACCAGTCGCTGGCCGACTACACCAACGGTCTTGGCCTGCCCAAAAGCGGTGGCATGGGCTATATAGGCGCCTACACCAATCTGGGCAACAAGAAAGACTACCAGTTCCGCATGGTCTACTTCAAGACACAGAACACCATCGTAGAGTTCCGTCTCGAAACCACGAGGGGCACCTACAAAGATATGGAGAAAGAGTTTGAAGCCATCCTGCGCAGCCTTACATTCTAAACCTTTATCCCCAAGTATGAAAAGAACGTTGATACTGCTAATGTCGCTGCTGTTGGCCTCTACGGTGGCCGCCCAGCAGGACTCCCTGTCCGAGGCGTTCCGTGAGCAATACGTGCTACTCAACAGCCAGTATGCCAAGAATCCCGACGATGTCGCCAACCTCATGGATATGGCGCATTTCTACTCCAATGCCGACAATCCGCAGTACAACCTCGCCTATGCCGCCGACCTGCTCGGCCGCGCCGAGGAGCTCTATACCCTCTGGCTTCAGGACAAAGGCCGCTACCGCGACATGCAGCGCCTTATCAAGAAAGGCATCACCCTCTCCCTTATCCGCCAGCAGCGCCAGTCGGTGACGGACCAGGCCGAGGCTTATGTGCGCCGCAATGCATCGCAGATGGGCCTTTCCGA
Source organism: uncultured Bacteroidota bacterium (assembly GCA_902790215.1). Lineage (GTDB taxonomy): Bacteria > Bacteroidota > Bacteroidia > Bacteroidales > P3 > Colimorpha. Next base: position 85,833 of record CADAQX010000006.1, on the reverse strand, counting down.
GATAAATGCCTTCCTCTCCTCTTTCCCTGACAATGCCGCCGTCACCACCCGGCTGCATTCAAAGAAAGTGGCCGACGAGTATCACAACGCCTGCCGCGAGAACACCATAGAGGCCTACTACAGTTTCCTCATCGCCCATCCCTCCATCCCCGAAAGCGATTCTGCCGAGGCAGCCCTTGAGCGGCTTGCCCCGCGCCACTACTCAGTCTTTGCCACCGAGGGTGCGGTCGACACCGCTGCCGCCGCCTTCCCCTCCAGCCGCGCCATGCAGCATGCCGCCATGCGTCAGAAAAGCCGCATAGCCTACCACAATGCCTGCCGTGTAAACACCGAGGAAGCCTATTCGTCCTATCTGGAACACTATCCCCGAGGCGACAACTATCTGGATGCCCTCAACCACCTGCAGACGCTCCGCAGTATGGACTTTGCCCTCCTCTCCACCGTGCAGGAATATGCCGACTATGCCGAGACACACAGCGACGACCCGTTGGCCGACAGTGCACTGGCCAGGCTGCGCGCCATGATATTCGGCGCCCACAGCCAGGAGGCGGCCGTCATATACCTTGAGCATTTCCCCCTCGACGAGCATCACTCCGATGTCTATAAAGAGTACTACAGCTGGTTCGCTGCCGAAGGCAACCGCCAGCCGATAGAGTCCTTCGCCGCCGACAACCCCGACTATCCTTTCCAGATGGCCGTGCAGTCCGACCTGGCACGCGGCATTGTCTTTGATTCCTTCGACCTGACCAAACCCTTTGTCGAGACCGACTTCAACCGGCTTACCGACTGCATCCATCTCTTCACCGGGCGCAGGTCGGCCTTCGTCGTCCTGCAGCGCGTGCTGCAGCAGCAGATAGCCCGTCGTGACTGGAATGCCGCCCTGCAGCGAATGAACCAGTTCGAAATCTGTTTCGAGGACAACGGCACAAAGGAGTATGCCGAGCTGGCCACCCTGCTCAAGGACAAGGAGAAGGTTGCCAAACGGTCGGTGCTGTCCCGCAGCGGCATACACCACGTATTCTCCAACCACGAAGGCACCCGCCTCTACTTCACCGAGCAGGACAAGACCTTCACCACGCGCAAAAACACCCTCCATGCCCGGCGCGACACGCTCCACTACGTGACTGTGGAGAGCGGCGGCACAGTGGTGGGCTGCGCCCGTCGTGCAGCCAAGGGCAAAGGCGCATGGGAATATGCCGGCAGAGTGCAAGTGGCCGGAGTCCATGCCGACGTGACTGCATTGGGATTCTATGACAACGGCCGCCGTGTGCTCCTCGGCGTGGATGGCGACATCTGGTCGGCACAGGTGGTCAACGACACCCTGTGGACGGACGCCGAGCGGTTTGGTGAACCGGTCAATACAATCTACATTGAAACCGACGCCTACATGTTGCCTGACGGCAGCGGGATGCTGCTGGCCTCAGACCGCCCGGGCGGACACAACGTGCAGGAGTCGGGAGCCTACTACCACGGCGACACCGCCCTTGCCACCGACCTCTACTATATCCCCTATACCGACGGACGCTGGGGCGACCCCGTCAACCTGGGCATGCCCGTCAACAGTCCCTGCTGCGAGCGCAGCCCCCTGCTGAGCCGCAACATGAAGACCCTCTACTTCATCACCGACGCCCGCGGCCTGGGCTATGGCGATGTCTATATCTCCACCCGTGAAGATATAAACGACTGGACTCGCTGGTCTGAACCGGTGAACATGGGCAAAGGGGTCAACGGTGCATTTGCCGAGACGGCGGTCAGCTTCATGCCTGGCGAAAAGAGCATCCTGCTCACCGCCCAACCCCATGCCGGCGACGGCGGCCACTGCTATGCCTTTGCCACACGGCACGACACCGCCGACTGCCACCGCACCGTGAGGGTGAACCTGACAGAGGCTGTCGACATACTTCGCGGGCTGGATGTGGTGGACCTCGGCGCAAGGCAGACTGTGCAGCATTACACCGACGACAATCTCGACACACTGCAGCCTTTCCGGCTCCTCAAAGGCAAGGCCTACGCCATAGTGCCCGACGCCGACTGGATATATGTGCCCACGCTTATCGTGGGGGGTAACGCCACGTCCGCAGCTATGGAAGGCTTCACCCTCGAAGAACTCCGTGAACGGAAAGAACCGATTTCCCTGCCCTTGGTGGGCTTCCATGGCTCCACATCGCGGTTGTTGCCGCTTGCCGGGCGCGAGCTGGACAACGTCGTGCGCTTTATGCGGCAGCATGCCGGAAGCCGTGTCAACGTAACCGTCAACACCAACGGCACCGACGACCGCCAGTGCTACGACATAGCTATGAGCCGCGCCATAAGTATACGCAACTATCTGGCAAAGCAAGGCATCGATGCCGACCGTATATTCGTCACAGCCCATGGCAACATCAAGTACAAGAAAGGACTCTCCCCCAAGGAGGTCGAAATCTCTTTCCTGTAAATACCAGCTATCGTTATTATAAGGTGTCTGCGCTTCGCAAACAGGCAAGCTAAGTCATACAGATGTCCCCGGCGAACACCCCCTGTTCACCGGGGACATCTGCATGGGTACCCTCCGCCACAGGGGTACACACGCTCTTAATAGGACCTGCCCAGTATATGGTAACCATCAAGCGCCGTCATTTATTCGCTCGTTATTCGATCGTTTTCCACTCTTTTTCCCTTTCACAAAGGGAAAAAGATGGGAAACATATCGAAAAACGATAAGATAAAGAACGACGCAATACCGACCCCTGAAAGCACACAGAGGAACGTTGGGAACAAATATGCGACACTATCGGAACGTTGACGAAAGTTGGCGTAATCCTTCACAGAATAAAAAGTAAATTCCGCGCGAAGCGGCAGAAAGCAAAGTAAGAAATAAGAACCAGGATTGTATGCCACTGAGATATTGCTTGAATGCTTAAATGTGTAATTGCTTGAGTAATTTGACTGCGCCAGTCACTCAGACAATCAAGCAATCAGACAATCAAGCAATACCCTAAAGACCGATTCGGGTTGGAAAATCACTAAATTTAGGTATTGGGCAATCCGAGGCAAAAGGGTACCTTTGTACCACAAAAAAAAGGATTGAATCATGTACAGCAAAACTTTTAAATTGCTTATTCTGTTTGTTTTTCTATTTGGCGCAACGACTATGTCCCGCGCACAGGACGACACCGTTTCCAAGCCTTCGCGACTCACTATCGGTGGCTATGGAGAGGCTGTGTATAACTACAATTTCTATAGCGACAACGTATTTCGCTACTCTCACGCCGACCGCTATACCGAAAACAAGGGATACGGCCGCGTCGACCTGCCCCATGCCGTTATCATGCTGGGCTACGACTTCGGCCACGGCTGGAGTGTGGGTACCGAGGTGGAGTTTGAACACGGTGGCATCGAGGCCGCTGTGGAAAAGGAAACGGAAGAGACTGGCGAGTTTGAGCAGGAGATAGAGCGTGGCGGCGAGGTGGCCTTGGAGCAGTTCTGGGTTCAGAAGAGTTTCTCGCCAAGGCTTAACCTGCGCATGGGTCACATCGTGGTGCCGGTGGGCATGACCAACAACAACCACACGCCCGACCAATTCTTCACCGTTTACCGTCCCGAAGGCGAGAACACCATCATGCCCTGCACATGGCACGAGACGGGCATCAGCCTGTGGGGCCGCGCGGCCAACTGGCGCTACGAGGTGCAGCTGCTGCCGGGACTGAACAGCAACCTATTCAACGAGTCGGGCTGGGTGCACAACGGCTCTGCCTCGCCCTACGAGTTCCGTCCGGCCAACAGTCTTGCCACCGCTGTCCGTGTGGACTGGACAGGCATCCCCAATCTGCGTCTCAGCCTCAGCGGCTATGCAGGCAACTCCTTCAGCAATGACATCGTCACCGAGATTTATTCGGAGACATCGCGCTACTACGGTGCCAAAGGCACGGTGCTAATCGGTGCCTTCGACTTTGCCTACCGCAACCGCTGGCTGACCGTAAGGGGCAATATGGACTATGGCTATCTGTCCGACGCTGGCCTCATCTCCTCCCGCAACAAAAACCAGACCACTATGACCGGCAATCCCTATCCCCACGCTCCGGTGGGTGAACGGGCCTGGGATGCCTCCCTTGAGGCCGGTATCGACCTGTTTGCCTTGGCAGAGTGGCGCACCGGAGTAAGACGGCTCTTCCTCTTTGGACGCTATGACCATTACGACAGCTTTGTGCCTGCCAATGGCTGGACTGACATAGAATGGGCGGAGAGGCAAGTCCTCGCTGCAGGCATCAACTACTACCCTCTGCCGCAGATTGCCGTAAAAGCCGAGGCGGGTGTCCGCCTGCTCAAGGCGCAGTACAACAACGAGCCTTACGCTGCGGTGGGCATCACCTGGTGCGGATTTTTCAAACATTAATCTAATAACAACACAAACACAAACTACAACATGATTAGCAAAACTATCAAATCAATCGCGATGGTGGCCATTGTATTCGCCACCCTCAATTTCGTGTCCTGCAAACGCGACAATGACAACACTGTCGAGGATGCCCAGGCCGCCGCTGTGGCCGAGCAGTTTGTAGACAACACCGTAGCCCCCACCTACACGGCGCTGGCTGCCAAGGCCGAACAGCTGGCCAGCCAGCTGGCTGCCCTCAAAGCCAATCCTACCAATGCCGGTGTCCGCGAGGCTTGCGAGACCTTCCTTGCCGCCCGTGAGCAGTGGGAGATGAGCGAGGCTTTCCTCTTCGGTGCCGCTGGAGACTTTGGCATTGACCCCCACATCGACTCCTGGCCTCTTGACGAGGATGCCTTCAACACCCTCATGAACAGCCCTGCCATGATTGAGGCACTCGACAGCGAAGACGGTGATGCCGTGGCCGGTGACCGTCTGGGCAACGCCCTCCTGGGTTTCCATGGCATTGAGTACATCCTCTTTGCCAACGGCCAGCCCAAGGATGTGTCCAATATCACGGCCAACCAGTGGATTTATGTGGTCGCTGTGGCTGGCGACCTGCGCAACCGCTGCTATCAGCTTGAAGTGGGCTGGATAGGCGACAAAGCCCCCAAGAGCCACATTGAGAAACTGGACGAGCTCGAGATTGCCTACACTGTTGCCGGTAGCGGAAACAGCTATGGCGACAATATGAAGAACGCAGGCAAGGCTGGCAGCACCTACTCCAGCCGCACGGCCGCTCTCATGGCCATCCTGCAGGGCTGCTCCGACATCGCCGACGAGGTGGGCAGCTCTAAAATCTATGCCGCCTGGCACGGTGAGGACATCACCTACATTGAATCCCCCTACAGCCAGAAATCCATCATCGACTTCCACGACAACATCGTCAGCATCCGCAACGCCTACATGGGCGGAGTGGAAGGCAAGCGCGACGAGAGCAAGTCCCTGCACAACTATGTGAACAAAATCAACGCCTCGCTCGATGCCCGTGTGCTGAACGCCATTGACAACGCACTGGCTAAAATCGATGCCATGCCCGCACCCTTTGTGCTCCACTACAGCGACGCTGCCAACGGCGAGGCCGTGGATGCCTGCTCTGCTCTCAGCGACGTGCTGGGCGAAGCCATCAATGCAATCCGCAACAAGTAAAATCTTCCTGCTATGAGAAAAACAATACTTATACCTGCACTGACAGCACTGACAATTGTCGGACTTGCTTCCTGCAAACACGAAGTTGTTGAACCCGAGGTGCCCGAAAGCGTGGCCGAAGAGACCTATGCCGGAGGGAAACTCGGCACCACCTTCAACCAGTCGGCCTCGGCCTTCGAAGACCCCACTCCTGCGGTGGAAAATGCCGGCATGGTCAACGCCTTCAAATATGGCGAATTCTTCTTTGAGCATACCGTTACCCAGAACAACCCGCCCTTCAACGGACTGGGACCTCTCTATGTGCGCTCCTCGTGCGAGGCCTGCCATCCCGGCTACGGACACGGACGCCGCATGGAACGCTACCGTGCCGACGACTGGGCCAACGGCTATCTGCTGGTAGTCTACAACAAGACCACCGACGCCTACGAGACCTCTGTGGCCGGTATGCCGCAGACCAAAGCCGTGGCACCTTTCAAGCCTTCCATTGACGAAAGCAAGATAAACATTGCCTGGCTCGACTACGTTGATGAATGGGGCAACCGTTTCCCCGATGGCGAGACCTACAGCCTCATCTATCCCGAAGTCACCATCCCCGAGGATGCCTTCTATGCACCGCTCACTGCCCCCTACAGCCAGATGGCCTTCCGTCTTGAAAGCACCATCGGTATCTACGGCACAGGACTACTCGACGCCATCCCCGACGACTCGCTCAAGGCCCAGTACCAAAAAGAGTCAGAAGCCGGTGCCAACCTCAACCCCGCCATCTGGGCAGGCAATGACTGGGCCTCGCTCTATGGCAAGACCACTCACCCCAAACGTTTCACCTATGCCCTCAGCCGTGGCCCCTTGCAGGATGCCGCTGGCGCCAATGCCATCTGGAATATCACCAACGTCAACCGCAGTGACCGACGCAGCCATTACCTCAGCCTCAACAAGAGCATCTATGCCAACACTGCTGCCGACGACCCGGAGGTGCAGGCTCAGTTCTACCACTACTTCCCCGCATGGAACAAGACCGGCGACCCGCGCACCGATATCTACAACTACCTCATGTGCGACACCCTGCCCATTGAGATGAGCGACCAGGACTATGTCAACTTCATGGTGTGGCACCGCGGACTGGCCGTCCCCGCCGCACGCAATCTGGCTGACTCCACCGTCCAGCGCGGACGCAAACTCTTCCGCGACCTGGGCTGCGCCACCTGCCATCGTCCCAGCTGGACCACCGGCCCCGACAACTTCACCGACCCCAACGGCTTCTTTGCCGACGGCGACAGCCGGCTGCCCCGCTATCCCTACCAGAAGATTTGGCCCTACACCGACATGGTGCAGCACCGTCTCTTCATGGTCAACGACATCCGCACTGGTTGGTGCCGCACCACTCCCCTGTGGGGACGCGGCTTGTCGCCCATCTGCAGCGGCCACAGCGACCGCCTGCATGACTGCCGTGCACGCAATGTCATTGAGGCCATCATGTGGCATGGCTGCCCCAACAGCGACGCCCGCTGGACTGTCGAGAAATTCCGTAAGCTCTCGAAGAAAGACCGCGATGCAGTGGTAAAGTTCATCAATGCCATTTAACCCAAATCGGTCGTTAGGGTTTATGCCAGATGAGTATTTGTTTCGAGCATATTGGCCGCATCGCTGGCGAAGTCGTAGCGGGCTACGGCGAGACAGGGATGTGGACAAGATGCCGAAAGAAATGCTGATATGGCATAAAGAGACCTTAAAAAGCGAGAAAGTGTATAAAAGTCGGCCTAATGACCGATTTGGGTTTAACCCAAACCTATTACAAAATCCAATGAAAAAACTTAGTATCCTGCTCATGGTGCCGGTGGTGGCAGCTCTCGCCACCGGCACCATTATTGAAAAATACCATGGCAACGAATTTGCCACCGAACATGTCTATGCCTCCTGGTGGTTCATCCTTCTGCTGGCACTGGTGGCCGTTGGCTGCATAGCAGCCATTTTGAGGGAGAAAATGTGGCACACACCTCATCGGATGCTGATATACAGTTCCGCAGTGGTTATTCTGCTCGGCGGTGGCCTCACCACCTGGACAGGCAGCCACGGCGAAATGACCCTGCTGCCCGGACAGCCATACGACACCTACTTGGAATCCGACAGCACCGCTCGGCGACTGCCGTTTTCCGTCACGCTCGACAATTTCGAGGTGGTTACCTATCCGGGCTCCCACTCGCCTATGGACTTTGTCAGCCACATTGCCGTGGACGGAGAAACTGCTGACATATCCATGAACAATATCTACCGCCGGCAAGGCTACCGCCTTTATCAGGCCGACTACACGCCCGACGGCAGCTCGGTCCTCAGTGTCTCCTACGACCCCATTGGCATTGCAGTGACCTATTGCGGATATCTGCTCCTCATTGCAGGGTTGGTTGTTATGTTCCTCTCGCCCCGCTCGCACTTCCGCCGGCTGCTCAAGGCGTTGCCCTTGCTGCTTCTGCTTGTCGGCGGCACCGCCTCGGCCGCACCCTCAACCCTGCCTCGGCAAACGGCCGACCGCATGGGTCGGATAATGGTGCTGTACAAAGGACGCATCTGCCCCTTGCGGACTGTGGCCAAAGACTACACCACCAAACTCTGCGGCAAAGCCACCTATCAAGGCCTTACCCCCGAACAGGTGCTCAGCGGCTGGATATTCTACCACAGCGAATGGGCCGACGAACCCATGATTAAAATCAAAGGTGCCGAACTGCGCCATCAGTTAGGCCTCGATGGCCGCTATGCCACCTACAACCAGCTGGCCCCTCAGCTGAGCGGCGGAAACATCGCCATGCCAGGAAGCACAGAAGGCATACCCGACAAGAAACGCCGTGCCGCCGAGGAGAAGGTGAACCTCGTGCAAATGGTGGCCAACAGCCAGCTGATGAAAATCTATCCTGTGCCCGACTCCACTGGAACCATCGGCTGGTACTCGCAAAACGACCCCTTGCCTCTCAGTGTGGACTCGGACGAATATATCTTTATCCGCAAGCAGCTTGGCTATTGCCAGGAGCTGGTGGTCAAAGGCGACTACGAAACCCTCGGCCAGGTGTTTGACAAAACCTGCGAATATCAGCAGAAAAAGGCGGCAGACATCCTACCAGCACCCAGCCGCATTGCGGCCGAAAGGCTTTACAACCGCCTCACCACAGGCCGCTGGCTCTACATGCTTGTCATCAGCCTCGGACTGCTCTCTTTCGCCATAGCGCTATACTCTCCAAAAGGAGGCAAAGGGAAATGGTCGTTGTTCAATTCCCGGCTTGCATTCGGTCTTGTCGCATTGCTCACGGCGTTCTTGCTGCTCATTTTCATCCTGCGGTGGATAGCCGGAGGCCATGCTCCCATGGCGGGAGGTTTCGACAGCATGACACTTATGTCCATGGTAATCAGCATTGTGGCCCTGTGTACCGCACGTCGCCACCCCATGGCACCTCCCATCGGGCTGCTCACCATGGGCTTCTGTCTGCTGGTGGCCATGATGAGCGGCTCCAACCCGCCTGTGACCAACCTCATGCCTGTGCTCAGCTCACCGCTGCTCACGCTGCATGTCACCGTCATCATGACAGCCTATGCGCTCTTCTTCTTTGCCATGGCAGGCGGTGTGGCGGCCCTCATCCGGCCGGCTCTGCGGCAGACTTTGGAGCGCACCAACCTGCTGATGCTCTATCCCGCCGTGGCATTGCTCGCCTTGGGCATAGTCATCGGAGCGGTATGGGCCAACATCTCGTGGGGCAACTACTGGTCTTGGGATCCCAAGGAGGTGTGGGCGCTCATCACCCTGCTCGTTTACCTCTACCCCCTCAACATGAGCCAGCGCGACGGCCATTCCTCAACCTGGTTCCATGTGTGGTGTGTGGTAGCATTTCTGAGCGTTGTTGTCACCTATTTCGGCGTCAACCTGCTGCTGGGTGGCATCCATGCCTACAATTAACAGCCCTGCATCTGAAACGATAGATTTTTTCCTCCCTGGAAAACGCATGGCAAGACAAATGGGAAAATGCTTGACGGAATTGCTTGTTTTTGAACAGATAGCGGTTGAGGGGCGATTTTTTTTGAAAAAAGGGGTTGTTATGAGAGAAAAAATGTGTATCTTTGCTTTTCGTAAACTACACTAAAAAGCATTCGATGGAACAGCATAAGACTATTGTGTTTGAAGAACATACACTTCATTATCGAGATGAAGGCAGAGGGCATGAGCAGACGTTGGTGCTGCTGCACGGCTATCTGCAGAATCTGGATATATGGAGTTCGTATGTGCTGTCGTATATGCGCACGATGCACGTCATCACCATCGACTTGCCGGGTCACGGCTACAGCGAGTGCTTCGGCGAGGTGCATTCCATGGACTTTATGGCACGGGCGGTGATGGCTGTGCTGGACGATGCCGGCGTGGAGCAGTGTGTGATGATCGGGCATTCGATGGGTGGTTACGTGGCGTTGGCTTTCGCCGATTTGTTCCCCCACCGTTTGCGTGGCCTGGGACTGCTGCATTCGCATGCGCTGGCCGACACGGAGTCTATCATCGAGCGCCGTATGGCCACCTGCGATCAGGTGATGCAGAACAGGGCAAGCTATATCGTGAGTTTTATCCCGCCGCTGTTTACTGTTAAGAGCCGAGTAGCATTGACTGTGGAGATAAAGGATTTGCAGGACCAGTGCCTGGAGACCAAGGCCGAGAGCATCATTGCGGCGCAGCGCGGCATGGCGGCAAGGCCGTCGCGTCTGCATGTGCTGCAGCAGCTGGAGGTTCCGGTGCTGTTCATCTATGGCAAACAGGATCCGCGGCTGCCGGTGGAGTTGGCTTTGTCGCAGGCCATGGAGGCGCGGCATGCAGAAATTCTGCTGCTGGAGAATGCTGCCCATATGTCGCATATCGAGGAGCGTGACTATGTCCGCCCACGCATCCAGAACTTTGTCAACACTTGCTATCTGTAGAGTGTGAGCATAAGCCGGTGCAGGACTGGCAGAGAGTAGGATGGATGAGTAGGTTTTGCTTTTGGCTTGAAAACACTCATTCGATATGAATACCATTCATGGAAACAAGGTCATCCCGCTGCTGTATGCAGGGGTATTGGTTTTGTGTTTGGCGGCTTGTCATAAGGATTTGCCTGAGGGTAATGCCCAGGAAGCAGAACAGGATACAAGCACATGCACTTTTACGGTGAGTTATATGAAAAAGGTGTATTTTGCACCGGGAAATCTTGCCACGCATGGTCGCACTTTTGTGCTTAATTCATGGGATTACGGCGGCTATTTTGCGTGGGGGACAGGAAACAAACCTGAGAACAATTCATTGGATAATAGAGATTATGCTTCCTTCTATGATTGGGGCGATTATTTGAATTATGCCGAATCTGGATGGCGTACATTGGGCTTCGCCGAGTGGGACTATGTGCTGGTGCATAGGAAAGACGCTGAGCTGAAACGGGGAACAGGTACGGTTAATGGGATACATGGGTTGATTTTATTGCCCGACAGGTGGAAGAACCCGGCGGGCATTGTTTTCAGTCCGGGTTGTATCAGCTGGAATGATAACATACTCTCCTGGGCACAATGGGAGCAGATGCAAAAGTCCGGAGCCGTCTTCCTTCCTGCATCTGACTATGAATGGGCCACTAATCCGCCGCACCCGGGGATGTCAGGACTGTATTGGACAGCCACTCCCAAAGGCGACAAGGAGGCCTATTATGTGTGTTTCTATGAAGGCCGTGTCTATACCTCTGTAGTCAATCAGCGTTGCTACCGACAGTCGGTCCGGCTTGTGCGCGATGTGAAGTGACCGGCTGCCTGTTGGGATGGTAATTCCGGCGATTTGCTTTGGGATGGCGGCTGGCGCGTGTAAGCAGCTGGTTGGTATTGTCTTGAGGGTGTTGTATGAAAAATTTAACAAAATAATTGTTTTATTTCAAAATAAAGTTGTATATTTGTTAGTCCAAAGAAAACTAATTGTTTAATTTAATTAATTAAATATCATGAAAGTAAATGAAATTATGGCTAACCTGGAAGCCAAACATCCGGGCGAAAACGAGTACTTACAGGCAGTTCGCGAGGTCTTGGAGACCATCGAGGAAGAATACAACAAGCATCCCGAGTTTGAGGCTGCTAAGATTGTCGAGCGCATTGTTGAGCCCGACCGTATCTTCACTTTCCGCGTGACCTGGGTTGACGACAAGGGTCAGGTTCAGACCAACCTCGGCTACCGTGTCCAGTTCAACGCTGCCCTCGGTGCTTACAAAGGCGGTCTCCGCTTCCACCCGAAAGTGAACGTTTCCATGCTGAAGTTCCTCGGTTTCGAGCAGATCTTCAAGAACAGCCTGATTCGACCCCGTTGGAAAGAGCGACGCTGAAATCATGCGTTTCTGCCAGGCCTTCATGTATGAGCTGTGGCGCAACATCGGTCCCGATCAGGACAGCCCCGCTGGTGACGTAGGCGTTGGCGGCCGCGAGATTGGCTACCTCTATGGTGCTTACAAGAAACTGGCCCGCGAGCACTCCACCGGTGCCCTCACCGGCAAGAGCTATGGCTGGGGTGGTTCTCTGATTCGTCCCGAGGCTACCGGTTTCGGCGCTATCTACTATGTCGAGCGCATGGTTAAGGAAAAAGGCGACAAGATGGAAGGCAAGCGCATTGCTCTCTCCGGCTTCGGTAACGTTGCTTGGGGTGCTGCCACCAAGGCTGTCGAGCTCGGTGCCAAGGTCGTCGCTATCAGCGGCCCCGACGGTGTCTGCGAGATTCCCGACGGTATCACCAAAGAGATGATTGACTACATGCTTGACATGCGTGCCAGCAACCGCAACAAGGTTGAGGACATGGCCACCAAGTTCCCCGGCAAGGCTAAGTTCACCGCTGGTAAGAAGGCTTGGATTGTGAAGTGCGACATTGCTATGCCCTGCGCCTTCCAGAACGAGCTCGCTGAGGAAGATGCCAAGATGCTTCTCGAGAATGGCGTGAAGTATGTTGCCGAGGTTTCCAACATGGGTTGCCAGCCCGCCGCTATCGCTGCCATCCAGGCTGCTAAGGTTCCCTTCGGTCCTGGTAAGGCTGTCAATGCCGGTGGTGTTGCTACCTCTGGCCTCGAGATCTGCCAGAACGCCGGTCACATCAACTGGACTGCCCCCGAGGTTGACCAGAAGCTCCACAAGATCATGAACGACATCTACGACATGTGCGTTGAGCACGGCCGTATGGCTGATGGCACCATCAACTATGTTAAGGGTGCTAACATCGCTGGTTTCATGCGTGTAGCCAAGGCTATGGTTGCCCAGGGTATCATCTAATTGATTCCAACTCTATTTAATAGCAGAGCCACCCATGCGGGTGGCTCTGTTTTTTGTGTCATGTTGAGTGGTTGGATGAGTTTTCCCTATCTCCTGTTGGTATTCCCGTATTGGCGTTGATACTTCTGTAGTTTCTTTTCCAGAAAGAAGACATCGTATATGTCCGGGTCAATCAGGTAGACGTCTTTCTTCCCTGCACTGACAAGTACATCCTTTCGTATGCTCTTGCTGGTGGGTCTTTCCCATTGGGCTTTGATGTAATTGATGTCTCTCCACTGTAGTTTGACATTCTTTACCGGTGCCCAGTCTCCGCTCTTTGTCTGTTTGAAACATTGGGATATGGTAAGGAGTTGTTCGGTAATGACAATCTTTTCATGGCGGCAGCGAATGTAGTATATCATTTGATAGACGCATGCCACTGCCATGCCCCCCAAGGCCAATACCATTATCCATGAGAGGGCGTCGTTGTTGAAATTGGAGATAGCAACCCAAATGCAGAATGCAATGCCGGCCGAGAATAGCAATACGTACATCACACAACTGATGGTGGACTTGTATATTTTGACAGGCTTCGGATGATAGTTTTGGCTCATAAATAAAATAACGCTTCTTCGCTGCTTTTATTGCATTATAATGTGGTGTTTTTGTAACGTGCTGAGTGGCTGTAGCCGCACAGACGCTCAAACTCACGTCTCATGCCGTGGCCTTGTGTCACCTGCTGCGCCACAAATTCACCGCGATTAGCCTCCACAGGCTCCCATCCGTTGGGGGTAAGAGACATGTCCCAGCCAATGTACACCATGTCGGGCATGGCTTTCGCCATCTTTTCGGATAGCTGTCGCAGTTCCTGCCAGCGCGGTATCTGTGTGCCGCGATAGGGCACCCCGCTGTCGGGGTGGGCAGGGTAGGGCAGTCCCTTCTCGTCGTAGCCGTCGGTGAAAATCACACCCGTTTCGGTGTCGATAGAGGCGAAAAGCCCGCCCAGGAAACCGTTATCTACAAAACTCCCGGCTCTGCCTGTGCGGATAAAAGAGGTGAACAGCGTCACCTGCCCGTTGCGCTGGAAGGTGTTGATGCGTATCGTGTTCACCGATGAGGGGTTCCACTGTGCCAGTGCCGCGTCCTGCCCGATGCGCTCTTCAATCACCCATCCCTGCTTGTCTTTCAGCAGCGAAAGCCAATCTTCGTTGCTGTTGCCTCCGGTGAGCAGCTGCACGCCGCGCCCTCCGCACTGGTTGACGGGCTTGGCCACCAGCTCCCTGGTGCGGCAGCCCAGTGCGGCAGCCTCCGCGATTGCGCTGTCGCTGTCGAGCAGCATCACGCGGCGGTGGTAGAACTCTTTGAGGCGGCAATAGGTGAGCCATTTGTCTACCACTGTGCGCTCCCCTTTGCGGCTGTTCACGCGGTGGCAAATCCTGTTCCGCACGGCGTCGGTGAGGTATTCCCGCCGCTCGGCCTCGTCCTTGTCGGCAAAGCCGTACAGCTCATACTCTTCGTAAAAAGTGCCGTGCAGCAGGGTCTCGTGGCACATGTCGGTATTGCCACCGGCACGTTGTAGGTAATGCTTGTACCGTCGTGGCAGCAGGGTTTTGTATAGCAGGATATAAGGTTTCATAGCGTTGTGTACCGTAACAAAATGCAAAGATACAATGTTTTTCCCAAATGTACACTTTTTTCTTTCTTTTCTTGTCGTACTTAAAGCTAAACCCAGGATGACGAACAACCGGTAACTTCCGACTGTCAATCGGAAGTTTTTTTAATTCTTTCGGTTGAGAATCGAAAAAATATTGTATCTTTGCACTTAAACGGGAATGACATATGATTACGAAAGACACTCTCTTACAAGTAATTTACGAGCAAAGGAGAATACCTTCGGAGGATGTAATCTGTAGGAATATAGACTCCAATCTGTTGATGGCGCCGGAAATAATCGTCATCACCGGAGTGAGACGTTGTGGGAAATCAACTTTGTTGAGGCAGATTCAGCAGCAACTTCATGATAAAGATTTTTATATCAACCTTGATGATGAGCGTCTGTTGAATTTCACGGTAGAGGATTTTCAGCAGTTGAATGAATTGTTTCACTCGGAATTTGGTGAGCAGCATACATACTATTTTGATGAAATCCAAAATGTCAAAGGGTGGGAGCGTTTTGTGGACAGACTGTATAATGCTGGCAATAAGGTTTTCGTGACGGGAAGTAACGCCAATCTGCTGAGCCGTGAATTAGGCACCCTGTTGACGGGTCGGCACATATCCATAGAACTTTACCCTTTTTCTTTTGCCGAATTCCTTTCCTATCGCAAGTACCTTTATAGTAAGCAGGATTTTTACACAACCGAGGGTCGTGCCCGAATGAACCGCTATTTCTTGGAGTATCTTGGCATGGGTGGTCTGCCGCAATATCTTAGAAGTGGAAATACTGCATTTCTGAAGTCGCTTTATACTGACATCGTTTTCCGTGACGTGATTGTTCGCAACGGTATCACTGCCGAGACAGCATTGCGGGAAATGATATACTACCTTGCAAGTAATGTCACCCATCCGTTTACGTACAATTCTGTGGCCAAGAATATCGGAGTAAAGAGCATGGAAACGGTAGCGAACTGGATATCCTGTTTAGAGCAGACATACATGGTGCGCTGCCTAAACAAATACACCCCCAAAGTGGGTGTACAGATACGGAGCCCCAAGAAACTGTACTTTATCGACAATGCTTTGGCTGGGCAGGTGGGTTTCAATCTCAGCAAAAACCAGGGTCTGTGGCTGGAGAATGCAGTAGCTATCGAATTGCAGCGCCGTGGAGCGGATTTTTATTATCATAGCAATGGCCACGAGTGTGACTTTGTTTTGCGTTCAGGGAATACCGTTACACAGGCAATACAGGTCAGTGCTGTCATGGATCAGCCCGACACTCGCAAGCGTGAACTGGATGGAATAACATCTGTAATGGATGCATACGGATTACAGCTGGGCACAATCGTTACGCTCGACAGACGTGAAACAATAACAGATTCCCAAGGTCGGCAGGTGGAGATAATCCCTTGCTGGCAGTGGATATTGGATGAAAGAATATGAAGCACATCGAAATAATCAATGGACCCAATCTGAACCTCACGGGCAGGCGTGAGCCGGATATCTACGGGCATGTCACCATGGAGGAGATGGTTGCCGACCTGCGCAGCCGTTTCCCCGAAGCCGAGATAGGCTATTATCAGAGCAATGTCGAAGGCGAAATCATCAACCGTCTGCAAGAGGTGGGCTTCACCGCTGAAGGCATCATCCTCAATGCCGGAGGCTACAGCCACACCAGCGTGGCCATCCACGATGCCATCGCCGCCATCACCACTCCCGTCATCGAGGTGCATATCAGCAACATCTTCGCCCGTGAGGAATACCGCCGCCATTCCCTCCTCAGCGATGTCTGCAGGGGCGTAATATGCGGACTTGGACTGGAGGGCTACCGCTATGCTGTTGAATCATTTCTAAAAGATAAACATCAATGAAACGGTTCTTCTTTGCGCTATTACTCCTGACAGGAGGCACCCTATGGGCTAATGGTGACCCTGTGGCCACGTTCTGCGCACTAACCCTCTCACGCAATCCAATCGGCGTGCATGTCCCTGAGGTGCAACTCAAAGACGAACACCTCACTGTCACCCCTGAGGGCCGCTACACGCTGGTGCGGGTTGAATATCTCCTCTACAACAACAGCAAGAAGGACTTTGTCAACCTTCCCTATGGTTTCCCCATCGACTATTACCGTCACGGTTCCGAGCGTTGGGCATCTCTCGACGGCAACTCCGAGAGCGTGGCCGAAGTAGGCTGGCGTGACGACTACATCACTGAAGTCGCCTTTACCCTCAACGGCATCCAGCTTCCCTTCCAAATCTCTGCCGACAGCCTGCTGAAGGCAGGTCGCCCCCTCCTCACTCCCGCCGAGGCGGCCAAAGACAAGAATGGCGACCTCTTCGAAACCCGCCTCGACAGCATCAACTACGCCCTCTACGAGTACGAGAGCGACCTCTTGCGCCGTTGGTATTACACCCGCCTCAACATCCCTGCCGGCAAAGCGGTCAAACTGGTGGTGCAATACCGCGTTGAAAATAGTTGCACGGTGAGTTTGCCCCAACAAGATGCTCAGGTCAGTCAGTCACGTGGGAACTGCCGTTTTGCCTACGACTTCTCTCCCGCCTCCTACTGGGGCAATGGCAAGGCAGAGACCTTCGCCGTGCTGGTCGATGTTTCACAAGTGCGTTCCGGGCGCAATTTGGAGGACACAAGCAGTTGTGTTCCCCACGGCCTCCCAATGCACAAGATGAAGGGCGACCGCTGGCACTACGAGACACGCAACTTCGACTTAGCCAAGGCCGAGCCGCTTAGCTTTTACTACTGGTTTGAAAATGAGCCCGCCCACCTCACCGACCTCTTCAACCACCGCATCTCCCCCGACCGCTACACTGTTGAAGTGAGTGGCTCCGACCCCAAATATCCCGCCGCTAACCTGTCGGACATGGACCTTGGTACCGCTGCTGTGCTTCTTCCGGACAAAGCCGACTCGCTCTATATCACCGTCCGTTTCAAGAAGCCCACCAAGGTCAAGACCATCGTCTTTTACAACGGCTACTGCAAGAACGCCGACACGTGGCAAGCCAACAGCCGTGTGGCATCCATGATGGTCTATGACACCTGCTGCTGCGACCGGTGGCACACACCGCTCTTTTGCGACTATTACAACCCTTCGCCCGATTACATCAAAGGCTTTGAGTACCTCCCCAAGCAGCTCCGCGCTACCGCGCCCGTCGACTTCACCTGGCAGGGACTCACCGATGCCGCCGAAATCATCCACATCTCCGACTACTATGGCAACAAGCCTGTCACCGAGTTGTATTTTGCCATCACCGCAGTGGCCAAAGGCAACAGATACAGTGATATATGCGTCTCTGAGATAGTCCTTCTGGGAGAGTAGAAAACACTTTTTCTCACTTTTTTTTCAAACAGAGTGTAAGATTTGGCACCCTTTTGCGACTACATGGTATGAACAACGACGCAAAACAATTCCAATCCGACTATCTGCACTTGCAGCCCGCCATGCAGCGCATGGCCGAAAGCCTCCTCGGCAACGAGGACGATGCAGCTGATGTGGTGCAGGATTGTTTTGTCACCCTCTGGAACGACCGCAACAAGCTGCGCCATGTTGCCAATCGCGAGGCCTGGTGTATCACGCTTGTCAAACGCCGCTGTGTCGACCTGCTGCGCCGCCGCCGTCCCACCGTCGATATCGAAACTCTCTACAACATGGCCGACGAGTCCGCAGCCGACGACGATCGGCTGCGGCTCGCCCTCCAGTTCATCGACCGTCTTCCCGAGCGGCAGGCCCGTGCTGTGCGGCTGCGTCATTTCGACGATGCCGACACCCAGGCCATTGCCCGCACCCTGCAAATCAACGAAGGGAATGTCTATACCCTTCTCTCCCGTGCCTATAGTACACTAAAGCAAATGATACTCGATTATGAAAAAGAATAGCGAACCCCTCAGCCTCGAGCAGCTCCTTGCCTCGGTGGAGCATGCCGGGCGCGACAGCCGCCGCCAGCAGCAGCTGTCCGCGATGATAGAGCGCATGGCCGACGACGAGGCCAAGAAGCGCCGCACCTTCCGCATGTGGGCAGTACCCCTTGCGGCTGCTGCCACCGTCACGCTCTTTGTAATAACCTCGGTATGGCAGTGGGACAACCCCTTGCAGCCTGCGGGTCCGCAGCTGGCGCAGGCTCCCGCCGTCCGCCGCACCGAGCTTCCCCTGCCGCAGACCAAACAGCAGCAGCCTGTTGCCATAGCACCCATGCGGCATCGTGCTGCCGTCGAAGATGGAACGCTGCCTCTGCCGGGTATTGTCACTGCAACCCCGGCGCAGCCCCTCGTCATGGAGGTGGTGGAACCCGTCATGCCGCAGGAGGAATATCTTGCCGAGGCATTGCCGGAAGAGACCGACACCCTCTATCAAGGGAACAGCAACCCTGCTGTCCCTGCCGACGAGCCCTCGCAGCTGGCACAGGCTCCCGCCGAGCCAAAAACCTCCGAGCGCAGTCGCTCCTTTTTCAGTTTTTTCCGTGCCGAACCCAGTCTGATGGACGGCACCGTGTTAGCCTTTAATATCTTGTAAAACCGCAAACATTATCTTGTCATGAAACGTACAATAATCATCCTTATCCTCCTTGGCACCGCACTCTGTGGACATGCACAGACCGACACCTTGGTCAATACAGTCACCAGTGATTCTAACAACCATCGTGTGGATATTTATATAGACCTTGGCCTTTCGGCCGGTGCCACCCTCTTCTTCGGTGGCGACAACCCCTCGCCTTATTACAGCAAATACGGCTTCTCGTTGCAACTGCCTCTCATGACCCATTGGAAACTATCCCCTCATTGGAAGTTCTCCACGGGTCTGCGCTATGACTTCAACTGGAACCCCCTCTACTACAACGTGGAGCCTTCCGGCAGCTGGGAAAACAGCGAAAGCCAAGGCCTGCAATTCCTCCAAACACCCACCACCGCGACACAGAAGGCCTACGCCTATATCAGCTACCTCGGCATCCCCGTCGAATTCAAGTGGTATCCCTATGCACAGTACAAAAACCGGCTGGCGCTTGCCCTTGACTTCTATGCCGGTTATGCGGTGACCCGCTACTTCCACATCGACAACATCCCGACACCGGGCTCAGGGGTGAACCACCCAGGGCTCACCGTCCTCCGCTCCTCTGCCATCCAGCCTTGGAAACTCGAAGTAGGGCTGACCCTCTCCACCGACGTCATCGGCCTGACCCACGGTCTGAGGCTCTTCACTAACCTGCTGCCCACCTACAAAGACCCTGCCACAGGCGAAAAGTTCTACACCTCGGGCGTCACCCTGTTCCTTTAATAAACCAAGTAACTAACATTCAAAATCAACCCCACAATGAATAAACAATCTACCCGTAGCAACAACGCTACATACTTTGCCCTGCTGTTCTTTGCAGCCATGACCGTCGTGGGTGTCACCACTGCCCACGCGCAGGACACCATAAATCCCCTCGTCTCCACCACCGGCCCCAACGTGCTTGGCTCCGGCCACATTCAGTGGAACACCAGCCTGATGTGGGATCACTCGCGTAATTTCAACATCAACGGTACAGTAGGATTTGATGGCGTCGGAGCCAGAACAGGGTTCCGTTTCGGCATCGGCAACCGTGCCGAACTGACACTCGGAGTCGAGGCGTCTCATTCTGTTTTCAATAAAAGGGAGCGGTCTATGGCTGGCAGCGTCATAAGCGTTAACGATTTGATTTCCCCCACCAATATGAAAATTGCACCCTCGGTAGGGGCCCGGCTGCTACTCTTCGAAGGAAAGGGCTGGCTGCCTATGGTGACTTTCAACACCTCGATTGCTATGGCCGCTACCAAAGGTTACAAATATGAAAGCGATACAGTTATTCAGCCTACTATCGGGCTGGAATTCCGCAACGACCTCGGCAAAGGCTGGATGCTTGACTATGCTGTGGATTTCACATGGAACCGCAATTCACCACGACAGAACTTCCCCGCCACTACCCTTTCGGTCTTTGCCCGTTGGTTGGCCACCGAGCGGCTGCTTATAGGGGCTGGGTTCAAAACACCCAACTGGACAGAACCGTTCAAAGGACTTTTTGAAGTGCATTATCTTGCCACACCCAATCTGCAGCTTACCTTGCAGGGTGGCCTGTCAAATGGCAATTCTTTAGGTTCTTACTGGGCTATGGAAACCCACCTGGTTGCCGGTGTCAGCTGGATGCTCCGGTAACTGAATGCAAATGAACCGAGTGGGGGCCGCCGGCGAAGCCGGCGGCCCCTCTCGGCGTGTGTTGTCTGTGCGATGCAATCGCTTCCCCTCCGCGTTGCCCAATCCGGTCCCTCGCCCCACCTCCGTCCTCCCTCGCAAGAGAAGAGCGAAGCATCGACGAAGCATCAGCGAAGCATCGACGAAGCAAGAACGACCCTGCTTCAGCGAAAAAACGGCTCGGTTTTTCCCTGCCGATAGGGGGCATTGGTAACCCAAAATGAAAAAAAATGTTGTTGGTCGTTATTTTTTATGTAACTTTGCAAAATCAAAATGGTGCCTGTCACCACGTCTTTTTTTAACTAAAGTATTAGTAATTAAATTTTTTTTATGATGAAAACAAGACTCGTTATTTTGGCTGTTCTGTTTGCTTTTGCCTGCAACAGCGCGAATGCACAGTTCCTTAATCTTGCCGACAACAACCAGCGTATTACTTTCGGCGTCCAGCTTGGCGAGGCCGGATGGCAAACCGACTATCCAGGCTTTGGCTGGGGTATCAGCGCGTCGATATGTGGTGTGTATCTCGATTTCCTTCTTTCCCCTCCGCAGCATAAGAACGACCATCACGTCAACCAGTCCCGTCCGTTGGACGACGAGGCTTTCGCCATCAACGTGGGTTATCAGATTCCTCTTTTCTCGTGGCTGCGCATTGCACCCATCGTGGGCTACAGCCAGACGAATTATGGCTACACGGACATGAGCTCGGTGCACATCCATGTCGATGAAGGCTCGCACAGCGGCAGCATCTACCACGACTACTTCCCGCAGGAGCGTTTCCACGATTTCAACTTCGGCGGCGGCCTTTTCATCCAGCCCATAAAATACCTCGAGCTCTACGGTGTCTATACCCGCCGTGCTGTCTATGGAGGCATCAGCTTCAACCTGACAGCCCTGAGCGAGAAGCTTGGCTCAGAATAATAAGCGATACTCCCTATCGCATCCACCAGCCCCGCCGCTCGGCAGGGCTTTTTCTTTTGCTGCATCCCATCTTTTTTTGGCTAATTCAGAAAATAGTTGTAATTTTGCAACGTCAAACATCCTGAAGCCCGCAAGGGTGAGGGGTGTCGAGACATTAAATCTCTGGATATGCAACAGGAAGAAGTAGTCGAACGTATTAAGGCATTTGCCCAGCGAGTGCTGCCGGAAGGCAGTTCTCTGTGGCTGTATGGCTCCCGGGCACGGGGCGACGCACATCCCGATAGCGACTATGACCTTCTTCTGCTGCTTAACACCGAACGCATTTCCGACGAGGATTATGAGCATTATGTTTACGACCTATTCTTAGAAGGGTTAGACTGGGGGGCTGAAATAAACACCCACGCCTATCCCCGCCACCGATGGGAGTCGTGGACATTCTCTCCTTTTTACAAGAATGTAGAACGAGACAAAATAGTATTGAAATGAGTTTATCCGACGAAGAACGCGACATTGTTGTACGCATAGAGATAGAGAAAGCTCGCCGAGCCTACGAAGAGGCTTTAGTACTGCTGGAAAAAGAATTTTGGAGTGGTGCTGCAGGCCGACTTTATTATGCAATCTTTCATGCCGTGAGTGGACTGCTGATTTCCGACAAGCATCAAGTCAATAGCCATAAAGGCTCGCACATCCTTTTCTCCAATTACTATATCAAGACAGGTGCGTTGCCTAATTCTTTCGGAACGTTATATTCTCAATTGGAGTCGATGCGAGAGGAAAGTGAGTATAATTGTACCTACGATGTAGATCCGGATGACCTAAAACAGCGGATTGCACCAGCCAAACAGATGATTGACGCTATCGAACAGTTAATCAAATCTGCTCAGCGATAGACCAAAGGTTTTTCTTATTACCACAAATAGTGCGGTGAATTAAGCATGGGGCAGACAAGCACCCCTTGCTATAATTCATACGTTTAGCATTATTATTTTGTCAATTCAAATAATCTTTGTAATTTTGCAAAGTCAAACACCCCGAAGCCCGCAAGGGTTAGGGGTGGGAGACAGGACATATAAGAAAGACGTTGTAACGGCGTTTTATCTGCGGCTCTGTTGAACTTCGCAACTTCATCTTTAGCTTCGCAATAACGCAATGTTCTACGTCCATGGTTGGCGTATAGTATCCTTACTATATTCACAACGCGTGGGCTTCGGCATTGCTTATTCTAGGCTAAAGGGCAATGCGAAGGCCTAACAGAGCGGGATAAGCAAAGTAGCAGATTCCCGCGCTTCTTTTTTATATACCTTGCAAAATATGTAAGGAAATGTCCACTACTCCGGATATTAAATTGACAAATAAAACAACAAACAAATTACTTATGAAACGTCTATTATCAATTCTCGTATTAATGGCAATAGTGCAAGGTGTATGTGCATACTCTTTTAGTGCCGTTGCGCCTACAGGACAGACTTTATATTATAATATTGTTAATGGAGGTGTTGAGGTGACATTTCCTGAAAGTAGTTCTTCTTATTGGGGTAGCTTCACCAAACCGACAGGAAACCTTATTATCCCTGATAGTGTCATATATAGTGGACAGGTCTACTCTATCATTTCTATAGGGAATTATGCTTTTTATAGTTGTATTGACTTGACATCTGTCACTATTCCTAATATTGTCACCACAATTGGTACTCGTGCTTTCGCTGGTTGCACTGGCTTGTCCTCCGTCACTATTGGTTGTTTGGTTAGCAATATTGGAGATTGCGCATTTTGGGGGTGTAGTGGGCTTATAATAGTAAATTATAATGCAACAAATTGCACATATGCAGGTGAATACAATTATTATGGTAGTAATAATACTCGAGCGTTCCGTGGATGTTCAAGTATTTCAACAGTGAATTTCGGTAATAATGTGACGAGTATACCGCCATATCTTTTTTATGGATGTCGTGAAATTCAATCTATGATCATTCCAGACTCGGTCATCACAATTGGTAATTCTGCTTTCTATGGTTGCAGCGGCTTGTCTTCCGTAACAATAGGTAATTCTGTTACCACAATTGGTGGTGGTGCTTTCTCCCATTGTAGTGGATTAACTTCTGTTACCATACCTAATTCTGTAACCTCAATTGGGGGTAGTTCTTTCGCGCATTGCAGCGGTTTGTCTTCCGCCATCATTGGCAATTCCGTTGTTACTATTGGGACTGATGCATTTTACGATTGCAGTGAACTGACATCAATCATTATTCCCAATAGTGTCACCACTATTGAAGAGTATGCTTTTTATAATTGCAGTAATTTGATCTCTGTCACCATTGGCAATTCTGTTGGCACAATTGGGGATTATGCTTTCTGCGATTGCAGTAGACTTGCAACAGTAAATTATAATGCAACAAATTGTATATACAATTGGCATCCATCTGACAATTATGTTTTCTCAAACTGCTTAAATCTCTCAACTGTGAACATCGGTGACAATGTGACAAATATCCCAGATCATCTGTTTGATGGATGTTGTGCAATACAATCGGTTATCATTCCCAATTCAGTCATCTCCATTGGGGGATATGCTTTCGCTGGTTGCAGTGGAATGACCTCCGTCACTATCGGAAGTTCAATTAACACTATTGGAGAAAGGGCTTTTTATAATTGCAGTGGACTTACAACTGTGAATTATAATGCAACAAGTTGTACAAACTCAGGTGGATATAGTAATAATGCTTTCTATGGTTGCTCAAATATTTCAACGGTGAACATTGGTAATAATGTGACAAATATACCGCCCTATCTGTTTTATGATTGTAGCGAAATACAATCTATTTCAATCCCTGATTCTGTTACTTCTATTGGGGCTTACGCTTTTGCCGGTTGTAGCGGTTTGACTTCAATTACCATTCCTAGTCCAGTTCTCTCTGTTGGTTATGGAGTATTTTATAATTGTGATGGGTTGGCTAGCATAAATTATAATGCTAAAAACTGCGCCTATACTGGTGACTTAGGTACAAGCTATGTCCCTACTGTAGGTTTCAACACATGCCCTAATTTAACCTCGTTGAACTTTGGGGATAGTGTAACTGTAATACCTCAATATCTTTTTTTTGATTGCCATGGTCTAACGTCACTATCTATACCAAATTCTGTTGTCCGGATTAGTGATAGTGCTTTTCAGGGATGTGACCATATTACAAACACAACTTTTGGTTCAGGGTTAACAAAGATTGGGGATGGTGCTTTCATCGGATGTACACAGATGGTTCGCATGACTTCAAAATCGGAGAATCCACCGACAGTGTATGTAAACACTTTTAATGGCCTGAGCAACGATGTCATTTTAAATGTCCCTTGTGATGCCGCTAATGCATACGAGAATGCTGCCTATTGGTTTAGATTTGATATTCAAGAGGAGTTGGTGTATGATTTCTCCGCTACGAGTAGCAACTCTGCTAGTGGCATGGTTACCATTGTCACTGAACCGACTTGTGACTATAGAGAGGCTCAGGTTCAGGCTAACGCCTATCATGGCTATCATTTTGACCACTGGAACGACGGGAATACTGATAATCCTCGGTATATCGTGGTGCTGCAAGATACCCACTTGGTGGCTTATTTCGCCTCGGACAATGGGGAAGATGAGGGTGTTGAAGAAGTTGTAGAGAATAAGTTCAAATGCTATCAGCAGAATGGCCAGATTGTAGTGGAAGGCGCAGAAGGTAACAACGTGATGGTCTACGACCTGTATGGCCGAGTGCTTGCCATAAAAAGGGATGAGGGCACGCTGTTGCGGTTTGACGTACCTGCCACAGGAACATATCTGATTCGGATTGGCGACGCTCCTGCCCGCAGGATTGTGGTGGTTCGATGATTGTTTGATAAACTATTTGCCCAATAAGTCCCCGACGGGGACGGCAGAACACAGGCAGGGGTGTGGACCCCTGCACAAAAGGTATTGATTAAACAGGAACTCCGAAGGGGTGACACGCTATGCATTGTTGGCGGTCTGTCGCCCTTTCAGGGCTTTGTTTTTGTCACAATGATGAACGGGGGTTATACCCCCGTCTGTAATCTGACAGTCCTTCGGACTTTTGGATTGTCCGTATGTTGTATGTTTGTGCGGTTTGCGACTTGCAACCTTATCAGTCCAATACAGCTGGCGAACACGGTGAGACGTTTGCCGCTTCGCGCGTAATTTACTTTTTATTCTGTGAAGGGTTACGCCAACTTTCCTCAGCGTTCTGATAATGTCGCATATTTGTCCCCAACATAAAAATTGAAAATTGAGAGTTGCTGCCGCACCCAGATGATTCTCAACTCTCTACATTCAACTCTCAACTTTCAACACTCAACTTTCTGGGTTTGATGTTGCGTCGTTCTTTATCATATCGTTTTCCGATATGTTTCCCTCATATTTCCCTTTGTGAAAGGGAAAACGAGTGGAAAACGATCGAATAACGATCGAATAAATGACGACGCTTGAGAGAGATTGCATGAATGCTTGAATGTGTTAATGCTTGAGTGGCTGACGCGGTCAAATTACTCAAACAATCAAGCAATCAGCGAGTGTCCCTCTGTGACGAAGGGATGGACTTCCTCGGCCACGTCATGTCAAGTGGGAAACCCTAATGACCGATTTGGGTTTAACGGAACCACGAAGGGGTGACACGCTATGCGTTGTTGGCGGTCTGTCGCCCTTTCGGGGCTTTGTTTTGTCGCAATGATAAACGGGGGTTGCACCCCCGTCTGTAATCTGACAGTCCTTCGGACTTACCTGTTGTAGGGATGTTGTATGTTAGGGTGGGTTTGCAATTTTACCTCCCACAGGGTTGTGTGGGTCCGGTGGAGCCTGTGCATTTAACATTGAAATCCACAAAAGTTGCCACATTTGTGGAATCAAATCCACAAATGTTTAAACTTTTGTGGATTTAATTCCATAAAAGTTGTATCTTTGCATTGTAAAATACTGCTATAATGATACAGAGAATACTACATAATGATATTGAAAGCCAATTGTTTAAAGGTAAAGCCGTCGTGCTGATGGGGAGTCGGCAGACAGGGAAAACGACGCTCTTGCGACAGATATTTGAGAATTCGGATAATGTTTTGTGGCTTTGGGGTGACGATGTGGACACTCAGGCGATGATGGAGGGCATGACTGCGGCACGGATGTATAGCCTTTTGGGGGAGAAACGTGTTTTGGTGATTGACGAGGCCCAACGGGTGAAAGATATTGGGCTGCGGATGAAGGTCATCACTGACCAGATGCCGGATGTCCAGCTTGTTGCAACAGGTAGTTCTTCTTTCGAGCTTGCCAACCGCTTGAATGAACCATTGACAGGCCGCAAATGGGAGTATAAACTCTATCCGCTTAGTTTTGGCGAGATGGTTGCCCATCATGGATTGCTGACCGAACGGAGACTTCTTCCCCATAGGCTGGTTTATGGGTACTATCCAGAGGTGGTGACAACGGTCGGCAATGAGCAGAGGGTATTGAAGGAGTTGACGGATAGTTATCTGTATAAAGATGTGTTGACGTTGGGACAGGTTAAGAAGTCGGATAAGTTGGTGGCGCTCATGCAGGCATTGTCTTATCAGGTGGGGTCACAGGTGTCGTACTCCGAATTGGCAAACACGGTGGGGATTGATGTCAAGACTGTGGAGTCGTACATTGATGTGCTTGAGAAGTCATACATTATTTTTCGACTGCCATCATTCAGCCGCAATATGCGCAATGAGCTAAAGAACAGCAAGAAAATCTATTTTTATGATAATGGAATACGCAATTCGCTCATTGCAAACTTTTCTCAGGTTGAGATGAGGATGGATGTGGGTGCCTTGTGGGAGAATTTTATTGTTTCGGAGCGGCTGAAGTACAATGAATATACTCACCGTTGGTGCAACCGCTATTTTTGGCGAACCCGTGAGCAGAAAGAAATAGACTATCTGGAGGAGTGCGATGGGGTTTTGAGTGCCTTCGAGTTTAAGTATAATCCACGAAAACCCGCACTTGTCCCCAAGGGGTTTGCAGATAATTACCCAGATACCAGTTTTAAGGTGGTGACTCCTGAGAATGTGGAGGAGTTTATACTACCCTAATCTGAAATCGCGTACCCCTCCGGAAAGCAAGTGTGTGGGGATCTTCGTAAATAACGCAAATTGCCTTTTTTTGTTGAAAGAGACTTTATTTTGTAAAAAAACACAGCAAGACCTTGTGGGTGTTGCTGTGTTTTGCGCTGTTTGAATGGTTATTGCCGGAGGAGGCTGTCGAGGGGCCAGTTCTGGTACCAGAGTTCGCAGGCGCCGTTGGGGTTTTCCTCGAGGAAGACGCCTACGCTGCCGTTTTTGAGCAGGGTGAGGGAGGAATAGACCGAAGGACCGTTGAAGAGCAGCACGGGGTCTTGCCAGGTGGCGCCTTCGTCATAGCTGACGAAGATGCTTACATCGCGGCGCTCCATCGAGTTGGGTACGCTGTGCAGGAGTATGTTGCGGCTGTCGCCGCGGTCGGTGGCTGCAATGCGCAGCATGTCGCCGTTGCAGGCATTGGTCTTCATGCATTCCCAACGGCCTTGGGTGCCCCAGGTCTTGCCGCCGTCGGAGGAGTGGTTGTAGCCACGGGCTCCGCTCTGTCGCACGCTGATGAGTACGCGCCCGTCGGTGAGTTCCATGAGTTTGGCTTCGTCGCCGCCGCTGTAGGCGCGGTCGGACACCTGCCAGGTGTGGCCGTTGTCGTCGCTATAGACTACGAAGTTATCCAGCGTGTTGTTGGCTTTGCGGCACATGGCGGCGGCAAACATGATGCGTCCGGCATGCTCTCCGCGTTTAAGGCGCAGTCCGTTGCCTGACCCGAAGAATGAGGCGCGGTAGTTGCGGCAGGCGGCGTTGGTGGCTTGGCTGCCCCAGAGCTGTGCGGTGATGTCCTCGGGGGTGGACCAAGACTGGCCTCCGTCGGTGCTGCGGCATACATAGCTGCGGATGGGGTCGCTCTCGGACGAGGCAAAGAGTCCGTTGCCTCCCACAAAGACGCATACAACGTCGCCGTTGTCGCACACCACGAGGGCGGCATCGCCGAAGCCGTGCTTGCGGCCGGTGCCTTGGGCGATGGTGACGGGCTCGCTCCACGTGCGGCCGTTGTCGGTGCTGCGGCGCGAGACGATGTCGATGTCTTCGGGCAGGTCGGTCTCGTTGTATTTGCGGCGGTCGCAGGTGATGAGGAGCGTTCCGTCGGGCAGGCAGCAGATGGCGGGAATGCGCCAGTTGGTGCTGCCGTAGTCGCCAGGACGGAAGAGGCACTGCTCGTAGTACTTGATGGTATCGACCTGTGGCGGCTCAACGGGGTTGTCCGGCTGGGGTTTCTGGCAGCTGCACAGGAAAACAAATGCTAAGAGGGAGAGCAGGATTCTTTTCATAGTGGTTTATGGGTTTGAGCCGGGCGGCGGAACGCCGCCCGGCTGGGATATTACTATTCCTCTTCGGGGAGGAAGCGGATGACATCGATAAGACGGACACCGTCGAGCCAGACGGCTATGCAGCCCACCACACCGGGGGCGTCGTTCCAGTCGTTGATGGGCTGGAGAGTGGTGTCGTTCACTATCTCGAAGTATTCGGGTTCGAAGCGGAGCCCGTTGGGCAGACTGTTCACCTCGTGGAACGTGCTGAGGGTGTCCAGTACCCAGTCGCGGACGCTCTCGACATCCTCGTATTCCGACATCTCGACAGCCTGCACCAGGGTGGCGTAGATGTTGGGGGCGACAGCGCGTGCCTCGGGGCTGAGGCGCATATTGCGGCTGCTGAGCGCCAGCCCGTCGTCGGCGCGGACAATGGGGCAGGGCACCAGCTCGATGGGGTACTTAATCTGCTCCAGCAGGTTGCGGATGATGGCAATTTGCTGAAAATCTTTCTCGCCGAAGTAAGCGCGTGTGGGCTGCGTCAGGTCGAAGAGACGGCGCACCACAACAGCTACCCCTGAGAAATGGCCGGGACGGCGGGGACCCTCCATCACCTCTTCGATGGGGCCGAAGTGATAGACGGTGGTGACGGGTTCGGGATACATCTCCTCTACCGAGGGTGCGAAGGCGATGTCGGCACCGGCCGAAGCGGCTGCGGCGCAGTCGGCTTCGAGGGTGCGCGGGTATTTGGCAAGGTCCTCCTTGTTGTTGAACTGGATGGGGTTGACGAAGATGCTGACCACTACCAGGTCGTTCTCCTGCCGGGCGCGGCGGATAAGCGAGAGGTGGCCTTCGTGCAGGGCGCCCATGGTGGGCACCAGGCCTATGGTGCGGTTGGCTTGCTTGGCTTCGTTGATTGCGGCGGTGAGGGCCGCAGTGGTTGTGAAGGTTTGCATGGTTATAAGGGTTGAATGATAAAATTAGTTGTCGTCGTGGATTTCCTCATAGGGGGTGAAACCGTCCTCGTCGGTGTCGGTATGCAGGTCGTGCGAGGGTGTGTCGGAAGGCTGGTACTTGGGGCGGCGAGTGATGCGGTTGGGTATTTCAAGCAGGTAGTTGAAAAGGGTGAGCAGCAGGCTGAAGAGCAGGGCGTCCCAGAAACCGTTGATATGGAAAGAGGACACAAGCCCGGCGGTGAGCATGATGATGAAAGCATTGATGATGAGCAGGAACAGCCCCATGCTGAAGATGGTGAAGGGGAGGGTGAGGACGATAAGAATGGGTCGGATGAAGTTGTTGAGCAGCGATATGACGGCTGCGGTGAGGATGGCTGCGCCCACGGAGTCGATGCGTACACCCGGCAGCAGATATGCGGCCAGCACGGTGGCAAGAGCCATCACCACCAGCTGGGCAAGGAAGCCAAAGGGACCGGAGTAGAGGTCTTGGTTGTTTCCGATGGTTATTTTCATGTCTTTGGGGAAGTGAAAGGTCTTTACAGGTTCATAAGCATTGCCTCGCCCGCCTCGGTGCTGCGGCCTCGGCGAACCACTTCGATGTCGCCCCCGGCGCAGTCCACCACCGTTGAGGGCTCATCCTCGCCTATGCCGCCGTCCACCACCAGATCGACGCGATGGCCGAAAGTCTCGTGGATGAGTTCGGGGTCGGTGAGGTACTCCTTCTCCACAGCCTCATCCACACGGCGCACCGAAGTGCCTATCAGCGGGCAGCCCACGGCCTCTATCACCGCCTGCAGGATGGGGTTGGCCGGTACGCGCACACCGATGGTCTTGTTGGGGTTGAGATAGTTGCGCGGCACATTGTTGTTGGCGTCCATGATGAAGGTGTAGGGGCCGGGCAGACAGCTGCGCAGCAGGGCGTAGGTGTCCTTGTCCATGGGCCGCACATACTCGGAGACCATGCTCAGCGAGCCGCAGAGCATCGAATACTTGGCTTTCTTCAGCGAAAAGCCTTTTAACTGGGCAATGGTTTCGACGGAGCGCTTAAACTCCATGCTGCACGCAAAGGCATAGAGCGTGTCGGTAGGCAGCACAACAATGCCGCCCTGCTGTAGCAGGTCGGCCACACGCCTGACTTCGCGTGGATTGGGGTTGTCGGTATATATCTTAGTAATCATTTGAATTTGCAAAGATACGAACTTTTTTAGGAATACAAGGCTTTTCGCAATACTAAATGGTTGTTTTTTCCGTTTTAGTATCCCTATGAAGAAGAAAATTGCAATCGTTCTACTGATTTCCACACTGGGTTGCTGCTTTGAATTGCAGGCTCAGAATGTGCGCTTTAAGCAATATTTCACCGATGCCACGCTGAGGATTGACTACCTCCGGGTGGGCAATCGCCAGCACGACACGATAGGGTCGCTTTCGCATGAGAGGTTATCCCTTTGGGCGGGCTCGCTGACGCAACTTTTAGACCCTTTCGATAACGGAGACTACCGAATTGTGGTGAGAGATGCAAAGAGTGGCCGGGAGCTTTACAGCAGGGGCTACAACACCTTGTTCCGTGAATATCGCGACACCCCGCAGGGGGCCGACAGCGTTGCTGCTTTCGAGGAAGTGGTGCGTGTTCCCTGGCCCAGGCGCACGGTGGAAATCTGTTTCCAGAAACGAGGCGGCGACCAAAGAATGCATTCGCAGTTCAGCTATCGTTTCGACCCCGATTCGGCAATGGTGCAGCTTCGCCGCAAGTCGTCGTTACGCATAGCGACGGAGCCGGAGAGACTTCAGTACAAGGGCAACCCGCACAAAAAGATTGATGTGGTCATAGTGCCTGAAGGCTATGGTCCGGCCGACAGCCTGAAGATGAGGCGCGATTTCCGCTCGTTCTGCGACTACCTGTTGGGACAGGAGCCTTTCCGCAGCCGCCGGGACGATTTCAATGTGTGGGGAGTGCCCCTTTCGGGACAGGAATCGGGCATCACCGACCCGGGCAAGGGGATTGAGGTGAACAGCCTGGTGGGTGCGTCGTACAACACCTTCGGCGCCGACCGCTACCTGATGACGATGAGGCTTTTCCGGCTGCACGATGCCATAGGCAATACCCCTTGCGACCATATCATCATCATGGCCAACAGCTCCACCTACGGCGGCGGTGCCATTTATAATTTCTATGCCATGAGCTCGCTCAACGAGATGGCCTTTATGGTGCTGCCCCACGAGCTGGGACACTCCATCGGCGGTTTGGCGGACGAATATGTTGACGAGGATTTAAGCTATGGCGACATGCACACAATGGAGCAGGAACCTGTGGAGCCCAATATCACTACGCTGGTTGATTTCGGGGCCAAATGGCAGTCGATGCTGCCGGCGGGGACGCCTGTCCCCACGCCTGCCGACGAAACGGTGCCGCGCAACCAGAACGGCCCCCTTGGGGTCTATGAAGGAGCGGGCTATCACGCCAAAGGCATCTACCGCCCGGTGATGCACTGCATGATGCGCGACTATGCCCCGTTCTGTCCCGTCTGCTCCCGCCGCCTCAACGAAGTGTTCGACCTGTATGTCAGGTGAGCCGACGCATGGAACCGCTATCCATCAAACGGCGATATCTAAAAATTGCCCCTAAAAGGGTCGCAGTACTAATAATCATTATTGAATATTTAACACGAATTGCCATGTAATGACCATAAATTCATGACAATTAATGATAATTCATGTTTTAAAAGTTATTACCATGAATTCTCATTGCCGAGCATTGTTTTATTTGAATAATTTTGGAGGTTGTCAAATGTTAAAATTGACCCACGAGACAGAGCCCTTTTGGGGTGAAAACGGAGCCGGAGTGCCTTCGCTCTGCCTTCGCTGTGCCTTCGCTCTACCTTCGCTCGCAGAAACGGACGAAAAAGGGGCTCGCGGAAATGTTAAAAAGGAGCATCTAATACACTTCACGGTCGCTTTGGATTTGACCGTCTCAGTGCCACAGTGCTACAGTTGCATTTTTAACTGTAACACTGTAACAGTGTAACACAATCCGCCACAGATGTCAACCCCCTCAGGAAATTGTCAACGTTGTCAGGTGATTGTCAACCTTTTCAGTACAACGAGTGACAACCGCATCAGGAAGTGAGGTCGCGACCGAATGGGAGCAACCCTATTTTAAAGCAAAAAACTGACAACTAAAATCAGGAAATCCAAACATTCGGCGAGGGATAAAAAGTGGGCAAAAAAGGACAAAAAACGGATTGAACTTGGAAAAATAGCGGTGACTCGGCAGAATTGTCTTGTAAAAAGATAGTAAAATAATCGAGTGATAATAAATGTAATGAAGAAAATGTTAAAAAAATAGCGTTGGAATGAAAAAAAAGTTGTATCTTTGCATTGTCAGTTTCCACCACGCTTCCCGTCAGATTAACGAACCAGGGTGGAACTTTTGTTTTAAGGAAACGTCAGTCGCAAAACAAATGTTAAACAAGGATTGTCCGGCAGATTTATGGGTTCTGTCTGTTTGGATGACCAGAAAGTGGATAAATAGAACCCATCACCAGTAAGTCATGAAAAAAATACTTGCAATATTAGTCTCCGCCATAGGTTTTGTATGTTCCTATGCGCAAAATAACCACTCATTCTGGACTGACTTTGCATCCAGGAAGTACGAGAAAGCAAAAACAATCAGCTTTACCTTGATTTACTCGAAAAAACTTGTTGACACAACATACATAGACACTTCCTATGTAGAGGCCGACTCCTCCGAGGTCACAATGCTCCAAAATGGTGCCTTTGCTCTTAGAGTCAGCAACGACTCCCTTTGGTTGGTCGACGAACTACACGGCAATATTTCATTCGGGCCAAGAGAGTATCAGATACGGAAAAACGGCATGAACATGTATTACTACATTCGCGACCACTACCAGCACAAGTTGATTATGTATGCACCGTTCTACCTCAATCCTTCCTATACAAATCTGTTCGCTGAAACGGATAGCGTTTATCATACCTTTTTGGGGGATACATCGTACTTCGTTGCTCACCAGCATATGCTTACCGGTCATCAGTACAATGAGCAAACGGAGCAATATGACATTCCAATAACGGATAGCATTATCATGTACTGCAACGACAGAAGCCACTTGGTTGACAAGATTGTTGTGTTTCACGGCTTAGACACTACTTATTTCGAGGAGTTCCGTTTCTGTAACGTGATGCCGTTCAAGCAGAGAAATACCGATTCAAATATCTTCGATATTAATTCCCCGCGCTATGCTAACTTTACAAAATATGATTATACACAAACGGTCGCTCCATCACTTATCGGTACATACTCAGGGAACACAGACATGACCAACGAACTCATGAACTATCCATTGGTGGGATACGATGGCGACACTACATATCTGCGGCAGAGTACAGGGTGGGTGTTGATAGACCTTTGGATTTACGGATGCCCTCCATGTGTCAGTTTCCTCAAGCATTTGCAAAAAGAGGTTGACAGCCTTGGATACAGATAGATAGAAAAAGAAGGGGTCAGGCTATACTGCATAAACCCCAAAGGTGGGGTGACACCACAGTTCAGGAAATATGCCGAAAGGTGGGCCGCTCAAGATATCCTCTACTCAGCACGTGGAATAGGTTCCAAATTGAAAGCCAGTTGCTGGCCATCAATATATCTGTTTGCTCCCAATGGCGACCTTGTATTTCATAACGAATGTGAATATATCCCCGACCTTACAGAAACAATAATAAAAATGAAACATGACTACGAAAATCACCATGATGAAACAAATAAACAATTCTGAAAAACGAACATTGCTGGAAGTTGGAACACAATGCAAGATCATCCACTTGCAAGTTGTAGCTCTTTTGGTGTTGACAATTGCATTGAAAACCGATGTCCAAGCACAAGGATCCGCTCTGTGTATAGTATTCAACCAGACAGAATACGATTATGGCACAATAAATCAACATGGCAATGGCATATGCACATTCACATTCAAGAACACGGGCAACGCCCCATTGGTTATTTCTGGAGCCTCTTCATCCTGTGGCTGCACTACTCCTATGTTCGACAGGAAGCCAATCATTCCAGGCAAAACAGACCATATTATAGTTCGTTATAACACTTCCAAATGAACCCACTGTGAAGGGTTATAAAATAGATGGCTCTGCCAAGTTTAAATCGGTTAATGGGAATTGTAAAGTCGAATTGTTTTTTTTCAGTTGTTACAGTTGTAACAGTGTAACAGTTCGGCATAAGGCGCGCTCCATACCGCTGCAGATGTCAACCCCTTCAGGAAACTGTCAACCTAACCAGTAAGAATGGTAAGCAAAAGCTGTCAACCAAAATCAGGAAAAGACACAAAAGCCCCAGACTAGCGATGTGCTGTCTGGGGCTTCTGAGATTCAGCCTCGTCAAGGCTGTATGGAAAAAACGTAGCTAGATATACTAGCGTGATTTTTTATTCTTCGATTTCAGTTGACTGGAGTTTGCCATTCTGATCTATTTCGTAGGCAAAACGGAGTGACTTGATTACGCGTCCATTGTGGGGCAACAATCCAGTATAGGAAATTCCGTCTTCCGTTGCCTTCAGATTTTCTGTGGAGCCATCGGAGTATTTGGCTACGATGGTAAATTTGAAAGTGCCATCGATGTTGAACTTCTCATTCTCGGCAACGCCTGAGAGGTCGGACTTGGGAGTGGCGTACAGACGGAAACCGGCTTTGCAGGGGAAGGTGGTGTGGACACATTCTCCAATCCAGCCGAGATCATTGGGAGTGAAGTTGTGGGTGGCAATCTGGTTTCCAGCATCGAAATAAATCACTTTCACGTCGTAGGCACGATTCAAGGCATCGTTACTGCTGGAGGCAAGGCTGAGGGTCTGGTTGACTCTGACTTCAACAAGTTTCTTGCTGTTCGAGCCAGAATTCCCACTGGGATCTTTTTTGCAGGAGGTGAAAACGGAGCCGCAGAAAAGAATGGCGGCAATAATCAATGTAAGTTTTTTCATGTTAAGATGTTTATAGATTAATATTCTTTAATTTTCGTTTGCAAAAATATGAATTTTTTTTTGATTTATTATGATTATGTATGTTAGCATGGTTTGGTTGTGAGGTGTTAATTGCTGGTTTATGGGTGATTGTGCGTTATTATTTTTTGTAAAAATAGGTAGGAATTGTTGTCGTGTTTATGTCCATCTGGCTTAGGATGACGGGCAGGTTGCCCGTAGCCCCTTTGGCTGTAGGATGACGGGCAGGTTGCCCGTAACCCTGATGGCTTAGGGTGACGGGCAGGTTGCCCGTGGCCCCGATGTCTTAGGATGACGGGCAGGTTGCCCGTAGCCCCGATGGCTTAGGATGACGGGCAGGTTGCCCGTAGCCCCGATGGCTGTAGGATGACGGGCAGGTTGCCCGTAGCCCCCGATGGCTGTAGGATGACGGGCAGGTTACCCGTAGCCCCCGATGGCTTAGGATGACGGGCAGGTTGCCCGTGGCCCCGATGGCTTAGGATGACG
This sequence comes from uncultured Bacteroidota bacterium, assembly GCA_902790215.1. Classification (GTDB taxonomy): domain Bacteria; phylum Bacteroidota; class Bacteroidia; order Bacteroidales; family P3; genus Colimorpha. Next base: position 49,381 of record CADAQX010000006.1, on the reverse strand, counting down.
GGCAGGTTGCTCGTAGCCCTGATGGCTTATGATGACGGGCAGGTTGCCCGTAACCCTGATGGCTTAGGATGACGGGCAGGTTGCCCGTAACCCTGATGGCTTAGGTTGACGGGCAGGATGCCCGTAGTCCCGATGGCTGTCGGTTAGGATATTCCCGATGTCCATTTATTTTTCCTGCCTGCTATAATATTCCCGACGGTTTTGCGTTATGGTAAATTGTAATGGAGAATTGAGGATGGAGAATGGAGAATTATGCTGACGCAAGCAATGACTCTCAATTCTCAAATTTCAGTTCTCAACTAAATCGAGAAATATGCAAAGAAGGCTTCTCCATATTGCGCTGATTACGGCAACACTGTTGTTGTCGATGCTGGCTTCGTGCCAGAAGGAGGAGCGTTTTGCCTCGGACATGGCGGAGCTGGAGTTCTCGTGCGACACGATGGCGTTTGATACGGTGTTCACCCAGATGGGCACCACCACGCGCCAGTTTAAGGTGTATAACCGCGGTGACGAGGCTGTGCGTCTGAGCGAGGTGACGCTTGCCGGAGGGTATCAGTCGCGTTTCCGCCTGAATGTGGATGGCGACACGGGGATGGTGGCCCGCAATGTCGATATTGCGGCAGGCGACAGCATCTTTGTCTTTGTGCGTGCCAATATCAAGCCCAATCTGGCCACCGAACCGTTCTTGATAGAGGATGCCGTGCAGTTCAAGACCGAGGGCGCTGTGCACCGCCTGCCATTGACGGCATACGGGCGCAACGCTGTATATCATGTGCCCACTGACACATTGCACACCTCCGACGGGACACCCCTTATTGACCCGACTTTCGGCAAACCCTACGCCTACAGCGTGATAGACTGTGAGAACTGGCGACACGATTTGCCGCATGTCGTTATTGGCTATGCGGTTGTTGACTCGCGAAACACCCTGCATCTGCAGGCGGGCGACGAGCTGTATTTCCACAACGATGCGGTGCTGTGGGTGTATGACAGCGCCACACTCGACGTGCATGGAACGGCGGAACAGCCTGTGCTGTTCACTTCGGTGAGGCACGACGGTCGCTATGATAAACTGCCCGGCCAATGGGGCTATGTGTGGCTTTCGCTTGGCAGCAAGGACAATGTGATAGACCACGCTGTGATTGAGAACGGCTATGTGGGCATTCTTGCCGACAGCTGTGCCAACACCAATCCCACGTTGCGCATCAGCAATACGCAGATTCGCAACCACACCCATGTGGGGTTGATGGGGCAGACCGCCCGCATAGAGGGCGACAACCTGCTGGTGACCAACTGCGGCAGCGCAGTGGCCGTGTTGCAGTATGGCGGCGACTACAGTTTCTCCCACTGCACCTTTGCCAACTACTGGCGTTATGAGACACGAAAACTGCCTGCGGTCATTATTACCAACTACCTCGACTATAACGACACCCGATACCTCTATCCCATGCGTGCCGAATTGACCGACTGCATCGTATATGGCAGCCGCGATAGCGGAGAGCTGTTGGTGGATCTTGACGACCGGATCGATGCCTCTGCCACCGTTACGCACTCCATCGTGCGCGGCGGCGAGTGGGACGAAGACCCCAGGTTTGTCGAACCTGCCGAGGGCGACTTCCACCTTGAGGAAGACTCGCCGGCACAGGGTATTGGCTATCAATATGACGACGTAGAACAGTGAACGATTTAGAACCTTTAGAACATGTACGAATACTTATCTGGAAAACTGACATCCCTGACCCCAGCCACCGCTGTGATTGACTGCGGCGGTGCGGGCTACCTGACCGAGATAACGCTCAATACATACAGTGCCATACAGGAAAAGCAGGAGGTGCGGCTGTGGATTCACGAGGTGATCCGCGAGGATGCCTATCTGCTCTATGGTTTTTACAGCCAGGCAGAGCGCGAGATGTTCCGGCTGCTGATAAGTGTCAGCGGTGTGGGTGCCGCTACGGCGCGGATGATGCTCTCCTCTCTCTCGGTGAAAGAGCTGGGCGATGCCATTGCCTCGCAGGATGCCAAAATGGTGCAGCGCGTGAAAGGCGTGGGGGCCAAGACGGCGCAGCGTATCGTGCTGGAACTGCAGGACAAGGTGTCGGCTCTCGGCGCGGAACCGGGCAAAGCATCTGCGGTCATGTCCCAGAGTAAAGAAGAGGCACTGGGTGCCTTAGTCATGCTGGGATTCCCCAAGGCAGCGGCGGACAAGGTGCTGCAGTCCTTGGATGGTTCACTGACCGTAGAGGAATTGATAAAAGAAGCATTAAAACGGATATAAGGCAGAAGCGTTGGCATCGTTGTTCCATAAATCAATCCATGCGGGGAGGTTCTCAAACCTTTCCTGTGGCATCGTGGCATTGCTGCTGATGATGGTGCTGTGGGCAGTGCCGGCACCGGTGCACGCCCAGACTCCCAACGGACCCGAAACCACAGTGGAATACGATGCCCAAAGCGGCTCGTATATCAAAGTGACGCGCTTGGGCGATATGGTCATCAGCCGCGAGTATATGACCTTCGAGGAGTACCAGAGTTACCAGATGGACCAGCTCATGAAGAAGTACTGGAACGAGAAATCCGCTGTGGGTGACACTGCCTCGGACGACGGACTCCTCAGCCGCATACCCGGATTCAGCGAAATCAGCAAGAAGGTGGATGGTCTTCTCGCCATACCCGACATCAGCATCAACCCCACCGGAAGCGCAGACCTCACCTTCCAGATTGTGAACAATTTCCGCGACGACTACAACCTCGATGCCAACCGCCGAAGTGTCACCCGTTTCGATTTTGACGAGAACATCCAGGTGAGCCTCAATGCCAAGATAGGCGACCTCTTCGACTTCGACATCAACTGGAACACCCAGGCCACCTTCGACTTCGAGAACAAAATCAAGCTCAAATACGAGGGCAAGGAAGACGACATCCTCCAGCTTTTCGAGGCGGCCAATATCTCCTTCCCCCTCAACACCACCCTCATTCACGGCAGCCAGGAACTCTTCGGCGTCCACACCAAGCTCAAGTTCGGCAAACTCACCGTCGATGCTGTTGTTTCTCAGAAAGAAACTAGCACTGAGAATATGCGTGTGCAGGGCGGCGCCTCCACGCAGGAATTCCAGATACGTGCCGACGAATACGAGGAGAACCGCCACTACTTCATCGCCCAGTACTTCTACGACAACTACAACAAGGCGATGTCCACACTGCCCACCCCCAACACCAACATCAAAATCATCCGCATGGAGGTGTGGCGCACCAATGTGGGCGCTGCGGTGACCAACAACCGCAATATCCTTGCACTTACCGATTTGGGTGAGAACACCCCCTATAGTAACCGCCTTGTGGGAGGCCGCTCGGTGAAACCCACCAACGGGAGCAACAACCTCTTCGACATCATCAACACGGGTGCCGTCCGCAGTATCGACAATGTCACTGCCTATATGGAAGGCATGGGATTTGTGTCAGGCAGCGACTTTGAGAAAATCCAGAGTGCCCGGTTGCTCAACAGCAGCGAATACACCTACAACGAACAGCTCGGCTTCATCTCCCTCAGCCAGCCCCTCAGCGCCGACCAGGTGCTGGCCGTCGCCTTCCAGTATCAGGTAATCGGCGACACCACCGTCTATCAGGTGGGCGAACTTACCACCGACGGAGTCAACGACCCGCATACCCTTATTGTCAAACTCATCAAAGGTACCCGCATCGACACCCGCAGCCCCCTGTGGCGGCTGATGATGAAAAACGTCTATTTCCTCCGCAGCACACAGATAGGACGCGAGAATTTCCGCCTCAACATCCTCTACGAAAGCCGCGAAGGCGGTGTGGGCATCGGCTATTTCACCTCGGGTCCCAAGGAGGGCATACCCCTCATAGAACTCTTCGGCCTCGACCGCATGGATGCTTCGCAAAACTACTACTACGCCGACGGTGTTTTCGACTGGTTCGACAGCGCCGCCTACAAAGGAGGCACCATCCAGGCCACCACCGGCCGCATCTTCTTCCCCTATGTGGAACCCTTCGGTCGCGACCTCCGACAACTCCTCGGCGACGATGACTTCGCGCAGGAATACTGCTTCGACTCCCTCTACACCATGACACGGACGCTTGCCCAGCAGTATGCCGACAAAAACAAGTTCTACCTTGAAGGCTACTACTCCTCCACTGTCAGCGGCGAAATCTCCCTCGGCTACAGCGTCTCGCCTGGCTCCGTCACCGTCACTGCCGGCGGCATGCCCCTTATCGAGAATGTTGACTACACCGTCGATTATACCATGGGTACCGTGCGTATCGTCAACGAAAGCATCCTCTCCTCCGGTACGCCCATCAGTGTCAGTAGCGAGAACAACTCCTTCAGCATGATGACCAAAACTATGGCGGGTGCCCACGTCAACTACGAACTGCAGCCCGACTTCAATATCGGTGCCACCTTCATGAACCTCTACGAAAAGCCCCTTACCCAGAAAAACAACTTTGGCGAAGAGCCCACCAGCAATAGCATCTGGGGCTTTGACCTCAACTATCGTCACGAGGCACCCTTCATCACCAAGCTGGTCGATATGCTGCCCGGCATCGATACCAAAGCCCCCTCTAACCTCAGTGTCAGCGCCGAGTTTGCCCAGTTCATCCCCGGTCTTGCATCCACCGGAAGCAAGGAGGGTAGCGTCACCTACGTCGATGACTTTGAAGGCGCCGAAAGCAGCATCGACCTCAAAGGCGTCACCTATTGGCATCTTGCTTCCACCCCGCAGGACTACCGCCTCTCGCTCCCCATGTTCCCCGAAACGGCACCCAGTACGGGACTTGCCTATGGATTCAACCGTGCAAAACTGGCCTGGTACAGGATAGACAATATCTTCTACAGCAGCGAATGTCCGCGCAACATCAACGAAGACGACCGCTCCCAACCCTACGCCCGCCGCATCAGCGAGCAGGAGGTTTTCCCCAACAAGCAGCTCGCCAAAGGTGAACTCATCAACATCTACGAACTCAACCTTGCCTACTACCCCTCCGAACGCGGTCCCTACAACTACGATGTGGCACCCACTCAGTTTAGTGCAGGTCTCAACGCCAACGGTTTCCTCGCCCAGCCCCGCAGCCGCTGGGGCGGTATCATGCGCGAATTGGACTACACCGACTTCGAGACACAGAACATCGAGACCATCGAGTTCTGGCTCATGGACCCCTTCATTGAAAACCCCAACCACAGCGGAGGTAAACTCTACATCAACTTGGGCGACATCAGCGAGGACATTCTTCGTGATGGACGCAAGAGTTTCGAGAACGGACTACCTACCTCCCCCGAAGTGACTGGTGTGGACACAACCATTTGGGGGCGTGTGCCTAACACGCAGCCTATTGTCAACGCATTCTACAACGATGAGTCATCCCGCAAATATCAGGACATCGGCTACGACGGCCTCAGCAGCACGCACGGCAGCATCGATGAGCAAAGTTTCTTTGCGGGCTATATCAACGAGATTGCCCTTCTCCACGGCACCTCTTCGCGAGCCTATGAGATGGCAGTGGCCGACCCCTCCGGCGACGACTTCCACTACTACCGCGGTTCTGACTACGATGAACAGAACGTGAAGATTAACGACCGCTATAAATACTACAACAATCCCGAAGGCAACTCCACCGTCGATGCCGACAACACCGAAACCTATACCACCGCAGCCTCCATTTACCCCAATGTCGAGGATATCAACAAGGACAACACCCTCAGCGAAGGTGAGAACTACTATCAGTACCTCATCGAACTTGACCCTGCGAAGATGGTCATCGGGCAGAACCACATAGTGGATATTCAGGAAGCCGAGAACGTCATGCTGGCCAACGGTACCACCACCACCTGCAGGTGGTATCAGTTTCGGATACCCATCCGCGAATACGACCAGCTTGTCGGCAAACTGAACGGATTCCAATCCATACGCTTTATGCGTATGTTCCTCAATGAATTCGAAGAACCCATTATACTACGTTTTGCCACTCTCGAGCTGGTCTATGCCACTTGGCGCAAATATACCGAGAACCTGCTGCAGCCGGGAGACTACCCCACCGGCACGGGTTCCAACACCACCTTCAGCATCAGCACTGTCAATATCGAGGAGAACGGCAGCCGCTACCCGGTGCCCTATGTGCTGCCGCCCGACATCGAGCGTGAGGAGTGGTTCACCACCTCCACCGAGGCCATACGCCTCAATGAACAGGCACTCTCCCTCGACATTAACGACCTTGCTTCGGGCGATGCACGCGCGGTATATCGCAGCACCCAGTATGACCTACGCAACTATGGCAAGCTAAAGATGTTTGTCCATGCCGAGAAAAAATCGGAGGCCTCTACCATGGAGGATGACGACCTCGTCCTCTTTGTACGTCTCGGCAGCGACTACACAAACAACTACTATGAATACGAAGTACCGCTGAAGTTCAGCGACTGGGGTGTGGGCAAAGACGACCCTTATGCCATCTGGCCGCGCGAAAACAACGTCGAGATTGACCTCACCAAACTCGTCGATATCAAGACAAACCGTAACAGGCTTATCCGCAACGGCGACCTTTCCTATAGCAGCCAGCTGCTTTACAGTGAATACGTGGATGGAAGGAAGTACACTGTTCTGGGCACTCCCAATCTAGGCAAGGTGAAGGTGATTATGGTCGGAGTCCGCAATCCAAAGAAAGAGTCCCTTGACGACGGCAACGACATGATGCCGAAGTCCTGCATCGTATGGATCAACGAGCTCCGTTTGACAGATTTCAACAATAGGGGAGGCTGGGCAGCTATGGCATTGGCACGCACCAATCTGGCCGACCTTGGCAATCTGTCGCTATATGGTTCCTACCGCACCTCGGGCTTTGGCAATCTGGAAGAGAAACCCACGTCTCTTGAGTTGATCAACACCCTCCAGATGCAATCGACTCTGGATATGGAGCTGGGTAAGTTCCTGCCCGAAGACTGGGGCGTTCACATACCTTTGTATCTCGACTGGAACAAGCAGGTGGGCAGTCCCGAATACAACCCCATGGACCCCGATGTACGGCTGCGGGAAGACTTGAAAACCTATCCCGACAAGGACAGTCGCGACAGCGTCAGAAACATGGCGCAGGAGAGACACACCACCACCAACCTGACGCTTACCAATATGCGCAAAGAGCGTACTGGCAAGAAAGCGCTGAAACCCCATTTCTATGATATAGAGAACTTCACCTTCTCATATTCCTACAGCCGGGAGCGGTCGTCGAACGATGAACTCGCCTATTTCAACAAAGACCAGCACCGAGGGGGATTTACCTATGCCTACACGCCGCGCGAGCCGGGACTGTTTGCACCCTTTGCCAAGTCCAGCTCCAAGTTCGTCAATAGCAAGAACGGGAAATTCATCAAGGATTTCAATCTTTACTACAAGCCGAAAAACATCTCCTTCAGTACCGAGGTATATCGCGATTATGAAGAGACCCTGTTGCGGAAGAAGGGCGCTGCCCTGGTGATATTGAGGCCGACCTACTACAAGCAGTTTACATGGCGGCGTGAATATGGCTTGCAATGGGATATAAGCAAAAGCCTGCACTTGCAGTACAGCGCCACAGCCAATGCCCGCATAGACGAGCCTATCGGACGTGTTGACACACGCGAAAGCCGCGATGCCATCAGCCAGTCGCTTTTGCATGGAGGAACAATGCAGAATTTCCAGCAGGCGGTCAATGCCACTTGGGAAGTCCCTATCAATAAATTGCCTTACCTCGATTTTCTCCGCGTCCCTGTTTCCTATCGGACTACGTACAACTTTATGGGCACCACCCAGGCGTTGGCGTCGCAGGGCAGCACATTAAACAGCTCCACACAGCTGCAGGCATCAGTGTCCGGCACAATGCAGACCCTTTACAACCGTTTTGACTTTATCAAGAATGCATATAAGCAGAAAAACAGTACACAGCCCAAAGACCCCAAACGCATGACGAAAAAAGAGAAGGAGAAGGCTGTACAAGACTCTATAGCAAGGGCGAAGAACCCTGACTCAGTGCGCAGGGCGCACACTGCCGAGGTCTTGGGCGAATTGGGCAATTTTGCTATCCGTTTTGTTACAGGGCTCAAGTCCTTCTCGGTGCAGTATAGCAATTCAATGGGTGCTGTTCTGCCTGGATATATGGGTACGGCGAGTTTCTTGGGCATGGATCCAAGAAATGGCTGGATGCCGGGCCCTGCATTCGTAATGGGATATAACAATGGACTGGTGGACAGATTGCGGGACGATAACCTGCTCTCCACCGACACCTTGATGAACAGTGCCCACCAGAATACAAACAGCAAGATGCTGACTATGCAGGCAACAATCGAGCCCATACGCGACTTTAAGATAGATTTGAGTGCCAATCAAAACTATCAGATGCACGATGAGTACTACTACAAGTATATGAGTATCTCCGATGCGGTGGAGGGTCCGTTGTCATATGTTATGGCAGGGTCCTACACCACCACCTGCTGGAGCATGGCAACGGCTTTTGTTTCGACCGATGAATTGTACGCCACTTTCCTGGGCAATCGCAGAGTGGTGGCCGACAGGCTGGCTGCGGCAAACAGCGATCCGCGTTGCGATGAGATGGTTCTTGACACAATGAATGGCGAGTACTATCCCTTCGGCTACGGGGCCAACCAGCAAACAGTTCTGCTGACCAGCTTCCTTGCCACCTATCTGGGCAAGGATGCCGGCAGCTATGCCTTCTCTCCGTTCCTCAAAATGCCGTTGCCCAACTGGTCGATTTCGTACAACGGGTTGAACAAGATAAAGGCTTTGAAGAAATGGTTCAACAACATCTCGCTGTCGCACCGCTATTCCTCTACCTACAGCATAGGCAGTTTCTACACCGATGCAGCGATATCGGGTCGGGAGGGGTACGACTATGGAAAAGAGACGGTGCTCAACGGGTCGGACGATTTCATCGCCCCGGTGAGTATGGAGGGAGTGCAGATAAACGAACAGTTCAATCCTCTTTTGCGCCTTTCGATGAGCATGACCAACAGTGTACAGCTGAATTTCTCCATGCAGAAGAACAGAACCCTCTCTCTGGGATTCTCGAACAACCAGTTGACCGAAACCACACGCAACGGTATCACCGTGGGTGGGGGATACCGTTTCAAGGATGTGGCTTTCGATGTGAAAGTGGGGGAGACGATACATCATTTGAAGAGCGACATAGTTTTGCAACTCAATCTAACATATAACAGCAATAAGACTCTGATTCGCAAAATCAACCAGAGCGACCGAAACGACATCAGACGGTCGAGCCAGGTGTCGTCAGGCAGCGAGGTCTGGATGGCTGAGCTGTCGGCAGAATATGCTCTGTCCACGTCGTTGACGTTGCGTGCTTTCTTCCAGACGAATATCAACACTCCCTATATCTCCAATTCCTACCCCAACTCCACCACCAAGGGTGGTATCACTGTTAGATTTAGTTTCTAAAAAAGATGTCAATTAATTATTGATAATATTGAAAATGAAGTTAGACCGTTTTAAGGATTTTGAGCCAAAGGTTCGCGAACTTGTTCTGCGCTTTGAGAAACAGCGGGATGAGGGAGGCGGTTTTTTGGACGTGGACCAGCTTGAAGTGGTTGCCGACTACTATATGGAGGTCTATGATGTGGAGGGTCTGGAGGCTGCTGTGAGCATGGGCGAGCGTCTGTTCCCGACTAACGACGGGATACGGTTGCGCCGAGCTCATCTGCTGGGCATTCAGGGTCAGTACGGGAAGGCTTTGAAACTGCTCCAGGAACTGGAGAACCATTCACCCAACGACACGGATGTGTGCTATGCGCTGGGTGCCTTATACAGTATGACGGACCAGGGTCGTAAATCGATATCATATTATCTGAAGGCGGCTGTCGACGGGTATGAGCTGGGGACGATATACGGCAATGTGGCCGACGAGTACTATAAACTGGGGGATATGGAACAGGCTGTGCGCTACTACCGCAAGGCTGTGGCCGAGGATCCCAACGAGCAACGGTCGCTCTATAACCTTGCATGTACGTGGGATGCGCTGGGCCGTCACGAGGATGCGGAGGCATTCTTCAGCAAACAGGTGATGGAACATCCCTATTCCAATGGCGCCTGGTATTGCCTGGGTTGTGTGTATGGATGGATGGGTCTGTACGAAAAGGCGGCGGATGCCTATGAGTATGCTGTCGCAATCGACAAGACACAGACCGATGCCTACTTTGGCCTCTCAGACTGTTGCCGTCGGATGGGCGACTTTGGGCGTGCGGTGCAGGCATTGCGCGATGCACTTGAGTCGGCGCCCGACAGGCCGTATGTTCTCTACAGTATTGGCCGTTTGTATCTTGATGCCGGCAACTACCATACAGCCTCGACCTATCTGCATGATGCCTTGAACGAAGACCCGTCGTACGCTTTGGCATGGAACAATCTGGGTCTATGCAGTGAGAGTCTGGGCTACGACGAGGAGGCAGCGGGTTATTATCGCCGCGCCATCGACCTGGATCCCGACACCGATTCTCATTGGCTGTGTCTGGCCGACTTGTATTTGCGGACGCTGCGTTTTGCACAGGCAGCGGCACTGCTGGAGGAGTCGCGTATTGATGCCGAGGATCCGTTCCCGTTTGTCACCCGATTGTGCTATTGCTATTTCAAGATGGGCAAGAGGGAAAGACTCTTGGACTTGCTGCTTTCTGAGAAGCACCGCTTCCCGTCGCTGGGGCAGACTTTGTTGACGCAGTATCCCGATATGCGGAACGATATTGATTTGGTAACGTTGTTGTTAAAATAGATTATTCCAATAATATAACATGAACATGAAAAGATTTGTATTGTTTCTTTTATTCTTTATGGCAGGGTTCGGTGCTGTTGTTGCATCCGAGAACGGGCAGCAGTCGGTTGCCGAGGAGGTGATTGGTGCCGACAGCTCTTCGTCAGGATTTGTAGCGCATGTGCTGACGTGGTATGATGCCCACATGAACTATACGACGGTGGGACTGCTGATGACGCTTGAGAGTTCGTTTGTACCCTTTCCGTCCGAAGTGGTTATCCCGCCGGCCGTGTATGTGGCTTGCAACCCCGAGACCAAGAGCGGCATGAAGATATGGCTCATTGTGCTTATCGGAACGCTGGGCGCTCTGCTGGGTGCATATATCAACTATTTCCTTTCGCGGTGGCTGGGCCGCCCAATTGTCTATGCCTTTGCTGAGAGCAAGGTGGGACACCTGCTAAGGCTCTCGAAGGAGAAGGTTCAGCGTGCCGAGACGTATTTCAACGATCATGGCATCGTGTCCACGTTGGTGGGACGCTTGATTCCGGTTATCCGGCAGCTGATATCCATCCCTGCGGGTTTGTCCAAGATGAACCTGGGCACCTTCACGCTGTTTACTTTCCTTGGTGCTGCGGTGTGGAATGTTGTGCTGGCATTGCTGGGATGGTTGGCTTACCAGGCTGCCGACTTGTCGGTGATTGAGAAATACAATCACCAGCTGTCGGTCATCATTGTGGTGCTGTTTTGTGCGGTGGTGGCCTTCTTTGTGGTGCGGGCTATCATAAGGAAAAACAAGGCAAAGAAGTGAACGATATGGCTGAAGACAACCACGACATAGACAGAAAGATTGATTTTGCGCGTGCCTTTATGCGCAAGGACAGGCCGCTGCCCAAGCCCGGATGCAGCTGGGCGTTCTTTATATTTCTCGGATTGCTTACGCTCGGTCTTGTGGTGATGTGGTTCTTCTATAAAACTGAAAATATATGATGGATTTTCCAATACTTGACACGACTGTATATAACCATCCGTTGGTGTATCTCGACAATGCCGCCACGACTCAGAAGCCGAGGCAGGTGATTGATGCGCTCACCAATTACTATCTGACGCTGAACAGCAATATCCACCGTGGCGCTCATTATCTGGCCGCCCGTGCCACAGAACGCTACGAGGAGGTACGCCGGCAGGTGCAGCAGTTTATCAATGCCCGCAGCAGTAGTGAGATTGTCTTCACCCGCGGCACTACGGAGAGCATCAATCTGGTGGCCTCCTCTTTTGGCCAGGGACTCCGCGAGTACGACGAGGTGATTGTGTCGGGCATGGAGCACCACAGCAACATCGTGCCTTGGCAGCTGGCCTGCGAGAGGGCGGGTGCACGCCTGAAGGTTATCCCTTTCAGCGACGAGGGTGTGCTTGACCTGCAGGTGTATGAATCGTTGTTCACTAAGCGCACGCGCATGGTGGCCTGCTGTCATGTGTCCAACACGCTGGGCACGGTGAACCCCGTGAAAGAGATTGTGGCGATGGCTCATGCCCATGGTGTGCCCGTGCTGATTGACGGTGCCCAGGCTGTTGCTCACATGCCTGTGGACGTGCAGGCACTGGGGTGCGATTTCTACTGTTTCTCCGGGCACAAGATGTATGCCCCGATGGGTGTGGGCGTGATGTACGGACGTGAGGAAATCCTTGGGCAGCTGCCTCCTTATCAAGGCGGTGGCGAAATGATAAAGGATGTGACTTTTGAGCGCACGACATACAACGAGCTGCCTTTCCGTTTCGAGGCGGGAACCCCCTCGGTGGGCGACGTGCTGGGATTGGGTGCCGCCATTGACTTTATGAAAGAACAGGGCATTGAAAGCATTGCCCGCCATGAGGAGGAGCTGCTGCACTATGCCATGAAACAACTCAAAGAGGTGCCGGGCATGCGGTTCTTTGGCACGGCTCCGCACAAAGCCGGGGTTGTCTCTTTCCTGCTGGGCAACGCCCATCCCTATGATGTGGGCACGCTGCTCGACAAACTGGGCATTGCCGTGCGCACCGGACACCACTGCACGCAGCCCGTCATGGACCGCTACGGCATCCCCGGAACGGTGCGTGCCAGCTTTGCCTGCTATACCAAACGAGACGACATAGACGCTCTCGTCAATGCCCTCAACCGCATTGCTCCGATGTTGGACTAAATACGATGAAGAATTCATGCTGAAGACACTGCATATTGAAAACTACGCACTGATTCGCGAGACGGATATTGCTTTCGACAAGGGCTTTGTGGTCATCACCGGCGAGACGGGTGCGGGAAAGTCTATCCTGTTGGGTGCTCTGGGTCTGCTGTTGGGGCAGCGTGCTGATACGCAGGTGCTCTCCGACAAAGACAGCAAATGTGTTGTTGAGGCCACTTTCGATATTGCTGGGCTGGGACTCGAGCCACTCTTTGAACGCTACGATGCCGACTACGACGACACCCTCATCCTGCGGCGGGAGATTCTCCCTTCGGCCAAGAGCCGCGCCTTCGTCAACGACAGCCCTGCCAACCTGCAGTTTCTGAAGGAACTCGGAGCCCACATCCTCGATATCCACTCGCAATACCAGACGCTCACCCTCACCGAGAGCACTTTCCAGACACAGTTGCTCGACACCCTTGCCGCCGACTCTCCCCTGCCGCAATACCAAGAGCTATATCGGCAGTATTCTGCACTGAAACACGAACTGGAGAAACTTACCGCCCAGGATGCCGAGAACAACAAGGCACGCGACTATAACCTCTTTCTCTACAACGAGCTGTGCGCTGCCCATTTGGATGCCGACGAACAGCACGAACTGGAAGAGGAAGCGCATTTGCTCGAACACGCCGAGACAATCAAAGAGGCCTTGGGCCGAGTGGCTGTCATGTGCGATGGACAGGAGGACGACGGGGTTGTCCCGCGCCTTTCCGCTTCGCGCAGCGCCCTGCAGCAGGTGGCTCCGTATCACGACGGAATTGAATCTCTCTGCTCCCGGCTCGACTCCTGCCTTATCGAGGTGCAGGACATACTCTCGGAGGTGGCAAGCCTCGACGACAGGATTCAGTATTCGCCCGAGCGGCAGGCCGAGGTAAACGAGCGGCTTGACCTTATCTACCGTCTTCAGAAGAAACACGGGGTTGACTCCATTGCCGCTCTGCTCGATATCCGACAGAATCTTGAAAGGCAGCTGCAGGATGCCGACAGTCTCGACGACCGCATCCGCAGCCTCATGGAGCAGGTGGACAAAATCTTCGCACAGATGCAGAAGTGCGCCGACAGCCTCACGGCAAGCCGCCGCAAAGCAGGTGTCACGCTCGAGAAACAGCTGATGCCGGTGCTCTCGCAAGTGGGTATGGGCTCGGCCCGCATTGTGGCCGACATCGCGCCTGCGCTGGACTATGGCCCCATGGGCCACGATACGGTGCGGCTGCTTTTCAATGCCAACTACGGAGGCGTGCCGCGCCCATTGGCCGATGTGGCCTCGGGTGGAGAACTGTCGCGCCTCATGCTGGCCATAAAGTCACTGGTCACACGTCGCAGTCTGTTGCCGACAATCATCTTTGACGAGATAGACAGCGGTGTTTCTGGCGACATCTCCGTGGCCGTGGGCGTCATCATGCGGCACATGGCCGGGCACATGCAGGTCATTGCCATCTCCCACCTGCCTCAGATTGCCGCCAAGGCAGGACAGCATTTCAAGGTGTCGAAAGCCGTGGAGGACAAGGCGACAATATCCCGCATACGACAGCTTTCCCCCGATGAGCATGTGACTGAAATAGCCGTCATGCTCTCCTCCAATCCACCCACTGCGGCAGCCCTCCAAACTGCTCGCGAATTAATAAAGGATAAGTGAATGTGTAAATGATTTTTTTCAATTATCAATTTTCAACTTTCAATTTTCAATTATGCCGATTATACGATTATTCTTTCTGACTCTTCTCTCCCTCTGCTCGATGAGTGTGTCCTCGCAGCAACCGCCCAAACTGGACAACCCACTGCATATTCCTGCCGCTCCCTCAGGCACTTTTGCCGAGATACGCACCAATCATTTCCACAGTGGCATCGACCTGCGCATAGGAGGCGATGATGGTGTGGGAACGCCGGTCTATGCTCCCGCCGACGGCTATGTGTCGCGCATCCGCATTTCTGCTTACGATGGGGGTAAGATGTTGTACATCAATCATGCCGGAAATATTACCACGGTCTATCTGCATCTCGATGGATACCACGGGGACATAGCCAAGTATGTGCGCCGCTTTCAGGCTGCCCACCAGTGCTATGCCTTCGACACTACCGTGGCCGAAGGTGTGCTGCCCGTCAAGCGGGGTGAGCTGATAGCCTATGCCGGCAACAGTGGCATGAGTGGTGGTCCCCACCTGCACTACGAGGTGCGCAACACCCGCACACAGCAAAGCCTCAACCCGCTGCAGTACGGCATCACGCTCGTGGACAACAACCCGCCCGCCATCAAAGGCATACGCTTGCTTCCGGTGGACAAGAACAGCCGCGTCAACAGCAGCAAGACCCCCTATCAGGTGGAACTCAGCGGCAAGGACTCGCGCCTGGGCACTGCCGTCAACCCCATCTCTGTGCTGGGACGTTTCTACATCGGCGTCTATGCCTCCGACCAGTCCGATGGCTCCACCCCCAACAACGGCTTCGACCGCATCGACATCTGGGTTGACGGGCGTCCCTTCTTTCAATACAAAATGGACATCATCACCTACTCCGAGACACGTGCCATCAATGCACAGCTCGACTATGACTATTATCTCGCCACCCGTCGCCCTTACATCTTGACGCGCCGCTTGGAGGGCGACCCCGTACGCCCGGCACGTACCTATGGCGACGGCAGTGTGGGCTTTATCTCATCCGACACCATGCTGCACCGCATCACGGTGGCAGTGTCCGACTTCAACGGCAACCGGAGTGTACGTAGTTTCTATGTGCGCAACAGCCTCGAAACCCTTGTGCCCATGCACGACGTGCCCGAGCATCCCTCGTACCATCTCTTCACCGACAGCCTCACCGTGCGCTGGCCTGTCAGTGTCAGCCGCGGCGACTATCAGATAGACATGCCCGCAGGCATGGTCTATTACAACGACCTCCTTGTCCACGGAATCCAGAAAGACCGCCGCTATATCTCGCCCATCTATACCGTCAAGCCCTGGCAAAGTCCCTATCCCCCGCATCGCACTTGGCAGCTGCGTGTTCCCCTCGTTGTGGGCTACGAACCCGAGCAACTGGTGCTATGCAAGCTCAAAGACGACAAACTGTCTGCGCTGCCTACACGTGTCGTGGAGCGCAAGGTGGAGGGCAAGCCTGGCCGCTGGCTCGAGGCCGACGTGCGCGATTTTGGCAACTTCGTCGTGGCCAATGATGTGACACCGCCCACCATCAAACCCCTCAACTTCAAGGCAGGGGGGAAGGTCTCTGCCCGCGTGCTGCGCATGAAAATGAGCGACGACCTCTCGGGCATACGGGAATACCGCTGCTTTGTCAACGGGGAATGGGTGCTTGCTGAATTCGACGGCAAATATGCCACCCTCAGCATCGACCTCAATCAAATAGACAAGAACGTCTCAGCCCTCGACCTCCGCATCTTCCTCACCGACTGCTGCGGCAACGAGACAGAACTCTCCTATAACCTAAAACGATAATATTCTGAATAATCAGATTATTCAGAATATTCAGAATATTCCGATTATTCAGATAATCACTTAATCTCTATCCCCGAGAACACGCATGCGCCGGAGATATAGAGCGTGTGGGTGTGGTCGGAAACAAATACCTGGCGCTTGTCATCCACCCCGCCGAAGGTGGCATTTGCCGTAACCTTGACAAGCAGGTCGGTAGGGGCGGAAATGACCAGCCCCGCAAACTTGCAGTCCACATTAAGCTCCACATCCTCGTTGATGATGGCACCGCGCAGGTCCAGATGCACTGAGGCGAAAGAGGCAACAACATCGGCCCCCTCGAACACCTCGCCGCCAAAACAGAGGTTTTGCTCGCCAAACGAGGCATTCACCACACGGATATTCTTCCCGTTGCGGGAAAGCGTCTTCATCGGCGGAAGGTCGGCATCTTTTCTTCTGTTGCCGAAAATCATACCGAGCCCCAGCGCAATGACAAGCACGGCCAAGCCTATCTTCCAGAACATGTCCCAGTCGATGACGTTCTGTTCGGCAAGCAAAAGCAGTACGCCCACGCCCAAGCCGATGGCAGGACCCGTCTTATCGTTATTGCCAATCAAGGCGCAAATGCAGGGTACGATGATGAACAGCGTCCACCACCCATTAAACAGAATATTGATGTGGAGACAAATGCACACAAGCCAGATAATGCCGCACACCACCAGCGCGGACCCCCAGATGATTTTGTTGTTACGTTTCATACTATCTCTTTTAAATTAGCAAATTAGACAAATGTATAAGGATAAAGCCAACTGCTTTTCACGATTGCAAAGATACGAACTTTTTTTGAAAGCGCTGGTGTGTCAGCTCGGAGTGCTGATGTTTCGTTGGCAACTTCACGGCGTCACCCAAGTGAAGACAACGCCGGAAGTGGGCAGGTCTGTCCCGTTTTCCAAGGCTGTCCGCACAGCTGTCGGGCAGGTGATGGTACAGGCACCGGATTCGGTGGAAAGGTTACGGCACATGCATTGTTTTTTGGACACACCACTCATGTCAAAATGAGAGAGGTTCAGGTTTGTCATGCTTTCGCAACCCCAAAACATTTCGCTCATGTCGGTCACTTTTTCGGTGCTGAAGTTTGAGATGTCCAGCCTCGTCAATTTCTCACAACCCCCAAACATACTGCTCATATTCGTCACATTCTCGGTGTTGAAGTTGGAAAGATCCAAGTTCGTTAGGCTATGACAATCCGCAAACATGAAAAACATATCCGTTACTTTCTCGGTGTTGAAATTGGAGAGGTCAATACTTGTCAGTTCTCCACTAAGACAAAACATGCATCTCATATTAGTCACATTATCAGTGATGAATCTGTTCCCGTAATCAATTTCTACCAATTTGAGAGATTCATAATAATAATATCTCCCATGAAAATCCATACTCACACCATATTCAGATTCAAACATGTTAGAGCAATCTGGATTTGCATGAATCTGGCTGGCTCTTGTCGAAACCCTCCATGTGGTACCATCAAGATTGCCATAGATGGGGACAGGGGAGTCTGGGGTGGAGAGCAGGGTGCCGGATGAAACGGGGCTGTTGTATTCAAACACCACCTTTGAGACATGTTTATTCTTCATGGCAGCATTAAAGGCCGGACCACTTATCAATTCGACAGGGGCTTCGGTCAACGCCGATACATCCAGCGTCACCGAGGCAATGGTGTTCCGAGCCAATGACATTCCTTCCTTCAACACTTCGCACATATATCCGTCGGAAGTGTAGAGCGTGAGCGTCACATCGTCGGTAGTGAATGGTGGCACAACGATGTCGAAAGTGCCAGTACCTTGTTTCTCCACCGTAGCAGGGCAGTCGGTGGTAAAGTCCAGTCTCACGTAGTTTTGTGCTTTCTTGGACATGCTGATGCTGTCGAAAGCGTATCTGCTGACTGTTGCAATGCCCGAGCCGCTAAGTTTTGCATTCTTGGCTTTGAGTTTTATACCGCCCAGCAGAAGCTCACGGTTCAATTGGTTGTGGACTGTCACTCGCACGATGGAGCAAAGGCTGTAGAATCGCAGGGTGTTGCCGCTAGTCAGACTGGCTCCCATCGGCAAATCCGGTTGCTGGCGACCGTCAGCAATTCGGTAGGTCTGCATTGAGGGAAGGGTCACTTTAATGCTGTTATCACTGCTTGGGCTGCTTTCGGACACAATCCCGGCGGGAAAGATGGCTTGGTAGCTATTGGCAGGCACCACATTCTCAATCTGTGCCAAAGTGCCCGATGCTGATGTGACGGGGTAGGCCGCGTTGTTGATAAACACCTCGTCGCCGTTATGCCAGCAAGGGGTATCGCCATCGATGAAGACCTTTCCGTTGCCGCTCAGTGTTTCTTGTATTTCGGCAGTCAGAGTGACGGACTCTTTGTCCTTTTGGCAACCTGCAGTCAGCACGGCCATCGCAGCCACGATAAGTGTCAGTATTGCATGTTGTCGTTTCATATCTAAAATTTTTTATTGTTAAAAAAGACAGTCGCAAGAATAGCTTTTCCGATGGCAAAGATACAAACTTTTTTTGAAAGTGTAAAAGTGCTGGTGTGTTGGTTCGGAATGCTGATGTTTCGTTGGCAACTTCACGGCGTCACCCAAGTGAAGACAACCTCGGAAGTGGGCAGGTCTGTCCCGTGTTCCAAGGCTGTCCGCACTGCTGCCGGGCAGGTGATGGTACAGGCACCGGATTCGGTGGAAAGGTTACGGCACATGCATTGTTTATTGGACACACCACTCATGTCAAAATGAGAGAGGTTCAGGTTTGTCATGCTTTCGCAACCCCAAAACATTTCGCTCATGTCGGTCACATTCACGGTGTTGAAACTTGAGACATCCAACCTTGTCAATTTCCAACAACACCAAAACATGCCACTCATATCCGTTACTTTCTCGGTGTTGAAATTGGAGAGGTCAATACTTGTCAATTCCCCACTTAGAATAAACATGTAGCTCATATCAGTCACATTATCAGTGATAAATCTGTTTCCAAAATCAATTTCTACCAATTTGAGACGTTCATAATAATATCTTCCATGTTGATCCGCACTTAAACCATAGTCAGATTCAAACATGCGAGAGCAATTTGGATTTGCATGAATCTGGCAGGCTCTTGTCGAGACCCTCCATGTGGTTCCATCAAGATTGCCATAGATGGGGAAAGGGGAGTCCGGGGTGGAGAGCAGGGTGCCGGATGTGACAGGACTGTTGTATTCAAACACCACCGTTGAGACATTTTTGAGCTTAGGGATGGCATAGTTAAAGGCTGGACCGCTTATCAATTCGGCAGGGGCTTCAGTCAACGCCGTTACATCCAGCGTCACTGAGGCAATGGTGTTCCGAGCCAATGACATCCCTTCCATCACCATTTCGCACATATATCCGTCGGGAGTGTAGAGCGATAGCGTCACATCGTCGGGAGTGAATGGTGGCACCACGATGTCGAAGGAGCCAGTACCTTGTGCCTCCACCGTAGCAGGGCAGTCGGTGGTAAAGTCCAGCCTCACGCTGTTTTGTGCGCTATCGGACATGCTGATGCTGTCGAACGTGTTTCTGCTGATTGTTGCAATGCCCGAGCCGCTAAGTTTTGCATTCTTGGCTTTGAGTTTTATACCGTCCAGCAGAAGCTCATGGTTCAATTGGTTGTGGACTGTCACTCGCACGATGGAGCAAAGGTTGTAGAAACGCAGTGTGTTGCCGCTGGTCAGACTGGCTCCCATTGGCAAATCCAGTTGCTGGTGGCCATCAGCAATTCGGTAGGTCTGCATTGAGGGGAGGGTCACTTTAATGCTGTTATCACTGCTTGGGCTGCTTTTGGCCACAATTCCGGCGGGAAAGATGGCTTGGTAGCTATTGGCAGGCATCACATTCTCAATCTGTGCCAAAGAGCCCGATGCTGATGTGACGGCGTAGGCCGCGTTGTTGATAAACACCTCGTCGTCGTTATGCCAACAAGGGGTATCGCCATCGATGAAGACCTTCCCGTTGCCGCTCAGTGTTTCTTGTATTTCGGCAGTCAGAGTGACGGTGCCAGATTCTTTCTCCTTTTGGCAACCAGCAGTCAGCACGGCCATTGCAGCCACGATAAGTGTCAGTATTGCATGTAGTCGTTTCATATCGTGTGTCCTTTCCCTTTTTATTGTTGTATGCGGCTGCAAAGATATGGTTTTTTTTCGATATAATGCAAAACGGAATACACATTAGGTGCAAAAAGACTTTCTGGTGCCTTGTTGTAAAATATAGCGGTCTGAAATAATACTCCTCAGTGAGGTGTCCACAAGTGGCAGAAAAAACAAAGGCCACCCCATGTTAAGAGGCGGCCTTGATATTTGGTGCGACATCTGTCGTCAGCGGGTTATTGCACATCCTTTACCAAGCGGACGGAACAACCGTATTTTTTTTCGTGATAATATCGTGTGCCAGTGCATACATCCATATATCTGGCAACGCTATTATTAGTGGCATGGCAATCGGTAGTCCAGTAATAACCGTTGGTTTGAATATTGCTGAATGTGTTCGTGCCGCTTCTATATCCTGCGGCAGGCAGGAACCATACTCCTTCTGCTTCTAACAAATCCCATTGAGAAGAGGTGTATGTGGGACTAAATGCTGTGTTGGCTGCGTTGATTGTGGTGGGATAGGGCACTCCAATTGGCCAGTGGAGATGGTCGGGGAAGATAAAGGTTCCCTTAATATCTTTGTCACCAATATGCAGCGTTACACAGGCAAAACGGGCATCATCAGTGCCGTTGAGGGAAGAGGCACTGCGGGTTTTCATCAAAAAATCCCATTCATCTGCGGTCAGTGTGCGCCAGCCAGTACCCAAATAATAACTACCGTTCACACCCCAGTCATAAACTGTATTAGCTATAGAAGCGTCATTGGAAGAACTATAGTTGGGACCATAGTTAGAGCTGGTAGTATTGGCATAACAACCAAGTCTAACATAATGGCCAGATCTTTCAATAATGGCTTGACCTCCTGATGCCCAGTTATTTGCTCCACTTGTGCCCCAACCAAAGAGGTCAATCCACTTATCACCGGTCCCGTTGTTATTGGTGGCGAAAGTATGAGAAGTATTTGTTTTTGCATAGATAAGGTTGTTAGAACCGCTAACAGTGCCAGTAACGCTGCTGCTGCCGATAAAATCATATTGATGTTCGGCAAATCTAAATTCACCAAAATTCCACGTGTGATTTTTATACTGTAAGTTGCCAGGGGCGGAGATTACTTTCAGGGTGCCTACTGTTGTGGCACCGATAGGATCCAACTTGTCTGTACTTGCTAAATTCAAGCGGGCAGAAGCAATGGTGTTGATGTCTAAAGAGGAGATTGTACGGGTGCGGCTGAAGATTTTGTTGTCGGTAGTAGTGATAGTAATGGTGATGTTTTTCTCCGAGGCAAACGGAGCTACAGCAATGTAGAAGTCCTGTGATGTGTTTCCGTTTGCTACACTCACACCGCTGCCGAGGTCGAGCTCCACCTCTTTCCCACCATTGGTGGGTGTGCCGGCTGTTACGGTGCCGTTGTTATTAACTGTGAGTGCCATTGTGCCACAGAGGAGGTTGACCGAGGAACGCACGCTGATTTTCTTCAACGTTATCGAGGTGTTGTTGCTAAGGTTGTTTGACACGGACACTTTCACCAGCGAGCAGAGGTTGTAGAAGAACAGATGCTTGTTGTTGGAATAAGCGACCATGGGAAACTTTATTTTACCTGACTCATAGGTCTGGTCGGGGCGGATGATGATGCTGGCATTGCTAGCAGTGCCAGCAGCCATATCGGCAGGATAGATTGCCAAATAGGAAGAACTTGTCGTCACACCCTTTATTTTCGCATTGGTGCCGTCGGTGTTGCTGATATCGGAAATCGTTCTCGTGTCGTCACCATTTACCCACACGGGGTCACCATTGTCCCACAATGGTTGGTCGGTGGTGGAAAGATGTACTTTGGTGAGGTTATCGTCGTTTGCAATGCTTGCTCCAAGGGTTATTCCTTCGCTTTCTTTCTTGCAGCCCACAGCCATAAATATACCTATAGCGGCTGCTATGATTGATATTGTTCTTATTTTCATGTTCTTAAATATTTAAAAGTGAAACTACCTGTAAGGGTAATACATGCTAAAAGGTTCCCCATGTGGTGTTATTGAATTTCTGGGTTCCAATGTCAGAACCTTCATCTTCGTTGTAGGCTTTGTCTGTGGTCAGATCTGTGCCAGCGAATCCTCTCTCGATAAGAAAGGAAACTACTTTTATTTTCGGAGTGGTGTACTCCTGTTTCTTGTTCTGTGTCATTATCTTTTTGGAATTAGATTATTATTAATTTCTTTGGACTTATGAAGATGCAAATATACAATTATTCTATTGATAAATAGTTTTTTTTTGCTTTATAGGTGGTACTATGTTGATTGAGTGTGATATATTTTTTTTGTCAATTGCTATGAACCTTATGTTCTCCCACTATCGAGTACCTAATAAATGTTAATATTTAAGCATGACAAGTATAATCTTTGATTGCTATACCTGCAATCGCTCAAGCGTCGTCATTTATTCGCTCGTTATTCGCTCGTTTTCCACTCTTTTTCCGTTTCAGAAAGGGAAAAATGAGGGAAACATATCGAAAAACAATAAGACAAAGAACGATGTAACCTCGAACTCTGATAGTTGAGAGTTGAAAGTTGAGAGTTGAAAGTTTAGGGTTGAGAATTATCCGGGTGCGGCAGCAACTTTCAATTTTCAATTTTCAATTTTCAATTTTTATGTTGGTGACAAATATGCGACACTATCGGAACGGTGAGGAACGTTGACGCAAGTTGGCGCAATCCCTCACAGAATAAAAAGTAAATTCCGCGCGAAGCGGCAAGCGTCTCACTGTGCCTTGTCCTGACGGGAGGGATGTCCATTCCAGACTCATGCCTTTTTGATAAGCAAAGGGAACGCCGGAGAGGGAACAATTTTGCAACGACGGAGCAATAATCCCAGAAAGAGGGTGTGTTGCTGCACCGTTGATTTCTTAATGAATGATAAAAAATGCGGGTTTTGAGAGAAAAAGTTTGTGGATTTGAAAATTAGTTGTATCTTTGCAGTCTGTTTCGTGGATACGCTATATCCGTAAACATGCAATAAATCAATTAATAAACATAAATAAGAAAATGTACGCAATCGTAGAAATCGCAGGAAAGCAATTCAAGGTCGCACAAGATCAGAAGATTTTCGTCAACCGTCTTCAGAACGAAGAGGGCAGCGAGGTTTCTTTTGACACCGTGATGCTTAAAGACAATGACGGCAACGTTCAGGTTGGACAACCCTACATCGCCGGCGCTAACGTAAAGGCCACCGTGCTGAAACACCTCAAGGGTGAGAAGGTTTTGGTCTTCAAGAAAATCCGCCGCAAGGGCTATCAGAAGATGAACGGCCATCGCGACTATCTGACTCAGATCAAGATTGACAGCATCAACTAATTCACAGTATTGTAAAACCTTTTAAAAACATTATATCATGGCTCACAAAAAAGGTGTAGGTAGTTCCAGCAACGGTCGCGAATCCGAAAGCAAACGTTTGGGCGTTAAAATCTTCGGTGGTCAGCATTGCATCGCCGGTAACATCATCGTCCGCCAGCGCGGCACCGTCCACAACCCCGGCAACAACGTCGGCATGGGCAGGGATCACACCCTCTTCGCTCTCTGCGACGGCACCGTCAATTTCAAGAAAGGCCGCGAGGACCGTTCCTATGTGTCTGTCATTCCCGACACGAAAGAATAAAAATGTATTATGAACTTATGAAAAAAGCGTGCAAAACTGCACGCTTTTTTTATTAATTAGAAAAAAAGTGGTATCTTTGCATTTTAATAAGATTTGATTTTGATGAGTAAAGAAGATATTTTAGAAGGTGAGGTCGATTTATGCCCCTCAGAGGAAAGTCCGTTAGAATTATCAGATTCCAAAGACAATGTTTATCCGGCTGCAAAGGTAAACATTGATAAAAACCAGTGGGCGGTAGACTTTATTAGATCTCTTGTTAATGAGGGTAATATGATAATGATTAATCCGGAATTTCAAAGGGGAGACGTTTGGAATCCTCAGAGGAAATGCGAACTAATAGAGTCAATACTTATGGGGATACCGTTACCTGTAATATATCTTTTCGAAACCAATGAAGGGAAATATCAAGTGGTAGACGGAAAACAACGATTGTCAACAATATTGGATTTCCTCAGTGGGAAATTCAAATTAAAGAATCTTACAATATTGACGGATAAACAGTATAGGAATGTTTTTTTCAGCGATTTGTCCCCCAAAATGCAAATGCAGATACGTGGGTATCAGTTGTATTTTTATATCATCAAGCCACCTACCAGTGAGCGTGTAAAATATGATATTTTTGACAGGGTAAATCGAGGTGGGGTGAGATTGAATAATCAGGAAATGCGAAATGCGCTGTACCATGGTAAATCGACAAAGTTAATAAATGAATTGGCAAAGACGAAAGAATTCTTAAATGCCACAGGGCGTGGCATTTCGTCTAATCGAAAAAAGGATGAATATGTTATTTTAAGGCTGATTTCATTCTATATGCTCCTGACTCATCGTTTCGATAAAATTAGTAAGCCGATTGAATACAAGGGTGATATTGAGGAATTTTTGGCTAAAAGTATGGAGTATATTAACAACCAAATGTCAGAGGTTGAGATGAACCGAATAAAGAATGTTTTTTTGATGGCCATGCGCAAGATATATACAATAATTGGCAGCGATGCTTTTCGATTTGCACAGAGGAGTAGTGATAAGCAAAGAAGACCGATTAATATGTTATTATTTGAATCGCTTGGCTTTTTGTTTATGAATGGGGAGGATTTGCGTGGGGATTTTTCTAATGTGGATTTTAACCGTTTGAAAAAGGATGCAGATGAAACCGAGTTGTTTAATGGTAAGAATGAGTCGGGAGGAAAACTTTTAAAAAGATTCGATTTTATTATTTCCAAAGCGCAAGAATATGATAGAAAGAGTGAAAATAAAAAACTATAAATGTATTGATAATGCAGATATAGAACTAAAGCCATTGACAATTGTAACAGGGCTGAACTCCACGGGAAAGAGCTCTTTGCTTCATGCACTGCTGTTGCCAGAATCATTTCACCTAAAACAGGTGATAGGTAGTATCTCTAAAAAATACGAGATCATTAAGTGTCGTTATATTACCGATGACAATATCTCTATAATTGTAGACTATGGTAGTGCTGGAATAGAGGAGATGATAATGCAACCCACTAAAAGTGATGTAAAAAAAGATCTGACCATTCCCATTGGGTATGGTAATGGATTATATTACTTATCGGCAAACCGATATATTAGAGATATTACAGCAACAAAATCAGAAGGAGATTTATCCATCTCACCTGATGGGATGGACTCTTTTGGCACATATCAGTGGGAGAAGTCAAATCCTGTGATAGAGGAATTGTACCGATATGAAGAATCAAAAACCTTGGGGTATCAGATTGACAGATGGATGTCGTATATATTAGAGCAAAGCATACGTATACGTACAGAAGTTTTGTCCGGTCAAGAAATAATAAGTGTTACGTATGAGAGTGATGGTATACCTAACATTACTCCATCTAACCTTGGTACAGGAGTGACTTTCATTGCAGAGATTCTCATCACATGTTTGAGGGCAAAGAAAGGTGATGTGGTTGTTATTGAAAACCCTGAGATACATTTACATCCATCGGCGCAAGCGAAGCTCGGTGAGTTTTTTGCTTTTATAGCACATGCAGGTGTTCAAGTGATTATTGAAACGCATTGTGAACATTTGATCAACCGTGTGCAGTATGCGGTGTACGCTAATGAATTGAGACATGATGAAGTGACTATTTTGTATAAAAGAGATATTATTTCACCATTTGATGTTATTCCATTGAAGCGCGGTGGGAAATATGCAGTACCGTTCCCAGACGGTTTCTTTGATGCTACACTGAATGAGTTAATGGAGGTTGATGCATGAAACTGGAGTTGAAATAT
Source organism: uncultured Bacteroidota bacterium (assembly GCA_902790215.1). Lineage (GTDB taxonomy): Bacteria > Bacteroidota > Bacteroidia > Bacteroidales > P3 > Colimorpha. The sequence goes on along the minus strand of CADAQX010000006.1, from coordinate 22,934 downwards.
AATTATAGTTTTGTGTTGGAGGATGATTTATTTAGGGAATACCATAAATACATGAATCCGGAAGAATGTGTGGGGGTAGGTGATATATATAATAGCAGAGTTATACAGGAATTGTTGTCATACCATATAAAACCTTTTCTTTATAACAAGGCACAAGCAGAAAGGTTGAAAATAGATATGCCGAGAGGACTGGAAATCCAATTACAGCATAAGGGTGTGAATGGTCTTGGTTTAGAGGAACTTGCGGCTCATACATTCTACCAAGGAATCTTATCAACTAGTAAGGAGTCATTTCCGTATGTAAATATCCATAATTCATCCGAGAAAATAAGGACGGTCGTGGCCGGGTCTTATTATGCCCACGAAAGCCGACAGAAGGCGATAAGCCATATTAAGAGTCTGTGCAAGGATGCAAAAGAGATAATTGTGTTTGATAAATATCTCTCTGCGACGACAAGTGCAAATGCGTTGGACGCATTGTCAAGAATTCTCCCACAAAATAAGGAGGTTCGAATAGTAATACATAACAGAGATGAGTATGGTGGGAATGGCAGTATAATATATGACCACAAGGATATAGGAAAACAGTTGTGCAGGTTTTACGCATGGACAATCGAGGAGAAAGATTTGAGGGTGAACAGTCACCATGACCGTTACTTAGTTATAGATGGAAAGAAAGAAATAGTTGTAAGCAGCGGTTTTTCTAATCTTGGAGTTGATCTAAAGGATGTCACATATATAGTGTGTCCATACACAGGGCATTTCTAAGAGATAATGCAAAAATAATAGTATATGTAGATTGAGTTGTATGGTGGTATGAGAGAAAGTGTGCCATATATCGTAGCGGGGCCTTGCAGTGTGGAGAGCCGCGGGCAGCTGTCGGCTGTTGCCGAGGCGCTGGCGCGCTTGCCACAGGTGTCGATGATTCGCTGCGGGGTGTGGAAGCCGCGCACGCGGCCGGGAGGCTTCGAGGGCTATGGCGAGACAGCGCTGCAGTGGGTGGCGGAGTGCCGCGGGGCAGTGGATGCCGTGCGGCGCGAGTGCGGGGGCGACAGGATGCGTTTCTGCTGCGAGGTGGCATTGCCGGAGCATGTGGAGCTGGTCTTGCGCTATGGCATGGATGCGGTGTGGATTGGCGCCCGCACGACGGCGAGCCCGTTTATGGTGCAGGAGTTGACCGAGGCACTGCGCGGCACAGGACTGCCGGTGATGGTGAAGAATGCGCCGAGCCCGGATGTGCGGCTGTGGATGGGTGCCATTGAGCGGTGCCGTCAGGTAGGGTTGACAGATTTGACTGCGGTGCATCGCGGTTTTGATGTGTTCCGAAACGACGGCTACAGGAATAACCCGCTGTGGGAAGTGCCCATAGAGTTGAGGAGGACGATGCCGGAGGTGCCTATCCTGTGCGACCCGAGCCATATTGCGGGCAGGCGCAAGCCGATTGCCACATTGTCGCAGACGGCACTGAACTTGGGCTTTGACGGGCTGATGATTGAGGTTCATCCGCAGCCTTCTGTGGCGTTGACGGATGCCGGACAGCAGCTGAGTCCCGATGAGCTGGCTGTGCTGATAGGTGGATTGGTGATGCGGAGTACGGACAGTGTAGTGGCCGACGAGGAGTTGAGGATGCTGCGTGAGCAGATAGACTGCCTGGACACGGAGGTGTTGCAGCTGTTGGCATCCCGTTTTGCGGTGTCGAGACAGATTGCCCGCATCAAGATGGAGGGGAATCTGGCCGTGTTTCAGCCCAAGCGGTGGGACGCCCTGTTGCGGCAGCGCATGGAGACGGCACAGCAGTTGGGCCTTGATGCGGAGTTTGTGAAGGGGTTTTTCGAGAAGATTCATGCCGAGAGTGTCAGGGTGCAGGAGATGGAAATGGAAAAGTTGAAAATTGATAATTAAAATACTACAACAGATGAAGATTCGTTTTTTGAAACTGAAAGACTGGTTGCTGATGTCGCTGATGGGCACGCTGGGAATGGCCGGATGCCACAGCCCCAAGGACTTTGCCAAGGAGCCTGTGGTTCCCGAGCCGGACTCTACAGTGAGCCAGCCTGACCCGAGGGAGCGCGCTGTGCTGATGTACGGTGTGCCGACCATGGACTTTGTGCTCAAAGGCCGCGTGATTGACGCGCAGGGCAACCCTGTGAGCGGCATGCAGGTGGTGCTGGTCAACGGGACAGTGGATATCACTCCCGACAACATGCAGGATGATAACGAGTTTGTAAGAGACTACATCAATTCGGCTGGCGACACCACCAATGCCGAGGGTGTGTTTGAATGCCAGATGCGCGATGTGCCCAACGAGATGCAGCACGTGATAGTGCGTGATGTGGATGGCAGCAAGAACGGCGAGTACGAAAGCCAGATGCTGGAGGTGAACTTTGCCGAAGGCGAGGCTGCCGGCACCCGCAGGGGCTGGTATATGGGCACCCGCATCAAGGACGTGGACATCACGGTGAAGAAGGTGAGAAAGTAGTCAGCAGGGCTGTCTATGGATTTGAAGCAGGAGGTGTGGCGGCAGTACCGCCACAATTATGCCAAGATGCATCCGCTGCGCACGCTCTTCTGGGAGTGTACGCTGCGGTGCAATATGCACTGCAGGCATTGCGGCAGCGATTGCAAGGTGAGCACACAGACCCCCGACATGCCGGCGAAGGATTTCTTCAAGGCTATCGACGACATCACGCCGCATGTCAACCCCCATGAGGTGTTTGTGATATTCACCGGCGGCGAGGCGTTGCTGCGCCCCGACCTGGAGGCCTGCGGGCTGGAGCTGTACAGGCGCGAGTTCCCCTGGGGGGTGGTGAGCAACGGCTACCTGCTGGATGCGCGGCGGCTGGACAGCCTATTGGCCAGCGGCATGCATTCCATCACCATCAGCCTCGACGGGCTGGAAGAGGAGCACAACTGGATGCGGCAGACCCGCGGCAGTTTTGCCCATGCCAGCGAGGCCATCCGGCTGCTGGGGCAGACACCCGACATCATGTGGGATGTGGTGACCTGTGTCAATCCGCGCAACTACGGCCAGCTGGAGCAGATAAAGGAGTATTTGATTTCGCTGGGTACGAAACGGTGGCGGCTCTTTGCCATTTTCCCCATGGGGCGTGCCGCCCACGACCCGGAGCTGCAGTTGGACAACGAGCGGTTCACCGGCGTGCTGGACTTTGTGAAGCGCACGAGGGAAGAGGGACGCATCATCTGCAACTATGCCTGCGAGGGATATCTGGGCCGCTATGAGAGGCAGGTGAGGGACAATTTCTTCTTCTGCCGTGCGGGCATCGAGGTGGCTTCGGTGCTGTGTGACGGCAGCATTTCGGGCTGCACCAGCATCCGCAGCAATATGCACCAGGGCAATATCTACAAGGACAATCTTTGGGAGGTGTGGCAGAACCGGTTCGAGCCTTACCGCGACCGCCGCTGGACCAAGAAAGGGCAGTGCGCCGACTGCAAGGTGTGGCGCTACTGCGAAGGAAACGGGCTGCACCTGTACGACGACAACGGCGACTTGCTGTCGTGCAGTCTGCACCGCATTGTTTAGCCTTTGACAATCCGCACCAGCTGGTCGAGGTCGGGTTGGTCGGCAGGGAAAATAATCTGGGCTTTTTGATAGTAGGGCATCCGGGCATCCAGTTGCTGCCGGATGTAGAGGGCGCGTTCCTCCTCGGTCATGCCGGCCAGGATGGGACGCGGTTTCTTTGATTGGGCGGCGCGGCGCAGAAGGGTCTCTACCGATACGTCGAAATAGACTGATTTGCCGTGCTGGTTAATCCATTGCATGTTGTCGAAGAAGCAGGGGGTGCCGCCGCCGGTGGAGACAACGGTGTTGTCGTTGTCGGCGGTGGCGTGCAGCAGTTTCTGCTCCAGTTTGCGGAAAGCCTCCTCGCCATAGCGTTTGAAGAAGATGGGGATGGAGGTGTGGAAGAAGGTTTCAAACGCTTGGTCGAGGTCGAGCCACTGGTAGCCGAGACTGACGGCCAGTTTGTGCCCGACGGTGGTCTTGCCACTGTACATGTAGCCTATGAGGTAGATGCGCATGGGTCACTGTTCCTGTGGGGGCGGCAGGGTGCCGCCGGTGAGGGTGATGAGGGGGAAGGTGCGGCGCGCGTTGGCGGCAAAGATTCCGAGGGCACCGCTGACGTTGCTGTAGATGGCGGGCGGCTCGGTGATAAGCTGCATCATGCTGGTGGCAGTGGAAATCTCCTGAAGGTAACGGTAACGCTCAGGGCTGACAGTCTCGACATCGAGGGTGTACTGGTGGATGTAAGGCACCACCTCGTTGGTGTCGGTGAGACGTATGACCGTCAGGGTGGTGTTGTGGTTCTGGCCGTTGATGTTGTCGTCGGTTGTGAGCAGCTGGTTGAAGGGAGAGAAGCCCGACACCGAGAGATTGGCAGAGATGAACGGGTCGATGAGCGCCTTGTCGTTGCAGAGGAAGAAGGTGGCGTAGGTGGTGTCGATGGTGTCATAGCGCTCGAAATAGTGGCTGTAGCGGCTGCCGCTGTCGCGCTGCCGCAGGGTGATGCAGTAGTAGTCCTTGCGGTCGGGGTAGTCGTTGATGTTGAAGTTGACAATCAGCAGGTGGAAGGCTCCGGTGTCGTTGGTGAAGGCCACGGGCTGGCTGATGCGTGGCATGCGCGGCACGGTGGTGTGTGCGGCGACGGAGTGGTCGCCTGCGTTAATGCGGATGGCAAGGCTGTCCTCTTCCTGCACGGTGTAGTCGAAGAAGTATCTGCAGCGGTTGACTGTGGTGGGACGGTAGTCGTTGCCGTTGATTGACATGACCATGTCGATGCCCCCGAGGGGCTGGTTGTTGGTGGTGTCGAGGAAAAAGCGGGTGTTGGCGAAATAGACAAAGAGCTGTTTCTCGGCTGACGGGACGGCATTCAGCACCATCTCGTGTTCGGAGATGGAGGTGTCGAACGGGATGACTTTCTCGCACGAGGAGAGGGCAAGCATGATGACGGCTATAATTGAATATCTTTTCATTGGTTAAAAATAAAGGGTGTAGGCAATGGATGGCAGGATGGGGAAAATGGAGAGCTGCACGAGGGCCTTGCTGTAGCCCTGATAGGAGTATTGGCTGCTGGTATAGGTGAGGTAGGGGTTGGCGTGGTTGTAGAGGTTATAGACGCTGATGTTGAGGGTGCGGCGCATCTTGGGTCTCCATACGGGAGCCTCCTGGTCCGGGGTTTCGGACAGCGCGTGTTTGTTTTGATTAAAGGTGCGGTGGAAGTTCACACTGATGTCGGCACGGTGGTAGTTGGGCATGCGGAAGTTGTTGCGGCTGCTGACGTGCGACAGGGTGTTGCTTGTGCGGGGAGAGTTGTTGTAGGCGTCGGGGTCGTCGGAAGCGACGGGGTATTTCTCCATCGAGAGGGTGGCGGTGTTGCCGGTGCTGAAGACCCACGTGCCGCTGATGTCGAAGTTCTTGTTGAACTTATAGGTGAGCACGATGGAGAGGTCGTGGCGGCGGTCGTATTTGGCGGGGAAAGGCTTGCCGTTGTTAAGCTCTTGGCCGGGGCGGTCGAAGAGGTGGGTGGTGCGGCTCCAGGTATAGGCTATCCAGCCCGTCAGGTTGCCATAGTTGCGCTGGGCGAGAAATTCCACGCCGTAGGTCCAGCCTTTGCCCAGGCAGACCAGCTCTTCCCAACCCACGGTGCTGCCGAAGGAGGTGGCGCCGTCCTTGTATTCGATGATGTCGTTCATGTGCTTGTAGTAGCCTTCGACCGAGAGGTCAACGCCGATGTCGGTGTTATAGACAATGCCTGCCGCCATCTGGTGCGCGGTCATGGGCGGTATGCGTTTGGTGGAGGGCACCCACAGGTCGGTGGGCAGGCTGATGCTGGTGGTGGAGAGGAGGTGCATGTATTGCGACATGTAGGCGTAGCCCACTTTCACCGACAGGTTGTCGCCCAGCAGCGCACGCCCTGAGATGCGGGGCTGCACCGAAGGATAGAACACGTCCTCCACGCCGAATCCGCTGATGTGAAGGCCGTAGTTGATTTTGAATACATCGTTGATGCTCCAGTCGTCCTCGGCAAAGAAGACCGCCTCGTTGGCGCGCACCGTGTCTTCCTGTATGACGGTGTCCATCTGCCAGGCCGAGTTCATCTGTATCTGGTCGAAATAGTCGATGCTGCCGCTTGCCACGCTGGGGCGTATCCAGTGCCGGGTGTAGTAGGTGCCGAATTGTATGTTGTGGTCGGGCGTGGGGGTGTAGGAGAAATCCACGCGGCCCGTAAGGTCGTAGATCGACGACAGGTAGTTGCCCTTCACGGTCGATACCTGCTCGCTGCCGTCGTCCAGGATGGCATCCTTTTCAATGCCCACCACCATGCGGTTGTTGTATTGTGTATAGGAGGCCGTGAGGTTCATGAACAGCTTGGGTCCCAACACATAGTTCCATCGCAGTCCGCCCACGGTGTTGCCCCAGTTGTTGGCAAAGTCGAGGTATTGGTCTTCGGCCAGGCTGCTCTCTGTGCGCACCTTGGTATAGACGTCGTCTTTGCCATGGTAGAACGTGGCGTAGAGGCGGCTTTTGTCGGAGAACTTGTGAGTCACCTTCCCGTTGAGGTCGTAGAAATAGTAGCCCGCCACAAGTTTCGTCTTGCCGTCCACATCGGTGGCGAGGCGTTTCACCAGCGGCCGCATCAGGAAGTCGGCATAGGTGCGCCGTGCCGAGAAGCAGAAAGTGGTTTTCTCCTTGACGATGGGTCCCTCGACATTCAGTTTGGCTGAAATAAAGCCGATGGATGCGTTGCCGTGTATCTCGCGGTCGTTACCGTTGTTGGTGGTCACGTCCAGCACACTCGACAGCCTGCCTCCGAAGCGGGCGGGGAAACTGCCCTTGTAGAGTGTCACGTTCTTGACGGCGTCGGCGTTGAAGGCGGAGAAGAAACCGCCCAGGTGGTTCACGTTGTACAGCGGTATGCCGTCCAGAAGGAAGAGGTTCTCGTCGGGGCCGCCGCCGCGCACATACATGCCGCCGGTGCCCTCGTTGCCGCTCTGCACGCCGGGCAGCAGCTGCAGGGCTTTCATGATGTCGGCCTCGCCAAACAGCACGGGCACGGCCTTCAGCTGCTCCACGGGCATTTCCAGTGCTGACATCTGCGACGACTCGCGGGCGTTGATGCGTTGCGCCCTCACCACCACCTCTTTCAGCTGGATGCTGGGGCGCAGCTTGTAGTTGCGCGTTGTGTTCTTCTTCAGTTGGATGGTGTCGAGGATGGGTTCATAGCCCACAAACGTGATGCGCAGGGTGGCAGTGCTCTCCTTGAGGGTGAGGGTGTAGCGCCCGTTCACGTTGGAAGTGGTGCCCTTTCCGCTTCGGGTGTCGAGGATGGTGGCTCCTATCAGCGTTTCGCCTGTGGCGTTGTCGGTGATGGTGCCGCTGATGGTGTACTGGGCATGAATGGCCGGTGCTACAGCGAGCAGCACAAGCAGGATGATGTGTCGGTACATTCGTTCAACAGTTCTGTCAATGTTTTGTTTAAAATGGGATGTATGTAATAGGGTGCGATTTCGCACATGGGTTGCAGCACAAAGCGCCGCAGATGCATACGGGGATGAGGGATGGTCAGCTTGGGGGTGTCAATGACGGCATCACCGTAGAAAATCAAGTCAATGTCAATGGGTCTGCTGGAATAAAGCTTAGAATTGAGCATTGAGCATTGGGGATTATCCGGGTGCGGCATCGAACTTCCGATTTCTTTTCGTCTCCGTCCCAGTTGGTGCTCAATGTCCAAAGCCTCCTTCAGGGCCTTGTGTGGCGAAAGGGTGGTGGACACCTCCAGCGCCTGGTTATAGAAGTCCAGCGGCTTTTCCCCGTCGGCAAACGTTCCCCACGGGGCGGTCTCATAGATGTGGGAGCAAGCAACGACAGACCCGATACGCTGACGTATCAGGTCTGCCGCTTGGGTAATTGTCTGTAGGCGGTCGTCTTGGTTGCCGCCAATCAGCAGATAGAGAGTTGGCATTATTTCGCCTCGGTGAACACCAGTACCACTTTCAGCGATAGGCCGGTCTCCTCGTCAACCATGTTCTCGGAGGCGGTGATGGTGTTGTCCTTCTTGTTGTAGGTGAATGGAAGGGTGGATTCCGCTCCGGTGTGGTCTTTTCCGGTCAGCGTGCCCTTTTCACCGTCGAAAGTGTAGGTGAAAGTCCTTGTCTGGCTCTGGGACTCGATGGGGTTCGACATGCCCATGCCCTCCACGGTGCCGCTTACGGTGAGGGTCATACTGCCATTGGTGGCATCTGTGAACGACATCGTGCCGTCGAAGGTAATGTTGGCGGTAAGGGACAGGGCACCCTCACCCACCTGCTGGGTTGTTGTGGTGTGGGTCTTCCATGTTGTTCCGTTCAGGGTTTTCTCCTTTTTGCACGAGGCAAACATGATGGTTAAACAAGCCAATAAGGCAACAAGCAGTGTTTTTTTCATTTTTGTTGTGTTTTTAGTTATTAATATTGTGAATTGTGAAATTGAATTATTGTTTGAATGCTTGATTGTCTAAATGCTTGAGTATATTGGCTGCGCCAGCACTCAAACATTAACACAATCAAGCAATCAAGCATTCAAAAGGTTATCCGCAATGGATGAACGACTCCACCAGTTCGAGAATCTTGTGCGGGTTGGTGCCAATCTCAGCGCGCAGGGTGCGGTCGTTGTAGGAACGCAGCTCCTTCAGAATGCCGTCGATAAGGGCGGGGGCGAAGATGCCTTTCTCCTCGTAGATGGCGCGGTCGCGTTCCAGGATGTCGGCGCTGGCGGCGCAGCTGTCGGGCAGCACATCCAGGCGGTTCAGCACATCCTCGTGCTCGAAGATGTTCACGCTCACATAGCGTTCCTTGGCATACTGCACGGCGTTCTCCATCTCGAAACCGTGACGGGCGGCCACGGTCATGCCGGCCAGCAGCAGATACACATTGGCGCTGCCGTCGGGAGTGCGCAGCTCGATGGTCTGTTTGTAGGAGAAATCCACGGCCTCGTCCTTCTCCAGCGGGTTGCAGTGCGCCATCATGTTGCCGCTGCCTTTGGTCCAGCCCAGCGGAACGCGCACCATGGCGCTGCGGTTGCGGTCGCCCCAGCAGATGTTGGTGGGAGCCTCCTGATGGGGCACCAGGCGGAAATAGCTGGTGGGGTTGGTGTCGCCGAAGGCGGTGAGTGAACCGGCAAGGTCCAGAATACCGGCAATGGCCTTGTGGGCCACCTCAGTCAAGCCGTTCTCACCGATATACATGTTCTTCCCGTCCTTCGTGATGCGGGTGTGGATATGCATGCCGCTGCCGGCCTTGCCCACGGTAATCTTGGGGGCGAAGGTGACGGTGATGCCGTACTGGTAGCCCAGTGTGCGCATAATCCATTTGGCTATCACCAGCTGGTCGGCAGCATCTTCCAGCGTAGTGGGCAGGAACTCGATTTCGTTCTGCTCATACATTAAGTCGTCCACGCAGAAGTTTCCCACCTCGCTGTGACCGTACTTAATCAGTCCGCCGCATTCGGCAATCAGTTTCATCGCCTCGGTGCGGAAATTCTCAAACTTGCAGAAAGGTGTCGAGGCGTGGTAGCCGCGCTGGTCGGCGGTCATATACTGCTCCTCCTTGGGAGCGATGACGTAGTACTCCAGCTCGCCCATCACCTCAAACTCCATGCCGCCCGTAGCCTCGCGGAAAGCCTTGCCGGCCTTGGCCAGGGTGTACTCCGGCGCCATGTCGAACGGCTCGCCGTCCTTGGTGTAGAAATTACACAGAATGTCGAGAGTGGGGATGTCGGCAAACGGGTCGATGAAAGCGGTGCGGAAACGCGGAATCACGTACAAATCGCTGCTGCCGGCCTCCAGAAACGGGAACAGGCTGCTGCCGTCCACGCGCTCGCCCGAAGTGAGGATCTCGTCGGCATGCTCCATGCTGTTGATGACGAAATTCAGGGTTTTCAGTCGCCCGTCGTTCGCCATGTAGCGGAACTTGATCATCTCTATTTCAAACTCCTCGATGACCTTGAGGATATCGGCCTTGGTGAATTCACGCATCGGTTTCTGAAGGAATTGCACCAGACGGTTGGGATTGAGTTTTAAATCTTCTTGTCTCATATTGAAAACTTTTTTTAATTGGGGCTGCAAAGATACGAATTTTTTTTGTAACTTTGCATTTTCCAATGCTAAAAAACAATAAAATGAATTAAATATTGCCTATCAACTCTTTATCATTATGAAAAAAATCATCTTATTAGCTTTCTTGATTCTCAATTTTCAATTCTTAATACTCAATTCCCTAAGGGCGCAGGGTTTTGAGTGGGTAAGAACCTACACGGGGCCGGATATCTCTTCGGGAGTGGCAGCAAACAATCTGAAGGGCTCGTGTGTCGACACAGCGGGCAACCTTTACATCCTCGGCGAATTCTCGCCGCAAGCCCAGTTATGCGGGGTCAACCTCCTCCCGCGCGAAGTCATCGTCACACCGCGCAATAGTGCCGTTGTGATAGCCAAACTCTCCCCGTCGGGAGAACTGCTGTGGCATAAAGCCATCTATAATGGCAAGGTTTCCGACTATGCATATGCGTTGCGCATGATGGGTGACAGCTGTATTATGGCTATGGTGATGCTTTATACACCATACGATGTCGGAGGCTATAATGAGTACAGAAACTTGTATTATTTAGACACTCTGTTGACAGGCAACAGTGACTATCTGATACCCAATAACGACAGTGTGAGTAGACAGGTAAATGCTTTTATCACATTTGACTTTGACGGTAATGTCACCGAGCAGCATTTTGTCCGTGTGGGATTTACCGATACCTTGGGGAATGATCTGACCCCAAGGTTTATGGGAAACAGCCATCTTGTGTGTTTGAGTACCAGTCTTCTTTCAGGAGAGAATTTCAACATTGATTCCGAGGGCAATATCTATGTCATTCGCAGTGTCCATGCGGATGAGAAAAGTGGACGTTGTGACACATGTCCTGATAGACGCCGTTATTGGAGGCTTTGGGAAGGCACCATCGGGGCGATGAAGATAGTGGTTGACAGTGCTCATATTCTGACATACCCCATACCGCACCCCACAGCGCGGTGGAACCAGCAAATCCTGAAGTTCTCCCCCCATTTCGACAGCATACTGGATGCTGTGTATATGTTCGATTCAACATTGAACCGACAATGTGGTACTATTAAGGTGAATTCTTTTTTGGTTGATGCACAAAACAATTTGTATTTGGCAATGCAAGGAACAGAAATGCCTTCCCATTTGAGAATTTTCAGTCCCAATTCCCTGTACTTGGGTGATTCTCTCACCATGCCGAAATGGATTATTAAATACAACTCCAATCTGGAAACAACCGGCTTGGCTCAATTGTCATGCTCAATCAGTAATATTTCAAATGCTCGTCCGCTGGCTTGGTTAATGTATCCGTATATCGATAACAACACAAATACAATATTTGTATCGGGATTAGTTGGATGGACACCTCGTTATGACACTGTCGACCATATTTTTTATAATCAAGACACACTTGATTTCCCCAATGAAACAAGCTTCTGGCTTCGTCTAAACTTGGACGATCTCAGGCTTCTCTCATACGGAGTAAGGCATCCGGGAAATGAGGGGAAGGGAAGCGTCCCTTCCTTGACGGCATGCAACAACAGGGTTCTTGCCCAAAATGCATACCTTTTCAGTATGGTTTTCTGCGATACAACATGGTATACGGACTACAGTAGTTGGGATGTGGCTTTTTTAGCGTGGGACTACAACGGACACGAGATTGGCGTAATATCCCGTTACAACGTTCATGGTCCAAGAAAAGAATTATACTCCCCCATTGTCATAGACAGTGTTGTATATCTTACAGGTAGTCTGGTTGAGAGTGCGACTTTCGACACAATAACAACCCACAATCAGGGTTCCAGTCAGGTGTATATCGCCAAGTATGTAGACCCGGAGTTTGCGCGGCCTTATGTGCACCCTTCTGACAGGCAGGAGCAGACGATTGAATGGCAGCAGGACTTGGTGTTTGCCTTGGCGGACAGCCCCGTGACGCTCACCGCCACCGCTACCAGCGGGCTGCCCGTGTCGTACACCAGTAGCGACAGCACCATTGCCTACGCCGAGGGCGACAGGCTGCACCTTGTGGCAGACGGCTACGCATGGCTCACCGCCACGCAGGACGGCGACTACCAGTACTTCCCCGCCGAGCCGGTGCAACGCCTGCTCACCGTGGGCAACGTCGGCATCGCCACCGTCACCGCCGACGGTCAGGCCAAGGCATACCCCAACCCCACAAGCGGCAAGGTGACCATCGACCTCGCCCAAATACCGCCCGCACCGCCACTGCCGTACCAACGGCCGCGCCCAAGCGACACCAGCGACGTGGATATGGTGCTCTACACCAGCCCGGGGGCTCCCTTCCCGCAATATGAGACCTGCCGCTTCCCCTACCACCAACGCTACAACATGAAAGTGAGCGGCAGTGCACTGCAGTCGCACGACGGCGTTGTCACCGCGTGGCTCACCGACATGCAGGGCCGCCGCGAAGAGGTGGTGCTCACCCCCACAGGCCCTGACCGCTACACCCTCGACCTCACCAGCCGTCCCCCTGCCGCCTACCTCCTCACCGTCACCACCGCCGACGGCCGAGAACTCACCTTCCGCCTCATGAAACAATACGGCCGGAAATAAAAGATACAACACACTCCTACTACTGAATCAATCACACACCTTTGGAAATTAAGAATTTAAGAATTAAAATTCGCTCTTATATAACGTATGACTGATTTTTCATCAATATGGTTGAAAATCGCGTCCCTTCAGGAGCCTACATCGTCCGCGTCAAGACGATACATAACATTGAAACCCAGGAAAAGGTTTCGTACATTAAACTTGTAAATAATAAAAACGTGTTTAATCCGTTATTCTTTATGGTGATTTCACTAATTAAACTGGGTAGAAATGAATAACTAAAAATATATCAACATGTTCAAAAAAGAGACTTATATCGCCCGTCGTGAACAGCTGCGCAAGGACGTAGGCCACGGGCTTATCATCATCCAGGGCAACCACGAAGCACCCTGCAATTACCCCGACAACACCTATTGGTTCCGTCAGGACAGCACCTTCCTCTATTTCTTCGGCCTCCAGCGCGAAGACCTGGTAGGTGTGCTCGACTGTGACAATGGCAAAGACTATGTCTTCGCCAACGACTACGACATCGACGATGTCATCTGGACAGGCCCCCTGCCCAGCGTCAAGGAACTGGCCGCCAGCGTGGGTGTGGCGAACAGCGGTGACCTCGCTGCCCTGCAGACCCTCTGCAACAAGACCATCGGCGAGGCGCGCCGCATCCATTACCTGCCGCCCTACCGTGCCGACAACCAGCGTCAGCTCAGTGTGCTGCTGGGTCACAAGTTCGACGCCGTCAAGAACTACGCCTCCATGGAGCTTATCCTGGCCTGTGTCAAGCAACGCAGCATCAAGAGCGACGAAGAGATAGCCGAAATCGAAAAGGCCATCGCCACCGCCTACAACATGCATGTCGGGGCCATGAAGATGGCTATGCCCGGCCGTTACGAGTACGAGCTGGCAGGTTTCATGCAGGGCGAGGCATGGAAAGGCAACGGCCCCGTCTCCTTCCCCGTCATCATGACCATCCACGGCGAAACACTTCACAACCACAACCACAACCACAAACTCGAACTGGGCCGCATGCTCGTCATGGACGCAGGCTGCGAAACTGAGATGAGCTATTGCTCCGATATCACCCGCACGGTGCCTGTGGGAGGCCGTTTCGATGCTCGCCAGAAGGCTATTTACGAGATTGTCCTCAACGCCAACCTCGAGGCCATCCGTGTTACCCGCCCCGGCATCACCTATCAGGAGGTGCACACCGCCGCCAGTCGCATCCTGGCACAAGGCTACAAAGACCTTGGCATCCTCAAGGGCAACCTCGACGACATCGTGGCCAACGGCGCCCACAGCCTTCTCATGCCCCACGGCCTCGGCCACATGATGGGCCTCGACGTGCACGACATGGAGAACTACGGCCAAATCAACGTAGGCTACGACGACGAGACACGCCCCAGCAGCCAGTTCGGCCTGGGCAGCCTGCGCTGCGGCCGCCGTCTGCAGCCCGGCTTTGTCATCACCGACGAGCCCGGTTGCTACTTTATCCCCGCACTCATCGACCAGTGGAACGCCCAGGGAACCAACAAAGACTATATCAATTTCGACGAGCTGGAGAAGTGGAAAGACTTCGGCGGCATCCGCATCGAGGACGACATCCTCGTCACCGCCGACGGCTGCCGGGTGCTGGGCAAACCCATCCCCAAGACCGTTGCCGAGATAGAGCAGACCATGAACAGCTGACAATGATTGCTTGACGAATTGAAAATTGAAAATTGAAAGTTGAAAGTTGCTGCCGCACCCGGATAATTCTCAACTCTCAACTTTCAACTCTCAACTTTTTCAAGCAATCTTCTAAATTTTCTTATTATGACGCGGAAATTATTGCTAATTATCATGTTCACAGTGGTGTCCACCGTGTGTGGCGCCCAACATATTGTGACTGGGAAGCTAATCAACGAGAAGGACCGTCAGCCGGTGATGTATGCCAACATTGCCATGCTGCGTGCCGACGACAGCACGTTTGTGCGCGGCACGGTGACCGACGACAAAGGGGTTTACAGTCTGAATAACGACACTGTGGCCACGGTGCTGCGCATCTCGGCCATGGGCTACGGCACGGTGTTTGTGGCGGTGCCGAACACACGCGACGGCGGCCCCACGGGGCTCGGCAAGATTGACATGGGCACCACGGTGCTGACCGAAGGGGCCATGCTCCTCGACGTGGTGAAGATTGTGGAGAAGAAACCGATGTATGCCGTCGATGGCGAGAAGGACCTCTACAATGTCAGCGAGGACGCCAGCATCCAGACCGGCAACGCCAGCGACGCCCTGCAGAACGCCCCCGGCGTGGAAGTCGATGTAGAGGGCAACGTGACCCTCAACGGCTCGTCGGTGACAGTGTGGATTAATGACCGCCCCTCGCACCTGGAAGGCGAAGCCCTCAAACAGTACATCAAAACCCTTCCGGCCAACAGCATCGACCGCATCGAGGTCATCAAGAACCCCTCGGCGCGCTATGGCTCCGAAGGCCCGGTGGTGAACATCGTCACCAACCAGCGGATGCTGAAGAACTCCTTTGTCAGCTTCGGCGCCAACGGGTCGTCGCGCCCCTCCATCTCGCCGTGGGTGTCGTATGTCTATAGCAACGAGAAGTTCAACATCAGCGCCTACCTCAGCTATAGCGGGTCGGACTGGAAACGCGCGGGACAGTCAACTGGAGTCATGATGTACGACAGTCTCCATCCCGCACGTGAATGGCAGAACCACTCGGGCACCCGTTCGTGGCACCACAATATCTGGGGCAACCTCAACGCCAGCTATGAGTTTGACTCGATGAACAGCATCAGCGGCTGGTTTGGCACCTATCCAAGCTTCAGCAATGACAAGACCGACGACACCACGACGCGCACCGACTACGACATCGTCGGCACGCCGCATAATATGAGCTATCTCGCAGGTTCGCAATCCTCCGGCAGCAACAACGGCGGTTTCGGCGGGCTGTGGTACACCCACAAGTTCGACAAGAAAGGGCATCAGTATTCTATCAACCTCGATGGCAACTGGTGGTCGTGGAAACGCAACGAAACCAGTTGGCGCCATTATGATTACCAGCCCCAAATGAACTACGACCACCAGATAGCCTCGAACGACTTGAGCGGCAATGGCTCCATAGGTATCGACTACTCATACCCCTACAGCGAGCAGGGCGAAATAGAGACAGGCCTGGATCTGGGTATGGGCGGGGGATACGAACTGTATCTGCGCGATACCATGGATGCCGACGGCAACTACTACTGCGACATCCTGCGCTCCGACAGCAGCCGCACCCACGACCGCGATGTGTCGGCCTACCTGACTTGGCGCCGCAAGTGGGGCAACTTTACCATGAAACTGGGTCTGCGTGGCAGATATGCCTACAGCTCTTCCAGCCACGACGGTCTTCCGGAGTATGACACGGCCGTGCATCACTTCACCGCCTCGCCCTCCGTGCACCTCAGCTACCGCACCAAGGACATGCACAACTTCAGCCTCGGCTACACCATGCACACCAACAAGCCCAATGCCGAGAGTTTGAGCCGGTATGAGAACTTCGGCATAGAGAGCTACTCAACGGGAAACCCGCTGCTGCAACCTTCCTATTCCCACAATGTCGATGCCTCGTGGAACAAGTATTTTGAGAAATTCGGCTCCGTGGGCGTTTCGGCCACCTACAGGGCCGAGGCGGACAAGCGCGGCTCGTTGCCCGATGCCCGCTATGTCGATTTCTTCGGGAGAGTTGTGTCGTACACCAAGCCTTACAATGTAGGCGACACTCGGCAGGCCGACCTCAACTTCAACGTCATGTACCGTCCCTCGGGTTTCTTCAACGTACGCCTCAACGGCGGCGTGGCCTACAGGTGGTACAACCTGCAGGTGCGTCCCGACGAGTGGGTGGAGAAAGGCATGCCCTCGTGGAATGTGCGCTTGAAAGTGTGGACCAAGGTGTGGAACAAGGTGGAGCTCTTCGTGTCGGGCGACTACAGCAGCCGTGCCATCAGCCCTTGGAGCCTGATGTACATCAGCGAACCCCGCAAGGGCATCAACCTCGGAGCCAGCGCCGACTTCTTCGACCGCAAGCTGTCGCTCTACCTCAACTGCAACGACATCTTCAATTGGAATGGATGGGGCTCAACTACCGAGAACCCCTATATGAGCACCACCAGCCAGAACAAATGGAACAGCCGCTACATCACCTTCGGCCTCACGCTGCGCTTTGGCAAGATGGAGCTGGAAAGCCGTGCCAAGACCGGCGCCACCGAGGAATCGGGCGGCGGCCAGGGCTAATCAATCCCCCTCACCGAGGCTTCCACCTTGGCCTCGGTTTCGTCATCCAAGGCAGGGAACAAGTCCCGACCTATCAACTCCTCCAGTTGGTCAACGCTGCAGGCATAGTGGCGCAGCGGATGGTGCTTGCCCTCGTTGGGCATGATGTATGCCACAGCGCGGTACTCTTTCCCGTCGTGGACAAGCAATGCTTTGAAGAAAGCGTCGGGCACATGCACCTGAGCCTGCCCGATGGTGCCGTGGCGGCATGAGTCGAACACCGGGCCGCACACTATCCACACCCGGCCGTATTGCCTTGCCCAGCGGCGCACGGTTTTCTCCAGCGTGTTCCAGTCGCCGCCGTTCAGCTGGTGGTTCTGGGGGCAGATGTTGGGGAAATAATGGCTCTGCCAATAGCTCTTTTCGCTCCATCGCAGGTCGGCCTTGGGAGCCATGTGGCCCTTGTCCCAGCCGCTGTGGGAGTAGTCCTCGCGCGAGGCCTGTTTCCCCCTCAGATTGGGGTCGCGGCTGAAGTTGGAGCTGCGGCTGTCGTATTTCACCTCCAGTTCCTCGGCGGTAAGTTCGTAGGCCACCCAGTTCGGCACCAGCGTGGTGTGGTTGTAGGAGACCGTGAAACCGTTGTACTCGATGATGTGTTCCTCCGTGCCGTAAGCGGGAATCTCCAGGTTTGATGGGATGGAAACCGTGTCGCCTCCCTCGTTAGGAATGGATGGCAAAGTACATCTGCCCACCAAAAGCACCGTCAGAGAACAAATAGGTAGACAATGCGAAAAAATAGCCATAGGGTTACTTGTTAATAATCTTCCGTGTCACTGTGCCGGCTTCGGTAGTGGCTTGTAGCAGGAATACACCTTGCGAGGGCAGTTGCAACTCGACAGGAACACCGTGGTATGCAGCAGTCTGCAACAGACGGCCGTCGGAGCCATACAGCTTTAACTCGGCAGACATGCTGTCGGGAAGACTTACCACGCAATGACCAACTGCGGGATTGGGACTGACCGACAGGTCTGTAGCATCTGTCTCGTTGATGCCGACATCCGCCGTAGTAAAGTAAATCCATTGCTTAATGCCACCTGAGCCATCGCACAGGGACTGCACAACAAATGAATATTGAATGTTTGGTGCAAGCGGTGGAAAACAATACAAAGGCGTGTCTACATAGGCAGACTTGCACGGACTGTCCCAAAAAGGATTTGAACCTGTCCGATGATAATACACAAACCACCGCCTTGTGTCGGTGGTGTCGCGCCATGTTGCCTTGTAGCCCGCTAAAAGCCCGTCAGGAGTGACCGTGACATCCTCTTCCAATGCTGTAATGGAATCCACCCTGGCACAGTATGTGTGGTAACTCACCGAGTCCCATTCGCCATACAAACCGTCTTCACACACCGAGCGCACATAGAAATCATATATAGTGTTAGGTTGCAGCAACCTGTTAAACTCAAGCTCGGTGAGGTTGAAAACACATTGGTTTGCATCCACCTCCACGACTGTACCGCTGCCCAATTCAAAGCCGTGCGGGCCATACTCCACCTCCCAGTGGTGGGGTTGCCAGTTGTATCGCCAGTATAATTGGTATTCCATGGGCTCACAGTCGCAGCAGGCATCATCTACTGCCAAATCAATCACACTGGCGCAGCTGTCAGGATCGGCAACGGCATAGTGGAAAAAGAAGCCGCAATGTTCTAAATTGCCGGTACCCGTCTGAGCCCTGATGGTTATTCTGCCACTGGTGGAAGTGACGTTAAGTGTCCCGATTCCGGTGAGCCTCCAACTGAGCGGTATGCCATTGGTGTCGCCATCCCAAATGGTAATCCATCCGTTGAGGTTTCTAAAAGAATATTGGCCGTATAGGTGTATTGCCATTCCAGAGTCCACACTGATTACTGCATATCCATTGAAATTATTGGGACAGGTGCCATCTGCATCTCCATTATTTCGAACAGTTCCGTATGGGTATTGGTTTCCGTCAATCTGGATGGTCTGACCATCGACCATATAGACGGTAAGCCAGTCGTTTTGGGCGTGAGCAACCGATACCCCGCAAATCAACACAGCCAAGCAGAAAAGGAAAGGCATACGTAATTTCATAGCGTTTTTCTCTGATAACGCACAAAAGCTGATTATAGTATGTGATGCGTTTTTTTTGCACAAAATCACTAACAATGGTTATTGGACAGTTGATGGTGGTGTCGTAATTTTGCATTAGGATTTTTAATTGTAATATATTATTGCTTGAATGCTTGAATGTGTAAATGCTGGAATTAATGCCTGAATGCTTGAATGTGTAAATGCTTGAGTGATAAAATACTCAAACAATTAAACAATCAGACAATCAAGCAATCAATAATCACTCAGACAATCAAGCAATCAGACAATCAAGCAATCTTTCATTTGAATTTAATTGTTAGTGCTTCGCTGACATTGATAACGAAATCTCCCAGTTTTTCGTAAAGGGCATAGAGGCTGCTGTAGGCATTGCCTATGGCGAAGTCGTATTTCCCCTTCTTCAAGGCGTTGAGGTGCTCCTCGCGCAGCTGGTCGCGGAACTGGTTGATTTCCGTCTCTGCCGCGGTGGCGTCGGTCAGGTCTATGCGGTTGTAGTCGCCGTTCAGGTTGTCGTTCATGATGTCGAGGGCGTGCTGCACCAGCCGGGTCATCTGCTCCAGGTTGTCGTTGAGGTGCTGGTCGAAGTGCACGGCGGCCTCCCGCTTGTTCTTGCGGGTGGCGGCAATCTGGTAGATGGTGTCGCCCATACTTTCGAGGTTGTCCACCACGCAGAGCATGGCGCTGATGCGCTGGGAACCCTCGTGCGACATGTCGCCTTCCGAGATGTGGGTGAGGAACTGCGAGATTTCCATTTCCATGCGGTCGGTAATCTCCTCGTATTTCTCAATGCGTTTCTCCGTGGCGTCAAACTCGTCGTCGTCCTTGGCTGTGCGCAGCGCGGGCAGGAACGTGTACATGCGCAGCACCCGTTTCGAGAACTCGGCAATCTCGCGTTCTGCCGCCTGGATGTTCAGCTCGGGGGTGTTGGTCCAGCTGCCGCCGATGTATTTCAGACGGTAGGTATATTCCTCGTCCTCGGGCTTCTCCTTCACCATCCACTCCACAATGCGGATGATGACGGGGATGAACCAAGCCAGTATCAGCGTGTTCACCACATTAAAGAACGTGTGGAACAGCGACAGGGCCATCGGGATGGCCGTGGGCTTGTAGCCCTCGGCACCCACGGCAGTGTAGGGATTGCTGCCCGTCAGCCCCACGGTCATGTCGGCAATCAGGTTCAGCACCGGGCGGAAGACGATGAGCGTCAGTATCACGCCCACCACGTTGAACACCAGATGGGCGCGTGCCGCCCGTTTGCCGTTGGTGTTGGCCACCATGGCTGCCAGGTTGGCCGTGATGGTGGTGCCGATGTTCTGACCCATCACCAAGGCCACGGCGGCGTCGAACCCTATCCAGCCGTTGTAGCACATCACCAGCGTGATGGCCATCACTGCCGCCGAAGCCTGGACGATGCAGGTGAGCAACGCTCCTACAACCACGAAGATAAGGATAGACCAGAAGCCGTAGCCCGACAGGGTGGCAAGAGCCTCCAGGGCATCAGGATACTGCTCCAGATTGGGCATGGCCTGCTGCAGAAAGCCCATGCCCACCAGCAGCAGAGCCAGACCTATCACAAACTCGCCTATGGATTTCAGCCGGTCGCGTTTGGAGAACAGGAACGCCAGGGCAATGGCGCCGAAAAGCATCGGCAGGCTGAACGCGCCGCCGCTTTCGCCCAGACCCAGCAGCGTGATAAGCCATGCCGTCACTGTGGTGCCGATATTGGCTCCCATAATCACCGCCACGGCTCCGCTCAGCGTCAGCAGCCCTGCGTTCACAAACGACACCACCATCACCGTGGTGGCCGACGACGACTGGATCAGAGTTGTCACTGCCGCGCCCGTCACAATGCCCCTCGTAGTGCTGCCCGTCATTTTGCCCATTGCAAGGCGCAGCTTGTTGCCGGCAAACTTCTGCAAACCCTCGCTCATCAGCTTCATGCCGAAAAGGAACACAGCCACTGCACCGGCAAAGTTGATGACAATAATCAGAATGTCAGTAAATCCCATGTCTTTTTTTGTTTGATAGATTCAATTTTGCAAAATGCAAAGATACCACACTGCCGCCACCCGTGGGTTGCGTTTCGGTTAAAAAAATGTTACGTTATTGTTGCGTGAAGAAGGGCGTCCAGTGAACGCCCTTCGATAGCGATGCGGAGAAAGCAATGCCCCGCCATTGCTGGCCTGTCAAGGCCTCCTCAAAAGTTTCTCACTTTTGAGGTGTGCAAAAAAATTAGTAATTTTGCACTTGAAAACAGAAAAACACAAGATTATGCAAGACAAAGTAAAATCACCAAAAATAAGGATTGTCCGCATGTGCACAACAATGTAATTTTGCACTTGAAAACAGAAAAACACAAGATTATGCAAGACAAAGAAAATCATATTCATCACGGCCACGCCCATCACCACCATCACCATCACGGCACGGCCGAAGTGCAGCAAATGGGCACCACATATCTTGTGGCCATAGTCATCAACCTGCTCTTTGTAGCCGCCGAGGCTGTGGCGGGGTTTACCGGCAATTCCATGGGGTTGCTTTCCGACGCGGGCCACAACCTCAGCGATGTATTTTGCCTCTTGCTGGCCCTGGTGGCGTTCAGGCTGTCGAAGACCCATGCCACCAAGCGTTTCACCTACGGCTACCGCAAGAGCTCGATACTCATATCGCTGCTCAACGCCATTATCCTGCTTGTGGCTGTGGGTGGCATAGTGGTGGAGAGTGTCCACAAATTCTCACATCCTGCGCCGGTCAATGGTCTGCTCGTCACGTGGACGGCGGCGGCAGCAATCGTTGTCAACGGCTTCACGGCCTGGTTGCTCTCGCGCAAACAGCACGACATCAACGCCCGCGGGGCTTTCCTCCACATGCTGGCCGACACGCTGGTCTCTGTGGGTGTAGTGGTTTCGGGCATAGTCATCACCCATACCGGGTGGACGATTATCGACCCCGTCATCGGCCTTGTTGTCGCTGCGGTAATACTGGTGTCCACGTGGCAGCTGCTCTCCGAGAGCCTGCGTATGAGTGTCGATGCAGTGCCCGAGGGGATAGACCCCGATGCTGTGGCGGACATGATGCAGGACGTTGAGGGCGTCGAGGGGGTGCATCACATGCACATCTGGTCTATCAGCACCACCGAGACGGCGCTTACTGCCCATGTGGTGATTGCCGACAGCAGCCGCTTGGACGACATCACCTACAGGCTGAAAGAGATGCTCCGCACCGAAGGCATAGCCCACAGTACTCTAGAGTTGGAGACCCCCGCCTCGCACTGCCACAGCCATACCTGCTGACCTGCGTGCCAAAGGCACGCTATCGTAAGTTTTGGGATGTCTGCCCTTACCCCAAATCGGTCATTAGGCCGACTTTTATATCCTTTCTCGTTTTTTCAGGTCTGTTTATGCCATATCAGCATTTCTTTCGGCATCTTGTCCACATCTCTGTCTCGTCGTAGCCCGCTACGCCTTCGCCAGCGATGCGGCCAATCTGCTCGAAACAAATACTAATCTGGCATAAACCCTGACGACCGATTTGGGGTTACCTTCTTTTTTGCAAAAAAAGAAATATTATTTGCAAAAAAGAAATCTTAGTTGTATTTTTGTAATGTGCATTAAGTGTGTTTTTTTTTGTGTATAAAATTAGTAATTAACAATATACATAATGAAATGCTGATGAAAACAAGTTTATTTTCGACGAAAAGGGTGTTGCTGCTGTGTTTTGTCATGGCAGGAGTGTCCTCTGTCCGTGGACAGATAGGACAGATTAATGAATTGTCCGGTTTCCCCAAGTGCGACACGTCCATTGTCAGGGAGTGGAAGGATAAGCAAGCCTTGATTTATTCTAAACATCCGGAAGCGGGGAACTGGTTCCATTTGGTGAAAAGCACC
>CADAQX010000005.1:138522-139974 GCA_902790215.1 uncultured Bacteroidota bacterium | reverse complement strand
GACGGTCAGGTTCAAGGTCACGACACTGTCACACCCTGCAGCATTCGTCTCGATGTAGGTGGGGGTGTTGGTGCTGGCGGTATAAGTCGTGCCATGCCATGTGTAGGTGTCGCATGCGGTCTGGGTCTCTATGCCGGTGTTGCTGTAGTTGACGGTCAAATTCAGGGTAACCACACTGTCACATCCTGCGGCATTCGTCTCGGTGTATTGGGGTGCAGTGGTGCTGGTGGTATAGGTGGTGCCATGCCAGGTGTAGGTGTCGCATGCTGTCTGGGTCTCTATGCCGGTGTTGCTGTAGTTGATAGTGAGGTTCAGGGTTACCACGCTGTCACATCCTGCGGCATTTGTCTCGGTATAGGTGGGGGGTGGGGGTGTTGGTGCTGGCAGTATAAGTCGTGCCGTGCCATGTGTATTCTTCACAGGCTGTCTGGGTCTCTGTGCCGGTGTTGCTGTAGTTGATAGTGAGGTTTAGGGTTACCACGCTGTCACATCCTGCGGCATTTGTCTCGGTGTACTGGGGCTCTGTTGTGCTGGCGGTGTAGGTTACACCATGCCAGGTGTATGAGTCACAGGCTGTCTGTGTCTCTGTGCCGGTGTTGCTGTTGTTAATGGTCAGGTACAGGGTATCAACATTGGTGCAGGAAGATCCAGGCTGGCTGTGGTCGTAGGTGTATGTGCCTGTCGCTGTATAGGTCACACTCCGCTCTCGGTATAGTCAACACCATGCCATGTATACACATCACAGGCGCTCTGGTTATAGCTGTTGTGCGTGCCATAGTTAACGGTCAGGTTCAAAGTCACAACACTGTCACATCCTACGGCATTCTGCTCTGTGTAGGTGGGGGTGTTGGTGCTGGCTGTATAGGTGGAGCCGTGCCATGTGTATTCTTCACAAGCTGTCTGAACCTCTGTGCCGGTGTTGCTGTAGTTGATAGTGAGGTTCAGGGTTACCACGCTGTCACATCCTACGGCATTCGTCTCGATGTAGGTGGGGGTGTTGGTGCTGGCAGTATACGTCGTGCCATCTGGCTGTGGTCGTAGGTGTATGTGCCTGTCGCTGTATAGGTCTGCCCGTTCCAGTGGTATTCATCACAGGCCGTGATATGGTATGCAGTGGCATCATGTGTACTGATGTCAAGGTGCAGGGTGTCTGTGCTGGCACAGCCGTCGGCGTTGGTGTAGCCATAGGTGTACACGCCGCTCTCGGTATAGTCAACACCGTGCCATGTATACACATCACAGGCACTCTGGTTATAGCTGTCGTGCGTGCCGTAGTTAACGGTCAGGTTCAGCGTAACCACGCTGTCACACCCTGCAGCATTCTGCTCTGTAAAGACTGGCTCGGTGGTGGAAGCCGTATACACCACACCATGCCAAGTATATTCATCGCAGGCTGTCTGAGTTTCTACCCCAGTATTGCTGTAGTTAACAGTCAGGTTCAGTGTAACCACG
>CADAQX010000005.1:0-138506 GCA_902790215.1 uncultured Bacteroidota bacterium | reverse complement strand
TGTAACCACGCTGTCACATCCGGCAGCATTCTGCTCTGTAAAGACTGGCTCCGTGGTGGATGCCGTATACACCACACCATGCCAAGTATATTCATCGCAAGTTGTCTGAATTTCTACCCCAGTGTTGCTGTGGTTGACGGTCAAATAAAGTGTATCCACATTCGTGCATACCGAACCATCGGGGGTATACTCAAATGTGTACGTTCCACTGGCAGTATAGTTCTGTCCATGCCAACTGTAGGAATCGCAAGCCACGGCATGATAGGCAACGTTGGCTGGGACATCCACTGTCAGATGCAGTGTGTCCGTGCTCGGGCATCCGTCGTCGTTGATATAGTCAAAGATATATTCTCCACTTTGGGTAAACTCGTAGCCCTGCCACATATACCTTTCACACACATGCTGATTAAAGACCTCGTGGGTGCCATGCCACAGGGTGAGGTGCAGGTTTATCACACTGTCGCAGCCTACAGCATTTCGGGTCACATACGTCGGTGTGTTGGTACTTTCCGTATAGGTCACCCCATGCCAATAGAACATGTCGCAGTCTGCAGCCGTCACCACTCGCGTGCTTGAATGGTTCACCGTGAGCGACAGCACATACACACTGTCCACCCCCGGAAGGGCATCGAACACGGTGTCTTTGTATACACCCGAGGTTTGATAGACCGTACCCCTCCATAAGAAACCCGAATCGCACACCGACTGCACGAGGGTGTCCGTCAGGACATCTCCCATTCCATATCGCCCGGGCATCCAAAAATCATTGGCCTTGGCAGCACCGCCCGTCACTCCCGACAACAGCAGCAAAAGGCTGGAAATATAGTAAAACTTTCTCATCAAGTTATATTTTTTACAAAAACAATATATTTATAGGGCAATTAGCCACAATGTCTTACAAATATTCTGAAAGACACCGGGGCAAAAAATTGCGGGTACAAAAATACAAAAAAAATACGAAATACAAACAAACGCAAAGCGTGATTGATACAAACAGGACAAAAAAGCGTATCGGAAGAATTTGTTCCAAAAAAGATTTCAATTGGGAAATAATTAGTACTTTTGCAAATCTTTTCTGTAACAAAAAAGCACATAAATACAATGGAGACAACACCTACCACAAAGAACGACCCCAAGCCGTTAGGATTTGGCAAGACAATGCTTGCCTCGGCTGTGGGTTTCATCATTGCCGCTGCTGCACTCAGCATAATCTCGTTCATCTTCATGATGATTATGATGGTATCGCTTATCAGCGGTGCATCGAACAGCTCCACACCCATTGTCGGTTCCAACATGGCCGTGGAGCTGAACATCACAGGTCTCGTGTCCGAGTCAGAGCCCAACGAACTCATGTCCCTCTTCAGCGACAGAACAGGAACCAGCCTGTCTCAGTTGCTCGGCACCATTGAAAATGCCGCCACCGACGAGCGTGTCAAGGCTCTCTACCTCCACCTCGGCGGCAGCGACCTCAGCTGGGCACAGGCCGAGGAGCTACAGGAAGCCCTGAAAACCTTCCACAACAACTGCGACAAGCCTGTCATAGCCTATGGCGAGGCCTACTCCCAGCCCGAATACTTCCTGGCCACCGCCGCCAATACCATTGCCGTACACCCCTCCGGAGCCATCGATTTCCGCGGTCTGGGTGCCGAAGTGATGTTCTACAAAGGGCTGCTCGACAAACTGGGCGTGCACATGGAGCTGATACGTCCCACCTCTTGTGCCTACAAGAGTGCCGGCGAAGTATATACCCGTACCGACATGAGCGATGCCAACCGCGAGCAAATCCGTTCCTACATCAACAGCACCTGGCAATATGCACTTTCCACCATGGCCGCCAACCGGAGCCTCACAACCGAACACCTCTCCCGTGTGGCCGACAGCCTCACAGGCCTTCTGCCCGACCAGGCCCAGAAAGCCGGACTCGTTGACACCCTATGTTTTGCACAGGACATAAAGAACCACCTCAAAGCCCAATACGGGGTAAGCAAAATCGTCAAGGCCAAACGCTATGCAGAGAGCCTGGAAAAGAAGTCCAAAAACTCCCACATCGCCATCATCTATGCTGAAGGCGATGTGGTCCCCGGCAAGAGCACCGGCACCGCCACAGCCGTCTATGGCGACGACATTGTCCAGGCCCTCACCGAAGCTGCCAAGGACGACAAAGTGAAAGCCATCGTCCTGCGCGTGAACTCTCCGGGAGGCGCTGTGACGGCTTCCGAGTCGATGACCCACGCCGTGATTGAAGCCAAGAAAGTGAAACCTGTCATCATCTCCATGAGTGCCTTAGCCGCCAGTGCAGGCTACGAGATTTCATGCTTCGGCACCAAAATCGTCGCTCACCCCACCACCCTCACAGGCAGCATTGGCGTATTTGCCACCCTGCCCGAAGTGGGCACACTCCTGCGCCAACGCCTGGGCATCACCACCGACACCGTGCAGACCAACAGCAACAGCACCGGCCTCTCGCTCTACCGTCCCCTCTCCCCTGCCGCACGGGCCATGATGCAGAAGAATGTCGAAGACTTCTATATCACCTTCACCCAGCGTGTGGCTGACGGACGCGGACTGACCCGCGAATACGTCGACAGCATCGCCCGTGGACGCGTATGGACTGGCCTGCAGGCAAAAGAGCTGGGATTGGTCGACACCCTTGGAGGTCTGCCGCTGGCTCTCCACATCGCCGCCGAGGAGGCCGGTGTGGACTACGACAAATGCAGCATTAAAACCTATCCCGCCAAGAAAAGCCTGTGGGAACAGTTGATGAACCGCATAGAAGAAGGACAGGAAGAGGAAATCCGCGCCCGCCTCAACGCCGTCATTCCGTTCTACAGCGAACTGGAACAATGGGCAACGATGGAGCCCCTGCAAGCCCGTCTGCCTTTCGTCATTATGCTAAAGTAAGAAATAAGAACTAAGAGCTAAGACGTTCCGGGTACGGCAACACTTCTTAACTCATAGTTCTTACTCCAACTTCTTAGTTCTTAATTCTTAACTCATACTTCTCTATGATAGTCTGCATTGCCGAAAAGCCCTCTGTGGCGCGCGACATAGCCCGCATACTGGGTGCCACCGTGAGCCACGACGGCTACATGGAAGGCAACGGCTATCAAGTCACCTGGACCTACGGGCACCTCTGCACCCTCAAAGAGCCCCACGACTACTCCCCCTGGTGGCGGTCGTGGGAAATGGACACCCTGCCCATGATACCGGAACGTTTCGGCATCAAACTCATCAACAACGAGGGCTACGAGAAACAGTTCCGCACCATACAGCGTCTCATGCAGGCAGCCGACGGCATCATCAACTGCGGCGATGCCGGGCAGGAGGGCGAACTCATCCAGCGATGGGTGATGCAGAAAGCGCAACCCCACTGCCCTGTGCAGCGGCTGTGGATCTCTTCCATGACCGACGAGGCCATCCGCGAAGGCTTCGCCAACCTCAAGCCGCAGGACGACTACCAATCACTCTACGAAGCGGGTCTCTGCCGTGCCATAGGCGACTGGCTCTTAGGCATGAACGCCACCCGCCTCTATACACTCAAATACCGGCAGGCCCAGCGGCAGGTACTCTCTATCGGTCGCGTGCAGACCCCCACACTGGCCATGATAGTAAACCGCCAGCTGGAAATCAAGAACTTCAAGCCCGAGCAATACTGGGTGCTCTCCACCGTCTACCGCGACACACTCTTCACCCTCAAACAGGCCGACAACGACGACGAAGACTCCGACAAGAACTCCCGCGGACGCATCACCAGCGAGGAAGAAGGGCGCAAAGCCTTCGACCTGATAAAAGACCGAGACTTCGAGGTGACCGCCATCAGCAAGAAGAATGGCACCGAGGCACCACCCAAGCTCTTCGACCTCACAAGCCTGCAGGTGGAATGCAACAAAAAGTTCTCCTTCTCGGCCGAGGAAACCCTGCGCTACATACAAAGCCTCTACGAGAAGAAATTCACCACCTACCCCCGTGTCGATACCACCTACCTGCCCGACGATATCTATCCCAAGTGCCCCAAGATACTGCAGGGTCTTGCTCCCTACGCACCCATCATCCAGCCCCTTATGGGCACCAAACTCAAAAAGAGCAAAAAGGTCTTCGACTCCTCCAAGGTGACTGACCACCACGCCATCATACCCACCGGCACAAACCCCGCCAACGGCGACATGACTCTCAACGAAAAGAAAGTCTTCGACCTCATAGCCCGCCGCTTCATAGCCGTCTTCCACCCCGACTGCAAGTTCGCCACCACCACCGTCACCGGCAAAGTGGACACCGAAGAAACTGCCCCCGACGGCAAAACCAAACGGGGCAAAATAGAATTCAAGACATCAGGCAAACAGATACTTGAGCCCGGATGGCGTGCCGTCTTCGCCTGGGGGCATGCGGCCAAGAACACCGCCACCGACGAGGACGACAAAAAGCAGGAGGAAGAGAAGACCCTGCCCGACTTCCAAAAAGGCGAGCGGGGACCCCACTCCCCCACCCTCACCGAGAAGTGGACCCAGCCGCCCAAGCCCTACACCGAGGCAACACTGCTGCGCGCCATGGAAACCGCCGGCAAAACCGTCACCGACGAAGAACTGCGCGACGCACTCAAAGAAAACGGCATAGGCCGCCCCTCCACACGCGCCGCCATCATCGAGACACTCTTCAAGCGCAACTACATACGCAAAGAGCGCAAATCGCTCATAGCCACCGACACAGGCATACAGCTCATCAGCCTCATCCACGAGGACCTACTCAAAAGTGCCGAACTCACCGGCCAGTGGGAGAAGAAACTGCGCGAAATAGAAGCCCACAAATACGACGCCCGCCAATTCATCCAGGAACTAAAGCAGATGGTCTGGCAAATAGTTCAAGAAGTCAAAAAAAGTTGAAAATTGAAAAATGAAATGATTTCGTTAATTCGTAAATGTGTTAATTCGTTAGTCTTTGATGTGCCAAGGACTAACACAATAACACGTTAACACATTCACACATTCTTTTTTTTCAATTTTCAACTTTCAATTTTTAAACAATCAATCAAAAAAATGAGGTACTTCATCCACTTAGCATACAACGGCACCAACTACTGCGGATGGCAAACCCAGCCCGACCTGCCCACTGTGCAGCTCACCCTCGAGCAGGCTCTTGGCACCCTGCTGCGCCAACCCATCGCCATCGTAGGGTGCGGACGGACCGACACCGGAGTCCACGCCTCCGACTTCTACGCCCACTGCGACCTCCCCGACAACACCGACACCGGCAATCTGGTCTTCAAGCTCAACAGCTTCCTGCCTGCCGACATAGCCATCTACGACATCTTCCCCGTTAAGGACAACGCCCACGCACGTTTCGACGCAACGGCGCGGACCTACCAATACCGCGTCAGCGACCGCCGGCTGCCCTTCCTGCAGGGGCTCTACAGCCGCATATACTTCCACCCCGACCTCGACCTCATGAACCAGGGAGCGGAAATCCTCATGCAATACGACGACTTCACCAGCTTTGCCAAACTCCACACACAGGTCAAGACCAATATCTGCCATCTCACCCATGCCCGCTGGACACAGGAAGGCGACCTGCTCGTCTTCACCATTACCAGCAACCGGTTCCTGCGCAACATGGTGCGCTCCGTCACCGGCACCCTGCTCGACGTGGGTCGCGGCAAACTCTCCCTCGACGGCCTGCGTGAAATCATAGAGCGCAAAGACCGCTGCGCCGCCGGCGTCTCCATGCCCCCGCAAGGCCTCTTCCTGACAAAAGTAGAATACCCCGAAGATATACACAATTATTGCCTGAATGCTTGAATGTGTAAATGCTTTAAGGTTTTATGGGAGAAAGGTTTTAAGGTATTAGTGTGTTAAACCCTTAATCCTTCAAACCCTAAAACCCTCAAACAATCAGACAATCAAAGGATGACAAATTCTGGCGAAGCGGCTAATGTGGGCTCTCCGCCTAAACCAGAAAATAAAAATATTAATTTTTAGAGCCTACCATAATAAACTATTAACAATGAACAAATTCAAGAAATTCGCATCAATCCTGATGCTGACAGTGGCAGTCGTTTTTGCCGCAGGCTGCACAAAACCCGAAGAACCTGTACCCGGAGGAGGTGACACACCCGAAGAACCGACTATCCCGACAGGAGCCATTGACGGCCTGTTCACTATCAACGACCATGGCGGCAAAGTGTATTTCTCGCAAGGCAACCTGCAATATCAAGCCTCGACCAACACATGGCGTTTTGCCAAACACCAATGGAATTATATAGGTGGGTCTGATTGCTATGGTGTTCATTATGGCAACGTGGAAGGCAGCACCAATAGCTTAGTCTCATCGACCTATGATGGTTGGATAGACTATTTCGGATTCGGTGCCAGTGGCTGGGACAACGGCAACCTCTTCTATCATCCTTACGACATTGGTTCGGAGGAGACATCCTATCAATACGAAATCGATTATGGGTTTGGTCCAATGGGCAATTTGACGGGTGAAAATGCCAATGCCGACTGGGGCGTATACAATGCCATCTCGAATGGCGGCAATCGTCCGGGCTTATGGCGTACGCTTACCAAGAGTGAATGGGAATACATTCTCAATGAGCGTAATGGCAGCCGCTTCGCCTTTGCCAAGGTGAATGAGGTGTACGGATTTCTCCTACTTCCTGACGACTGGAATACCAACACATACAACTTGAACTACATTAACAGTCCTGAGGCTCCGTTGGATTCCAATAAGATTTCATTGTCAGATTGGGCTGTCCTTGAGGCCAAAGGCGTAGTGTTTCTGCCCTGTGGAGGCTGGAGCAACTATTGCACAGGGGACAACTACCAAGTTGAAGTGAAGAGCCCGGGAACAGGTGCCATGTATTGGACATCGTCATATATGAAAAATCCCGATGCCTTGGGTGGATCACCCTATATCGTGGAAGGCTTTTACGGTGGCGCATTAGGGGTCTATACGGATTTATGTAGCTATCTGTGCCAAGTGCGTTTGGTTCAAGACGTGTTAGAATGATTTCCTGAATGCTTGAATTGTGAATGGTGAATAGTGAATCGAGCAGTCAAGCAATAATTCAATTCACCATTCACAATTCGTTAAGCAATCAAAAACCACTCAAACAATCAAGCAATCAGACAATCAAGCAATCCACACATTCATTATGAAATACACCGAAGTCACCCTCACCCTGTCACCCATCGACCCTGTTCGCGACCTGCTCGTCGATGCACTGGGCAACGAAGGCCCTTACGACAGCTTTGTAGAAACCCCCGACGGCCTGAAAGCCTACGTCCCCACCGACCAGTTCGACCCCGACTGGCTCCAAGATCAAATCAGCGTCCTGCAACAATTTTCAACTTTCAATTATCAACTTTCAACTCAAGAAATGCCCGACAAGAACTGGAACGAAGAGTGGGAGAAGCAGCACAAACCCGTGCTGGTCGAGGCCGACAACGGCAGCAGGATATGGGTGCGCGCACCCTTCCACGACCACCGCGCCGACGCCGACTGCGAGATTGAAATAGAGCCCAAGATGTCATTCGGCACCGCTCACCACCCCACCACCTACATGATGCTCTCCCACATTGCCGAACTGCCCATGCAGGGCCGCCGTGTGCTCGACATGGGGTGTGGCACCGCCGTGCTGGCCATCCTGGCCAAGATGCGTGGAGCGGCATACGTAGAAGCCATAGACATAGACGAATGGGCCTATAACAACGCATTGGAGAACATCCAGCGCAACAATGCCGACATCACCGTCCGCATAGGCGATGCCGACCTGCTGCGGCAGGGCAACGGGCATCCTGCCCGTCACCAAATATCAAGCCAGACACCGGCCTTCGACATAGTCATCGCCAACATCAACCGCAACATCCTCCTGCACGACATGGACGCCTACGCCGCCGTCCTCGCCCCCGGCGGCACCCTGCTGCTGAGCGGGTTCTACGAGAGCGACGTGCCGTCACTACAACAGCGGGCGCAGGAGCTCGGCCTTACACTCACCTCCACCAAGACCCGCGAGGGCTGGTGCGCCCTGCGATTCAACAAGACCGCATAGCCCTCACACCCTCCTGTCCTCGAAGAAGAGTGGTTTATTATTCTACCAACAAGTTCCATCCCTTATTTCCATAGGGGAGCAACGTTGTTTTCGGAGTCGCTTGCCGCTTCGCGCGGAAGTTACGTTTTATTCTGAGAGGGACTACGCCACCTTTCGTCAACTTACTCCAACATACCGATAGTGTCGTATATTTGTCCCCAACGTTACTCTGTGCGCCTTCTGGGCTCGATGTTGCGTCGTTCTTTATCTTATCGTTTTTCGATATGTTTCCCATCGTTTTCCCTTTCTGAAACGGAAAACGAGTGGAAAACGAGCGAATAACGATCGAATAAATGACGACGCATCATCATTGTCTGATTGTTTGATTGCTTGATTGTGTGAGTAGTTGTTTATTGATTGATTGTCTGATTGCATGATTGTGTTTTTGTTGATATGTTGATACGTTGATATGAATGCGTGAATGCTTGAATGTGTTAATGCTTGAGTGGCTGGCGCGGTCAAATCACTCAAGCAATCAAGCAATCAGACAATCAAGCAATCTTTTCAACTTATCAACGGACAACGATAAATGCGGCAGCAATTTTCAATTTTCAACATTCAAACAATCAAAAAGATTCTGTTTCGCGGTGGCGCCGTTGCCGGAAGCGGCACCCGAGTGTGGAAAATGTAAATCTTCGGCCAGCCTCGGCGAGGGGGCTGTCACGCTTTTTTTTTGAAAAAAAAGTTGCCGTTTGACAAAAAAAACGTATATTTGTCTTTTCAAAAATCAATTCACATCGCTCAAGAAAGGAGACTAAAACATACTATATTCAACGACTTACCCGATTATAAGGGCTGATTGTTTCATTTTCAAAACAGCATTATCCGCAAGAAAAACACCAATTCATTTAATTAATAACTAAAAAACACAAACATGAAAGCATTTTTACGTTGCTTAATGCTCATCGCGGCAATGTGTGTCGGATGGGTAGCAAATGCGCAATCGCTGGAGACTTACACGTACTCCACGGGCGTTGATGAAAGCATGTGGATTACTGTGACCGACAGCACTAACCTGCTGGTGTCGGGCACCGCCGACAGTAAGTATTCGTCGGTGCAGAGCATCGG
Source organism: uncultured Bacteroidota bacterium (assembly GCA_902790215.1). Taxonomy (GTDB): domain Bacteria; phylum Bacteroidota; class Bacteroidia; order Bacteroidales; family P3; genus Colimorpha. The sequence goes on along the minus strand of CADAQX010000005.1, from coordinate 129,358 downwards.
GTTTGCATTCCCGTTTGCCAACAGTAGTTTCACCCAGTTTTCGGTGAATTCGGACGGCAACCTCCGTCTGGGTCCCACGGTGACTGGCACGGCAAACTACCTCACGCCTTTCAGTGCAGCTAACTCCAGCATCAACAACCCGAAGATTAATTTCTTAGGGTGCGACGGCTATTACGTCGACACACTTCACTACGTGTACGCCCAAAACACCGTCGATGCCAGCAACGACAGCCTCTTGGTTGTTGAGTTCTGCCTTGGCACGTACACTTCGAGCACCCGCTCACAGCAATTCAGATGGCAGGTGCACATGTATCCCAGTGGTAACATCGTGGTCGTTTTTGCCCCTGTTGCCCCCAATCAGGCTCCCGCCACTTCCAACCAGAAGGGTATTTGCTTCAATTCCGGCGACGGATGGATCATTGCCTCCGACAACACTGCTACACACTTCACTTCGGGCTCTTCCACCACTTGGTCTTCCGGTTCATGGCCGAGCCCCAACACCTATTATGCGTTTACTCGCCCTGTGATTACCTGCCCCAGTCCTTCGGCTATTACGCTGCATAACTTCGGCTCCACCACTGCGAACATCACTTTCACTCCTGCAGGCAACGAAACTGCCTGGATTGGCACTATCACTCCCGGCATCATGGGATATACTGAGACCATGCTGTCCGACACGAATGTCAACCTGATGTTCCTCACCCCGAACACTGAATATTCCATCAGCGTGCGCGCCATTTGCGGCGTGGGCGACACCAGTTTCCCAACCAGCCTGACATTCAGGACTGCCTGCTCCCCCACTGCAATACCTTACACTGAGAACTTCGACAGCGTCACCACGAGCACTACCGCTGCCACCGGTGCCATGCCTTCGTGCTGGATTATCGGTGCCAAGGATGTGTCGATGACTGCTACCCAGTCTCCCCAAGTTTATTATAGTACAGCCACCTCTTATTCCACCAGCGGCAGCTACAGCCTGCGTTTGTATTATCGCGGCTATGTGGCTCTGCCCATCTTCGATGTTCCCGTTGACAGCCTGATGGTAAAATTCCAGGTGAAACAGACCGCTTCCAACTACTGGCTGGAAGTGGGTGTGATGGATAACCCCTACGATGCAAGTACTTTTGTTCCCATCGACACCATCCATACGGCCAACACCGTCAACCACGAGTACCACGAGGTATTGTTTAACAACTATACCGGCTCGGGTCAGTTTATTGCTTTCCACAATATTCTCGTACCTTCCAGCACAACATCCTACAGCTCCAACTACCTTGACGATATCGAGGTGGATCGTCTCCCCTCCTGTATCACCCCCAACCACGTGAATGTTTCGAACATCTCCACCACCGGTGCCACAATCAGCTGGGTAGGCAATGCCGCGAACTACACTGTGGTTTATGGTAGCGACACCAATCTCCTTACCTCGGTTGATGTCAGCACCAACAGTGTCACGCTCACCAGCCTCGCACCTGCCACCCATTATTATGTAAAAGTGAAGGCTGTGTGCAGTGCTTCGGACGAGAGTGCGTATTCCTCGTTTGAGGATTTCACCACTCCTTGCGAGGCATTGTCTGTGCCGTATGCCATCGATTTCGAGAATGTCACGACCAGCACTGTTTCCACCACTGGCGAGATGCCCAGTTGCTGGGCTATCGGTCCGGCTGACGTGTCGATGACTTCGACCCAGGCTCCACAGGTTTATTATGGTACCAGCAATGCCCATGGCGGCAGCTACAGTTTCCGTATGTATTACCGCGGTTATGTGGCCCTGCCTATGTTCACCACTCCCGTCGATAGCCTGATGCTTAAGTTCTGGCTCAAACAGACAGCTGCAGCATACCAGCTGGAAGTGGGCGTGATGAGCGACCCGACAGATGCCACCACTTTCGTGGCTGTTGACACGATTAACAATGCCAGCACCGCATATGAGTACGTAGAAGTGATGCTTAACAATTACACCGGCAACGGTCAGTACATTGCTTTCCACAACATCACCACTAATACATATAATTACAGCTATAACTACATTGACGACCTCCAGGTGACACTTCTGCCCACCTGCTTCACTCCCCAGAACGTTGCAGCGTCGAATGTTGACGTTCATAGCGCCACTATCAGTTGGACCGGCGATGCCAGCAACTACGTTGTGGTTTGCGGCGACGACACCATGAACGTTACCGGCAACAGCATCACACTGACAGGCCTTCTGGCTTCCACCACCTATAGTGTCAGCGTCAAGGCTGTGTGCAGTGCCACTGACGAGAGCGATTTCTCAACGCCAATTTCCTTCACCACATTGTGCGAGGCCATCGCATTGCCCTACACTGAGGACTTTGACAACCTGAGCGGTAACCTGCCCAACTGCTGGACTAAGATTGGTGCCGGCACTGCTGCCAAATACAGCAGCACCACCTATGCCCATAGCGGCAACTACTCTCTCAGATTCAACGGCGCCACCTCCAACCTAGTTGCCCTTCCCGAAATGGATGCTCCCACCAACACGCTGACCATGTCCTTCTGGACTCGTCCGGAGAGCTTTACCAACAGCAACTGCGGCACCTTCTCGGTGGGTTATGTGACCGATGTCACCGATGCCAACTCGTTTGTTGCATTGGAGACCTACACTTACAGCGATTTTACTGAAATCGAGAACAAGGTTGTCAGCTTTGCTTCCGCTCCCGCCACCGCCACCATTGCCCTGCGTCACACACCCAACAGCACCGCCTGGTACTGGTTTGTTGACGACATCGAGGTGACTGTTAACACTCCCGAATGCGTTGCCACCACATGGATTACCGGCGACAGCACGGGTAGCAGTTACTACACTCCTGTCAACAATTATTATAATTACACTCTGACTGAAACCATCATTGAGGCAGCAGAGATTGGCGGTCCGATGCGTATCGACACCATCAGCTTACACTATATGTATTCTTCGCCGATGACGAACAAGACTGATGTCACCATCTGGCTGCAGCCTACTACTAAGTCGTCATTCAGCAGCACCAGCGACATCGACTTGCTCGATTCTTCCATTGCTGTGCAGATTTTCAGCGACAGCATGAATTTCAGCTATGGCTGGAACGACATTGTCCTGCCCACTCCTTATGTTTTCGACGGCACCAGCAACTTGATGCTTATCGTTGACGACAACAGTTACGACTACGACGGCAGTTCGTACAAGTTCAGTACCACGTCTTGCAGCGACTACAAGACTATTGCTTGGTATAGCGACGGTCAGAATCCCGACCCAGTGACTGGTAACAATTCCTTGACCGGAAATACTTACAGCAGCAGCAAGACCCGTTACATGTATCGTGTGCGCATGGCTCTGAAGGGCTGCGACCTGACGACTTGCCACAAGCCCAACGACCTCGCGGTTTCGGGTGTGACTCCTTATGGTGCCACATTGTCTTGGAGCAACAACAACAGCAGCACTACGACTTACACGGTCATCAATATGGCTGACTCTACCGTGGTTTCCTCCAGTGTCAGTGCCGGCAGCTTTGCCATCACGGGTCTCACTCCCGAGACGAGCTATGCCTTCGGTGTGTATGCCAACTGCGCAGCTGACGACAGTTCCATTGTTGCTACCGTCACCTTTGCCACTCCCGCCACTTGCGTGGTTCCCTCGAGCTTTGCCTGTGGCAATATCACTTCTTCCACTGCAACTCTCTCGTGGTCTGACAACACCAACACAGGTGCGACCTATACCATCTTCGACATGAGCGACACCAGCGTGCTGGCCACAGGCCTCACCGGTAACACCTACACTGTCACGGGTCTGACTCCCAACACTGACTATACATTCGGCATTGTGGCCAACTGCTCTGCCACCGATGCGAGCAGTGTTGTCACTGTTAGTGCACGCACCAGCTGTGTTCCCGAGACGCTGCCCTTCACCGAGGACTTCTCGGCCAACCTGAGCAGCAATTTGTGCTGGCGCGGTGCTACCGGCACCACTGCCGCACAGGTTTTTGCCGGTGCTTCCTTGAATCTCACCACTCCCAACTGGACATATGCCAGCAGTACCCGCGACGGCTTGGAGGCTGGTCATTATTACAAGAATGTCTACGGCTCGAGTGTAAAGAGCTGGATTATTACCCCCGCCATCGACTTGAGTACCGTCACTTCGGCTCAGCTCTCGTTTGATGTGGCTCTTACCGACTGGAACAATGCCGCTCTGCCCGACGCTGGCGGCGACACCAACACGTCGCAGTCTTTCATGGTTATTGTTTCGCCCGACGGCGGCAATACTTGGTCTGCAGCTAATGCCACTGTGTGGCAGAACGGGACGGGTGATTACACCTATGCATCACTTGCCGACACTGTTTACCAGAACAAGGTTATCAGCCTGAACCAATATGTGGGCGACACCATCAAGATTGCTTTCTACTGCCAGTCTCTCTGGAGTGGTGGCGACAACGACCTCCATATTGACAATATCGCTGTCACTGAGGCTAGCCCGGTGGATTCCAGCTGCCATGTGACGATTTATGCTGAGGATGCTTACGGTGACGGCTGGAACGGCGGCACTATCACCATTATGCAGGGCACTGACACTGTCGGTGTCTACAGCATGGCTGGGCAAGGTGTGTCCAGCACCCGCATCTACGACACCATTACTTACGAGGTTCTGACCGGTGTTCCCATCACCTTTGAGTGGGCTGCCGGCAGCTGGGCTGAGGAGGTTTCCTTCACCATCGTTGACGGTAGCAACTCGGCGGTGTACTACTGCGCTGACGGCAGCATGTTGTCCGATGCAGTGTTCTTCACCCTCAGCGATGCCTGCCCGTCGTGCTCCGGCATACAAGACCTTGCTGTTTCCGATATCACTTCCAACAGTGTTATTCTCACATGGTCGAGCGACAACAGCAGCGCCACCTATACGGTGTATAACATGAGCGACACTTCGGTGATTGCTTCCGGTCTCACGACAACCACATACACCGTTACGGGTCTGACGGCTGAGACGAACTATCAGTTCGGTGTGGCAGCCGCTTGCTCGGCTACAGAATCGTCAGCCATTTCCACTGTCAACGCTTTCACAGGCTACTGCTCGCCCAATCCCACTTCGGTGGATGGCAACGGCATCACCAGTGTAAGTTTCGGCGGCATGACCAACACCACTCATCCCACTTCGGCTGGCTATGCCAACTATAGCACGATGAGCGGCAGCGTGCCTGCAGGTACCACTGCTTCGGTTGACATCACCTATGCCACCGGCTACACCTACGGCACCATCATCTGGGTTGACTGGAACAGCAACCTAATTTTTGAGGGCAACGAGGTTGTCTATGCCGGTGTGAGTGCCAGCTCCAACCCCACCACGTTGACTGCCACCTTTGACATCCCGGCCACCCAGGCTCTCGGCAACTACAGAATGCGTATTGTCGGTGCCGACAGCTACTTCGACTCCTACACGGGCTCGATTGCAGCTGCAGCCGATGCCAACCCCTGCGCTACATACAGCTGGGGCGTGGCAGAGGACTACACCCTCATTGTAACCACCATGCCCGAGTGTTTGGCCGTCACTGGCCTCACAGCTACGGCTACCTACAATAGCGTAACCCTCAACTGGACCGATGCCAACAACACCGGTGCCACCTACACGGTGTACGACATGAGCGACACCAGCGTTGTGGCCACGGGCATCACCGGCACCACTTATACCGTTACTGGTCTCACACCTAACACTTACTACACCTTCGGTGTGGCTGCTAACTGCTCCGCTACCGACGCCTCCAGTGTGGTAACCGTTGCTATCCACACTCCGTGTGTGGCCGTTGCCATCCCGTTCTATGAGAGCTTCGACACCAACAGCGCCACTCTCGGCTGCTGGACTGCCTACAGCATGAACACTGCCAACAGTGTCGGCTTAAGCATTTTCAACACGAATGGCATTGCTTTGAGATTTAGCTCTTACTACTCGGCTTCCGACTACAACCAGTATGCTTTCTCGCCCGTATTCAACTATACCGGCACCGATAACACACTCAACTTCTCCGTACAATATGCAACCTATGGCAGCAGCGACCATCTGTATTTCGGCTACATCACCCCGACCGACACTGTGTGGAGCACTGAATACTACACTACCAGCGGCCAGAGCGATGTGCAGACCTACACTGCCAGCATCCCTGCCACTGCCACACAGATTGCCTTCCACTACTATGGCAGCTATGCCTACTATGCATGGGTTGACAGCGTAAGCGTCACAGAAGCTCCTGCAGCTATCACAATGACCATTTCTTCTGCCGATACCACCATGGGTACCACCAGCCCAGTTCCTGGCACATACACCTATTTGGTAGGCGACACCATCACTGTCACGGCTGTTCCTAACACTGGCTACGTCTTCGACTACTGGGTGCTCTCACTCGGTGCCCTTACCGACACCATCACCCTCAGCACCTACACCGGTGTTGTGCCCGCCATCATGGCCGGCGCCAGCTTCGAATTGGTTGCTCACTTTGCTGTTGACCAGTACACTCTCACCTTGGCTACAGCTGATGCCACTATGGGTACCACCATCCCGGCTCCCGGCACCTACAGCTACTATCCTGGCGACACTCTCACCATCACAGCTGTACCTGCCACCAACTGCCACTTTGTGCAGTGGAACGATGGCGACACCAATGCCACACGTCTCATCACTGTGACAGGCGATGCAACCTACACAGCCACCTTCGACTACAACCCCATCACGATTACTTTGGTTAATTCCGACACCGCAATGGGTTCCATCACACCTGCTCCGGGCATCTACACCTTCCACGTGGGCGACACCGCCGTGGCACAGGCAACTCCTGCCACCGGCTATCACTTCAACCAGTGGATGATTAACATGGCCGGTCTCACCGACTCTATGCCCAACAACCCTGTCACCATGATTCTCCCGACCTATCTGGCCGGTGCATCCATCACCATGACGGCTACCTACGCTCCCAACCTCTACAGCATCGATGTCTATGCCAACGACAACACCCTTGGCACCGTCACCGGTACTGGCCAGTACGCCTACAACAGCTACGCCACCATCACCGCCACTCCCGCTGATCATTGCATCTTCGTACAGTGGAACGATGGCGACACCAATGCTGTCCGCAACGTGCTTGTCACAGGCAACGCCTCCTACACCGCCACCTTCCAGGCTATCCCGCAGCACGAGGTCACCCTCACTGTTTATCCTGAGAATAGCAATAGCGGTTCAGTCACTGGTGCAGGACTCTACTACGAAGGTGAATCTGTCACCATCACGGCTACACCCAACGAAGGCTACCACTTCCTCGGCTGGGGGCTTGAAGAAGGCACCGACTTCGATTATGTTATCTTCTCACACGATCCCATCTACACCTTCACCATGGGTGAAACCAACATCCATTATTATGCGGTCTTCGAAGAGGATGCAACACCTGCCACCGTACATATCAGCTACGACTCCTATGCTGGCACCGTGTTCATCAACGAGGTTGAGACCAGCGACTACGAAGGCTTCGTCGGTGACACCATCATCCTCCGCGCCGTTGCCAACACTGGCTTCCGCTTCCTCAACTGGGAAGGTGAAGGCGTAGAAGATCCCACCGCTGAGACCATCACCTATGTGATACGCTCCGCCGAAACCACTATCAATGCCTACTTCGAACATATTGAAGGCATCATCGATGTGAACGGTGACAACATCACTATCTACAGCACGAACAACAACATCATCGTCCGCGGTGCCGAGCAGCAGACCATCCGTGTTTTCGACGTGGTTGGCCGTCTGGTTGCCCAGCGCAGCAACGCCAACGACGAAGAGACCATTGCAATGACCAACACCGGTGTCTATCTGGTTAAGGTTGGCGATGCTCCCGCTCGTCGTGTGGTTGTCCGCCGCTAACTCTTCCTTGAAAACAAGTAAATACAAACTTGTATAACTCTTTTGGAGGGATGTCTCACAGCAGACATCCCTCCTTTTTTATACACGCTCTCCCGCCAAAAAACGCCTATATCACTTTTTTTCATTATCTTTGCATCTTATTAAGAAAGCAAAGTTATCGGCAACACATTGCCACACAATTAATAGTGAAACAATATGGATAAGATAATAACTTTCCTCAACGAATGCATCTGGAGCTGGCCGCTCGTAGGCCTCTGCTTGGCTGCCGCACTCTACTTCTCCTTTGGCACCCGTTTTGTGCAGGTGCGCCACTTGGGCGAGATGGTGCGCCTGCTCTTCAAGAACGACCGCAGCAAGCGTGCCGGCATCTCCTCCTTCCAGGCTTTTGCCCTCGCCCTTTCGGGCCGCGTGGGCACAGGCAACATCGTCGGTGTGGCCTTGGCCATCGGCTTCGGCGGTCCCGGAGCCATCGTCTGGATGTGGATTATCGCCTTCCTTGGGGCTGGCACCGCCTATGCCGAAGCCTGCCTGGCACAGATTTACAAACAGCATCACGGCGACCAGTTACGTGGCGGCCCCGCCTACTACATCGAGAAAGGGCTCAACTGCACCTGGCTGGCTGTCATCTTTGCCATCACCACCGTTCTGGCCTGCGCTCTCTGTCTGCCGCCCATCCACAGCAACAGCATTGCCCAGTCCTTCTCTGCCACATTCCATATCGCCCCCTGGATAGTGGGCGTAGCCGTCGCCTCCCTCATTGCCCTCGTCGTGCTGGGCGGTGTAAAGCGTATCTCCAAGGTGGCCGAAATCGTCACACCCTTCATGGCCGTCGCCTACATCATTCTCTCCATCGTGGTGTTGATAGTCAACGCCCCCGCCGTTCCGGGTGCCTTCCGCGACATGATAGCCGCCGCCTTTGGCTACCACCAGGCGCTGGGCGGCATCATAGGCGCCGCCATTGCATGGGGCGTCAAACGCGGCATCTATAGCAACGAAGCTGGACAGGGCACCGCACCCATCGTGGCCGCCGCAGCCAAAGTTGACCATCCCGTAAAACAAGGCCTCGTGCAAGGATTCTCCGTCTATGTCGATACCCTGCTGGTCTGCACCGCCACTGCCGTCATGCTCCTGGCCACCAATTGCTACAACGTCATCAGTCCCTCTGGGGAATACATGGTCAAATCACCCGTCGCCGACCTCGGTCTGCCCGGTGTGGAATACACCATTGCTGCCCTATCTACCCTGCTCCATCACGGCTGGGGCGGCATTGTCATCTCCATCACCCTTTTCTTCTTCGCCTTCACCACCGTTATGGCCTACTACTATTATGCCGAGACCAACCTCATCTACATTTTCTCCAAAGCACGCGAGCACCGACTCAAAACTCAGGAGAAATATTTTGGCAAAGAAAACCTCGCCCTTGCGCGCCACCGCGACCGCAAGATGTTCGACACCCGCAAAAACGAGAACCGCCTTATCAACATCCTGCGCATCGTTTTCATCGCCTCCGTCCTCTTCGGCAGCCTCAAGGAAGCCGGCATCATTTGGAGCCTCGGCGACGCCGGTGTGGGCATGATGGCCTGGATTAACATCATCGCCATATTGCTCCTTTCGCCCGTAGCTTTCCGCGCTCTGCGCGACTACGAGCGGCAGCAAAAGCAGGGACAGAACCCCGTCTTCCGTCCCAAAGACCTCGGCATCAAGAACGCCGGCTATTGGGAAAACTACGACAGCCAGCAGTCATGAAGCGTCTGTTCACCCTTGCCGCAGCCCTGCTGCTGTCCCTTGCTGCTGCGGCACAGCAACCCGCCACAACGTCATTAGCCACACTCCTCAACAGTGCGCCCGACGACAGCACCCGCTTCCTCCTCCTGCGCCAAGCCCACACCCAAGCCCTCGCCAACGGCGACACCCTCAGCTATCGGGGCATCGACACCCTGCGGCTTTCCATCCCCTCCAATGCTGCACCCATACCCATAGGGCCATACAACGACTTTACCAACACTGTCTTCATCGTGCGCAACAACGCCGCCAACCTCTTCCTCTTCTCCCGCACACCTGCCATGCAGCCCATTGCCACCGACCTGCCCGACAGCCTCCTCTGCGCTGCCATCGACAGCGGCGATTTCAGCCATATCCCTGCCCTCGCCCAAGGCCGCTGGCTGCTCCAAGTGGTGGACAGCACCCCTTGGGTCAATCAGCGCATCGGCCACTCCTACGGCCACTACCGCGAAGAACTGCTATGCCTCGACAGCGGACGTACCGCCGACCGACCCACAATGCCCTACATCGGAACCGTATCGACCCCGCGACTCTTTGGCCGTCCCGTAGCCGACAACGACAACTTCCAGTTTTCAAATATCACCCTGCTTCGCGACAGCCTTTCCACATACAAGACCTATCTCCTCAACATCGAGAACCTCACTTCCCCCATCCTGTCCAATGTCACCGTTGTCACACCATCCTCCGACCTCGTCGATGACTGCATCATACGCATCTACAACTGTGCCAACGTCACCCTTGACAATCTCGCGCTCCTCGGTTCCTACTCCCGCACCGACCATAGCGGCTACGGCCTGCTGATGAACAACTGCCGCAACACCCTCGTACAGCACCTCTTCGCTCGCTCGGCATGGGGCATCTTCGGCACCAACAACATGCACTACACACACTTTTTCCACTGCGACTTCGACCGTTTCGACATCCACTGCTACGGGCGCGATGTCACCTTCAACTTGTGCCGACAGCAAGACAGCTACAACCAGTTCTCCTCAGTCTTCGGCAGCATTCTCTATGGAAACTGCACCCTCGACAACTTCACCCCCCTGCTCATCGAGACCTCCTACAACTCCTATCCCCACTTCACCCTGCGGATGCACGACTGCCACTGGCGGCTCACCCGCCAACGCCACACCATGATAGAGGCCGGGCGGCTCGACACCCTCATTTTCTCTCGCCCTGAGCTGCACGACAAATGCCTTCCCGACATTGACATCGACGGTCTCACCATCGATGCGCCGTTCCTGCTGCGCCCGCGACTTGTCCACTATCGGGGGAAAAACATCAGCCAGCCTGCCCTCGGAATCAAGTACATCAATCTCCGAAGGGTCTCCACCAGCAAAGGCAACCGCATACGCTTCCGCCTCTCCGACCGCCGGGTAATGCTCTCCAACCCCGTCCGTCTGCTTATCGCCTCACCCAAGAGTACCAACGCTTCCACATCTTTTATCAAACACCTCTGACACCCGCCTCACTGTCTGCCAAAAAAATTTAACCCCTCCCCAAAGCGGCTCCCGTATAAAAAAAGACACACCCTCGACAAGAAAAAGTCACACTAAATGCAAAATAAGTTGTATCTTTGCAAAATAAATCGACAAAAAAAAATACTAATATACAAAGAACCCTAAAACCACAGGCAACCATGAAAAAGATTGTTTTAATGCTGGCTCTGATGATGGCCACAATGACAGTTGCAGCAAACAACATCCTCTATTTCACCTACAGCCAGGCAGCGCGCACCGTAGCCTGCCTCAACAGTCAGAACGAACTGATGATTTACTGCGGCTACGAGAACGAGCTGCCCACCTACGTGCTCATCAACGAGGTGTGGGCCGAGCAAATCAGCTCCTCGTTCTACGAGATTTGGCTTTATGGCTACGACGCCTACACAGGTGAAGAAATCTACATGCCCATCGACCTCGAGTGCATCTACCTGATGCAGAACCGCAACATCTACAGCGCGGCACAGTATCTGCGCTTCAAATACACCCACAGCCGTCCCACCTTCGTATGGGTCATGCCTCCCTACAATCCCTTCGTGCGTGTGGCTCGTCCTGTGACATACTACTACACCTATCACTACGACATCCACCGTCCGGGCTGGCACTGGCGTCACTACCCCCACATCCACTATCACCCCTACTACCGCCGCATTCCGGGTCATCCCGCCCCGATTCCTCCCAAGCCCTACACTCCCGGCAAAGAATATCCCGGCTGGCACGAGACAACAAATGGCTACCAGTACAACGACCTGCCGCTGGTCGGACGAGTCACCGCTCCGCGCTCAGCAAGCACCGTGCAGAACAACCCCACCGGACGTACAGGTAACCGCATCACCGGCAACCGCCAGGACAACACCATCACGGTCACCGATCGCACCACAGGTCGCGGAACCACCTCTGCAGCACCCAGCCGCACAGGCGTAGTGAACGAAGGCAGCACACGGGGCAACAATGTGACCAATCGCGGCACCAACAACACCGGCCGTGAAGGCACCGCCACCCGCTCCGACGACAACAACAAACGCGGCAACAGCTCCACCTCGCGCACTGAGGACAACAAACGCGGCAACACCAACGCCAATCCCTCTCGCAGCTCCAATGCTGAGCCCACGCGTGGCACCAGCACTTCCCGCAGCTCCAATGCCGAACCCACGCGTGGCACCAGCACCTCGCGCAGCGACAATAGCAACAACCGAGTATCCACACCTTCGACAAACACCGAGCGGGGCAACACCACAACAGGCCGCAGTTCCAGCACCTCTTCGCGCAGCGGCAATGTGTCGGACAACAGCAGAAAGAGCTCTTCCACCGCTCCCGCCACCCGCAGCAGCGACAGCAAGTCCTCATCCACTTCACGCAGCGGCAACGCTTCGCGCAGCAGCTCTTCCCGCACCAGCAGCACCAACACATCGTCGCAGGACAACAACAGTCGCGGCACCACCCGCGGCACACAGAGCAGCAGCCGCGGAACCTCCAGCCGCACACAGCGTTAAAAGAACGAGTTAATTCCAATTATTCAGAATACTCAGCACACTCCGATTATTCCGATCAACACCTTTAACAATGGCAATAAAAGAAAGCGAACTGGTATTGGCTCCCAACGGGAGCCTTTACCACATTCATCTTACCGGCGACACCCTCGCCGACAATGTGCTTTTGGTAGGCGACCCCGATAGGGTCAATATGTTCAAAGAAATCTTCGACAGCATTGAGTACGAGTCGCACAACCGCGAACTGCATGCCCTCACGGGACGCTATCACGGCACCCGTTTCACAGCACTCTCCACCGGTATGGGCTGCGACAACATCGACATCGTGGTCACCGAGCTGGACGCTGCCGCCAACTTCGACCTCGCCACCCGCACCGTACTGCCCAACCACCGGCGGCTGAATCTCATCCGCATCGGCACCAGCGGCTCGCTGCGCCCCGAAGTGGACTGCGGCAGCCTTGTGGCCGCACGCTACGCCATAGGTCTCGACGGTCTGCTCAACTACTACCGTCACAACGACGAAGGCTTTGAGAAAGAGATGGAAGCCGCCTTCAACCAGCACATGCAGCTCGACAGCCGCCTGGCCACACCCTATTGTGTCAAAGGCAGCGAAAAGTTGCTGAAACAGGTGGCCGAAGGCATGCACATCGGCATCACCGCCACCGCACCCGGTTTCTACGGTCCCCAAGGGCGCGACATACGGCTGGCTCCCAGCATCGAAAAACTCAACGAGAAGCTGGCCGCCTTTAGCTGGAACGGCACACCCGTCACCAATCTGGAGATGGAGACTTCTGCCATCTACGGCTTCTCCCAGGCATTAGGCCACGATGCCCTCACCGTCTGCCTCATTATCGCCAACCGCCCGGCAGGGACATTCCTCAACGACTATCACGGCCCCATGCGCAACACAATCGGAACCATTATCGAAAGACTTTCAAAACAATGAAAAAAACAGCATTTTTCCTCCTGACGCTCATTGCAGGCCTCACTGCCTGGAGCCAGGCTCAACCCGACTATATCCCCGAACAGCTGGGACGCGACGCGCACCACATCATCCAGTCGCTGGGTGCCTTTGTGGGCAACGAGCGCGCTGAAAGCCAGTCGTTCGACATCACCTACATGCCCGCGGGCAACGGTGTGGAAGGCGTGATGATTATCAACACGGCCGACTACCGCTGCACCTTCAAGCTCGACGCGCAATACGAAATGTGCTACGAACTGCTCATCGACATCCGCTCCCAGGAGTTCCTCGACATCTTCTACGGCCTCTTTGCCACCTACCGCACCGAGAACCTCGACGACAGCCGCATCATGAGCTTCGGCAACGAGAAACTCCGCGTCACCGAAAACCCCTCCACCTCTACCAAGTACCGCAGTTTCAAGTTCACCATCGAATAATTGGATTCGTCAATCTGTTGATTGCTTGATTGTTTGAGCATTTTCACTCAAGCATTTACACATTCAAGCATTCAAGCAATATTCAAACATTCACACATTCAAATCTTCATGTCCATCAACGTAATCTGCGCCACCGACAACGACTTCGCCCCCTACTGCGGCGTGATGCTCACCTCTCTCTTCGAGAACAACCGCAAGAGCAAACTAAGTGTGTTTGTTCTGGTGGATGAGTCGTTTTCTTCAAGGAACCAGCAGAAATATAAGCAACTTGGAACCAAATACGGCCAAGCCCTGCACATCGTGAAGGTGGACAGCAAACAGACTGCAGACTTCCCCATCAACCAATCCTTCTGCCATATCTCACAACCCACATACTACCGAATCCTGGCCACCCAGCTGCTGCCCCGCGAAGTGTCAAAAGTCCTCTACCTCGACTGCGACATCATTGTGGCGGGCAGCCTCGAACCCATGTGGGCTACCGACCTTGAAGGGAAAGCCATCGCCGGAGTCAAAGACGGCTGGATGACCTTTGAGAACAACTCCTACGACCACCTGCAATACGACCGGAAATACGGCTACTTTAACGCCGGCGTGGTAATGCTAAACCTCGACTACTGGCGGCAGAACGACATAGGGACCCGTATGCTCGACTACATTCGGGAAAACCACGGCAACCTGCCCTACATGGATCAGGATGTGCTCAACGGCACACTCCACGAGAGCACAGAATGGCTACCCGAGCGATACAATCTGCAGACGAAGAACCTCTATAAGGCATACTGGACCGACTTCCCCGAGCACTACCAAAACACCCTCATGCAAGAGCTCTCCCAAGCGGTAATCATCCACTACTGCGGCAGACACAAGCCTTGGAATTACCGCTATAGCGGCGGACCCTACCACAGCCTTTGGGAGCACTACCGCCGTCTATCTCCCTACAAATGCTGCCATGTGCGCAGACCCATAGGGAAATACCTCAAAAGGAGAACAAAAGACCTTCTCTTCCCCTCCAAACGGAAAAAACGCCTGGCCGCCACTTGGCAAATAACAGTATGATAGCATTCATCGATACAGAGGTCAGCATCCAAAACGGGAAAATAACCGACTACGGTGCAGTGCGCGACGACGGCGCAACCCTGCACACCCATAATGCCGCCGATTTTGACTCTTTTGTATCGGACTGCGAGACCTGGTGCGGACACAATATCCTAAAACACGACCTGAAATACATCGGCTATCCCAAGGCAGCCGGTCACCTATTTATCGACACGCTGTTCCTCTCGCCCCTGCTTTTCCCAAAGAAGCCCTATCACCGTCTGGTGAAAGACTATAAGCTGGTTACCGACGAGCTGAACAACCCCCTCAGCGATGCCCTGAGGGCTCAGGAACTCTTTCACGACGAAGTGGCCGCATGGAATCAACTCCTCGCCACCCGTCAAGCCATCTATTACCACCTGCTGCACGACAAAAAAGAATTTAGCGGATTCTTTGAACATCTCGAAGTCTCCTTCAAGGAGATGCCGCTGCCCGAGCTGATACTCAACGAATACAAAGGCCAACTGTGCAGCCACGCCAATCTGGCAGCGGTTATACATCATTACCCCGTAGAACTGGCCTATACGCTGGCGGTGATCGGTGCCGACGACATTGTGTCGATAACCCCGGCCTGGGTGATGCGCAACTATCCCAAAGTGGCCAATGTCATGAACTTCTTGCGCAACACCCCGTGCGGCAACTGCGACTATTGCCGCAGCCGACTGGATGCCCACCAAGGGTTGAAGGACTTCTTTGGGTTCGACTCATTCCGCACCTTCGATGGTGTACCCATGCAGCAACAGGCCGTAGAGGCCGCCATACGGGGCGAGTCGCTGCTGACCATCTTCCCGACAGGCGGTGGCAAATCCCTCACCTTTCAGATTCCCGCCCTCATGGCCGGACGCAACACACACGGCCTCACCGTCATCCTCTCCCCGCTGCAGTCGCTGATGAAAGACCAAGTAGATAACCTTGCGGAGCGGGGCATACAAGATGCCGTCACCATCAACGGCCTGCTCGACCCCATAGAACGCGCCAATGCTGTGGAGCAAGTAGCCTCTGGAGCCGCCAACCTGCTCTACATCTCCCCCGAAATGCTGCTCTCGGCCACCATCCAGAGATTACTCCTCGGGCGCAACATCGTGCGCTTTGTCATCGACGAAGCCCACTGCTTCTCGGCTTGGGGACACGACTTCCGGGTGGATTACCTCTATATAGGCAAATTCATCCGGCAACTGCAGGAAGACAAACACCAGCTCTCTCCCATCCCCGTATCTTGCTTCACCGCCACCGCCAAGCAAAAGGTCATCAGCGACATCGTCGATTACTTCCAGCAAGAGCTGGGCATTACGCTCAAAATCTTCGCCGCCTCTGCCGAGCGGAAAAACCTCCGCTATTCGGTCATCCACTCCGACACTTCGGGCGACAAATACAACCTGCTGCGCAACATCATCCTTGGCCGCAACTGCCCTACTATCGTGTATGTGTCACGCACCCGCAGGACAAAAGAACTGAGCGAACACCTCTGCGCCGACGGCATCAAAGCGCTCCCCTTCAACGGCAAGATGGAGGCCGAAGCCAAAGTGCGCAACCAGAACGCCTTCATGAGCGGAGAGACTCAGGTAATCGTGGCCACCTCGGCATTCGGCATGGGGGTGGACAAAAAGGATGTGGGGCTGGTGATACACTACGACATCAGCGACTCGTTAGAAAACTACGTACAGGAAGCCGGACGCGCCGGACGCGACCCCAGCATGGAGGCCGAATGCTATGTGCTCTACAGCGACAGCGACCTCGACAAACACTTCATCCTCCTCAACCAGACAAAACTCAGCATCAGCGAAATCCAGCAAGTGTGGCAAGCCATCAAGACCTTGACACAAAAGCAGTCGCACATCAACTGCTCACCGCTGGAGATTGCCCGCCAAGCAGGCTGGGGTGAGGAAACCACCGACATCGAGACCCGCGTAAAGGCCGCCATTGCCGCACTCGAAGAAGCCGGATTCATCGAACGGGGCAACAACGTCCCGCACATCTTTGCCACAGGCATCACCGTCGGCAACATGGACGAGGCTCGCTCCCGGCTGACCCGCTCTCCCCTCTTTGACGAAACCAATCGCGAGGAAGCGGCACGCATCATCCACTCCCTCATCAGCAGCCGTGCGACAGCAGGCAGCCGCGACAGCGAAGCCGAAAGCCGCATTGACTACTTAGCCGACATACTGGGCATGCAAAAGGAGACCGTCATTCGCAACGTCAATCTCATGCGCCAGGAAGGGATACTTGCCGACTCACGCGACATGCAGGCTTGGATAACCAAAAGCACCACCGCCAAAGAGCTGGAGCAAACCCTCAAACTAGAGCAATACATCCTGTCGCATCTCACCCCCGGCATCACACTCCTCAACTACAAAGAGCTGAACGCATCAGCCAACCGTGATGAGATACCCAACTGCACCATACGCCGCATCAAAACCCTCCTCTACTTCCTGTCGCTCAAGGGCTACATCCGCAAAGAGGAACACACCGCAGCCGGCAACGTCAGCATAGAACTGCAAACCGACCCTCCCACCATCATGGCAAGGTTCGAACTCCGCATGGATATCTGCCGTTTCATCGTGCGCAACCTTCTCTCGACCACCAGCAGCAAGAGTCAAGCAGGAACAGCCATTGACCCCGACCGCAAGTCGCTGGTCAACTTCTCCGAAGTGGAACTGCTGAACCTTTATCTTCAGTCTAACCAACAGATGCAGTTCGGCAACAGCAGGGAAGTGACTCTTGGCGACATCGAAGAGGCGCTGCTCTACCTCACCAAGACCTCCTTGCTGAAGATAGAAGGCGGCTTTCTGGTGATATACAACACCCTGCAGCTGAAACTGAAAACCGAACGGAAAACCCGCTACACCAAAGAGCATTACCGCATGCTCGACGAATTCTACAAACAGCGAATACGTCAAATCCACATCGTGGGCGAATACGCCAATCTCATGGTTCGCGACTACGACGCCGCACTGCAGTTCGTCAACGACTACTTCCAGATGGACTACCGCAAGTTCATTGACAAATACTTCAAAGGCGAGCGCAAATCGGAAATCAACAACAATATCACCCCGGCCAAATACCATCAGATATTCGGCTGTCTCGACGAGCGGCAACTGCAAATCATCAACGACAAGCAGTCGAAATACATCGTGGTGGCCGCAGGTCCCGGCAGCGGCAAAACACGGGTGCTGGTACACAAACTGGCCTCTCTGCTGCTCCTCGAAGACGTCAAACACGAGCAACTGCTCATGCTCACCTTCTCCCGCTCGGCGGCAACGGAATTCAAGAAACGGCTCATAGAACTCATCGGCAATGCAGCGCACTATGTAGAAATCAAAACCTTCCACTCCTATAGCTTCGACCTGCTCGGCAAACTGGGCACGCTGGCCGAAGCCGGCAACGTGGTGAATCAGGCGGCCATGATGATCGAGAACGGCGAAGTGGAGGAATCGAAGATTGCCAAAAGCGTTCTCGTCATCGACGAGGCGCAGGACATGGGATCCGACGAGAACCGACTCCTGCTGGCTCTCATGCACCGCAACGAGGACATGCGCGTGATAGCTGTGGGCGACGACGACCAGAACATCTATGCCTTCCGCGGCTCCGACTCCGCGCACCTCAAGGCTCTCGTCACCGACCATCACGCCACCCTCTACGAAATGACCACCAACTACCGCAGCACACAGGCCATTGTCAACCTCTCCAACCGTTTTGCCACCCTCATCCCCGACAGGATGAAACAAACGCCCTGCACCGCATCCACCAGCGACATCGGCACCCTCGAACTGCACCTGTACGACCACAGCCCCTTCCTCAGCGAAACCATCGACACCATAACCCGATCATACCGGGAAGGCGAAACCGCCTGCGTACTCACCCGTACCAACGAGGAAGCCATGCAGCTGGATTATCTGCTGCAACAGCAAGGGCTGCACACCAAACTCATTCTAACCATTGGGGGCTTCTCTTTCTACCATCTGGCCGAGATACGCTATTTCCTCCAGCAACTGCCCACCGACACCGGGAGCACTCTGCCCGACAGCCTTTGGAACACCGCCAAATCGCGCACCCTGCAACAATACGGCACCAGCAAATGCGTTGACGTGCTGAAACAGTTCTTCGCCGACTTCGAGGCAACACACCGCACAATCTACTACAGCGACCTAATCGAATACCTCTACGAGTCAAACATCGAAGACTTTACCTCCCCCGACGGAAAGACCGTGTTCATCTCTACCATCCACAAAGCCAAAGGCCGCGAGTTCGACACCGTGCATCTGGTGGCGCCTCTGCTCCGCGAAACGGATGCCCCCGCGCTGCGCGCCCTGTATGTAGGCCTTACCCGCGCCAAACGCAACCTTTACATCCACACCGTTTCATCAACCCAACCGTTCTGCGATATGGCCGCACCCGTCCGCCATCACGTCGAACCCTCCACCCGCATACCGATTAGCATCGCCCTCACCCACCGCGATGTTTACCTCGACTATTTCAAAAACAACAAGAGCGTTGTCATGAAACTGCGCAGCGGCGACCCACTGCGCTACTCCAACGGATTCCTCTACTCCATGCAGAACGAAGGTGTGGCCGTCCTGTCGCAATCCCGCAAAGAAGAGATGACAAAACTCGAGGCCAAAGGCTATCAAGTGACCTCGGCTGAAGTCAGCTTCGTCGTAGCCTGGAGCCCGATGGACGACGACAACGAATATGCCGTCTGCCTCGCCAATCTGAACCTGTCGCCCGCCTCGCCCCGTTAGCCCAACGCCTCAGTAAGTCTAAGACAACCTCCAATACTTATAAAGTGAAAATTGAAAATTGAGCAAACCCTAAAACCCTAAAACATTAAACCCCTTGAACCCTAAAACCCTAATTCTATCGTAGATTAGTCGATGCCTCGCTTTCTGGAGCGGGGTCGCTCCGCCCCTGCGGTGTCCCATCTTGCGGCGATTTTGTGCTGCGTTTCTCGTTTGTCAGTTTTTTTTCGTATCTTTGCAGATTTGAATAATATCACTTAATTCGATGCAAAACATTAGAAATATTGCCATTATTGCGCATGTTGACCACGGAAAGACCACTCTGGTTGACCGCATGCTGCACCAGGCACAGCTTTTCAGAGAAAATCAAGAAACCGGCGAACTCATCCTCGACAACAACGACCTCGAGCGCGAGCGCGGCATCACCATCCTGTCCAAAAACGTCTCTATCCGCTACAAGGGCTACAAGATTAACATCATCGACACCCCCGGCCACAGCGACTTCGGCGGCGAGGTGGAGCGTGTGCTCAACATGGCCGACGGCGTGTTGCTGGTGGTGGATGCCTTCGAGGGCCCCATGCCGCAGACACGCTTCGTGCTGCAAAAGGCCATCGAACTGGGTCTGAAGCCCATCGTGGTCATCAACAAGGTAGATAAACCCAACTGCGACCCCGAGCTGACGCAGGAGGCTGTGTTCGACCTCATGTTCAATCTGGGAGCCAACAACGACCAACTGGATTTCCCCACCGCCTACGGTTCGGCCAAACAGGGCTGGATGGGCGCCGACTGGAACACCCCCACCGACGACATCTCCTACCTCATGGATTTGATTATCGAGCATATCCCCGCTCCGCGCGTATCCGAAGGCAACACGCAGATGATGCTTTCGTCGCTCGACTACAGCAGCTATCTGGGACGTATCGCCGTCGGACGCCTCAATCGCGGCACCCTGCAGGCAGGCCAGCCCGTCATCCTTGTCAAACGCGACCAGAGCCAGATTGCCACCCGTGTGAAAGAGCTCTACACCTTCGAGGGTCTGGGCAAGGAGCGCACCAAGAACGTGATAGAGGCCGGCGAGATATGCGCCGTGCTGCTCGATTTGGACAAGAACGTCATGTTCGAGATTGGCGACACCATCTGCGACAACGAGAACCCGGAGCCCCTGCCCCCCATCAAGGTGGATGAACCCACGATGAGCATGCTCTTCACCATCAACAACTCGCCTTTCTTCGGCAAGGAAGGCAAATTCGTCACCAGCCGCCACCTGCGCGACCGCCTCTTCAAAGAGCTGGAGAAGAACCTGGCCCTGCGTGTGGAAGAGACCGCATCGCCCGACGCCCTGCTCGTTTATGGGCGCGGCATCCTGCACCTCAGCATCCTCATCGAGACCATGCGCCGCGAGGGCTACGAGCTGCAGGTGGGTCAGCCCAAGGTCATCATCAAAGAGATTGACGGGCAGAAATGCGAGCCCGTGGAGCAGCTGACGGTGCTGGTGCCCGAAGAGTTTTCGAGCAAGGTGATTGATGTGGTGACCCGCCGCAAAGGCGAAATCGGCACCATCGACACCAAAGGCGACCGTGTCCAGCTTGACTTCCGCATCCCGTCGCGCGGCATTATCGGCCTGCGCAACACCCTCCTTACCGCCACCAACGGCGAGGCCGTCATCGCCCACCGTTTTGCCGGATTCGAGCCTTGGAAAGGCGAGATGGACGACCACAAGATGGGCGCCCTCATCGCCAAAGAGACAGGCGAAGCCACAGCCTACAGCATCAGCAAGCTGCAGGACCGCGGACCCTTCTTCATCGAGCCGGGCGAGCACGTCTATGCCGGACAGGTGATTGGCGAGAGCCTTCGTCCGGGCAACGACATTGTCATCAATGTAGTAACGGCCAAGAACCTGACGAATATGCGCAGCAAGAGCGCCGACGACAAATCGACGACCATCCCGCCCATCAAGTTCTCGTTGGAAGAGGCCATGGAATACATCCGCGACGACGAATACCTCGAGATAACCCCCACCAACCTCCGCATCCGCAAGATTATCCTTGATGAAATCGAGCGCAAGCGCGCCCGCATCGCCGCAGGCTACAAGGAGGAGTAAACGGGGAATGCTTGAATGCGTTAAGATAATGTAAAAAAATGAAGCTACTATGACTGTAACAGAAGAAGAATTGCAACGAATTGTGGCTGCGGCCGTCAAGATTGCCCTTAAAGAAATAAAAGGTGCGGAGGAGCATGCTGAAAAGCCGACGACGAAAGAGGTTGAAGTGGGCGAGTTTGGCAAAGAAGAGCTTGACGATGCAATGCAATTTATGCAATCCAACCGAGGCAAAGGTGACGAGCCTATGGTTGGCATCTTCTGGTACAGTCCTGGTAGAAACGACCTCTTTGGGGTTCGTTCGCACCGTATATCGGACTACCAACACGCCAATTCGCGTACCGAATTTAGCAGCATATCCTGTTCTGAGATGCACGAAGACGTATGGAAAAAAGAGTATCACCGTCAACGTTATAAAAACGAGGGCATCGGTCCATACGTAGGGGCATACGAGATGACGCCACGTGGACACATCTTTTACAATCCTGATACAGAAGTGTTCACCATTGCCGTAGGGTCATGGATAGAACAGTACCCCCAAGCCATTCCAATTATAGTGGACGAGTTCAATCTTAAAGGAACCACCTACGTTGTCAAGACCGCCCACCACTGGGACATCGGGCAGAAGTGGAACTAAGCCTCTCTCCTTCTTTGCAAAGTATCTTACAGAATGGATATTTTGTCATATATTTGCAGAGGCAATACAGAACAAAAGCAATGTTCAGAAGACTATTTCGAACTGTAGCACTGTAGCAACTGCAACAGTAATGGTGTAAACCAGATTAGGGCTATGAACTATGTAAGAGTCAAACTGCAAAAAAGTGTGGTCAATATAACAAAATAAGTGCAAAAAAGTGTGGTAAAACACACAAAATATGTGCAAAAAAGTGTATCTTTGCAGTGAAATTATGTGCAAAAAAATGTGCAAAGAACCATGGAACGCATTGTATTAAACAAACTTATAGAATGGAAAAATAGTCCACGGCGGAAGCCTCTCATTCTAAACGGAGCCCGACAGGTGGGCAAAACCTGGCTTTTGCATGAGTTGGCGCATCGCGAATACGCGAAAGAAGCATACATTTATTGTCGGAAAAATGAGATTGCCCGCCGTATCTTCACTCAAGACTTCGACACGGAACGAATACTGATAAGCCTCCGCGCACTTACTGGAGTTGACATCACTCCGGGCGACACCCTGATTGTTCTTGACGAAGTACAGGACATCCCCGAAGCCATCGAGTCGCTGAAATACTTCTATGAGAATGCCCCACAGTACCACATTGCCGTTGCGGGGTCACTGCTGGGCATCTCAATGCATAGTGGCGTTTCGTTCCCTGTGGGCAAAGTTGACGAAGTCAATATCCACCCTATGAACTTTGAGGAGTTCCTGCTGGCCAAAGGGGAAGAGGAAATGTACAAACTGCTTATCTCAAAGCAATTCGACATCATGACGGCTATGCACGAAAAGTACATCGGCCTGTTGCGCCAATACCTCTTTGTCGGCGGAATGCCCGAGGCGGTGAAAGAGTATGTCGAGACTGGAGGGCTGAATGCTGTGCGACAAATACAGCAAAGCATCCTCAGCGGATACGCACGCGATTTCTCAAAACATGCCCCTTCAGACCAAGTTCCCCGAATAGAAAGAGTGTGGCAATCCATACCCTCGCAACTTTTCAAAGAGAACAAGAAGTTCATCTATGGAGCCTTGCGCAAAGGAGCCCGTGCCTCCGAATATGAGACATCCATCGGATGGCTTGCCGATGCAGGGCTTATCTGCAAAGTCCCGCGCTGCACAAAACTGGCATCTCCCCTCAGTATCTACGAGGACCTTTCCGCATTTAAACTCTATGCCCTTGATGTCGGATTGCTGGGAGCTATGGCAAATGTCGAAGCCTCACAGATTCTGCTGAACGACAACGCACTTGTCGAATACAAAGGGGGCATGACTGAGCAATATGTGCTACAGCAGATGAAAAGCCACGAAACAAACCCGATTTATTATCATACCACCGAAGACTCACGGCTGGAGATCGACTTCGTCATACAGTCCGATGGAAAGCCCTTGCCCATAGAAGTGAAAGCCGGAGGCAACGTCCGCGCCAACTCCCTCACCCACCTTCTTGCCCAACACCCCGAACAGAAAGCCCTCCGCTACTCCCTCCTGCCCTACAAAGAGCAAGGCCAGATGACCAACATCCCGCTGTACGCAGCAGGATAACCCATGTCCTGCTTAGCAATGGGAGAAGTCAATTCCGAACTGTAACACTGTAACGCTGTAACGCTGCGGATGAGGATGTCGCACCGTCGCCGTCCAGATGAACAGTTTGGGATTAATCTATAGACAAAAGAGCTCTCAAACAGTCTGACTCCAACAAAAAACTTGTCATAGCATATATAATGGCTCTGTTTTGGCACGGGACTGTTTTTTAACCCAAATCGGCCATTAGGGTTTATGCCATCATAGCATCACTTCTAGTAACCTCTAAAAATTGCCCCTAAAAGGGGCGCATTCATGATAATCATAAAAGGATTACATGTCCTGCAAGTCCAGCTGGAAAAGTTCCATTCGGTAGGACTGCAGTTGAGGATGCAGGGTGAGGAAATAATCGGCCTTGTCTTGCAGCAGGGTGGGACTGATGTTTTTGGCCTGGCGCTTCACTTCGCCAACTTTGACCGTTTTGTCCAGTTCGTTGGCAAGGATGAGGTCGATTTCATGCTCGCCTTTCCTGTCCCAAAAGTTCCCGATGTGGGTGTACCGACCGCTTTCGCTGGCCTTCTGTCGGAAATAGCGTTCCAACATCGTCCCCGAGAAAGTCGGGTAGTCGCGCAGAAACGTCTGTTTGAGCAATTCGATGCTGCCCGATTCAATGTACGCCATGTACTTATGGAAGAAACGGAACCAAAATGTCAGGAAATTGTCAGCAATATAGTATCGGACTGTCTTGGAAGAAGCCTTGCTGAAGATTGGACGCATTTGTCGGATAATGCTGTAGATGTTCTCAAGTTTGCTTAAATAACCGCCAATCTCATTCAGACCCACCGCCGCCGTGATTTCCCCACGGGTATTGACCCCTCGGGCTATACATTCCAGGATGGAGAAATATACGCTGTAGTCTTTTCCGAATTCCTCTATCAACAGGTTTTTGCCTTCATTGATAAAAAGAGAGTTCTCACGAAAGATGGCGTCCACCATTTTCTTGTATGTGAAAGCCCGTGCATCTATCAGCAACTCCACGTACCAGGCCACACCACCGGTAAAAGAGTACAAGGCAAGTAGGTCTTCGTTGGTGTAGTGGGCGTTGTGGTCTCGCAAGATCTCTTTCAGCACATCGGTGCGGAACGCATGAATATGTATAATGTTTGAGGCTCGCGAGAATAAGGGCTCCTTGTTGTCCTCGAAGATGCGATGCATCATCGAATATACGCTGCCGCTAAGCAGCAGATTAATGCGGCTGCGGTCCTTGTTGAGGTCCCAAACGCGCTGTATGTCGCCGATAATGGAAGCATCAATGTTGAGCAGTTCTTGAAACTCGTCGATAATGAGTGTAAATGGCATCGATTGCGATAAACGCATCAGATGTTCAAGCAGGTCTGCCAGACGATGATATGCACCTATGGGCATTCCGAGTTCCCGTTCGGCCTCCTCGACAAACTGGCTGCACAGAATACTTTCGCTTTTGCGCGACACAAAGTAATATACCGCAGGCTTGCCTTCAGAGGCGCGAATCAGCAACTTCGTTTTGCCGATGCGTCGGCGTCCCACCAGGACGGTCATACGCGAGCCCTCATGAGTAGCAGATTCAATCTCATGCAGCATATGCATCTCGTTTTCGCGGTCGTAGAATTTCATGTTATCTCGTTTTGTTTGTGGTCAATAGTAACCGGCATTACCGTAACGTCCGTTACAATTTCGACTGCAAAGATACTAACTTTTTTTGAATTAGAGCAATAAAAAAAACATTTAGGACACCGTTCCAGTGATACAATTATAACAAACAACACAAAACAACACATTATATGGCAACATTCACAATCACCGGACGTATGTCCGCAATGACCGTCAAGAAGAGCTTCAAAGAGTCCTCCAACAGTCCAACTTCACCAAAATACTTGCCATATCAAATTTTATTCGTATTTTTGCAAAGTAAAACAGTTCACCTATGACAGACAAAGCCATGATGCAACGGATAAAACAAAACGTGCTTGAAGTTGACCCTCAAGCAGAGGTATGGCTTTACGGGTCAAGAGCACGGGGCACAGCGAATGAAGAATCCGACTGGGACGTGCTTGTGCTCACCCCGCAGGAAACTGTCACCACCGCCGAAGAGAGCCGTTTTATCGACCACATGTGCGACCTGATTGTCGAAACAGGCGAGGTCATACAGCTTTTCGCCTACGGAAAAGAAGACTGGCACCGTCACCACTACTTCACCCCCTTCTATAAAAGTGTACAACAAGATGCTATACGCCTATGAATCCATTAGATGAAGACATGACCGCCTTTGTCCGCTACCGTATAGAAAAAGCGGAAGAGGCCTATAATGCTGCCATTATTCTCTATGAAGCCCAGCAATGGAATGCTGCTGTCAATCGCCTTTATTATGCCTGCTTTTATGCATCCTCAGCTGTTTTGCTAAATCGACATATTGGAGCAAAATCCCATGCTGGTGTTTTAGGTGCATTCTCTGAGCACATAGTACGGCCTGGAGAACTAAGCACAGATGACTTTCGAATCTATTCCAAACTTCTTGGTTGGCGAAGCAAAGGCGACTATAGTGATATGTTTGACTTTACAAAGGAAGACCTCGACATGATACTACAGCCCACACGCTCGTTTTTAGACAAAGTCATTCCAATGGTGAAGTTATAAACACCCTCTTTTTAACAGAAAACCCTCCGCTACTCCCTCCTGCCCTACAAAGAGCAAGGCCAGATGACCAACATCCCGCTGTATGCTGCAGGATAACCCGTATCCTGCTTAGCAATGAGAGAAGTCTATTCCAAACTGTAACGCCGTAACGCGGCGAACCACACCCTATTTCAGGGTACAGGTTTTACCCAAATCGGTCATTAGGCCGACTTTTCAATTAATCTCGTCTTTTTTCAGGTCTGTTTATGCCATATCAGCATTTTTTATGTTCCATGACGTTACTCGGACTCGGCAGAACAAGCAAGCTTCCTCAGCTCTCGCTTTGAGTAATGTTCGGCATCTTGTCCACATACTTGTCTCGCCGTAAAGCACACCCCGATAACGACTCGTTATCGACTATGTCCACCTCATCCACATAGTCAACAAAGCCTAACACAAGTTAGATTACCAAACGTAAATAATTAATTCGCGATATTCTTGTTATAAGGATTACTCTGACAAGAAAGGCAATGATTCAACATTATCACCTTCACAACAACACACCGAAAGTTCAGTCTGGGCCTCATCAGCCTTAACAATATCCGAAATCTTCTTTCTATATGTTAAAAATGTATGCAGGTTCTCTATTTCTTCTCGACGCGCTTTACTAATGGCCGCAAACTCCTCTTCGCGTTCTATTCCAAGAAAACGGCGCCCTAACAAGTTGGCAGCAATGCCTGTCGTACTGCTACCAGCAAAGGGGTCAAGAATCCAAGCTCCCTGTTCGGTAGAGGCTAAAATAATACGGGAAAGCAGTCCCAACGGCTTCTGTGTCGGATGTTTTGTGCATGTCTTCTCCCATGGGGCTATAGCTGGCAGACGCCACACATCGGTCATCTGTTTGCCGCCGTTGATATGCTTCATCATCTCATAGTTGTAATAGTGGGGTACCTTCTTGGATTTACGTGCCCAAATCACAAACTCGGTACTATATGTGAAGTATCGACATGAGATATTGGGAGGAGGATTAGTTTTCACCCATGTGATTACGTTAAGAATTTTGTAATCCAGTTCCGTCAATGCATTGGCAACAGAAAAGATATTGTGGTATGTTCCACTTATCCAGATGGTACCCTTATCTTTCAACTTTTCTCGACAAAGAGAAAGCCATTTCAAGTTGAAGCCGTTGATTTCTTCGGATGATACTCCCTTGTCCCAAGCGCCCTTATCAACACATACTATTTGGCCACTTTGAACACTAATGCCCCCATTCGACAAGAAATATGGCGGGTCAGCAAATATCATGTCAAACTTGAAATCGAACTGTGGGAGCAACTCAAAAGTGTCTCCACAAACGAGGTTGAATGCATGGTCGGAAGATCTATAGTAAGGTTTTATCACAACAATTCGTCTTTTACTATCTCTATAAAGGCAGATAAAGTTGTAAGATTAAAAACATATGGTATTTCGTTATACGCCTCACGAAAAGAACCTACTCCATCCCATCCTTTCCCATCGGTTATCCAAACGAACTTATACCCACTTATTCTATTGATTTTAGGAGATAGTTCAGAATAAGCCCTTGCCACCTCACTTGGTTTCGACCCTCCGCCATCAGCATAGAAATTAACTTCAATAAGGTAAGTTGTTTGTGATGTACGGACAACAAAATCAAATCGCTTGATATCTCTACCTAGTTCTTGCTGTATGGCTGGCAGTTTATTACAAGCCACCTCTCTTTCAAAAAGAATGCCATTTGTAATAAAGACATCACTCACCCAATTTTCCATAACATGGCCGCTTCGGTTTTTACGGGCATTCGAATCCAATCCTGTTTCTACACCGAATACATAATCTACAAGATTACTTATCTCACGTTTTTGAAAAAGTCTCGCCAGGCCAGTACCATATAAAAAAGCAACAACGCCCTCCTTAGTTTTAAATAGCTCACTAATTTTACGCGAGCTTTTGTCTTGTAACAGATATCTCTTATTGTCTTTACGTCGTGTAGCGATAAGAATGTCTAAACAATCGAATACCTTTTGATCCCTTTTCCATAACTCATCTACCGCAGCTTCGATATCGTCTTTCCCAATAAGGTAATTCAATGTATTGAGACTAATTGCCACATCGGCTACATTTCTCTGTATTTTTTCAAAGTCGCAATAAAAATCAAGCGTGGCATTTGTCTCATACAGCTGCGACATAAATAAATCGAAATCTTTTTCCATAATAATTGTAGCAATCTAAATTGTTCTAGCCAAAAGTGAATGAGACTTGTTTGGTCGATAGTTGCAAATAAGCAACTCTGTTAATTTTCCTCTTTTAGAAGGATTGGCATTGACACTGCGCGATGCTATCACCCTTTCAATGAAATAATCCATGTAAAGATCATCAAAATAACGGTCTTTAGCCTGAGTGCTGAAGCAATCGGAATTGCTTAGCATGAATGAATACCCTTCCTTCTCAACTTTATCGCAAAAATACTTTAACCGCTCTTGCTCCGAATCATTAAATGCCTCTTTTGCATAATCGTTGAAACTTGAGGTATTACTAAGAGGCCTGTAAGGAGGGTCAAAATAAAACAGAGTTTTCCCATTTGCTTTCTCAAATGTTTGCTGGTAATCTCCAGTCAGTATCTCTACATTTTGAAGCAGTTCGCTATCTGCATAAATAGTAACCGGGTCACAAATCGTGGGTGTCTCGTATCTGCCAAAAGGGACATTAAATAAACCAGATTTGTTCACCCTATACAAACCGTTGAAACAGGTTCGGTTGAGAAAGAAAAACAACGTAGTATTACGAATCGGATCAAGTGTCTTCGTGTTAAACTCTTCTCGTACAGTCAAAAAGAACTGCTTACGCATATCATCGTTTTTCAACGAATAATACTCTTTCTGAATGGCAGCAAGAGAATCAACCAACTCGGATGGACTGTCTTTAACCACCTTATAGCAAGTCGTCAAATCCTCGTTAATGTCATTGATAACAGCCGAACTAATATTTGAATGTCGTTGGAGCATATAGAAAAGCATTGCTCCTCCACCCACAAAAGGCTCTATGTAAGTAACGTTCTCCCATTCATCAAAGTCAACTGGAAGCAATGCCTCCAGTTGTTCGATGAGTTGACCTTTGCCTCCAACCCATTTGATAAATGGTTTCGCTTTCATTATTGAACTTTTAAAATACGCATTTTTACCTGTCTACCCAATATTGTTGCATCACATTTGACACACAAAAACATTGCAAAGATACACATTTTTTATCATTCGAGGGGGATTATTTTATCAACAGGATGATAATGTGGCATAAATCTTGGAGGGTTAGAGGGTTATATGGATAAAGGATTGGAGGGTGTAAGCGTTGGAAGTGAACTGTAGCTACTGTAGCAGGGCTTTCGATTAATCGGTCGCAAACAAAAAAAACACAAAGACTTGGATTGATGATAACCATCAAATTCGCAACTGGGGGAAACATGCAGCTGTCAACCTTTTCAGGAATACTGTCAACAATGTCAGGAAAATGTCAACCTCTCCAGTACGACGAGTGACACCCTCATCAGGAAAAAGAAAAAAACTGTCAACCAAAATCAGGAAAAGACACCCTGACCTACCCAGTATGCAGAAGCCATCAAGGGTCGTCATTTATTCGATCGTTATTCGATCGTTCTCCCATCGTTCTCCGTTTCGGAAAGGGAAAAATGAGGGAAACATGTCGGAAAACGATGGGATTATGAACGACGCTACATCGAGCCCTGAAAGTTGAGAGTTGAAAGTTGAGAGTTGAGAATTATCCGGGTGCGGCAGCATTTTTCATTTTTCAATTTTACGTTGGGACAAATATGCGACACTATCGGGACGGTGACGTAAGTTGGCGAAAGTTGACGTAATTCTTCACAGAATAAAAAGTAACTTCCGCGCGAAGCGGCATGCGTCTCGCTGTGAATGAGAGAGGGTCGGCTTGTCAAGCATTACTTGTTATTGTTTGTCCATGTTTAGCTTTAGGCCAGCCATGACGGTGCGCCCGGGTTGCGGCACGCCACCGTGGTCGCGGTACTGCGTGTCGAGCAGGTTGCGGCCTTCGGCATACAGTGTCAGTGCCGTTCCTCGTAAGGGGGTAAGTGTGTATTCCACGACGGCGTTCAGCAGCCAGGCCGCACCGTAGTTGCACAGATTGCCCTCCCCGTCGGTGTACACGCCCTCGCGCAGACGGTATTCGGCATCGGCTTTCAGCCGCAGCCGGGGCAGTGGCGACAGGGCTGCGTAGAACACTGCCTTGTGGCGCAAGTGTTCGAGTGCGTAGGCTGAGATTTGCTCGCCCTCAAGGCGGTTGATGTGGCAGTAGGAGTAGCAGCCTCCCACCGACGGCTGCAAGGCGTGCTGCGGGCGGTAGGAGAACGAGAGGTCCACGCCCGTGGCATTGACGGCGGTGTGGTTCATGGCGTACCATATTTCCTCGTCGGGAGAGCGCACCCAGTCGATAATATCGCGCCCGGCCCGGTGGTAGAGTGTGGCCTGCAGGGCGAAGTGTCGCGGGGTGTAGTGTGCCGAGAGTTCTGCGGTGAGGCTGTGCTCACCGTTGAGGGCGGGGTTGGCCACGTGGTTCACACTCTGATAGTAGAGGTCGGTGAAAGTGGGCTTGCGGTGGGCGCGGCTGACGGAAGCTGCCAAGTGCGCGTTGCGGGCTATACGGTAGCGGGCGGAAAGAGACAGACCGTAGTCGAACCCCATGGCCGTGTTGTAGAGCCCGAGGGCAGTGGCTTCGGCCTGGAGTGGACCGAGAGTCACTGCATAGCCAGTAAAAAGGGTGGCATTGAGACGGCTGACTGCGTGTGTATAAGGGGCATGGAGAGTGGAGTCGGGTTCGCCCAACACATTGCTCCAGATGCCCTCGCGGCGAAGTTCCACCCCGGCAAGGGCTTGGCCTATGCCCAACTTGCGCGACAGACGGCTGCGCAGACCGCTGATAGACGAGAGGTGCCGGTTGTGGCCGCTGTACCACGCCGGAGCCACAGCGTAGCCGTCGCGGAAGAGCTCGAAGCGGTCGCTGTGCAGGCGTCCGTAGAGGGCTGTCTCCATCCGGGTGTCCTGCCATCGCCTGATGTGGAGAAGAGAGCCGGTGAGGGTGCGTGTGGCCTCGAATTGATCGGGGTAGGCGATGCTGTAGAATGCCTGGCTTCCGAAGTCCTTGGTTTGTCCGCCCAGCTGCAGGTGCCAGTCGTGGCGGCTGCTGTGGCGGGCGGCCTGGAGGAAGAGGCTGCCGTGGTGGTAGTCGGTGTTGGGCATGTAGCCGTCGCTCCGGTTGTATGCCCCAGCTACGGTGACGGCCCAAGGGCCGGCGGTCTTAGTTGCCAGCAGCGATGCCTTTGCGGTGCCATAACTGCCGGCGGACAGGTGTGCAAGCAGATGGTCGCGGTATTCCTCGCACACCACAATATTCACGGCGCCGCAGAAGGAGGCGATGCCGCGTGCCATGAGCTGGGCCGGGGACAGCAGTTCGACGCGCTGTACCATGGAGATGTCCACGGGCAGGTCGAGAATGTGGTGGCCGGTTTGCGCATCAGTGAGGTTGATGCCGTTGAGAAGCAGCACGGTCTGGTCGAAGGAGCCTCCACGCATGGCGAGGTCTCCCTGCACATCGTTGCCTCCGCGCGAGCGCAAATCAACGCCCGGCAACATCGCAATGAGGTCGCCAAGGGTGCGGACAGAAGAGTTGGAAAAATGCTCAGCGGTGAGTACCGCCGCAGGCTCGGGTGAGCCGAAAAGGGTGTCGGCCTGGACGATGATGTCCACAACCGGCAGGGTGTGTTCGTCGAGGGTGTCATCGGCTTGTGCCCAAGACTGCACGGGGAGCAGGGCAAGGCAGAACGCGGTTGCCACAGCAGATTTGTGCAGCTGGCGGTCGGCTATGTAGGAAGCCAGCCGTCCGATGTTCACCACGCGGTGCAGGGAGTTGAAGGCAGCGTAGGCTGCTCGGCAGAACTGCCTGAACCGGAACACAGTGGTTTTGTTTAGCTTGTGTTTTTGCATGATTTTTTTTTGTTATGTAAATTAGGGCAGGATGTTCCCTGTTATCTCCCATGGCGCCGTGTGTGGCACACAATCAACCCTTTCCTGTCTTGGCGCGAGGACAAGACAGAAAAGGCATCGTGGCGTATGGGAGAATGGTGAGGCCTACTTCTTGCCAATAAGACCGCCCGCCAGGTTCTTGAGCTGGTTGGTAAGGTCTTTCTTCTCTTCCTCAGAGAGTTTCATATCCTTGAAAGCTGCCAGGGCTGAGGTGATGAGATGCTGGACGTCGTTATCGTCCTTGGCGGTGGACAGTTTCGACATGAAATCCTTGTTGGTGGAGAGCTGTGCTACAATCGAGGCAATGTTGGGATTGCCGGCCAGCTTGCTGATTTGGTCGGTAATATTCTTGTTACCAAGTATTTTGTCAAATATACCCATAATTTTGAAGGTTTAAATTACGACAACAAAGGTAGTGTTTTTTCCCGAAACAAGAAGAAAAAAAATGGAAACAACCTTTTTTTAACAAATAAAGTGGGGCAGAAATGTCGCTGGTTTGCGGAAAATGTGTATCTTTGCATTTCAGACACAACACGGATTATTCTGGCAAATTGTTGCTAACTTGTTGAGGGGTAACATGTATCGCTGTATTCTTGTAGCTATGTGTTCAGGATTGGCAAATTGGCAAACAAATTACCTGAGTGTCCAATGTTGGATATAGAGTATTATTTTGTTGAATGACAAAAGGAGAGGAAAACGTTATGACAAGAATAAAAGCAATATGGCCGGTAATGCTTGTGGCGGTGCTGATGCTTGCGTCGTGCGAAAAGAAGGCGGAAGAAAGCGCATGGCAGCAGAAACTCAGGCAAGTGGCTGAACTGGGCACTGTGCAATACACGGTGCAGAAAGTGGTTAGCAACAGCGACGAGACGTGGCAGATATTCGGCGACCGCAAGATTTTGTTTTCGTTCAGAGCGGTAATCAAGGCCGGTATCGATATGGACAAGTTCGATGCCGAGTCGGTGCGTATCAGCGAGGACAAGAAAGAAAAAACCAAGAGCATCTCGCTTGTACTTCCGCAACCCGAGATACTGAGCTACAACATCCAGCCCGACGACGTCAAGATGATTTACAACCAAGTGTCGTTTCTGCGCACCGAGTACACCAACGAGGAGCGCGATGCCATTGTGTCGAAAGGCGAGATGGAGCTGAAGGTCGATAGAGAGTTGACGGACATGATACTGAAGGACGCTCGGCAGAATGCGGCTATGTTTATGGAGATGCTGCTGCGTGAGAACGGATTTTCTGATGTGACAATAACTTTTAAGAAGGAGGAAAAGCATGGAAAACGAGGATAACATGATGGAGGAAAACCAGAACATCATCCAACCCGAAGAGGTGGAGGAAAACCCTGTGGCCGAAGTGGTGACGGAGGACGAACCCGCTGCTGCGGAGGTTGAGCCGTCGCAACCTGACACCACGGAAGAGGAACCTGTGCCGGAATGGCGCAGGAAACTTACCGAGTGCTGGAACAAGACTGTGGAATTCGTTAAGAGCCACAAGCGGCTTGTTATCTATGTTTTGTGTGCTATTGTGGTGTTGCTGGCGGTATTGTTCGTTGTGGAAAGGAACAAGAACAGCAGGAACCGCTATGAGTCGCTCGGCCAAACAATCACCGAGATGAAGAAGATATCGGAATTCTGCACGGCCAACTATATCGGAGAGGTGATGATACAGGACGAGGAGAAGCATTTATTGAAAAAAAAGAACATTGTATTGATAGTGCGGGGAAAGGTGCGCATGGGCTACGACCTCACCAAGATGGAGACAGAGGTGGTGAACGACTCCGTTATCAACCTGTCACTGCCCACTGCGCAGATACTCGACATCATCACCAACCCGTCGGACATCCGCACCTTCAGCGAGAAAGGCAACTGGTCGCACGACCGCGTCACCATCACCAAAAACGCGGCACGCGCCAAGCTGCTGGAACTGGTGATGGAGGAGAACATGCTGGCCACAGCCGAAGAGAATGGCAAACGGCAGCTCTCTGCAATCTTCTCGTCATTTGGTTTTAAGCATGTGAATATTGCTTTTGTGGTCGATTCCACAGTCTGCGACAGTCTGTCGATTGTCGGGGATTCGGTGTCAAAAAATGCTACTACACTCTTTGCCAACTGAAAGATGAGAATGTGTTATTGCTTGAATGCTTGATTGTGTTAATTCCTGAGTGGCTAGCGCGGTCAAAATACTCAAACAATCAAGCAATAAACAGATTTACGAATTAACACATTCAACTTTCTTTTTTTTTCGTATCTTTGCAAATTTGATTCTTAGAACAAAACAATGCTATGGCAGAAGATAACAACAATATAATTCAGGAGGTTACCAGCGAGGAGTATAAGTGGGGTTTTGTCACCAATATCGAGACGGACACCATCGGCAAGGGCCTCAACGAGGATGTAATCCGGATTATCTCCAAGAAAAAGAACGAGCCGGAGTGGCTGCTGGAGTTCCGCCTGGAGGCTTTCCGCAAGTGGCAGACTATGAAAGAGCCCGAGTGGGGACATCTGGAGTATGAGAAGGTAGATTACCAGGACATCATCTATTATGCCGCTCCCAAGCAGAAAGAGCTGAAGAAGAGCCTCGATGAGGTCGACCCGGAGCTGCTGGCTACATTCGACAAGCTGGGCATCCCGCTGCGCGAGCAGAAGGAGCTGGCAGGTGTGGCGTATGACGCCATTATGGACTCGGTGTCGGTGAAGACAACGTCGCAGAAGATGCTGGAGGACAAGGGCATTTTGTTCTGTCCCATCAGCGAGGCGGTGCAGAAGTACCCCGAATTGGTGAAGCAATATTTGGGCTCGGTGGTGCCGAGCAGCGACAACTTCTTTGCGGCGTTGAATTCGGCTGTGTTCAGCGACGGGTCGTTCTGCTATATCCCCAAGGGCGTGCGCTGCCCCATTGAGCTGTCGAGCTATTTTCGCATCAATGCCAAGGGTACGGGTCAGTTTGAGCGCACACTGATTGTGGCGGACGAAGAGGCCTATGTCAGCTATATGGAGGGCTGTACTGCCCCTCAGCGCGACGAGAACCAGTTGCATGCCGCCATCGTGGAGATTGTGGCGCTGAAGGATGCCGAGGTGAAGTACAGCACGGTGCAGAACTGGTATCCCGGCGACAAGGACGGCAAGGGCGGTATTTATAATTTCGTCACCAAGCGCGGTATCTGCAAAGGGTCGCACAGCAAGATTTCGTGGACGCAGGTGGAGACCGGCAGCGCGGTGACGTGGAAGTACCCGAGCTGCATCCTGCAGGGTGATGACAGCACGGCGGAGTTCTACAGTGTGGCCGTGACGAACAACTACCAGCAGGCCGATACCGGCACCAAGATGATACATGTGGGCAAGAACACCCACAGCACGATTATGTCGAAGGGTATCAGTGCGGGACACAGCCAGAACAGCTATCGCGGCTTGGTGCAGATAAACAAGAGCGCCGAGAATGCCCGCAACTATTCGCAGTGCGACTCGCTGCTGCTTGGCGACACGTGCGGTGCGCACACCTGGCCCTATATCAAGGCCAACAACAGCACGGCCATCCTTGAGCACGAAGCCACCACCTCGAAGATATCGGAAGACCAGCTCCTATACTGCCAGCAGCGCGGTATCAGCCCCGAGAGTGCAGTGGGTTTGATTGTGAACGGCTACGCCAAGGATGTGCTGAAGAAACTGCCTATGGAGTTCGCCGTCGAGGCACAGAAACTGCTCAGTATCTCGCTGGAAGGGTCTGTTGGATGACATTTGAAATTGAGAGTTGAGAATTGAGAGTTTTCCGGGTGCGGCAGCCAATTCTCTATTCATCAAGCAGTCATTCAACGTATCAACATATCAAGGAATTGCTCAATGGAAATGACTTCTATGTGAGGGAAAGGTTGGTTACACATAGGGTATAATCTCCAAGAGTGAACGCTTGCTATACACGATGGAAGCGCGAACGGTCGGAGATGGCTATTAACAGGCAGTTGGTATCGAGGACGATGTTCATTAAAGATTACTTGTCATAAGGGGTTCGTTCATGTAAAGTGCGAAACCCCTCAACTTTCTTTTCTGTCAGGGTTCCATCTTCCCAAAGGCTGTCAATTTCGTCTTCCAATTGTTGGGTAAAGTATTTGGCAAGAGCCTCCTTCAAATGCTGCCATGAGCTTTCGGTATTAACAAAAGACATCATGTTCAGCACTTCGATTTGCGCGGGATTAAGAGTGTTTATTGTTTGCATATAATATTGCGAATGATGGATGTTTACGGTTGCAAAGATACAACTTTTTTTTTATACGGTAAAACTTTTATTTATCATAAGGCAATATATGGTGAAAAAGTTGTATTTTTGCAATTCGTATAGTTGTAAAGAAATGGCACGTAAACTTTCTATGGATGAGTTGCACCGGATGTCGTTGCAGGAGTTTAAAGAGGCTGAGAAACTGCCTCTCACTGTAGTGTTGGACAATGTGCGCAGCCAGAATAATATCGGCTCGGTGTTCCGCACGGCGGATGCCTTCCGGGTGGAGCGTATCTGTCTCTGCGGAATCTGCTCCACACCGCCTCACAGAGACATCCACAAGACGGCTTTGGGGGCAGAAGAAAGCGTGGACTGGAAGTATTACGAAGAGAGTATGGACTGTGTGCAGGAGTTGAAAGAACAGGGCTATAAGGTATATGCCGTTGAGCAAGTTGACGACAGCATGAAACTGGATGC
The DNA here is from genome assembly GCA_902790215.1 of uncultured Bacteroidota bacterium. Taxonomy (GTDB): domain Bacteria; phylum Bacteroidota; class Bacteroidia; order Bacteroidales; family P3; genus Colimorpha. The sequence goes on along the minus strand of CADAQX010000005.1, from coordinate 91,763 downwards.
CCTTCCGGAACGACTTGGAGAGAAGGTGGCCATTATTTTCGGTAACGAGGTTGAAGGGGTACAGGAAGAGCTGTTGCCTCTGTGCGACGGGAGCATCGAGATTCCCCAGCAGGGCACCAAGCATTCATTGAATGTGAGCTGTGCCGCCGCCATCGTGTTGTGGGAGTTCTTTAAGTTGATGCGACAGTAATATCCTTTTGTTGAGAAAAAATAGAAAAGGCGACAGGTGATTTATTCCCCTGCCGCCTTTATGATAATGTGGTCAGTTAGAGGTCGAATAAGTTAAAGACTACGCCTAAAGACATGTGGAATGGGTTGAAGGACGATCCGTCGGCTTTCTTCACATCGTGGAATAACGGTGTGACTCCCATTTCGGCATATACTCCAAGTAAACTTAAGTTGGCACTGAGACGAGCGTTGAGGTTGAACGTGTTGAACGGCATGCTTCTGTAGTATTGTCGTGTTTCGGTTACATCGTCACTTGAGTTTATATATTCTTGCAACAGCTTGCTTTCGATATTGATTCTCGGAATGAGGTCAAGTCGGAAATTGAAGGAGTGCTTTCTGGCATTGGGATAGAAAACGAAGTGAAGAGGAAGAGCGAGATACATGGTGTTGGCGCTGGTTTTCCATGCACCAGGGAGATCTGAGGAACCGACTTGTATGATGTAGTCGTCGCCTTGGTATCCTCCCGATATCAGCGGAGTGGCAAAACGATACATGTTTCCACCCCATTCAACACCAAAGCCTGCCGCAATGTGGTTGTCCATATAGAGGGAGTAGTCAAGCTGCCATGAGTAGTCGCTTGCAAATGAGCTGTTGGTTGTTTGGCCGTTGGAGAAGGTTGATTGGCCGTTGGGGATAAGTCCGTTGCTGTTTATCCATCGTGCAACACCAAATTTGAAATGATCGTGGAAACGTTTGGCAAAGGTGTACTTTTTCAGTCCGGTCCAGTCGCGTGCAGAGTCGTTGTTTTTATTGTCCTTTTTGTCGGAAATGGTGTTGTCCCATTCGGTACTTGTGCCCTTTTTCTTGTTCTCTACGGTGCCGGAGTAGAAGGAGTGCGTGTGGCGTCCTTTGCGCAGGGTGTCCCCCATAAAAATCACTCTTGCATTGTCCTTAATGTCGATGACGAGAGGGGCAGAATTATTAGTCCGACTGGCTGAGGTGCCCACAGAGAGGGTCTTGCCGTTGGCTGCAGCGGTGGTTTGGACGATGTTGCCGGCAACGGTGAAGAAGTTTTGTGACAAATCATTTTCAGTGCCTTGGTAGGCTATCCAGTTGCAGGTGTCTAACTTCAGAATGATTGTGCAGTCACCGAATACGTTGAGTACATTAATCTCTTTGCTGAGGTTTTGACGGTAGATGGTGTTCTGTGCTGTGGCCATTGCCGAAAGGGCGATGAGTGCCACAATGATTGCTGCTCTTTTCATGATATTGCTATTTTTTTGTTTCTTTTTGATTAAATTGCCTTGACTTTTTCTTCCTTGGTAACAAGAGTGATAACCCCATCTTTTATGCTGTTAATGAATTGTTGTTTGCGGTTGTCTGCGAAATCAATAATCATCTCGTTGATGGAGGTAGCCGTTTTCACCTCTGCCAAGTTGTCCACGAAAATGATTTCCTCAGCTAGATTGTCGACAGGGATGATTTCCTCGGCCAATTGGCAGTAGATGATGGTGGGTTCTATGTATGCTGGTTCGATGGCTTCCCTGACTGGTACGGTGGTTTCTGTGTCGGTCTCTTGTGGTTGCACGTTTATGATACTCTTGATTGTGCTTTGCGAGAAGTGGTTATTCCGTTGGATGCGTTGGTTGGCAGGAGCAGCGACGGGGTTGCTTTGTTCTGTTGTAGGAGCGTCGGATATCTTCGGCTGGTTTTGTATTTGTATAGGTTTGTTTTCAGCCACCAATGGCTCATTGCCTGTTCCGATAGTGGTTGACGTTGTTGTCCATATTCCATATCCCAACGCAAATACAATACATGCTGCTGCAGCCCAACGCCACAGGGGTACAATGCGGCGGGTTTTGCGGGCAGGAGGCTCTGCGGTGACGACAAGCGTGGGGTCATAGTAGGTCTCCATCTCTTCGCGGATATCGGGATGCTCCTGCAGGAAACGCTCCACCTCTTTGCGCTCAGTGTCGTCCAGTTCGCCCTCTTGATAGAGGAACAGGTAGCTTTCGTAATTGTACTTGTTTATCATAACGCGTGTTGTTTTATAGTGTTCAACTTGATGTAGGCTTTCTTTAGATTGATGCGTGCGCGGTAGAGGATGCCTGTCACCTGCGATTCGTCCAAACCGGTCAGCTCAGCAATCTCTTTGTAGTGGTAGCCTTCCAGGTCTTTCATCAGCAGAATGGCGCGGTGCTGTTCGGGCAGTTGGGCGAGGGCTTGCTGCATGGCGTCGTGCAGCTCGAAGTTGTCGTGCTGGTTGTACCACTCATCCTGCACCAGCTCGGGTGCCATAGTGCGGAAACGTTCCTCTCGGCGGTGTTTGTCCACCAGCTGGCGATATATCACCCGTATCAGCCACCCTTTGGCCTTGTCGGCCTCCACCTCTTCATGGCGCGTCCACAGAGCCACGAGAGCGTCCTGCACAGCATCCAGCGCACTGTCGCCGTCGGCGGTGTACCGCACAGCAAAGCGGTACAAATCCTCGCGATGCTTCGTGGCAATATGTATGTATTCTGCTTTGTCCATTTTCCCAATAAACGAACAAGTACCCTGTTTTATTCGCAGGGAGGCGTTTTTTTCGTGATAACGTAATTACGTGATTACGTTATTTTTCTAGTCCCGTTGCAATTGGGATAGTCGGAGCAGCTCCAGAACTCTTTTCCAGAGTTGATGCCTTTTCTGGCCATGCGCTTTATCATGGGTTTCCCGCATCTGGGGCATAATGGTGCACCTTCCTTGATGCTCTTTTCGGCTTTTGCAGAAAGACGCTCGGTTGTGAGGGCTTCGGTGAAACCGCCTTCTTCCTTGAATGTTGATAGTTGGTTCTCAATCTGTTTTCTGAGCATCATGATAAGCCTGTTGCAAAGTATCAGAATGCAGTTGGCCGATACAATAGAGTTGTCGGATTTGAGCCATTTATCGAATTTGTGTTTCTGGTTCAGGATATGAATGCTGCTTAGGTGTTGGACATCGTCTTTGTATGAGGGATGGTCAAGTGTGATGTTGCACACTTCGCGGTATTCTGTCGATTTGTTTGACCAGGGTATGCTTTCGTGATGCATAAGCCAGTTGATATAGTCGTTGGCCAGTTCTGCCATACTGGCACGCGCTACATCGGTAAGGCGCATTTCTGTTTCTTTTGATGTAGAGTGTCGAGAGTTGCCTTCAGCAATATTGGCTGGAGCCGAGCGGGCGGCTTGGGTCATCTGGTCGTACTGCCGCCCGCAGGGGTCGTTATTGCAATTGAGATAGCGCATGCAGAAGTCTTGGGTGGCAAGCTGTACGACATTTGCCAGCACCCATGTGTCAAGCCAATAGTAGCCGAAATTGTTGATTTTCATGATGCATTTTCGTAATTACAATATGGCGTTACTGCTTGATGACGCGCTTGACGGCACTGCCGTTGCGGAGGGTGATGCGGAGGGTGTAGGCACCTGTGGGTAGGTCGTGGATGTCTATCTCGTTGGTGTCTTTGAAGGTGGCAGCAATACGGCCGCTTTGGTCAAATACCTCCACTTTCTCTACATCGTCGGCAACGATGGTTATCTTGCCGGAGGTCGGGTTGGGGTAGAGAGTGATGTTGTTGCTCTCGGCGATGTTGATGCCCACTTGGGTGATGGTCAATTGCAGCACGATGATGCTGTCGCATCCGGCTTCTGTCTGCCCCTCAAAGAGGTACTCGCCGCTCTCGGTATAGGTGTTGCCGTTCCAAGTGTAGCTGTTGTTTGCGGACTCAACAATGGTATCGCGGGTGCTGTAGTTGATTGTGAGGTGCAGGGTGGTCACTGAGTCACAGCCGGCTGCATTGGAGAGGGTGATAGAGTCGATAGAGGAGATAGAATAGATAGAATCGTTCCACGTGTAGCTGTCGCAGGCGGTGACGGTCTCGGTGGCTGAGGTGCTGTAGTTGATTGTGAGGTGCAGGGTGGTTACGCTGTCGCAGCCTGCTGAATTGAGAGTTGAGAATTGAGAATTGAGAGTGGAGGCGGTGTAAGTGCTGTCGTGCCAGGTGTAGCTGTCGCAGGCGGTGACGGTCTCGGTGGCTGAGGTGCTGTAGTTGATTGTGAGGTGCAACGTCGTCACGCTGTCGCAGCCGGCTGAATTGGTGGAGGTGATAGAATCAATGGAGGAGATGGTGTAGGTAATGCCGTTCCACGTGTAGCTGTCGCAGGCGGTGACGGTCTCGGTGGCTGAGGTGCTGTAGTTGATGGTGAGGTGCAGGGTGGTTACGCTGTCGCAACCTGCTGAATTGAGAGTTGAGAATTGAGAATTGAGAGTGGAGGCGGTGTAGGTGCTGTCGTGCCAAGTGTAGCTGTCGCAGGCGGTGACGGTCTCGGTAGCTGAGGTGCTGTAGTTGATGGTGAGGTGCAGTGTTGTCACTGAGTCGCACCCGGCGGCATTGGTGGAGGTAAAGGTGGGCGAAGAGGTGGATGCAGTGTAGGCTGTCCCGTGCCAAGTGTAGCTGTCGCAAGCACTAACCGTCTCTATTCCGGTATTTCTGTTGTTGATAGTCAAGTGGAGTATCGCAATGCTGTCGCAGCCGTAGGCGTTGGCGGTAGCGATAGAGTCGATAGTGGAGGCGGTATAGGTTGTCCCCTGCCAAGTATAACTGTCGCATGCGGTAACATACTCGTTGGTAATGGCGCTTTGGCTAATGGTCAGATGCAGCGTCGTCACGCTGTCGCAGCCTACTGAATTGAGAGTTGAGAATTGAGAATTGAGAGTGGAGGCGGTGTAGGTGCTGTCGTGCCAGGTATAGCTGTCGCACGCACTCACTGTCTCAATGCCTGTGGTGCTGTGATTGATGATGATATGCATCACCGTTACGCTGTCGCAGCCGCCTGTGGTGGCGGGGATGAATTCAGGCAAAGTGACGCTGGATGTATAGGTGGTTCCTTGCCACGTGTAGCTGTCGCACGCTTCGGCATACAGCGGTGTAAGTGTTCGGCAGCGGGTATTCCACTCGCCCAATGTCCAGCGGTTGCCGCATTCGCTCTTGATGGCGTAGTAGCAGATGATGCCCGACGGCATATTAGTGAACCAATAGACTGTGTCGGTCAGCGTCACGCGGTTGTGTCCGACGTTGGGGTCGTTGATAGGCACAGTGTCATACACCAAGGTGAACGTCTGCGGACGGTTGTAGTCCCAATGCAGACGTGCGCCCGATTCGGTCACATGGTCGGCTGTAGCAAACAGCGGCGGCAGACAGCAATTGGAATCCATCATCACAAACTCATGAGCTATGACAGGCGAGGTGTTGCCTAAGCTGTCGCTTGCCATCAGGAAAATCTTCCCCTGAGCTCCGCAAGCCATCTGTGGCACGTCGAGCATATGCATCCCGCCGAGGGGCGAAACATGGTGCATTACCCCCTCGCCCTCGTACCAGTAAGCCAGGTCGGTGTATTTTTCGGCAAGGGCTTTGGGCGGTATAAAGAACGTGTGGCGTTCCAGCCGTGCCGTGGTGCCGCTGCCCAGCCGCATATTGAGGATGTGGAATCCCTCGTTGAGGCTGTCGCAGTTGATAAGCATCTGCCCACCTGCGAGGGTGCCCTCGTAGGTCTGGGCGAGGTCTTGGTCGAACCAATAGGTATAGTGCTGGTCGAACGTGTCGGCGGGCCGAGTCGGCGGCGTCTTGTAGAAGATGTGGTTTTCCAACCGTGCAGTAGTGCCGCTGCCCAAAAGGATGTGCAGGCTGTGGAACCCGTAATCGAGGCTGTTGCAGTTGATGAACATCTGCCCGTTGGTGAGGGTGCCTTCGTAGGTCTGGGTCATGTCTTGGTCCAGCCAATAGGTATAGTGCTGGTCGAATGTGTCGGCGGGACGTGTCGGCGGTGTCTTGTAGAAGATGTGGTTTTCCAACCGTGTCGTGGTGCCGCTGCCCAAAAGGATGTGCAGGCTGTGGAACCCGTAGTCGAGGCTGTTGCAGTTGATGAACATCTGCCCGTTGGTGAGGGTGCCCTCGTAGGTCTGGGTCATGTCTTGGTCGAGCCAATAGGTATAGTGCTGGTCGAACGTGTCGGGGGGCAGAAGGGGTGGCGTGATGAAGAAAGTAGAGCTCTCCATCCGCAAGGCACTGTCGCTCCCTATCAGCATATACAGGGTGTGGAAGCCAACGGCCAGGTGGCTTGCCCCTATCTGAAGTTGGCTTGTGGCGGAGAGGCTATCGGTGATGTGCGCATCGTAGTCGTCGTCGAACCAATAAACATATCGACCCGACTGTGCCGATAGCGACAACCCCAACAAACATCCTGCCACAATCAATAGTAATCGTTTCATGGCATAGAGGTCTAAGGGGTTACTACTCGTTAATCACCTCTATGTTCACCTCCAGATTGCCCTGTGTGTTGGTGCGGCGTGCGGCGGAGAAGTGGCCAATCAGGGGGTTGCTCACCTTGTCGTCCCAAGGATACTGCCCACCGTAAATGCCTACCTGTGTGCTATCGTCACCCAATATGGTGGTGGCGATATCGTCGTTCAGGGCCATCGACATGCCGTCGCTGTAGCCACCGTTGAAGGTTTGGAATATCTGGGCGTAGCTCGTATAGTTATGCAGATTATGCGTCGCTATGTCGTCGGTCATGTCGAAGTAGGGGTAACCATAAGCACTAGTATTTATTCCTATGGTGTTAAAACTTGTATAACCGTTGTTGTAGCGAAAATTATTAAAGAAGTAGTACACAATGGAGTTCATGATTGTCTTGTTGTTGAGCCCACCTGGAGAATTCTCCTGATAGGCGATGCAGTTCACCAGATAGTCGGGGCTATCCATATTAGCTTGATTTAATATCACGCTATTGTAAAATGTTGTTCCCGTGGCATACCAATAAGTAGTGCCGGAAGATGTGTAATGCGTGTTATACCATTTACCGATGATGCAGTTGATGAACACGGCATCCGAGGTATGATAATCGGTGCTGGTTTCATGATAGACCTCCTGAAACCGACATTTCAGAAACAGCGGGTTGTGGGCAACGCGGAGCCTCATATCTGTACCACTGGGGAAATTCAACCCTATGAGTGTGAGGCGATTCACTGTGTCGGGCACTTCTACGGTAAAAGTGTTTAATATCCGAGTGCGAACCAGTCCGATGGAGTCGTCGTTGAACATCCCCTGTCCGCGGATGGTCACCGCCTTAGTGATGTTCACAGCGTTGAACGCGCCTGATGAGAGGTTGATTACGTCGCCGTCAACTGCTGCGGCATGGGCCTGCTGCAGGGCGTTCATCCCATAGAATGCCCGCACCGAGTCGTTGTGGGTCAAGGTGGCAAAAGGCTCTTGAGCAAAGCCCAAAGAGGCAAAGCAAAGTGCTGCAAAAAGGAGTAGTGTTTTCTTCATGTTGTATGTGTGCCTGTTGTAAAGCATCGGCGCGTCGCTGTTAGTGATTATTTTTTTTGTTTGATTATTATGTTTTCTTCTGTTCCGTAATTTTGCCCAAACTATGAATAGCTTTATCGGATTGTTCAGATTGTGTGTTTGGTGAAATGGTTATAGGACGTTGTAGTATAGGGTATTGTGTGCAAGTGCTGTGCTGCTTGGTTGGGCAAACGTTATTGCAAATATACTAAAATTATTTTATAGTGGGATATTTTAATACAGATTGCAATAAATAGATGGGTTCTTGCGTTATATATATGATGTTGATACGTTGATATGTTTTGTGTTGATATGATGCGAGTCGTATAAACTTATAAACTTATCAACTGACAACGATAAATCATCAACTTATCAGTAATACATAGTATGATGACCAATAAACGCAAGATAATCAACGACCCGGTGTATGACGGGTTTCTGACTATAGAGGACGACGTTGTCTTCGATGTGCTGTCGCACCCTTTCTTTCAGCGGCAGCGGCGCATCAAGCAGCTGGGGTTCACCTGTCTGGTCTATCCCGGCGCCATGCACACGCGGTTCAGCCACATGCTGGGGGCGTTGAATTTGATGAACCGGGCTCTTGATGTTCTGAAGGTGAAGGGCATCGAACTGACTGACGAGGAGGTGTTGGGTGCAAGGCTGGCCATCCTGATGCACGACATCGGGCATGGGCCTTTCTCTCACACGTCCGAACATACATTGATTGATTTGCCCCACGAGCTTTGCTCCCGTCTCTTCATGGAGCGGCTGAACAACGAGTTCGGCGGCAGGCTGACAACGGCAATACAGATATTCGACGACACCTACCCCAAGCATTTCCTCCACCAGCTGGTGAGCAGCCAGCTGGATATGGACAGGCTGGATTATCTGGGTCGCGACAGTTTCTTCACAGGTGTGAGCGAGGGCATTGTGGGCACCGACCGCATCATCAACATGCTCAATGTGCGCGACGACCGTCTGGTGGTTGATGAGAAGGGTATCTACTCTGTCGAGAAATTTATCATTTCACGCCGTCTGATGTATTGGCAGGTGTATATGCACAAGACGGTGGTGGCGGCCGACACACTGCTGCTGAACATCCTTGCCCGCGCCCGCGAATTGGCGGCTCAGGGCGCGACGTTGGGCATCGAGGCAACGCCGCTGTACGACTTCCTCTCGCATCACTACACCCTGCAGGATTTCGAGAAAGACCCGCAGCTGCTGGAGCGTTTTGCCATGATCGACGACAGCGACATCGACTGTGCCATGAAGGGCTGGATGCAGCATGAGGACAAAGTGCTCAGCACCCTGTCCGGGCATCTCGTCAATCGGCACATCAGCGCCATCCGTGTGTCGGACAAACCTTTCGACTCGGCGATGATAGCAGAACTTCAGGAACGCACCCAGCAGTTGTACGGCATCGGACGGCACGAGAGCGAATTCTTTGTCAATACCGGCATTTTGCGCAACCACGCCTACGACTACAACGACCAGGAAATCCGCGTGCTGTTCAAGGATGGCACCTGCCGCGATATCGGCGACGCCTCCGACCAGCTGGATCGTCATTTCCTCGAAAAGCAAGTGACCAAGTACTATATCTGTTTCCCAAAAGAATTAATTAAATTGAGAATGGAGAATTGAGAATTGAGAATTATCCGGGTGCGGCAGCCAATTCTCAATTCTCAATTCTCAAATCTCAAATCTCAACAAATCCATTATGAATGTACATTTTATAGCCATTGGCGGCAGCGCCATGCACAATCTGGCCATCGCCTTGCACCAGAAAGGGTATCATGTCACAGGCTCCGACGACGAGATTTTCGACCCCGCCCGCGGCCGACTTGAGCGGTATGGGCTTCTGCCCGAAAGCTACGGCTGGCACCCCGAGCGCATCACGCCCAATCTCGACGCCATTGTGCTGGGTATGCATGCCCGCGCCGACAATCCCGAATTGCTCCGGGCTCAGGAGCTCGGCATCAAGATATTCAGCTATCCCGAATACCTCTACGAGCAGTCGAAGACGAAAACCCGCGTGGTGATTGGCGGCAGTCACGGCAAGACTACCACTACCGCCATGATTCTGCATGTGCTGCAGCACTGCGGCATTGAGGCGGACTATATGGTGGGTGCCCAGCTGGAGGGGTTCGAGGTGATGGTGCGCCTCAGCGAGACCGCCAAGGTGATGGTGATTGAGGGCGACGAGTACCTCACTTCGCCCATCGACCGCCGACCCAAGTTCCACCTCTACAAGCCCCATGTGGCTATCGTCACGGGCATCGAGTGGGACCACATCAATGTCTTCCCCACCTTTGAGATTTACAAAGACCAGTTCGCCCAGTTCGTCAACCTCATTGAGCCGGGCGGCAGGCTCATTTATTGCAACGACGACCCCGAGGTGCGCGATGTGGCGTTGAAGAACACCCGCACCGACATTGCCAAGCAGCCCTACGATGTGCCGCCGCACGAGGTGGAGAGGGGCATCACCTATCTCAACACCGCTCATGGCCGGGTGCCGCTGCGTGTGTTCGGCAACCATAATCTGCTCAATCTCACCGCTGCCCGCTATGCCTGCAACAGTCTTGGGGTGACCGACGAGCAATTCGACGAAGCTATTCAGAGTTTTGGCGGTGCCAGCAAACGGCTCGAGCTGGTCAAGGCTACGGAGCATAGTGCGGTATATAAAGATTTCGCCCATGCGCCGTCCAAGCTGCGCGCCACGATTGCCGCCATGAAAGGGCAGTACCCCGACCGTCGTCTGGTGGCCTGCATGGAGCTGCACACCTTCAGCAGCCTAACGGCCGAGTTCCTCAAGCAGTATGCCGGCACGATGGACCGCGCCGATGTGCCCTTTGTCTATTACAGCCAGCATGCCCTGCAGCTGAAGAAACTGCCCGACCTCGACCCCGAGCAGGTGCGAGCCGCCTTTGCCAACGAACGGGTGCGAGTGTTTACCGACTCAAAACAAATGGTGGATGCAGTCGTTCAAACATTCAAGCAATCAGGCAGTCAGGCAATAAATCTGCTCATGATGTCCAGCGGCAACTTCGACGGAATAGATTTCAAACAGCTGGCCGACGAGTTGATATAGTGAAAGATTGTAGAAAGGAAAGATATGACAAAATTTCAAATAGGGGATAAGGTAAAGTTCCTCAACAGTATCGGTGGCGGTGTTGTCACCAAGATTACGCCCGACTTCGTGTTTGTGCGCGACGACACGGGTTTTGATATGCCCATGCCGCCCAATGAGTTAATCCGTATGGCCGACCAGAAGGGCGTCGCCAAGGTGTTCAACCAGGATGTGCCGGGCGAGCTGCCTACCGCCGAGGAGGCGAAGCTGACCGCCGAGGCCGAGTCGAAGGCCGCCGCCAAGGAAGCGGAATTAAACAGAAAGCTCAAAGAAAAGTTCACCGGCTCGCCGGATGATGACGATATCGACAAGCTGCGCGAGGAGAATGTGCGGCTGCGGTCGCAGGTGGCCAGCCTTCAAGACCAGGTGAAGAAGTTGAAAGCACGTTTGGAACAGGTGCAGTCGCACAATGCTCAGAAGCTCAACGAGAACGTCCTGCTGCAATACATGGTGCGTCCCGGCGAGGCGGAAGTGGACCTGCATATCGAAGCGTTGACCGACCATCCCGAGCGGCTCAGCGATATCGAGAAACACGAGATGCAGAAGCGTTTCTTCCGCACCTGCCTCAACCACGCGCTGCTCAACGGTTTCAAGAAAGTGGTGTTCATCCACGGTGTGGGCCGCGGAGTGCTGAAGACCGAGATCCACAACGAGCTTGACCTCTACGACAACGTGCAGTACGTCGATGCCCCGGCCTCGCTCTACGGCGCCGGCGCCACCGAAGTCTATATCAAGGCAAAAAAGTAATCCGAATAATCCGAAAAATCCGAAAAAACAGAATACTCCGAAAAATCAGAAATTTCCGACCCCATGAGCAAACAAATCACAATAGGCAACCTCACCCTTGGTGGCGGTGCCCCGATAAGAGTCCAGTCCATGACCAACACCGACACCATGGACACCCAAGCCACTGTCGAGCAGACTCTCCGTCTCGTCGAGGCTGGCTGCGAGCTGGTGCGCATCACTGCCCCCGATGTCAAGGCCGCCGAGAACCTCTACAACATCAAGAACGAGCTGGCTCGTCGCGGCTGCACCGTCCCGCTGGTGGCCGACATCCATTTCAACCCGCTGGCCGCCGAAACGGCTGCCACCATTGTGGAAAAAGTGCGTGTCAATCCCGGCAACTACACCGACCGCAATACCGGCAAGACCCACTTTACCGAACAGGAGTATGCCGACGAGCTGAAGCGGATAGGGGAGAAGATGTCGCGCCTCATTGAGATTTGCAAGCAGCACCACACCGCCATGCGCATCGGCACAAATCACGGCTCTCTCAGCGAGCGCATCATGTCGCGCTACGGCAACACCCCCGAGGGAATGGCCCAGTCGGCCATCGAGTTTGCCCAGGTGTGTCGTGAGCAGGACTATCACCAGCTGGTCTTCTCCATGAAAGCCAGCAACGTGCAGGTGATGGTGCAGAGCACGCGCCTCTTTGTCGAGAAGATGCACGCCCTCGGAATGGACTACCCCATCCACCTTGGCGTCACTGAGGCGGGCGACGCCATGCAGGCGCGCTACAAGAGTGCCGCCGGCATCGGAGCGCTGCTCATCGACGGCATCGGCGACACCATCCGTGTCTCCCTCACCGAAGACCCCGTCGAGGAGATTCCCGTCGCCTATGGCATCCTCCAGGCCGTTGGGGCACGCATCAGCCAGTGCGAATACATCGCCTGTCCCTCCTGTGGCCGCACCCAGTACGACATCCAGCAAGCCCTCCAGCAAATCAAGGCCCGCACCCAGCACCTCAAAGGCGTCAAGATTGGCGTGATGGGCTGCATCGTCAACGGACCCGGCGAGATGGCCGACGCCCACTACGGCTACGTGGGACAAGGCGCAGGCAAGATAACCCTCTACAAAGGCCGTCAAGTGGTCAAGCGCGACATCCCCCAAGCCGCCGCCGTCGAGGAACTCGTCAACCTCATCAAAGAAAACGGCGACTGGATAGAACAATAGGGTTTCTAAAAGTACTATGACGAATTCTTATAAAAAAAATCAGACTGACAACAAATTAACTAAAATAATAATCGATAGAATGAAGAAAGAAAAAAAAATCTGACCCATAGACATGTATTTTGCTTTGTTTGGCGAATGCAAATAACTCCAAATGGCTGACATCCTATTAGATGCCAGCCATTTTTATTTCAACATCATGTGTTTTTTAGCGGACAGATATATTTTACTTCCAATTGCTGCATTACTGCGCCACGATGCGTTCGAGCCAGTGGCGGTCGCAGTAGTCGAAGGTGGAAAGGTTTTGGCTGTCTATGTCGAGCACGGCGACGATGCTGCCGTTGCGCCTGACGGGGACGACGATTTCGCTGCGTGAGGCCGCGCTGCAGGCTATGTGTCCGGGGAATTGTTCCACATCGGGCACTACGAGTGTGCGGTTTTTCTTCCAGGCAGAGCCGCACACCCCGCGGCCAAAGGGTATGTGCATGCAGGCTACTGGGCCTTGGAAGGGGCCAAGCAGCAGTTCGTCGCCCACCACACGGTAGTAGCCCGTCCACCAGAAACGGAAGGTTTCGTGCAGCAGGGCTGCGGTGTTGGCCATAAGGGCGATGGTGTCGGTCTCGCCTTCGGAAAGGGTTTGCAGTTGCTTGAACACGAGGGCGTATTTCTCAGCCTTTTGGAGCGTGGCCGTGTCGCTGTTGTTGCGGGCATAGTCGAAGAGGGCTACGGGCAGATGGCAGTAGCCCGTGGGGTTGTTGTCGAGGTAGTCCTGGTGATATTCTTCGGCGGGATAGAAATTGCGCAGGGGCTGCACTTCGACCTGAAGAGGCAGCCCGTGGCGCGGAGCCTCCTGTGCCATGGAAAAATTGATGAACGGCAGGTCGTCGGGGTCGGTGTAATAGATGCCCGTGCGGTAGCGGGTACCACGGTCTTCGCCCTGCTGGTTGAGGCTGGTGGGGTCGATGGCCTTGAAATACATCTCGAGGAGGAACCCGAGGCTGACCTGCAAAGGATTGTATCGCAGATGCACCGTCTCGGCATAGCCGGTGGTGTCGGTGTACACCTGCTCGTAGGTGGGATTGTCGGTGTTGCCGTTGGCGAAGCCCACCTCTGTGAAGGTGACCCCTTGGATTTGCTTGAAAAAATGCTCTGCACCCCAAAAGCATCCGGCTGCGAGATAAAGTTCTTTTTCCATTGGTTGATGTGTTAACTGTTGGTTTCGGGAGGGAGTGCCCCTCCTTTGTTATCTGTCTTGAAATATTCGTTGCATTTGGATTCGGCCTTTGCCTTGATGGCCGGAGTGATGCTGTCGTGCAATACCTTGACTACATAGAGCAGGGCAATGAGGTCGTCGGCAAAGCCGGTGCCGGGCAGGAAGTCGGGAATGAGGTCTATGGGCAGGATAAAGTAGCCCAGCACTCCGACGATGAGACGCTTGTGTTTGAGCGGGATGGTGGCATCGGTAAGCATGTAATACAGCAAAAGAGCATTGTAAATGACTTTGCGACCCGCCTTAGCGGCAGCAGACTTGATTTTGTTCCACAGCGAATGGTCGTCGTAGTGCTCGCTGTATTGCTCTATTTTCTGAGGGAGGAGTTCCATTGCGGTCAATGTTTTTTGTAATGAGGATGATAGGTGCTGATGGTGTCGCGGAGATACTGCCTAGTGAGGTGGGTGTAGATTTCGGTGGTGGAGAGGCTTTCGTGGCCGAGCATCTCCTGCACAGCACGGAGGTCGGCACCGTTCTGCACCAGCTCTGTGGCAAAGCTGTGGCGGAGGCTGTGGGGCGAGACGGTTTTGTGGATGCCGGCTTTCTCGACCGCCTCTTTGATGAATTGGAACACAGCCACACGCGAGAGGTGATGTCCGCGGAGATTGAGGAAGACGTATTTTTCTTCGCCGGGGACAATGGGCAGGTGGCTTCGAAGGGTGAGGATGTAGTCTTGCATCAGCTTCAGGGCACGGGGATTGATGGGCACCCAGCGTTCCTTGTCGCCTTTGCCGAAGATTTGGAGCATCTGCTCCTCGGCGTAGATGTTGGAGAGTTTGAGGTTGACCAGTTCTGACACCCGCAGACCACATCCATAAAGGACTTCGACAATGACATAGTTGCGCGCCGGGCCGGGAAGGCTGCGGTCGAAAGTCTTCTGCATAGCCTCAATCTCGCTGTCGTCAAGCACGTCAGGCAGATGTTTGGGCCGTGTGGGCATGGCGAGGTGCTCGGCGGGGTTGTCGGGCAGCACATTGTCCATCACCAGCATGCGGAAAAAGGCACGCAAGCCCGAAATAATGCGGCACTGGGTGGTAACGGCAATGCCCGTCTCGTTGAGTTGCTTGAAAAGGGAATGCAGGTTCTCTTCGGTGACGTCTTGCGGCTCAATCCCCAAAGGTTCTGCAAAACTGCGCAGAAGAGCGACGTCATGGAGATAAGCCTGCACAGAATTGTCGGACAGGTTGCGCTCGAGGCGCAGCTGTGTTTCAAACTCCCTAGTATAGCGCGGCCAGTCCACAACGTCACAGATTATGGCAGGGAATGTCCCTGCCGGGTTGTCTATTTCTTTTTAGCGGGGTGTTCCCTATTGTATTCAATCATCCATGAGAGAAAGGTGAAGAGGTTGTCCTCGTCGACCATCTTGAGGTATTTGGGGTTGAGATCCTCGCGTTTCTTGTCGAAGTCAATCTTGCCATAGTAGCCCATGCGGTGCTGAATGGTCGATGCACGGCCACTGAGGTAGCGCGAGGGATGAGCGGGATTGCTCCGCAGAGGAGTCGGAAGGCAGGATGCGAGGAGTGCGGCCTCGCGCTTGGAGAGGTCTTTGGCAGAGTGGTGGAAATAGTGCTGGCTGGCAGCCTCGCAGCCATAGATGCCATCGCCAAACTCAATGATGTTGAGATAGCACTCCATGATGCGTTTTTTGCCCCATACAGCCTCGATTAGGACAGTGTAGTAAGCTTCTGCGGCTTTGCGCCACACACTTCTGGTATGGGGGAGGAAACAGTTTTTAGCAGTCTGCTGGCTGATGGTGCTGCCGCCTCCGCGTTCTTTGCCCGCCCGGGCATTGATATAGGCCTTCTTTAGATTCTTGTATGCAAAGCCGTGGTGATACATGTACAGTCCGCCGTCTTCAGAGATTGCCACCGCATTGATGAGGTTGGGAGAGATGTCGTCGATGGAGACGTAGTCGCGTTCGAAATTGATTGACCTGTCTGGATCGGAGACCTGCTGGAAGAACCGCTGCACCATCAGGGGGGTGACAGGTGGGTTGAACAGTGAGCAGAACAGCACTTGTATGATGGTGAACCCAAAGAGAGCCAACACCCCAACCCAAATGACACGCCACACTTTGCCGAAAAAATTCAGCTGTTTCCAACGCTTGAGACCTTTGCGTCGCTTGGTCTTGCTGTGTTTTTTTTCTTTTGCCATGCTCTATGTTATCTATTTTGTATCCTGCAATGCAGGACATTGCACAGAAATTATTATTAAATATTGTTTGCAAAAGTACTATTTTTTTGTCAAAATGGAAAAAAATTGTATATTTGTAAAATCTTAACAAATGGAAGATAATATACAAATAACTTAAAAACAATATATTATGGTAAAAGTAGCAATCAATGGCTTTGGCCGTATCGGAAGAATGTCCTTCCGCGCCATGCTTGACCACCCCGAACTGGACATCGTGGCTGTAAATGACCTGACAAGTGCAGATACCCTTGCTTATCTGTTCAAATACGACTCGGTTCACGACAACTTTGAAGGTGAAGTGCACGCCGAAGGCGACTGCATCGTAGTGAACGGCAAGAAAGTGAAAATCTATGCCGAGCGTGACCCGCAGAACCTTCCCTGGAAAGAACTGGGTGTGGACATCGTAGTGGAATCCACCGGTCTGTTCAAGAAACGCGACCAGATGATGAAGCATATTAACGCCGGTGCCAAGAAGGTCATCCTGACAGTTCCTGCCGGCAAAGCCGACGATGTGGACGCTACCATTGTTATGGGTGTGAACGACAACGTTCTGACAAAGGACATGCAGCTTGTCTCCAACGCCAGCTGCACCACCAACTGCCTGGCCCCCGTGGCCAAGGTGCTGAACGACAAATTCGGTATCAAGCGCGGTTTGATGAACACCATCCATAGCTACACCAACGACCAGAAGATTCTCGACCAGCCGCACAGCGACCTGCGCCGTGCCCGTGCTGCCGCCGTCTCCATCATCCCCACCTCCAGCGGTGCTGCCAAGGCCGTAGGCCTAGTCATCCCCGAACTGATGGGCAAACTGGACGGCTTTGCCATGCGCGTGCCCACTCCCGACGGCTCTGTCGTTGACCTGACCGCCGAGCTGAACCGCACGGTGACCAAGGATGAAATCAATGCCGCCATCAAGGAGGCCGCCGAAGGTCCCATGAAGGGTGTACTGCAGTATGTGGAAGACCCCATCGTCAGCATTGACATCATCGACAACACCCACAGCTCCATCTTCGACAGCCTGCTGACCCAGGTGATGGACGGCAATTTCGTGAAAATTGTGAGCTGGTACGACAACGAGAAGGGCTACAGCACCCGCGTTGGCGACCTGGCTGCCAAGCTGGCAACACTTCTCTAATAGAAGTCCATCTTTTTATCCATTCCTTAATAGGGCGGGTCTCTCCTTTCGGCCCGCCCAAATTTTTTTAAAGATGCTATTAAAAGACAAAGTAGCCATTATAACCGGTGCCACACGCGGCATCGGTCGCGCCATTGCCCTCCGTTTCGCCCAGGAGGGCTGTGACATCGCTTTTTGCGGGCGCAGCCGCAACGAAAACATGATTGCGGTGGAAGAAGAGTTGAACGCCATGGGAATCAAAGCACGTGGGTATGCCGCCAATGTGGCCAGCCTGGAGAGCGCGCAACAGTTCGTTGCCGCCGTGCTGAATGACTTCGGACATGTGGATATCCTTATCAACAATGCCGGCATCACAGACGACGCCGCCATCAAACGCATGACCGAGGAACAATGGGACAGGGTGATCGAGACAGACCTGAAGTCGGTGTTCTGCATGACGAAATCCGTCCAGCCCCACATGTGGAAGCAAGGCAGCGGAAGCATTGTCAACATCAGCTCAGTGGTGGGAATAGGCGGCAATGTGAACCAAGCCAACTACGCTGCAGCCAAAGCCGGTATCATAGGCTTTACCAAAACAGCCGTGAAGGAAATGGGAGCGCGCAACATCCGCATCAACGTGGTGGCGCCGGGCTTCATTGCCACAGAGATGACCGGCGATGTGCCCGAACAACTGAAGACCTACTGGCAGACACGCATCCCGCTGCGCCGTCCGGGCCGCCCGGAGGAAGTGGCCAATGCATGCCTGTACTACGCCTCGGAGCTGGGCAGCTACAATACCGGCGATGTCATGCACCTTTGCGGGGGCATGGTAGACGCTTAACCATCAAGCTACAAGAATGAAGAAAATAGTTTTCTTTATTGCCATTGCATGCATCGCAATGGCAACGGGTTGCAATTGGAACGGGGACACCGAAAACACTGGAGCCACAACCCTCTACACCGACGACTACCAGCAAACTGTCGAGGTCCCCGTCTCCCCTACCCGCATAGTGAGCACATCGCCCGCAGTGACGGAGATTATCTATGCCCTGGGAGCCGAAAAGCTGTTGGTGGGACGGACTGACTTTTGCGTTTATCCGCCGGAAGCAGAAAGCATAGAGAGCATCGGCGGGATAAGCAACCTGAATGTGGAAAAGATTGTTTCGCTCAAGCCGGACTTGGTCATCAGCGGCTCAATGATACCGCGAAAAGGGTCCCTCCAGCTGGAAAAGATGGGGGTACCCATCGTATGCGTCATTGAAAAGCAGAACTTTGAAGGTCTATACGAAAACATCAGCAAGATTGGACAACTGGTAGGCCGTGAACAGGCGGCCGACAGTTTGAACAGGCAGTTGAGAAAACAGGCGGCTGAGGTTGCCGAGGAAATGAGGCTGAAGAACCAGCAGGCTGAGCCCAAAAGCGTCTATTACGTGGTAGGATTCGGCCCTTCGGGGAACTTCACCGCTGGCGGCAATTCCTTTATCAACGAAATCATCTCAATAGCCGGAGGGCGCAACGTAGCCGCCGACATCACCGGCTGGAGCTATAGCCTTGAAGCCCTCATGCAGGCCGACCCAGACTACATAATGATTCGGCGGGAGGATTCTGCCACATTCTGCACGACGCCTCCCTACAACAGGCTCACTGCCATCAAGAAAAACCATATCATAGCAATAGAAAGCGGCACCATCGATTTACAGGTGCCGCGTAACATTGATGCAATAAGATTTATCAGCCAACAGCTGAGCCGATAGTCCACCGGATTAGTGCCCCACGCGGATATAGCGGATGGCGCGGTCAAGCTGGTCATCGTAGCCCGACTCCAGGCGTTTTCTGTTATACTTGATCTCGATGTCGGGCTTCACACCCACGCCTTCCACATCGTTGAAGTCTTTGTCAACCATGTGGAAAGTGCTGGTGTAGACATAATAGGAGAAGATGTCGGAGTAGGGATCAGGACCATTGTCAAAATAATCGTAGTCGCCGAAGCAACCTCCGTAGAACAGGTCGTGATAGACATTGGTGGAACCGCCCGAATAGAGGCCGCCCACGGCGCCATAGGTCCGTTCCCCGATAAACACACCGTTGGGGAGTGATTTGATAAGCATGGTGGCCAGTTCAGCACAGCTCACAGAAGTGACATCCGCCAGCACGACAATGGGCTTCTCCTTGTTCAGATGAAGGCTGGGGCACTTCACAATACTCTCGGACCATGCGCTGTAGTCAAGCCGTCCGAACCCTTCTTTCACGCGGGTGTAGCCCACACGGGTGTCAGACTGGGCAAGGGAACCAATGATAGGCTCCAAATCGGCCACACTGCCGCCTCCATTGCCCCTCAGGTCAATGATAAGCCCCACCACCGAATCGTTGTTGGCATAGCCAGCACCTGCAGTGATACCCTCGTTATAGCGGGGGCCGTAGAAAGCCTTGATGGGAGCCTGGGCAGTGTACGAATTGGGCAATGCCGAATGATAGGCATACAACTGCATGATGTAGAAGTTCGTAAAACGGAAGTAGGCTATCAGTTCGCCTTCGTTTTTGCCTTTGATGAGACAGAAATATGAGCCGGGAAAATCCAAAGGGGCATAGCTGAACGGGTCGGACTCGAGATAGGTTCCGGGAATGGCCTTCTTCTGGAGAATGTCCAGTTGGAGAGACCGTTCATAGGAAATGCCCGTCGGGTGATAGTAATCGTTCTGCCCGGGGCTCACCCAAGCCTCGCAAGCGCCCCTCGGGATGCCCTTCGCGGTATAAAAACGTCCCGTGAGGTGGTGGTCCAGCAGTCCCTCGAAAAGGCCTGTATAGGCTTCCCAATACTCGCTTTGGGTCACCGGGTTGTTAGCCGGACGGGCATCGAAAGCCTCGAACACAGGGCGGAATTTCTCATAACGCTCGTCCCAGTCAACGGTGTCCTTGTCCCAGAACACATAGCCCTGGTCCATCCCCTGCCACACCGTCTCAAACTGCTGCAGGTAGCTCTTGCAGATGCGGCTGTTCGGGTTTACCATGTCAAGCGGTTCTTTGCGGCACGACACAAGGGAGACTGCCAATATGGCCAACGCGCCTGCAACCAACGTGAATCTCTTCATAAAAAGGGGGTATTGTAATTAATCTTCGTTATTTAACTTATTGCTACAGCCAGTAAGCCACCACAGCCTGGAACGTAATGGTAGTATTGTAGCGGGGGTTGAGGTTGCGCATATAGGGTTTCTGGATATCATCGACACCATAGTACCAACGCACCTCGGCCCCCACCTCTACCCTGTCCTTAATCTTCCCGCTCAGTCCGGCGCCCCAGGTGAAGCCCTTGTCAATACGGTTGTCGCGCTTGTCGTTGAACTCCACATCATCGTCAAAGGTATATTCCCTGTCGTTGGAGAACGAGTAGGTCACCCCTTTCCTGTGGCTCTTTAGCCAATAGCCGCCGTATATGCCACCGAAAGCATGTATTTTCACAGTCCGTCCCACACTCAGCTTCATCTCGAGCGGGACATTGATATACTCGTTGGTGGTTGTCGTGGGCAGGGAGTAATACAGCCTGTAATACTGAAAGACATGGTCCATGTGGTAGTTCTTCTGGAGCAGTACCGCTCCGAGATTGAAAGAGAGCCATTTCCAAGGAGAATAGCCCAGTCTTATCCCGAAAGCGGTACCCGTCCTGAACTTGTCGTACTTCATGTCTGCCATATACGACATATTGACGATATGGTAGTTGCGGTCAAGCCCCGCCATAATGCCAACACTGAAATGGCGTGTTCGAGGAGCCGCCGCACTGTCACCGTCCTCCTGGGCCGCCACGGTAGTCGTGGCGGCAATCAGCACACAGAGAATCACGGCGCGCACGATGGGGATGGCGGACAAACACTGTTTGATTTTATTCATAATCATTTATTTTTCAATTGCCGGTACGCAAGTACTCCAGCGCGCGGTTCAACTGGTTGTCAACCCCCGACTTCAGGGCATTGGCATCGTACAGAACCTCGATATCCGGCTGGACACCCACGCCTTCAAAACTCTTGTAGTCAGTGTTGACCACGTCGTAAGTCCCACTATACACATAATGCTCGAAATAATCAGGGTGTGTGGGTTTTCCTGAGCCCAGGAAGGGTGCAAGGTTCTGGTCGCCGAAGCAACCGGAGTAGAAAAGGGTGAACGTCTTGTCGGTGTTGGGCACCAGTGCGCATGTGCCGCCGTAGGTGCGCTCGCCAATCACTTTGCCGAAAGGCATCATCTTGATTGTATAGGTGCTGATTTCGCCGCAGCTGACAGTATTGATATCGGCCAGCACAACAACGGGTTTCGAAGCCTTCAGGTGATTTTCGGGACACAAAATGTCAAACTGTGTCCAGCCGCTGTAGTCCAGTCTGCCCAAACCCATCTTGGTACGGGTGTAGCCCCAATGGAAATGATCCTGCATCAACGAGCCGATGGCAGGGCTTATGTCACTCAGGCTGCCGCCGGGGTTGCCGCGAAGGTCGATAATGATGGACTCGACATCCGCACGTGCCGCGGCACCGTTGCTGATGCCTTTCAAGTATTCGTTGCCATAGAAAGCCTTGAGGGGTGCTTCCATGGCTGCCTTTCCATTAAAAGAGCTGTCGGCCATCTCCCCTATCGAAAACGCCGACAAACGGAAATAGGCGATATATTTGCCTTGCGTCTTGCCGGGGAGCAGACAGAAAATGCTGTTGACAAGAGAATTGTTCGGGTCATAATAATCCACATATTCCGTCATGCCCGGCACCTGCTTGAGGGCTGCAGTCTCAGCCTGCCAGTCTCTGGCGTGGCTATAGCTGTTGCTGCCCGGCTGCAGAGCGATTCGGTACTTGCCGTTAGGATTGTACAGGAACATCGTCAGGTGATGATCCAGCAGACCTTTCGTAACGTCTTTCCAAGCCTTGTGATACTCGGCCGAATCCACGGGGTTGGTTTTCATGCGCGCATCGAATTCCTGGAACACTGGGAGATACTTGGCATAACGCGCATCCCAATCGACGGTGTCGCGCTCCCACAGGACATAGATGTGGTCCAAACCTTCCCACACGGTCTGGAACTGGTGCACATAGCTGGTGCAATATGTGGTATTCGGGTTCTCAAGTTTTATCGGTTCTTTGCGGCACGAGGCAAAAAGAGCTACCAACACAAGGCCGCAAACCATAACTTTTATGCTGAATGAATGATTGTTAGTCATATAATATTTCTTTTGATTGTTTGATTGTATGATTGCTTGATTGTTTGAGTTATTTTTATTGCTTGATTGTATGATTGCTTGATTGTTTGATTACTTGATTGTTTGAGTTATTCTCACTCAAACATTTACACACTCAAACATTCAAGCAATAATTCAAGCATTTACACATTCAAGCATTCAAGCATTCCTTTACTATTGCAGGTTAATCGTGACGCCAGCCTGCAGGACAAAAGTGGTATTGTAGTGCGGGTTGAGCTGCCTCATGTAGTTTTTCTGCACGTCGGTGAGGCCGTACAGGTTCAGCAGGTCGATGTTGATGTCGACAACACGCGAGCAGGCGATGCCCAGCCCCGTGCCGAAAATAATGCCAGCGTCGAAGCGGTTGTCGCGGGTGCTGTTGAAAACGTAGTTTTCCGCAAACGACCCATCGTCGTTTCTGTTGCCGAGAGGAAACGCCGCTCCGTTACGATTCCCGTTCAGCCAATAGCCCACATATCCGCCGAGGAATAGGTGCCACCGCACTTTCCCCCCGATGGAGAAGTCGGCCATCACAGGAACGTCCAAGTAATTGCAATTCGTGTTGCTGCCCACCGAGCCTTCCTGGTTTTCCACTGTAATGGAGTGGAGATAGGTGTAGTTCTTGGGAACAAAATGGATGCCTGAACGCACAGCCAGCCACTTATAAGGCTGGTATGCCACACTCAGGTTTGCGCCCAGACCGAATGAAGGATTATAGGCCACATTGGTCATATAGGCCGTTTCAACATCCGGTACATTAATATTCAAACCAATGCCGGCACCTACCGACCAACGCGGAAAAGTAGGGGCTGCCAACGTGTCGCCGTCGGCCTTGGCGGCAGCGGTCCCGTTGTTCTGAGCCGACAGGCATCCACCTGCAAGGAGGAGGACTGCGAAAATTATAATACGATGTTTCATTGTGTTTGTTGAAAAGTTAAAAATGAAACTAAGAAGTAAGAACTAAGAGCTATGAATGGCGAGGCAGACAAATCTTAGTTCTTACTTCTTAACTCTTACTTATTATTCAGCGTCGCTGATGAAAGGATACTTGTAGTCACGGGCGGGGTCGAAGGTCTCCTTGATGGCCTGCGGGCTAGTCCAGCGGATGAGGTTGAGATAGGAACCGGCCTTGTCGTTGGTGCCGCTGGCGCGTGCACCGCCGAAGGGCTGCTGTCCCACCACGGCTCCCGTGGGCTTGTCGTTGTAGTAGATATTGCCTGCGGCATACTTGAGCAGTTCGGCACCCTTGCGCAGAGCCTTGCGGTCGGTGGCGAAGATGGCACCCGTCAGGGCATAGGGCGAAGTCTCGTTGCACAGACGCAGGGTCTCTTCGTACTTGGCGTCCTCATACACATAGATTGTGATGATAGGTCCGAAAATCTCCTCACACATGGATTTGTACTTGGGGTCTTTGGCCAGAATGACCGTCGGCTGGATAAACCAACCCTTGCTCTTGTCGCCCGTGCCTCCGAATACGATTTCGGCATCCTTGCTCTTCTTGGCATGCTCGATATAGCGCATGCAGTTGTCGAAAGAGGCCTCGTCAATCACGGCATTCACGAATGCACTGAAGTCGCGCACATCGCCCACCTTGATTTCGTCGAGCATCTTGCCGACAGTCTTCTGCACCTTGGGCCACAAGCTCTTGGGCACATAGGCGCGCGAAGCGGCCGAGCATTTCTGTCCCTGGAACTCGAAGGCGCCGCGAACAATGGCTGTAGCCACCTGCTCGGCATCAGCCGACTTGTGCACGAAGATAAAGTCCTTGCCGCCGGTCTCGCCCACAATCTTGGGATAGGTCTTGTAGTTGGCGATGTTGTCGCCGATTGATTTCCAGAAGCTGTTGAACGTGCCGGTGGAACCGGTGAAGTGCACACCTGCCAAGTCGGCGTCGGCAAAGGCCACTTTGCCAATCAGCGAACCGCTGCCGGGCAGGAAGTTCACCACACCGTCAGGAAGACCAGCCTCCTTGTAAATCTTCATCAGCAGGTAGTTCGACAGCATAGCCGTCGTGCTGGGTTTCCAGATGCACACATTGCCCATCAGCACAGGCGACAAGCACAGGTTGCTGGCAATGGAAGTGAAGTTAAACGGAGTGATGGCAAAGACGAAGCCCTCCAGCGGGCGGTAAGATACATAGTTCAGCGTGCCCTTGTCGCTGCAGGGCTGGTCACTGTAAATCTGCGAGGCGTAGTAGGCGTTGTAGCGCAGGAAGTCCACCAGCTCGCATGCCGAGTCAATCTCAGCCTGCATGGTAGTCTTGCCCTGGCCAAGCATCGTGGCGGCATTAATCAGGTAGCGGTACTTTCCGCTGATGAGCGTGGCAATCTTCAGCATCACGCTGGCACGGTCAATCCACGGGGTGTTGGCCCACTCCTCATGAGCCTTCATGGCTGCTGCAATGGCGGCCTTCACCTCTTTCTCGCCTACTTTGTAGTACTTGGCCAGTACGTGCTTGTTGTCGGTGGGCATGACAATTTCGCCCATCTCGGCAGTCTTCACCTCCTTGCCACCGATAATGGGGCAGATAGTGGTGGTTTTCTTGTACAGGTCTTCCAAGGCTTTGCGGATCTCTTTGCGCTCGGCGCTGCCGGGCTTGTAACCTAAAACGGGTTCGTTCTCAGGCTTTGGGAACGTGAAAATTGTGTTGTTCATATAACAGATGTTTATTACTATATTTCTGCAAAAAGATTTGCAAATGTACGATTTTTTTTCGATATGCAAAAAAAAATGTATCTTTGCAGATTGAAAATAACAATTGTACAATAAACATATACCGACATGAAAAGATTAAGTATCATCATCATGTGTGTTGCCGCCATGGCCTTCGTCTCGTGCGGCAGCACCGCCAACACCACCGTCGATAGCGCCGCCAAGACCTCCGGCCGCAATACCGCCAATGCACTCATCACCCTCTACAACTCCTACCGGTCCACCGGCACCGTCAGCCTCAGCAATCCCACCGACCTCACCGCCGCCCTCATGATTGCCACAGGCTACACCAACATGCGGACCTACAAGAACGACGACAGCTACAAGAAAGCCTTTGCCGCAGGTATGGTCTCCGCCGGTGCAGGCCTTATCACTGCCGCCAACGTCAACCAAATCATCAACACAATGAACAACCTCACAGGGCTCAACGTCAACGCCGCCACCATATCCAACAACGTCGGCACCGCCACAGCCCTCATCCAGTTGCTCCAGGCACTCGGCTCCGCCCCGGCCAACTAACAGGCAGCAACCACATAATCTTTACCACAGGCGGGACACACAAAGCGCATGCCCCGCCTGTGATTTTAGTCACCCGATTCCGTCAACCACAGACGTTTGCCGCTTCGCGCGAAAGTTACATTTTTTTCTGTACGGGATTACGTCACCTTTCGCCGCCTTACGTCAACGTTCCGAAAGTGTCGCATATATGTCCCCAACGTTCCTCTGTGCGCCTTCCGGGCTCGATGTTGCGTCGTTCTTTAGCATATCGTTTTTCGATATGTTTCCCATCGTTTTCCCTTTCTGAAACGGAAAAAGAGTGGAAAACGATCGAATAACGAGCGAATAAATGACGACGCTTGAGTGATTGCTCAAAGACTGATTACACTTGTCAAACTTTAGATTTTGACTCAAGCACCTTATTTCCCATATAGTGCTCCACAGCATCGGCCACAAGGAAGATGCTGCCGGTTACGAGGACGAGGTCGTGGCGGGGGTCAGCATTGGCGCGGGCGGCACGAATGGCGTCGGCCACTTGTGAAAAGGCTTCTCCCGCCATGCCGCATGAGGCGGCAGCTTCGGCCAGCTGGGCGACGGGCAACGCGCGCGGCACGGAGGGCTGGGTGTAGTAGTAGGTGGTGCGGTCGTGGGGAAGCATCTGCAGGATGCTGCGGAAGTCTTTGTCGTTGACGCAGCCGTAGATGAGGTGCAGGTGGTGATAAGGCATCTCGCCGAGTTTCTGGAGCATGGCCCTCACGCCGTCGGCATTGTGTGCGGTTTCGCAGATGGTGAGGGGATGCTCGTCCATTTTCTCCCACCGGCCGTGAAGGCCTGTGTCCTGAACCACGCGGGCGATGCCGTTGCGTATATTGTCCGGCGAAAGAGCGTAGCCCACTGTGGGCAGCAACTCCAAGGCCTGGAAGAGAGTGGCGAGGTTTTTGAGCTGATAACTGCCGCTGAGGGGGCAGGTGAATTGAGAATTGAGAATTGAGAATTGAGCCGGCGTGTCGCCGGTGACATTCAATGCTGCCGCACTTGTATTTTTTTCAACTTTCAACTTTCCACTTTCCACTTTCAACTTTTCCACTGTGAATCGGAGGTCGGAGGATTGGAGCGAGGGCGGTGCCGGTTGCGCTATTATGCAGTAGCGGTCGTCGGCAAAGTAGATAGGTGCACCCATTTCGGCGGCCTTTTGCTCGAAGACTGGACGGGTTTCAGGATGGGTCTCCCCTATCACAACGGGCACACTGGGTTTGATGATGCCGGCTTTCTCGCCCGCGATGAGCGGCAGGGTGTTGCCGAGGAACTGCGTGTGGTCGAAACCTATGTTGGTGATGATGCTGAGGTCGGGCGTGATGACATTGGTGCTGTCGAGACGGCCACCCATGCCCACCTCGACGACAGCCACATCAACCTGCTGGGTGGCGAAATAGTCGAAGGCAAGCCCCACAGTCATCTCGAAGAAGCTGAGCTGGAGGCTCTGCATATAGTCTTTATGGAGCTCGACGAAACGGGTTACCTCTTTTTGCGGTATCATGGCACCATTGATGCGGATGCGCTCACGGAAATCGACGAGGTGCGGCGAGGTGTAGAGCCCCACTTTGTAGCCAGCCTGCATGAGGATGGAGGCCAGCATGTGGGACACAGAGCCTTTGCCGTTGGTGCCGGCCACGTGGATGGAACGGAAGCGGCGCTCGGGGTTGCCGAGATGATGCATGAGGCTGACGGTGTTGGTGATGTCGGCCTTGTAGGCAGCCTGCCCGATGCGGTGGTACATGGGCAGGGAGTTGAAGAGGTAGTCGAGGGTTTCGGAGTAGGTCATAGAAAAACTTTTAAATGAGTTGAAAGTTGAGAGTTGAAAGTTGAGAGTTGAAAATGTGTGAATGTGTTAACGTGTTAATGTGTGAGTCCTTGACTAACGAATTAACACATTTACGAATTAACGAATTCAATTTTCAATTCTCAATTCTCAATTTATTAGTGTATTGTGTAGGTGAGACCGACGAGGCAGAGGCCACGGTAGCTGGGATAGTTCTGCCAGTAGAAGTAGCGCTGGAAGAGCAGGTTGTCGAACTTGAGGAAGAAGCTGAGGGCTTTGTTGTGGCGGTACTCCACCTCGAGGTTGAGTCCGAGGCGCATGGGGAGCGTAAGGGTGCTGTCGGCTCCGGTCTGGTCCTTGACGGTGGCGTAGGGCATGGTGCCCAGCACCTGGAATTCGGCACGGCCGATGACTTTGTTATTGTAGTTGACAGTGGCGGCAAGGGCTGCGTCGAAGTCGGGACGGTAGTAGAGTGGCAGCTCCACGGGCTTGTTGTCGACCGTAATGGTCTTGTTGTTATGGTAGATGTAGTAGTTGCCTTTGAGCTCGAGGCGGAGCATCTCGTCGTTGAGGAAGACAAAGGAGCCGCCCACCTTGATGCGGGTGAGGCTGTCATATTCAGGTGTGAAGACATTGTGGAGACGGTAGTGCTCGCTGAGACGGAAGGAAAGGTCGTCGTTCAGGTAGCTGTAGAAGCCGTAGAGATTGAAGTCAATCTTCTTGCTGAGGTTGAGACGGATATTGGCGCCGAAGTCGTAGTGGCTGGTGGCGCGTACAGCGCTGTTGGGGGCAATATAGGGGTTGACGAGACGGAGTTTGTTCCAGCTGACGGCCTCGATGTTGCCGCGGGCGGAGAGTGCCACGTTGACAAGGTCGTGGAAGAAAGACTTGCTGACGACGGCATCGGGATAGACGCGGGGTTCAATCTCGGGGATGTTGTAGCCGTCGAGGGCCACCACAGCACCGGCATGGATTTGGAAGCCCGAGAAGATGAAGTCAATGTAGGGGTTGACGTTGTAGAGACGGCGGTATTTGCTGTCGCTGAGCGCACAGCGGCCGTTGGCGGTGTCGGCAAGGCCGACGGCCAGCGTCCGGTCGTAGCCCAGGGGGAGCTGCTTGGGGTTGAAGCTGTTGGCATAGCCGTCGTAAGTTAGGTGGAGGTAGGCGATGGCTTTGTACTGCTGTGCGATGGTGAAGCCGTAGTGTATGTTCCCATCCACATTGATGTTGAACTCGTTCTGGCCATATGTTGCAAAAAGGTCGGTGATGCCGAGGTTTGCCTCATAGCCGAGGGCGTTGACATCGGTGTTGAGGGTTTTGACGCCGAGGTTGAGTCCGGCGGTGTTGTAGGCTATGCGGTAGTCGGAGCGGAGGATAGAGTCGCGCGGTACGGCCAGCACACGGTGAAGGGTGCTGTCGGAGAAGCCGTAGTAGCGGGTAAAGTCGTTCTGGAAGCCGAGGTCGGCACTGAGCTGCAGGTGATTCTTGGTGATGTATTTGCCGAAGGCGGTGATATCCGTGTAGGAGAACGGAGCCTGGCCGTAGTGGTCGGGGGAGTAGATGGTGTCAACGGCGTGGCCTATGGTGCCCCACGATGAACGGTGCGTGGCACGGACACCAAAGGTGCGGTCGGAGCTGCGCAGGGAGTTGTAGTAGAACTCGGCAAGGGGTGACCAGTAGTTGCCGAAGCCTACTTTGACGTAGTTGTTGTAGAGGCGCGTGGCGGGTTCGCCGATGATGCGTGCCGCCTTGATGCGCGAGGGCTGGTAGAGCGAGGTGAGACGGGTGGTGGTGATGTCGTAGGAGAGGTTTTTGGGCATGGTGGCGACGGTGTCGGTGATGGAGGGCGCCACGTTCACCTTCTGGCTTTCCTCCACAACGGGCTTGTAGCGGCTGGTGACCACCACGCGCTCGTTATATACATTGCTGTCGGACTGGGCACGGCAGACGTTGCCGGCGGCCAGCAGGCAAAGAGTTGTCAGGATGACGGGGATTCGGTTGTATCTCATGGCTATTGATTTTCAGTTTCTTTTTCAAGTTCAATTACTATCTCTTCCTCTTCGGGTTGCTGCACGGGCTTTTCCTCTTCGAGGATGGCGTTGCGTTTCTGCAGAGCCAGCTGCACGAGGTCGTCGCCCTCGTAGTTGTCTATGATGCTCTGTAGGGTTTGCTTGGCCTGCAGGTTGTTGCCGCGGGCATGGAAAATGTCGGCCCAAAGGATGAAGGACTTGGCCAGCCAGTAGTCGCTGACGGGTGCTGCGGTGATGGACTCTATCACCCTTTCGGCAGCGTCGTAGTCGGCCTGGAGGAAGCGTATTTCGGCCTTGCGGTAGGAGGCTTCGCCGCTATAGTCGCCGTTGGTGGAATTGGTCAGCAGGGAATAGACGCTGTCGGCCTGCGGATAGGTGGCGGGCATTTCGTAGTAGCTGCGGGCAATGCTGATGCGGGCCTCGTCGCGGAGGGCATCGGTAATCTTGGGCTCGGCCAGGAGCCGCTGTGCAGCCGAGATCACGCTGTCGCTCTGTCCGAGGTGCACCCAGCTGCGCAGGTAGCCCACGCGTCCGGCAAGGCGGTTGTTGTCGCTCTCGGCCATGGAGGCCAGCTGCCAGTAGAGGTCGAGGGCCTTGGTGAAGTTGTTCAGGTTGTAGGCGATGTTGGCGGCGTTGTGCAAAGCCTTTTCGGTGTAGCTGTTGTTATAGGCCGCGGCCACAGCCTCGTAGTGAGGCAGAGCCTGCTCGTTCTGCCCGTTGCGGAAGAGGCAGTCGGCGGCATAGTAGTGGGCCTGCAAGTGGAAAAGCCCCTCGGGGAACTTGGCAAGGTAGTTTTCGAAGCCCCTCACCGAGCTCTCACAGTCGCCGTTCATATAGAGGTTCTCGGCCGACATGTAGAGGGTGCTGTCCTGCTCCACAGTGGAGACATTGGTCTTGGTGGTGCGCTTGACATAGGAGAAGTACTCATCCACACGGTTCTGGCTCACGTAGATGTTCTTCACCGTGCTGAGGGCGTCGCGTGCCTCGTCGGTGCCGGCATAATGGGTCAGCAGCTCGTCGAAGATGTCGAGGGCCTCGGAATTGCGGTCGGTGTTGTAGTAGATAAGCCCCATATTGAGGAGGGCGGTCTTGACAAGACTGTTCTGCGGGTACTTGTTGCGGAAGTTGTTGAAGTACATCAAGGCCATCGGGTTGTTGTCGCACACCAGATAGGTGTTGCCAATCTCGAAGAGAGCCTTGGCGGCCAAGGGCGACTCGTTGAAACGCTCGAATATCTGGTTCAAATAAGTGAGCTTGTCGTTATACCTGCCCATGGCCCCGTAGGAGAGCGCCTTCTGGTAGGTGGCATAGTCGGCGTCGGCGTCGTTGGCCTCAATCACACGGTCGTAGTACTTGATGGCGTCGGCATACTTGCTGTCCAGATAGCTGCAGTCGCCCAGGCGGTTGTTCACGTCGTTAATCAGGTGCTTGTCTATCGAGGCATCGACAAGGCGGAGAAAAATCTTGAAATCGTCGGCGGCATCGGCAATGTTGTTGCGCTTCATGCTGAGGTAGCCGTGGGTGTAGAGAGCCTGGCGGTAGTAGGGCGAGGTAGTGGCGTTGCTACTCACCATAAAGCGGTCGAGAGTCTTGCCTGCAGCCTCGAATTCCCCCATGCGGTAGCGCGACTCGGCCAGCAGATAGTAGGCATCGGTGGTGTACTTGGGCAGGGCATTAATCTTGGCCGCCTTGGAGAAATAGGTGGCCGCCGTCTTCATGTTGCCCGTATTGAACACCTCTATACCCCTGTTGATGACGATGCGCTGATAGGCCTGGTTCATCTCGGGGCTGCGGTCGGGTATCTTCTCAATCAGCGTAAGGGCATCCTTGTAGTTCCGCGTGCTGAAATAGAGCGAGCTGAGTATTTCCTGCACCTCGGCCTTGTGTTTGCTCTTGGGGTACTTGACCAAGTAGTCCTCGAAGGAGCGGATTGACTCGTTGTAAGGGTTGGCGTTGAGCTCATACGACAGCTTGGCGTAGTTGAACAAGGCATCCTCCTTAATCTTGGGGTCATAGTCCATCTTCGAGGCCTGGAGGAACATGCTGCGTGCATCGTTCTTGCGGTCAAGCTTGATGTCCACATCGCCCAGCACATAGAGGGCGTTCTGTGCCACGCTGTCGTCGCAGGCAGTCTTTTTCGAGAGATAGAACTGCGCCGAGTCGTACTGGTGCAGCATATAGTGGCAATAGCCAATCTGGTAGTAGCTGTCCTGCGGCGTGCAGGCGGCGGGGCCAGCGGCTTTCTTGCCCTTTGCAGTGCCGGGGGCGATGTCCTGCACGGGGGCGGTCTCTTCCCTGTCGCTGTTGCGCAGGGCGGCCATATAGTAGTCGAGGGCGTTCTTATACTCCCCACGGTTGAAATAGACCTCTGCCACCATCTGGCGTATCTCGTTCTTCTTAAACACATCCTCCTCCAGCAGCAGTGTGGGAGCCATCTCCAGCAGCTCGTCGTTCTTGCCCAGATAATAGTATATCCTTGCCACATAAGAGGGGACAATCTTGGCAAACTTGTGGTCCGACTGCAGCTTCTCGAAGTTGCGCAGAGCCAGGTCATACTTGCCCTCCATATACTGCAGGTGGGCATAATAGTAGAGCGAGGCGTTAGTGTACTTGGTGCGGCCGTTGATGTCCTGCGAGAAGAACTTCTTGGCCTCGGCATAGTCCTCATCCACGAAGTAGCAATAGCCCACCTTGAAGTTATACTCGCTCCTGTGGCCATACTCCACCTCGCGAGCGGGCACCTTCTTGAAATACTTCAGGGCCTTGGCGTAGTCACCGGCCATATAGTGATAGTTGCCCAAGTAGAAATTGGCCATATTCACATGCTTGTTCTGCGGGTAGAGGCGGAGGAACTCCGTCAGCCGGAAGTCGGCATCGCGGTTGCCCAGCATCTCGGCACACACGGCGCCGTAGAAACAGGCCTCGCTGGCCATCTCGGCATCCACTGCTGCGGCATCGGCCGTCAGTTTGTCGAACAAACTCTGTGCCGAGGCGTATTTTTCTTTCTGATACAGATCCACGGCCTGGCGGTAAAGCTGCCTCACGGCATCGTCCGGCGACGACTTCTGAGCAAAAACAGGCATTGCCGACAATGCCAGCACAGCAATAACTAAAAGTGATTTAATACGTTGCATAAACAATGATTACTTGATTCAAAACGTAAAATTACTAATAATAAATACACTACCCGCTGTCCGGGCTGTTCTTTTTTCAACAAACAAGTGTTAAAATGACTGCGCCAGCACTCAAGCATTAACGTTGTACAGGGTGAGAGCAGAGGGAGCTTGCTCACTATGCCGAGCCAAAACAACGTCACGAAGTAACACAATTAAGCATTCAAGCAATCAATATTTTATCGCAGGAAGAACGGTCGTTCCTCCTCTTTCTGTTTGGGCTGCCACGGGGCATTGAGGAAGAAGCCGCTGGCGGGCGACGGGGTGACGGTGTACTGCATCTGCCCTTCGGGGTTGATGAGGATGAAGTAGGGGAAGGAAACAACTTGATAATGCTCCAGCAATTTGTAGTTGCCGTTGAAGTGCAGCCACGTCCAGTTGTATTTCTGCCCACGGCGGCTGTTCTTCAGGAAATGGTACATCTTTTGGAACTCGCGGTCGCAGCAGATGGTGACAAACTCGACGTTCTTGCTCCGGGCATAGACGCTGTCGCGGAAGTGCGCCATGGTCTCTATCTCGGCCAGGCAGTTGGGGTCGCCCACTCGGACAAAGGCCATATACACCCACTTCCCTTTCAGACCAGCCAATGACACCTGCTTCTTGTCCACATCAGGCAGGGTGAAGTCTGGAGTCTCGGCTCCCTGTTCCTGCTGACGGAACGACTCCACCAACCGCTGGGCCAGAATCTTGTGTTCAGGGAATTTGGAGCGGTTGCCAATCAGGTCTATCATCTGCACCACTTTGTCGCTTTCATAGTAACGGGGCTGATAGTAGGCTTCCTGCAGCGCCTGGAGCGCCACCAGCTCGCGCACCTGCTCGTTGCGCAGCAGTGTGTCGGTGCCCAGTGAGTCGAGATAGACGTTCACGTTCAAATTGTTCACCCACCAGGCCATCTGCCACACGGGTATTTTCGTTGTTCCTTTCGACACCGAATTGGCAAACAGTGTGGTGAAGAAGGCCATGTAGTTGTCGTCGTAGTACAGTATGGGCTGGTTCTTGATGTAGCGGTTCACCATTCCGCGCCGTGTGTCGAAATGGAAGCTGTATTTCATGCTTGCCAGCTGATAGCGCTTATAGCGGTTGAAGAACTCGTTTTTCGTGTCGGGGCATTGCTTGGCCACCACGGCCTCGAGGCTGTCGAAATAGCGTTTCTGCGGACGGAAACGGGCGTCGAAGTACATCCGGTGCGCATCGATATAATCGGCCACCACAGCCTCGAAATTCGAGATAAGCCCGTTCAGTTCCCCGGCAGGCATGTTGACAAACTCCACCGGCAGCACCTCGGGCTCCAGAAAGACATTGCGCTGCTCGTCGATGTTCCAGTCAAAACGCGGCACATACACCTCGTAGTCGCGTCCCGGCTCTACAAAGAACGACTGGCTGTAGTTCTCAATCTGCAGCATCATCATGGTGGGGTAGTTGGCGTAGGCTTTCAACTCAAAGGTGCGGTTGGTGTTGATGGTGGAATGGTCCACCATTACTTCCGTGCGGGTGAGCATGTCGGTGTAGCGGTAGAGGAATACCTCCTTCCCTGCCCCATCGACTACCTCGCCGTGGATGGTGATATTGGTCTGTGCGGCCACCGTTCCGGTGCATGCCACTAATATAGCGATACTTAGAAAACGAACAAAACGAATCATAGCGCAAAAATGTTTTTAATATAACGCATACTTGTGAAAAATATTGCTTGAAAAGTGAAAAGTGAAAAGTGAAAATGGCTGCCGCACCCGGATAATTTTCAACTTTCAATTTTCAACTTTCAATTATTCAAAAGTGTTTATTTCGGAAATAATGCGTATTTTTGCACTCTCAAATTCCTTGAGAACAATTCATCTTTTAAAAACAACAATCAAAAACCCAACACCATGAAAAAGTACATTTGCGACATCTGCCACTATGAGTATGATCCCGCCAAGGGCGACCCCGACAACGGCATTGCCCCCGGCACCGCCTTCGAAGACCTGCCCGCCGACTGGGTATGCCCCCTTTGCGGCGTAGGC
Organism: uncultured Bacteroidota bacterium; assembly: GCA_902790215.1. GTDB lineage: Bacteria > Bacteroidota > Bacteroidia > Bacteroidales > P3 > Colimorpha. The sequence goes on along the minus strand of CADAQX010000005.1, from coordinate 57,137 downwards.
AAGGAAGACTTCAGCCCTGCAGCGGAATAAAAGTGCGGATTACCATGAAGAACGAGTGTTCTCCAAGTCAGCTGACTTGGGGAACATTTTTTATATTATTCGGTACATGTATGCTATCCTGTCGTTCATCTTACTGAACAACAACGTATAAACACGCTTATTGTTTTTTTTTATTTGCAATATGAGAAAAACTTTGTATCTTTGCACTCGTAAAGGCAAGTGTCATCATGCCACAATACTTTGCAGACATACAGGTTCACAGGAGTGGTGAACCACTGAATTGAATTATTAACAGCATTACTATTATTCGCATTCGAATCAAAAGCCTCGCAAACTGGAGATTAGAAAAATCGGATAGTAGTTCACGGGGAGCCTTTGGCTTATGCTGTACCACATAGAGTTAATGCTCACACTATAGGTGTGGGCTAATCTAGTGGTACAGCGGGGTTCTTGCGAGGCTCCTCGTGAATGCGATAGAAAGGTCTGCACCTTTCTTATTGCCGATAAGTGATTGATAGCAATGCACAACAATTATCAATCACAATGGCAAACAAAAACCTTAATCAGGCTAAAAATGCCAAGAAAGATGAGTTTTATACACAACTGGTAGACATCGAGAACGAGCTACGACACTACCGCGAGCACTTCCGAGGCAAGACTGTCTTATGCAACTGCGACGACCCAAGGGTTAGCAATTTCTTTCACTACTTCAGCTACAATTTTGAGCAACTAGGGCTGAAGAAACTCATCACCACCTGCTATAAGAGCCAGGAACGCGACTTATTTAGCCAGCATGACTCAGAGCGTGCCATCTGGCTGGAGTATACAGGTGACCGCAACGGCAACCGAGTACCGGATCCGGAAGAAATCGGCATCAACTACTTAAAAGGTGACGGGGATTTCCGTTCCTCAGAATGCATCGAGTTACTGAAACAGGCGGATATTGTGGTGACAAATCCTCCTTTTTCCTTGTTCAGAGAGTATGTTGCGCAACTATTTGAATACAACAAGAAATTCATTATAATTGGTCCTTATAATGCAATTACATATAAGGAGATATTTCCGTTAATAAAAGACAACAGATTGTGGTTAGGATATGGCTTTAAGGCTGGGAACGCATATTTCAAGATACCGAAAGCTTCTTCACACGACTACGCAGAAGGGGTATATGATGCCTCAACCGGACTTGTCAAGTTCAGGAACTGTACTTGGTACACAAATATAGACATTAAGAAGCGTCACGAAGAATTGATTTTTTATAAGCAATACTCATCCGAAGAATATTTCCATTATGACAATTACGATGCCATTAATGTAGATAGAGTAACTGACATACCCATAGATTATTTTGGGGTAATGGGAGTTCCCATCACATTTCTAGACTGCTATAATCCTTCTCAGTTTAATATTATTAAGTTCAGAAAAGGAAACGACGAAAAAGACCTTTCTATTAATGGAAAGTGTCCATATTTTAGAATTCTTGTTCAAAGAAAAAACAACTTCGATATTCAAGACGAACAACAACTTATAGCAGCAGAATCATAAATATCATAGACCATGGAGATTACATTGCATCAAATTAAGGTTCGTGCCCTCGTGGAGGGATATGTGGACAATCAAGAGGATGGAGTGCGTGCCTATGGCGGACGACTGGATGTAAGACCACCCTACCAGAGAGAATTTGTATATAAGGAGAAGCAGCGTGACGCAGTAATTGATACCTTGACACAGGGGTTTCCGCTGAACGTAATGTACTGGGCAGTACGAGACGATGGCACCTACGAGATTATCGACGGACAGCAACGCACACTGAGTATCTGTCAGTACGTGAACGGGGACTTTGCCTATATGTTCCGCTACTTCCACAACCTGACAGACGACGAACAACGGCAAATACTAGATTATGACTTGCAGGTATATTTCTGTTCGGGCACAGACAGTGAGAAGTTGCGATGGTTTAAGACTATCAACATCGCGGGCGAGGAACTAACGGAGCAGGAGTTGCGCAACGCGGTGTATGCGGGTACCTGGCTGGCAGATGCGAAACGGTATTTCTCAAAAAACAACTGCGCAGCATACAATATGGGCAAGCCTTACGTGAGTGGCGAGGTGAACCGACAGGCATACCTTGAGACCGCTATCCGCTGGATTTCTGAGGGCAACATTGAGACCTACATGGGCAAGCATCAGCACGACGGCAACGCGGTGCAGCTATGGAACCATTTCTGCAACGTTATCAACTGGGTGAAGGCTCTGTTTCCTAACTACCGCAGGGAGATGAAGAATGTGGACTGGGGGACGCTGTACAATCTGTACCACGAGGGCGACTACAACGCTGTCATGCTGGAAACAGAAGTTAAAAGACTGATGGCCGACAGCGATGTGCAACGGAAGAAAGGCATATACCAGTATGTGTTCGACCACAACGAGCGGCATCTGGACATCCGCGCATTTGACGACAATACAAAACGAGAGGTATATGAAAGGCAGCTGGGTGTTTGTCCGATATGCGGGCAGCACTTCGAGATAGAACAGATGGAGGCCGACCACATCACCCCATGGAGTAAAGGCGGCCGCACGGTGGCGGAGAACTGTCAGATGCTGTGCCGCAAATGCAACCGCGAGAAGGGCGGGAAGTGATCCTGGAAGTAAGAACTAAGAGTTAAGAAGTTCGACTGAAAAATCCTCTTTGTTCTTATTTCTTACCTCTTTGTTCCAAATACTCTTCCTTGTAGGGGAACGGGTCATCCCCTCCTATGGCACCGCCGTGGTATCGGAAACAGACGTGCTGCGAGAAGGGGATGACATTGTATATGTTGAGTTGCCCCTGTCGCGCCTCTTCGGTGTAGGGGGTGAGCGACACCTCGAACCAGTAGCTGGCAAAGCCACAGGTAAGATATTTGAACATGGCCAGTCCTTTAGGCTTGTATATTGTCAGCTCATCGCAATGAAACGACTCCATCACGCGGGTGACACTGTCTATCTGCGACGGGGTGAGGCTGACGGGAGCCATTTCGATGGAATCCTCGATTCCAGGATAGCCCCACAGGTTTTCCCAAGAGGCAATGTGCGACAGTCTGGCACCTTTGGCGGGAGAATATTCCAGCATCGAGCTGTCGGGCATCACCCCGTACAGGTCGGCCGCAAGGGAGAGCATGGTGGCCTCATGCTTGATGCAATGTGCCTCCATCTTTGAAGGGACACGCGAACTGCCTGATGGCAGCAGCCAGAACACCACGAAAACGACTGCCACCAAAGCGAGTGACCATATAGCCACGACCCGTCCCTCCTTGTGACGAAGGCGGAACAGGGAATAGACAAACAATGCCAAACCCAAAGGGACTGTCACCAAAAGGAGCATCGAAGATATCCAGACAAATAAGAAGAGGTCTATCTCGCACAGGAGATAATCCACTGCAAACAACAACAGCAGCAGACTGTTGACAGCACACACCAAGTATGCAAACGGCTTAAACCAACTGGGAACCATCCTCAACTCTCAAAAGTTGAGAGTTGAAAGTTGAGAATTGAGAATTATCCGAGTGCGGTAGCAACTTTCAATTTTCAACTTTCAACTTTCAATTCTTTAAAACATATATCCCATCTTGATGTAGAGGTTGCTGAACTTGTTGTTGTCCTGCTTGTCGAGGGCTGTAGCCCAATCCACACTGAGGACAAAGTTGTCGTTCATAGCAACCTTGAGACCGCAGCCCGCCGAGAGGTGGGGAGCATAGAGATTGTCCCTATTCTGGGTTAATCCTATTGGATATTCAGGGTCTGCCACCACTCTGTCGTACGGCTGCACCACCATGCCGGCATCCATGAAGGGGTTGAGGCCTATATAGAAGTTCTCCTTGCCAATCTTGAAGTGCACCACCTGCACGCGGAACTCCACATTGGCGAAGGCCACGCCCTGGGCGAGGATGCGGTTGCGCATGATGCCACGAATGGAGTTGGCGCCGCCCAGTCCCTCATAGATGACGCGCTGCATATACAGCTGGTTGAGGTAGGTGTTAAGATAGAAGGGACTCTTGCCCGCCACATTCAGCTGGGTACCCAGACGGTAGGCAAAAGTGAGGCGGTCGGGGATGATGGGCAGATAGTGCCGCCAGGCGGCATTGAACTTGACGTCGTTGTATTCGGACATTTTGCCCAAGCCGGCATAATAGGTGAGGAAAGCGTCGGCATGGATGCCTTGGCGGGGATTCTGCTGACGGTCGCGGGTGTCGAAGGTAAGCCCTCCGTGCAGGTAGGGATGGAAGCCCCCGTTGGCTTCGGCAGGGCTGATATAGCCCAGCGTCACATATTGGTCATAGAGCGTCCCGACGCCCTCAGGCAGTTTTGCATCTTCGTCCTTGGTGTACTTGTTCAGCCGTGCCACATCAACTGTACCTACATTGTAGTAGAGCAGCCCGATGCCCGCATTCCAGTACCAAGGCTTGGCAATGGTGCCCTGCAGGTCGGCACTGAGGCGGAACATGTCGCGCTTGAATTTGTAGTAGGCACGGGTGCGGTAAAGATCACTCGACTGGTCGGCGTAATCGGGGCGATACCGAGCCTCATAGCCGTTAAAACCGTAGAAATCGCACATCTGGTCGGGCAGATAGGTGAGGTCGATGCTCAGGCGATGACCGGGGATGAGGTACTTGGAGTCGTATGCAAACCTGTAAAGGCCGTAGTGCTTTGACGTGGTGGCAGCCTCGACATAGAAAGAATGGTAATAGTCGGGATAGACAGCTCCGTCGCCGAAGTAATAGACGTTGGACAGCAGTCCGAGTTGCAGCCCCAGGTCGGCATCGTAGGCAAAACTGGGCAGCACACCGAATGTCCAGCCCTTGCGGACATTGGCACTGTCCTGCGCCCTCAGGGAATTGAAAATTGAAAATTGAAAATTGAAAATGAGGAGTAATACAAGTGCTTTTTTCATAGGACTATTTGGACTTATTAGACTTATTGGATTTTTTAAACAATTTCTTCCTGAAAATGAAGATGGCAAAGACAAGGAATGCCGCTGCCAGGATGCCGAGGGTAATGAGGCAGCTCTTCATGCTCTGCGGGCCGAACCCCATGAGCAGCAGAACGGGGAAACCGAAGACGATGGCCGGGATGGTCTGCAGCACCAGGTTGTTGGCGGCGGGGGTCTCGAACTTGGGGTCAATCTCGCGCAGCAGAATCATGCCGTTGCTGGCCGTGCCCGTGAGCATGCCGAACATCGAGAAGAAACCCTCGTACTGGTAGTCGGGATAGAGGTGCTTGGCACAGGCGCGCACATAGAAGAACGTCACCACGGCGCCCACCGTGCACACCAGCACCAACGGCATCCATATGCCGCGCAGGTTGTTGAAGTCGATGGCAGCGGTGCCGGCCACAATCATGAAGTCGAAACAGGTGCCGGCAATGCGGTCGAGAGTAAAGTTGTTGATATATTCCCGATGCATCAGGTGGGTCTTGCGCAGACGGTTGATAATCACCTTCACCAGCACACCCAGCAGGGTACCCCACAGGAAGTTGAAGCCCCACACCATGGGCTTGAGGGTCTTGGTGCCGAAATTGCCGAGGTCGAGGTTCTCCACCCCATACATAAGCAGGAACACCAGCAGATAGACCATCAACACCATGCTAACCTGCACCGTCAGCTTGTCAATAGACTCGGCGTGGGGTATCTCGTTCTCCGACTGGTAGTCGGCCAGCGTGTATTCCTCCTTATAGTCGCCATCCTGCCTTTTCAGCCTGCCCTTGCGGCGCAGGATGTTCATATATATCACACCCACCAAGCTGCCTACAATAAAGCCCGTGGCCGCAATGCTCAGGCCAAAGTCGGCACCGTGGAACGCGATGCCCTGACCCTCGGCCCAGCCGGAATAAGTCACACCGAAATTGAGAGCCTGCCCCGGTCCCTGCCCGTAGCCCATGGGCAACAGCAGACCCGACGCATAGAAGAAATCACGGTTGTTCCACAGCAGGAACAGCGGGATGGTGATCAGCAGCCCGGCCAATCCCTGCAGGATATAGGTGCTGGCTGTGACGGCTCCCGTCTCCACCACCTTCATGGTAGTGGTGGCACTCTTGATTTTCTTGTTCTTCAAGGCCATAGCCACAAAACCGAGACCCAAGGCGTGATACGTGATAATCTCCATGGATGGTTTGCTGACCAATGCCGAGAAAAACCCAAACGGTTTCAGGCAAAGAATTATCAATCCCGCCACCAACGCCGAGGGTAGCAGACTGCGTTTCAGTAGCGGCACATTGCAACGGATAAGGTTGGCCAACAGCATGGCAACGACGATGATAAAGAACTGTATCAACCATCCCCATGCAGAAAGTGAAGCAAAAGAAGACATAACAAACTACTGTATTAATTAGTTAAATCAATTAGAATGAAAGGTGAAAGTGGAATATTGCTTGAATGCTTGATTGTGTTAATTCCTGAGTGGCTTGCGCGGTCAAATAACTCTAGCAATCAAGCAATCAGACAATAAAGCAATCATTTTTCACTTTTCAATTTTCAACTTTATAACGTTCCTTCTCCAATTTTATTGCCCAACCCTATGTTTTTCTTTGCCACACACAATAAAACAGTGCAAAAGCCGTTATTTTACAAATTGAAAATTGTTAAATTGAAAAGTGAAAAGTGAAAATTTGTTGACCTGTGGTGCGGCAGCAACTTTCAATTTTCAATTTTCAATTTTCAATTCCCAAACAACTTTCAACTCTTAACTTTTCAAACAATTATTATGAGACACATCAGTATTTCCGCATTAGTCCTTGGCATCTGCCTATTGGCCTCCGCAACCCTCACGGCACAAAACACCACACAGCGCCAGCGGCTGGAGCAACACGTCTATACCCTGGCAGCCGACAGCCTCAACGGGCGCCAGGCCGGCAGTCCCGACGCCGTCCGTGCCGCCAACTACATCACACGCCAATGGCGCGAAATGGGGCTCAAACCCCTTTGGAACAACGACTACCGAATGCCTTTTGAAACCCACGGCACAAGTGGATACAACAACCTCATTGCCATCATCGAAGGCAATGACCCCGAACTTAAGAACGAGTACATCGTCATCGGCGGGCACTACGATCATCTGGGCGTGAGAAATGGCAAGATATACAATGGTGCCGACGACAACGCCTCCGGCACAGCCTGTGTCACCGAGGTGGCACGACAACTGCTGGCACACCAAGGTGAACTGAAACGCAGTGTCATCATCTGCGCCTTCGACGCCGAGGAAATGGGGCTCTACGGCTCGAACGCCCTGGCAGAATACATGCAAAAGAACAACCTCATCGGCCGTGTGCAGCTCATGGTGAGCATCGACATGGTGGGCTGGCTCAAACAAGGCGGTAGCCTGACCCTCGAAGGCACCGGCACACTGCTCCACAGCAACCAACTCACCGACCCCGAACTGCTCGGCATCCCCATCAAGATAACCTCCAAACGATTCGAGAACTCCATCTTCACCGCCACCGACACCGAGCCCTTTGCCAAACGGGGCGTATCAACCCTGGCAGTCACCACCGGCCTCAAATCACCCTACCACAAACCCGAGGACGATGCCAACCTGATAGACTACGACGGTCTCAGCCTCGTCACCGACTACATGGCAGCATTCGCCCTCCGCGCCGCCAACCGCCACGAGCCTATCCCCTCCGGACAGGTGGCACCCAAGCACAGAAGCATGACCACCCCCATCAACATAGGCATCAGCGCAGGGTTCAACAACTCCCGGCTCAGCTTCCCCACTGCCGCATTCAACAGCAAGGAACTCCTTGGCTGGCAGGCCGGTCTCGCACTGCAGTTCAATTTAAAAAACAAATTCTCTCTCCACACCGATATACTCTACACCTACTCACGCACACCCTACCCCGACCCCCTCGACCTATACAGCAACACGTTGCGCCTTCGCCAGCACGCTCTCACTGTGCCCGTAATGCTACAGATCAACATCGGCGAACCCACCTTCTCGGCATACCTCAATTTCGGCGGCTACTACAGCTATTCGATTGCCAGCCAGTTCTACCACATCCAAGAGCCTGCCCACGCGCACACCCTTCCCACCGACCTGGCGCCCTGCTGTACCCACCAATACGGCATAGCCTGGGGCTTCGGTTTCCGATTGGGCTATAACTGGAATTTCGGCTGCACTTTTCTCTACCAGCTCAACCCCCTCTTCGAAGCCGTCGGCATGCCCCGTACTCTCAACACCATGTCGTCCTTCAACCTCACCTACTACTTTCTTTAAACCCAAATCGGTCATTAGACCGACTTTTCAATCAATCTCGCTTTTTTCAGGTCTCTTTATGCGTCTCGCCGTAGCCCGCTACGCCTTCGACAGCGATGAGGCCAATCTGCTCGAAACAAATACTAATCTGGCATAAACCCTAACGACCGATTTGGGTTAAACCAAAAGATACAAGTAAGAGTTAAGTGTTAAGAACTAAGATTTGTTCACCTCTGTTCTTAGTTCTTTCTATTCCATAGGGCTACTCAACTGCCAGTTTTTTGGTGGCAATGCCCTGCGGGGTATCGACCTTCACGGCGTAGATGCCGTGGGGCAAGTCCTTTACGGTGAATGTCACGCGCAGGGGCGTATCCTCACAGGAACGCCGGATGACGGTGCGTCCCGTCATGTCCACCACCTCGACGCTGCGGATACCCACCTCCGCAGCCACCACCACCCGCCCTGCGGCAGGGTTGGGTTACAACTGCACCCCAAAGGTCTCACCCTCCACCGCCGGGATTGCCGTAGTCCCCTCCGGCACCAATATCGGGAACAACCATTGTGCTTTTCTCATTACTATTCCTTGAAGTTCAATATCGGGTGCCGGCAATCCTGCCGAATCATAATAGAAATCCTCATCATCGAGATTACCATACCAAAGGGCATATTTTTTCTGCTTCTCCTTTTGTATCCATGCTTCATACCCTCTTAGTAGATTTTCCCATTGGGCTACGTCGCCAAACAAAAGACCATCAGAATTAAGGGTAGCCGTGGCTAAAAAAGTACCGGTCACGCTGACAGGTTTGTCAAAATAGAATTCATATATGGGGGAAAACCGATAAACAGGCTCATAATCACTGTAGTATCCACAAATACAAATATACAAATAAATCCAGCATTCACAAACAGCCACACCACTTTTAACATTCCAGAGACCGACAATCGTTTACACCCTATCTCGAAAAAACGCAAAAAAAGTTGAGAAACGGCAAGCGTCTTATTGATTGCTTGACTGTCTGATTGCTTGATTGTTTGAGTATTTTCACTCAAGCATTTACACATTCAAGCATTCAAGTAATAATTCAAGCATTAACACAATCAAGCATTCAAGCAATTACTATACTCTCGCTTTACCGTACATTTGCTTCAAGGTATTGACGTACCTGATTCTTCACCCGCAGGGTGTAGGCGCTCAGATAGTCTTTCTCTTCGGGTTTGTACATATCGGAATACATCACCTGGCCAAGCTCTATCTTGGGCTTGGAGATGTTGCCCGTCACATCGATGGCTAAGCGTGCCGGCAGCGGACATTTGAGCAGTTCGAGATGGTAGCTGCACTTGTTGTCGAGCGAGTGGTGGCCTCCGATGCAGAGCTGGTAGTTGTGGAGGTTGAGCAAGAAGGGATAGACGGTGATGTTGCGGCGAACCACTTGCGCCTCGACACTGATGCTATCGACACCGATGTTGTTGTCTTTCTCGCGCCAGTTCTTGAACTGCAGCAGCCGCGCCATGGAGGCAAGGCTTTCGTTGTCGAGCACCACAAGGTCTTTGCCGCTGATGGCCGCCGCTCCGAGGAGGGTGCTCATCTTGGGATGGTAGAAGGCGTCGAGGGCGCACTCTGCCGCCAGATGGAAGTTGGCTTTGCCCTTGAAGGCCTTGAGCATCGGCACGAGGGTGTCGATGGAGGGTATCATGTCGAGCAGGTCTTCTATCTGTATGTCGAGCAGGTGGAAATCGAGTCCAGTGAAGAGGTTGTTGACTCTGGGCGACTTGTAGACGCCGGTGAGCTGCATGCGCGCGGCCTTGCAGGTGAAACCCATCTGGTCGAGCACCGCCACACCGTTGTTGATTGTGAGCGACCCGCCCAGTGTGTTGAGGTCGTTGCCGAAGGCCACACAACGGGTGATGCTGGTGTTGAGGCGCACGTTGACATCCTTGGGCACGATGAAGGGGTTGGCCTCGGCGGGCACGTTGTCCTCCATGCGCTGCTGCTGCAGGGTGTCTTCGTCGGTGCCCATACCGCTGAGGATGCCCATGAGCTGGTCGATGTCGGCATACTGCGAGCTGAAATCGAGTGTGCCGTGGAGCATGGCTTTGTGGCTGAGCCAGTCTTCAACGCCATACACTTTGCCCGAAAGGTGGTAGTCGGAGACTCCCCACAGGATGTCGGCCTGCTCTATCTGGCACACTTCGGGTTTGTAGTTGAACTTGAAGGAGGGCATACGCACCGCCTCGGACATGCCGGCCATGGCCACCACACCGCGGTGGAGGTCGATATCGACATCGGGGTTCCACTGCTTGAGCACGTTGTCCTGTGTGGTGTCGTTGCGCACGCTGCCTTTTAGCAGGAGTGTGTCGGAATAGACGATCATCGAGTCCTTTTCGGCATTTATCCTGCTGGCCTTAATATTGAAGGCGGCAGCCAGGGGCTGCTTGTCGTTCAGGATGTTGGGAAGGCCTACCTTGATATCGGGGTTGTCGATGTGGGCATCCATGTTGAGGTTGTCCATTTTGACATAAAGGCTGCCACCCTTCACCTGCACGCCTATCAGTTCGGCCACTTTGCTGCTCTGTCGTTTGGTGGGGAGAGCCAGCGCCACATCCAGTTGCGGGGAGTTGGCATGGATGCTGTCGTAGGTGACATCGAGCTTGCTGAGCCGCATGGTGCCGGTGGCCTTGATTTTTTCGAGAGCCATGCCGGTCAATGCCGAGAGGCGGCTCTTGGCGTAAAGGTTGAGCCGAGCAGTGCCTTGCATGTCAAGGGGCATGGTGTCGGGCAGAAAACACTGCAGGTCGGGCATTTCCACATTTCCTTTGATGTGGGCGTCGACCAGCATGTCGCCCATCAGGTCGTCAACTGTGCCGGAGACACTTACCGTGGAATGCTTGAGTTTGGCATTGAGATGGTCAATATCAACTTTGGATATGCCGCTGAAAGCGGTGTCGGACGAGAGGTTGAGCCGTGCGGAGAGCTTGGCGTCGATGTCGCGCAGGGGTGCCGGCAGCATCTTGGGTGCGGCAAAGGAGCCTTTGGCCAACTCCACTTCGGCATCGACCAGGGGCATGCGTCCCTCGGCCATCTGTCCATAGACATGGGCTGCCAGCGACGCTTTGCCATCGACACGCATGCCTTTGAGGCTTTGGGTGATGAACGGCGGGAGCATGGCAATCAGGTCACCCACCTGCCAGCGGTCGGCAGCGAGACGGAGGTCCATGGCCATGGGGTTCCCCTCATTGGCAAGGGCCACATCGCCGTTCACTGTCATTTCATAATCGACCAATTGCAGCGATGCATCGGACAGGGAGAAGCGCATCTTGTCCAGATTGGCGGCAAAAGGCACGTCGAGCGTCAGGAGGTCACGGCGCGAGACAAGCATTGCATCGGTGGTGTAGGCTGTGGAGCCCATGACAACCTGTCCTTTGGGCATGACGAGTTTCAGGCAGCCCTGCAGTGTGTCGGTGGAGCCTTTGCCCTCGGCCCGCAGCGCTAGGTCGGCGACCCGGGCGCAGAGCGAGGGGTTGCCCACGCTGTCGCGCATATCCACCATCAGGTTGGGGGCTTCGGCATCGAGGTCGGCATCCACCGTCCCGTCGAGCATGGAGCCCTTGAGGGTCAAATCCAGGCCGCCCAAACTGGCCAGCATATTCTGCTGCAGGTTGCAGTACTGCGCCGAGAGGTTGTTGACACTGACTTTTTCCAGCTGCACCTGCATCGGTTCGCCGGTGCTTTCTTCCTCTTGGGGTGTTTCTTCGCCGGGGGCGAAGATGTCGAGGTTGCTCCAGCCGTCGGGAGCGGTATAGAGGTTGGCGTAGGTATCATCCACCCTAAGCTGCCGCACAATGATGGTCCGGTCTTTCAGGAATCTCTTCAGGTCAATGCCTACGGTGAGCGACTTCATCCGAGCCAGTGTGTCGTTTTGCACGGCACTTGCCGCCAGTGCGTTGCCTTCGGGCAGACGGTAGGGGTTAATCAGCACCACGTCCTCCACCTCCAGACCGGCGTCGGGCCAGGTTTTGAAGAGGGAGAGGCTTACCTTGCCGAAGTGGTTTTCGCACAGCAGGTATTTATCGGACAGTTTATTTACAATGGATGTGAGCCGTGCGGGGGTAAAGAGCAGCCAGCACGCCACAGCCACCACAATGGCTATTGTCCCTATCAGAGAGCCGAGGGAGATGAGGGCTATTTTCCAACCTTTTTTCATTTATTGTATCTTGACAAATGTTCGGTAATCGCCGTAGAGGTCTTTCCACACCAGGCTGTCGGATGTCTGACGGGTGACGGTGTAGTTTTCGTAGGCATGCTGGCCCATTTCGCCGTAGTAGTCCAGCTCGATGTGGGACTGGACGGTGGTCCAGTTGAAGTGCAGCACACCGACGGTGTCGGTCTCGTGGACGTCGTCGGACTCGTCCCAGGTCTTGCCGGTGCCGTCGGCGTTGTAGCGCCAGAACTCTGAGGTGTTGTCGGTGGCCTGCCATTTGCCCACGAGTGCGTTCCGGTCCACAACCACCTCGGCCTTCTCGGTGCAGCCGACCATGGCGGCCATTGCCGTCAGGAGCAGACAGTATGATAAGAAGCGTTTTTTCATCCTTTGTAAACGTATATGTCGCGGTAGGTGCGTCCCATGCCGTCGTAGTCGAGGCCGTAGCCCACGATGAAGTCGTCGGGAATTTCCTTGCCGATATAGTCTATCTTGTAGTTGCGCTTGAAGCTGCCGGGCTTGAAGAGGAAGGCGCAGATGGCTATGTTCGAGGGTTTCTGCTGTTTGAGCTGGTCAATCATGAACTCCATCGAGATACCGCTGTCGATGATGTCCTCGATGATGATGACGTCGCGGCCGCGGCAGTCCTTGGGGAAGCCGAGGAGTTCCTTAACCTGCCCAGTGGTGGCCATGCCGGCGTAGGAAGAGTAGCGCACGAAGGAGACGTTGCTGTCGAGGTCGAGCTCGCGCAGCAGGTCGGCGGCGAACATGAAGCTGCCTGTGAGTATGGGGCAGAACAAGGGTTTCTTGCCCTGGTAGTCGCGCGAAATCTCGGCGGCCACACGCTTGACAACGCTCTGTATCTCCGATTCGGGCATGTAGAGCTGGAATGTCTTGTCTAATACTTGTTAAGAATTGAGAATGCTTGACTAACGAATTAAAGAATTTACGAATTAACGAATTCAATTAATCAACTTCCTGTTCTGCGCTGTCGAGCACCAGACGGAGGCCGAAGTAGCTGTAACCGTAGTCGGGCAGGTACCATCCGCGCTCGAAGACGCTGCATCCCCATGTGGGGCTGTTGAAGCAGCCGCCGCGCAGGATGCGGTTCTCGCCGGTACGCGGCCCCTGGGGGCTACTCTGGGGCGCGGCAGTGTAGGGTGCCATCCAGTCGCTGCACCATTCCATGACGTTGCCGCCCATGTCGTAAAGCCCCAGCTCGTTGGGCATAAGGCGTCCCACAGGATGGCTGTGGCCGTTGCTGTTGCCGCCATACCAGCAGGTCTCCCACATCTGGCTGCGCACTCCGGGATAGGGGGTGTTGTGGCTCCGGTTGCCGCCACGGGCGGCATACTCCCATTCGGCCTCGGTGGGCAGCCGGAACCGGTAGCCGGTGATCTGGCTGAGGCGGGCGATGAATATCTGCACGGCGTTCCACGACACCTGTTCTACTGGCAAGCTGTCGTTGCCGCTCCATTTGGAGGGGTTCTCGCCCATGACGGCTTTCCATAGCGCTTGGGTCACCTCGTGCTGCCCGACGAGGTAGCTGTTCAGCGTGACCTTGTGGAGAGGCAGCTCGTCGGCATAGGTGTGCTTCTCGCCACGGGGATGGGTGCAGCCCATGGTGAAGGTGCCGCCCTCCACGGGCATCATGCGGAATGAGAGTTTGTCCACATACACCAGCAGGGCGCCGTCGTCCTCTTCGACGAGGAAACTGATCTCCGACGAGTCCACGCCCCGGATTTCAGGCAGGCGCACGGCAGTGATTTGCAGCCCTTCGCCCGGCATGACATCCTTCCCCACAGCCCCCGAAAGGCCTTTGAGGGGTTCGGTATAGCGTCCTCCCGCTAGCGAGACCCTCACACAGATGTCGGCCTTGCGGCTAAGGGTGTAGGTGATGGCCAGGCTGTCGTCGTGGAGCGTGAAAGAGACATCCGATACCAGCTGTGCCCGGAGTGTGACTCCGGCCAACAAAAGCATGAGTATGGCGAAGTACCGTTTCAAATTGCTTGATTGTCTGATTAAATGTGTGAATGTGTAAACGTGTTAACGTGTTAGTCCTTGGCGCATCAAAGACTCAAGAATTAACGAATTAACGAGTTCAGAATGTGTGAGTCCTTGACTAACGAATTAACACATTTACGAATTAACGAATTTTCATTTTTCACTTTTCAATTTTATGCATTCATGTGGGCATCGCTCCATGCCTCGGGGTTCTTGCGCCAGTTGGCAAGGGACTCCTGGTCGGCAGCACGGATATACTCCTCTTTGCATGCCGCCTCGATAAGCGTGTCGTAGTCGGTGAGGGTGCGCAGCTCCACGTCGGCCTCGGCAAAGTTCTTCTCGGCCACGGCAAGGCCGTAGGTGAAGATGGCCGCCATGCCTTTCACCACGCAGCCGCGCTCGCGCAGGGCATGCACGGCGATGAGGCTGCTCTTGCCCGTGGACACCAGGTCCTCAATCACCACCACAGACTGCCCGGCATGAATCTCGCCTTCTATCTGGTTGGTAAGGCCGTGGGATTTGGCCTCGGAACGCACATACACAAAGGGTTTGCCCAGCTCCTGGGCTACCAATGCACCCTGGGCTATGCCGCCTGTGGCCACGCCGGCCACGACATCCACGTCGCCCCAGCTCTCGTTCACCACATCGACGAAGCGCTGACGGATGAAGGTGCGGATTTCGGGATAGGAAAGAGTCACGCGGTTGTCGCAATAAATAGGCGATTTGCGACCCGACGCCCATGTGAAGGGGTGCTCGTTGTTGAGTTTTACTGCCTTGACTTGCAGTAAGAAAGTTGCCATTTTAATGGCCATGTCGTTGTTTGTAATCATACCGCAAAGATACGGATTATTTTTGGATTGGCATGATTTTTTTTTGAAACAGTCCGTCGCACCCCCTCCCTCCACTTTTCAGCGTACCGGACAGACACGGTGACTACAGCGCCTCACTTGCGACACAACAACACCTTTTTCCAACAAAAAAAAGACAACTCTACGCCTCCTACGAAACATTGATTTGACAATATCAATCAAGCAAAAAGAAATCAAAAAAATCTATCTCATACAAAACTAAAACACTGCATATTAAAGCACATAGCACTGTTAAATAACCATAAAATCGAAATTATTTAGGCAAAAAATACATATGTTTTTGTACATTTGCACCCTCGAAAACGGTTAATGCAGGCAGGGTAACAGGTTCTTTCCTGTCTGCATTTAAACAAAAGAACCTAAAACAATAAATTCACACCTTATGAGTAAATACAATTATTTGCTTTGTTTGCTGGCGCTGATTCTTTTGCCGACGGTCTCGTGGGCACAATCGACCGTGGACACAGTGCCTTATCATTGCAACTTTGAGAGCGAAGTGCAGAACTCTCATTGGACTCTTGTCAACGGGTCATGCTACAACTACCTGGCCTTAGACACCGCGGTGAACACCACCTACGGTGGGCACAAGTCGCTGTATGTGACTCAGCAGTTTCAGAACGGGCAGCCGAACTCCTATAAAATCGGTTCGTCCACTACGGGCGACTCCACATATGTGCAGTCGCGCGTGTTCGCCTACACCACCATCTATTTCCCCACAGCGGGAACTTACGACGTGGGCTATTGGTGGCACTGCATGGGTGAGACCGTTTACGACTTCGGGCGCGTCATCCTTGCCCCGACGACGTATGTGTTTACGGCCAGCACCACAGGCTGGGACACCGCGAGCAGCATCCCCGGCCAGTATCTGGGAGCCGTGCTGACGCCCAACGTGTGCATCTCGCTCAACGGAAACCGTCCTCTTTCAGGCAGTGCGGAAATGCGCTACCACACCCAGACTTTCACTATCACCACACCGGGCGCCTACCGCTTGGCTGTCATGTGGTTGAACGACGGCAACATAGGTGAAAACCCTCCGCTTATGATTGACGACATTTCTATTGTGCCGCACGACTGCCCCGCTCCCGAGAATCTGGTGGTTGACCGCCTCACCGACACCACCGTGACCCTTGCCTGGGGCGGCACCGCAGCCGCCTACGAGGTGGCATGGGACACCCTCGGCACCACATCGGGATGGGCACACATCGACACCGTCATCACCAACAGCTACACGATAAGAAACCTGTTTGCCAACGGACAATATGAGTTTGTCGTGCGCGCCTTGTGCACAACATCGAGCAGTCTGATTTCCACCTACCACATACATGTACCCGGCACAAGCTGCCCCGAGATTTACACGTTCCCCTACTCCTTCGACCTCGACAGCGCCACCACCTTCGGTTCAGCCAGCACTCCCCCTGAGCTGCCCTGCTGGGGTCACTTCAACGACGCCAATAGTGCAAACTATAAGGGTTACCCCTACCTTAGTTCAACTGCAAGCTATGCCCACACAGGCACCCACAGCTTCTATTTCTACTATACCTCCACGGCCAACTACCCCAAAAAGAGCGGCATCATCATGCCACGCTTAGGCGACACAGTGGATATGCAAAGCGTGGTTATGAAATTCTGGATGCGCTCGTCAAGCACCACCTACTTCCCCCGCTTGGTAGTGGGCGTAATGAGCGACCCCTACAACGTGAACTCTTTCGTTGCCTGCGACACAGTGACGACCAACTCCACAACCCATTCCCAATTCATCGTGCCGCTGAGCAACTACACGGGCAATGGGCGCTATGTGGCCTTGATGACCGCAACGCCCTCCAGCGGTACATCATACTATGCCTATGTGGACGATATCGTGCTGGATTTTGAGAGCTGCATCCGTCCGTCCGTTACGGAGAGTGTCATCACCGACACCTCGGCCTCATTCACCTGGCTGAGCACGAATGCCTCGTTCTATCAATGGAGATTTCCGGCGATTGACACCATAGCCCATTCAACCCCCGACACCACACTGACGTTCACCGGACTGACACCCAACACCAGCTATACGCTCTACCTGCGCTCCTACTGCGCCACGGCAGGCCAGTGGAATGAAATCACCTTCACCACAGACTGTGGCAAAATCAGACTACTGCCTTGGGAGGAAGACTTCGAGAGCTGCTCCACCGGTGTCCGCACGTCACATCCCTGCTGGCATTTCCTCAGCGACGGTTCAGGCACATACCTCAACTACTATCCCTACATCACCTCCGGCACAACCTATGCCTATGGCGGCAACGGACAATACATCTATGTTTATCTGCCCCCTGCCACCACAACCACCTCAGGCATGCCCACATATGAGTGCTTGGTATTGCCCGAAGTCGATACCAACGAGGCCATGCTCAGCCAGCTGCGCCTGAGTTTCTACGCATCGACAAGCAGTGCCTCCTACTATGACTATCTCTATCTCGGCACTGTGTCCGATCCCAACGATGCCAGCACCTTTGTGGCATTCGACTCGGTGTATGTCAACACCACTCGTCCCGCCCTGCACGAGATAAACCTATACAATGCCCCCGCCGGCCGCAGTCATCTGGCCTTTATGGCCCACCGCAACGCCACCACCTACCGCTATTTCTATATAGACCAGGTGAGTCTGCAGCTCATTCCCGACTGCCCGAGGGTGAATGATGTGTATGTGGACAATATCACTACCTCCTCTGCCGACATACACTGGACTGACACCCTTGCCTCCTCATGGCAAATCTATTATGGCATCGCGGGATTCGACTACCAAGACAGTTCTTCCTATCCTGCCAGCGACACAATGTATTCACTCTATAATCTCCAGCCCAACACGGAGTATGACGTATGGATTCTGCCCACCTGCTTCGAAGGCGGCGTGGCCGAACCCCTGCGCTACAGCTTCCGCACCCATTGCCTGCCGTTAGACTCACTGCCCTACACCTTTGACTGGGAAGAAGTGAACGTCTCCAGCACCACGATTGCGCCCGAGATTCCCTGCTGGAACTACATCACCACCAACCCAACGGCCTACTATCCTTACGTATCCAGCACAGCATCGTACCAGCACCTCGGCACTCGCTGCGCCTATTGGTTCCACCCCACCACAAGCGGCCACGTCCCCGTCAACTACTACACCACACTGGTGTCACCCGAAATACCCAGCACCTACTCCATCCAGAACATTGTGGTGAAGATGTGGGTTAAAGCAACAAGCACCTCCTATGTTCCCACACTTGCCGTGGGTGTGATGACCGACCCGACAGACGACAGCACTTTTGTCCCCTGCCAGACTGTAACCACCGACGGCACTGACAACTGGAACGAACTGATTGGCTCCCTGAGTAACTACACCGGCACCGGCTCCTATGTAGCCATCCGTGACGTGAGCTCTACCGAAGGTACCTATACTTACTGGTATGCCTATGTAGATGAAATCACACTCGAATACTCACCCTGCCCGCCGCCCGTCATCCTGAGCGCCGAGGCCACAACCGACAGTGCCAACATTGTCTGGACAGGAACCTCTGCCGAATACATAGTCGAAATCAACGGCGGCACACTTAGCAACGCGCAATTCTACACCTACGACACCACTTTCAGCATCGGTAGTCTGCAGCCCAACACCCCCTATACGATAACCATCCGTGGCATCTGCGGAATCGACAGCAGCGATGCTGTGTCCGAGAACATACGCACGGAATGCGATGCACTCACCACACTCCCCTTCACCTACGGATTTGAAGGAGCAGCCACCGGCACTGACGCACCCTTCCCCTACTGCTGGTACCGCACCCAGGCTCCCGGCGCCACCACCAACTACTTCCCCTACGTCAACAGCAACGCCACCACAGCGCACAGCGGAGCCAACTACCTCTACTGGTACGGAGCCTCTGCAACAACCTATCCCGACTACACCATCGTCTCGCTGCCCGAACTGGGTGGCAGCTACAACATCGCCAACACCTCGCTGTTGTTCTGGGCACGTCCAACCAGCGTCAGCTACCATCCCGTGTTTGTAGTGGGCGTCATGGACAACCCCGACTCGGCCGACTCCTTTGTGCCCATCGACACCGTGCACGTCCAGAACATCCTCGAATGGCAAGGCTTCGAGACCTCTTTTGCCTCCTACACCGGCACAGGCCGCTACGCAGCCCTCAAGTCATTCCGTCCCACAGCCTACTGGTACAGCTACGTGGATGACATCGAGCTCTTCGTGACACCCAACTGCTCACGTCCGGCACATGTAACCGACAGCAACGTGTCCGCCAACAGCTTCGACATCTACTGGGACAACGATTCCAGCGTCAACACCTACCAGGTGCATATCTACCACGCGTCCGAATACGACACCACCATCACCACCACTGTCAACCACGTCAGCCTGACAGGGCTCAACAGCAACACACCCTACACCGTACAAGTGCGCGGCATCTGCTCAGCCACCGACACCAGCCAGTGGAGTTTCCCCGTGGTGATCCGCACCGGCTGCGCAGCCATCAACACATTCCCCTATGTCCAGGACTTCGAGGATGAACCCACTGGCTCGACCACCCTCAACACCTTTGCCTACTGCTGGAACCGACTCAACAACGGCACCACCTACTTCGGCTATCCCTACGTCAACTCCTCCACCACCTACAACCACACCCCCAGCGGCACCAAAGGCCTCTACTGGTACGACGCCACAACCCTCAACACCTATGGCGACTACCAGTGCATCGTGCTGCCCGAAGTGGACACCAATGTGGCACCCACACGCTCGCTCGTGCTCTCCTTCTGGACCAAAGCCTCTTCCACCACCTACTCTCCTGTCTTCAAAGTGGGCGTGCTCACCGACCCGACCGACATCAATACATTTGTAGGAATTGACACCATCCACCATTCCGGCACCACATGGACCGAGTACACCACCACCTTCGAGAGCTACACAGGCAACGGCGCCTACGTGGCCATCAAGGCCGACCGCGGAACAGTGGTATGGTATGCCTATGTGGACGATATCACCCTCACCCATATCACCCACTGCACACCGCCGACCGACGTGTATTTCACTTCCACAACCACTGATGCCACGCTCTCCTGGACTTCCTCCGCTCCTGAATTCCAATTCAGCTATCGTCCCTATGGCAGTACA
Organism: uncultured Bacteroidota bacterium; assembly: GCA_902790215.1. Classification (GTDB taxonomy): domain Bacteria; phylum Bacteroidota; class Bacteroidia; order Bacteroidales; family P3; genus Colimorpha. The sequence continues at coordinate 36,697 of CADAQX010000005.1, read as the reverse complement.
TCGGATTTCACCACCATGAACCTCTACACCAACAGCGTGACGCTCACCGGCCTCACACAGAACACTGCCTACGAGTATCAGCTCATAGCCGTCTGTGACTCGACCGACAGCAGCTCTGTGGTCGACGGAACCTTCCGCACCGAACTCTGCGACAATTCCGAGGTCGACACCGTCGGAATAGAGGTTTACTCCAGCGACTACAGCTACCTGCCCTTCTACGAATACTACATGCACACTTACTCCCAGCAGATTATCGACTCTGCCTCGATGCAGGACTTGGTGATGATCGACGCCATCGACTTCTACACCAACAACGCCATCTCCAACGCCGAAAACTGCACCATCTACCTCTGCCACACCACCAAGAGCGAGTTTGCCTCGACAACCGACTGGCAGTCGGGCTACGACCTCATACCCTACTACGCAGGCAGCATGAACATGACGCCGGGCTGGAACCGCTTCACCTTCGACTCGGCCTTTGTATGGGACGGTCACCGGAACGTGATTGTCGCCGTTGTCCGCACCGGCAGCCAGGAATACTACGGCGGATATGCGGCCAAACGGGTCAACCTGATGGACGACTACACTTCGCTCTACTCCTATAGCACCGGCAGCGCCATCGACATTCACTCCCCCGCGGCAGGCACCCGCACCCAATTCCGCAACCTGATGCGCCTGGTCACTTGCGGCGACCGCACCTGCCACCAGCCGGAACTCGACCACATCACCACCACCTACACCACAGCTGAAATCGTGTGGGACGGCGGCATGACCGAATACGAAATAGCCGTCAAGCCGGCTTCCGAGCCCGTCTGGCCCGAAGCCGTGCGCGTCAACACCAACTCCTACCGCCTCGACAGCCTCATGCCCGCCACTACCTACCTGTACAGCATCCGACAGATCTGCGACAGTGTCACCTACTCCGACTGGCTGTCCGGACAGTTTGTCACCGACACCCTGCCCTGCCACACCCCGACCAACCTGCAGGCACTTGCCATAGGCGGCTTCGACATCCAGATTGACTGGACTGCCGAAACCGACACCAACCCTTGGCAGATACACCTGTTCAACACCGTCGTCGACACGTTCATCACCACCTCGGCACACCCCTTCACCATAGAAGGACTGACATCGGGATTCACCTATAATATCACTGTCAGCACGCTCTGCGGCGGAGGCATCGTCATCAGCGACCCGAGCGACACGCTCACCGTCACCACCGACCTGTGCCAGCCCGTTGAGGACGTCACCGTCTCCAACATTTCCCAGAGCAGTGCCTTCGTGCAGTGGACTGCAGGCGACAACAACAACGGCACTTGGCTGGTGAACTACGGCTATGAAGGCATGACGGCAGGCAGCGGCATGACCGACACCGCCTACACCACTTCCTACACCATCATGAACCTTGAACCCGAGATTGCCTATGAGGTGTACGTTCAGGCACTCTGCGCCGACGAGTGGTCGAGCGTGTGGACATCGGGCGGCACTTTCACCACCGCTCCCGCCATAGGTATCGACAACATCGACAACCCCCACAATTTTACCATCTCACCCAACCCCACGTCGCAGCATGCCACCGTCCAGTTCTCTGGTGTTGAAGGCCGCGCCTCCATCACACTGCTCGACATGCAGGGTCGCACACTCAACGTCATTGACGTCACCTGCAACGGTCAGTGCTCGCAACAGCTCGACCTCTCGCGCCTGGCTCAGGGCACCTACTTTGTGCGCGTCAGCTGCGCAGGCGACACGTTTGTCAAAAAACTTGTCATCAAATAACCCCTCCCGGGGCACTCTCCTGAAGGATGTCCGCCGCCGCGCGGACATCCTTCTCTTTTTATCCGCCACTGCATGCCAGCATTTTACAGCCCATGCATATCATTAGGGTTACATTCCCAGTTGCCACATGACATGACGTGGCCGAGAAAGTCTAACCCTTCGCCACAGAAGTACACGCGCTCTTGATAGGACCTACCCGATATGTAGAAACCATCAAGCGTCGTCATTTATTCGATCGTTATTCGATCGTTTTCCACTCTTTCTCCGTTTCAGAAAGGGAAAAATGAGGGAAACATATAGAAAAACGATATGACAAAGAACGACGCAACACCAGGTCCTGAAAGCACACTGAGGAACGTTGGGGACAAATATGTGACAATATCGGAAAACTGACGAAAGTTGACGTTACCCCTCACAGAATAAAAAGTAAATTCCGCGCGAAGCGGCAGAGAGCAAAGTAAGAGATAAGAGTTAAGAACCAGGATTGTATGCCTCAGCTCCTGGCTCTTATTTCTTACCTCCAAACTCGTGCGGGTCAATCTGCCCGACACAAATATTAATCTGGCATAAATCCTAATGACCGATTTGTGATAAATCAGGCCGGATTCTGCCACAATAAAAGAGCGGCCGCCGCGTTATATTGCATTATGATTATCGCCTGTCAAGACTCTCTCATGCACTTTTGCCCCGCTGCGCTGCAAGGCTCGGCGCAGGTGCCAAACGGCTGTTTACCCATGAACGACCTTCAGCTCGACGACTGCTTCGCCCGGCTTGCCGAGGGGCGCGACGTATGGGTCTGGCAACATCGGGGTGCCAGGCACTTGGCCGACTATCTTGCAGCCCGCTACCGCTTTGTGAAAGCCGCCGGCGGGATGGTGGTTTCTCCCGAGGGCGACTGCCTGATGATTTACCGCCAAGGACGCTGGGACCTGCCCAAAGGCATGGTGGAACCCGGCGAGACCCTTGTACAGGCAGCCCTGCGCGAAGTGGAGGAAGAGACCGGCATCCGTCCCACCGATACAGGCCGCCTGATAACAAAGACTTACCACATCTACGACAAGTACGGAGGCTGGCACCTGAAGCAGACCTCATGGTTCGCCATGGAGGCACAGCGGCTGCAACCCCGTCCGCAGACGGAGGAGGACATTGCCCAAGCCCTGTGGGTCCCGCGGCAGGATTGCCTCGAAAGGCTCTGGAACTCGTTTGCAAGCCTCAGGCTTCTATCCCGCATCGTTTCACCAAAAGAAAGCACAACACCTTGAATCCATATCATATAGCACTCACGCTCATCCCCGGCCTGGGGAACAGGGGCATCCGTCAGCTGCTGGCGCTGTGCCCGGAGCCGGAGGCGTTGTTCTCTATGTCGCACGCCCAGCTGAAGGAGTTATTCCAGCGCCACGACTCCATTATCTCCACCATTGAAAGCAAGGCTGTTGTGGCGCAAGCCGAGCAGATGCTCCCCTTGATGGAAGGCTACGGGGTGGACACGCTTTTCTGCACCGAGGCGGACTACCCGCAACGGCTGAACGAGGCCGGGTGCGAGGACACGCCCGTCCTGCTCTACCGCAAAGGACGCTGCAATCTGAATGCCAACCACTCCGTGGCCATGGTGGGCTCGCGCAAGTGCACCGACTACGGCATATGCACCACGACGAGGCTGGTGCAGGAGATGAAAGCCGACAACACTCTGATAGTAAGTGGCCTTGCCTATGGCATAGACACGGCAGCGCACACTGCGGCCTTGGACAACGGGCTGCCCACGGTGGCCGTCATGGGGCATGGGCTGGACATCGTGTATCCCTATCAGAACCGCTACCTTGCCCGACGCATCCTCGACCAGGGCGGTGCCCTGCTCAGTGAATACCCCATCCACACCGGCATCAATGCCGCCTATTTCCCCGCCCGCAACCGCATCGTGGCGGCACTGAGCGACGCCACCATCGTCGTGGAGGCTGCCGAGCGCGGCGGCGCACTTATCACGGCCAACATTGCCAACAGCTACCACCGCGAGGTGTTTGCCGTACCCGGACGGTTGGACGACAGTCTGTCGGAAGGATGCAACAACCTTATTATAAACAACAAAGCAGTCATGATTCGCAATGCCGGGGACCTGTTCTACCAGATGGGGTGGAAAAACACCTTCGACCGGCAGCGGCAACGGGAGGAGCAGCTCTCCATCTTCGCGGCACTCAGCAGCAACGAGCAGGCCGTGGTGCAGCTGCTGACGGACAACCGGGAGATGACGCTGGACGAAATAGTGGCCAAAAGTGGACTGTCACTCCCGAAAATTGCCTCGACACTGATGGATTTGGAGCTCAAAAACGTCATCCGATGCCTTCCCGGCAGGTTATATAAGGTAAAATAAAACAGCTAATTACCCCATGTTGATATTTTTTTTGTGTTAAAAATTTTGTCAATTGGGAATAAAATAGTAATTTCGCACTTTCAAATTCCGCATTTTCTATCGAAGAAAAACACATATCATACATGGAACAAACTGTTAAAGGAAAAATCTCCCAAATCATCGGCGCTGTGGTCGATGTAACATTTGACGACGGCATCAGTCTGCCCGACATTTACGATGCCCTGAAGGTTGTCCGTCCCGACGGAGCCGAGGTCATTCTCGAATGCCAGCAAGACATCGGAGAGAACACCATGCGCACCATTGCCATGGACAGCACCGACGGCCTGCAACGCGGCACCGAGGTCATCTCTCTCAACGGTCCCATCACCATGCCCGTCAGCGAGAATATCAACGGTCGTCTTTTCAATGTCATCGGCAAGGCCATCGACGGCATGCCCGATCCCGAGCACGAGAAACGCTACGGCATCCACCGCGAGCCTCCCCGTTTCGAGAACCTGGCCACCAGCCAGGAGGTCCTCTTCACCGGCATCAAGGTCATCGACCTTATCCAGCCCTTTCTGAAGGGTGGTAAAATCGGCCTTTTCGGCGGTGCCGGCGTGGGCAAGACAGTGCTTATCCAGGAGCTTATCAACAATATTGCCAAGAAATACTCCGGCATGTCGGTGTTCACCGGCGTGGGAGAGCGCACCCGCGAGGGCAACGACCTGCTGCGCGAAATGATTGAGGCAGGCGTCATCAACTACGGCCCCGAATTCGAGAAAAGCATGGCCGAGGGCAGCTGGGACCTCTCGAAGGTTGACAAACAGGCTGTCAAGGACTCGAAATGCACCATGGTGTTCGGCCAGATGAACGAGACTCCCGGCGCCCGTGCCCGTGTGGCCCTCTCCGGCTTGACGCTGGCAGAATACTTCCGCGACGGCGACGAGAAGACCGGCGGCCGCGACATCCTGCTCTTTATCGACAACATCTTCCGTTTCACCCAGGCCGGCTCTGAGGTGTCCGCCCTGCTGGGACGTATGCCTTCAGCCGTGGGTTACCAGCCCACACTGGCCACCGAGATGGGTATGATGCAGGAGCGCATCACCTCCACCAAGCGCGGTTCCATCACCTCGGTGCAGGCTGTGTATGTGCCCGCAGACGACTTGACCGACCCCGCTCCCGCCACCACCTTTGCCCACTTGGATGCACAGACCGTGTTGAGCCGCAAGATTTCGGAGTTGGGTATCTACCCCGCTGTCGACCCGCTGGATTCCACCTCGCGCATCCTCTCCCCCGACGTGGTGGGCGAAGAACACTACAACGTGGCCCAGAAAGTGAAACAGATTCTGCAGCGCTACAACGAGCTGCAGGACATCATCGCCATCCTCGGCATGGAGGAGCTGGGCGAAAGCGACAAACTGGTTGTCTCGCGCGCCCGCCGCGTGCAGCGTTTCCTCTCCCAGCCTTTCCACGTGGCAGAGGCTTTCACCGGCCTGCCCGGCAAGTTTGTGAACATCGAGGACACCATCAAAGGCTTCAACATGATTCTCAACGGCGACGTGGACTACCTGCCTGAGCAGGCATTCCTCCTTGTCGGCACCATCGAAGAGGCCATAGAGAAAGGCGAGAAGATTCTGGCCGAAACGAAATAATGCTCTGCAACCATGAAAGTTAAAATCACAAAACCCGACTCGACGGTATACGAGGGCGAGGCCAAACTGATACAGCTGCCCGGCACAGGCGGCCTGTTTGAGATACTGCAGAACCATGCCCCCATCATCTCCTCGCTTGGCAAAGGCACCCTGCGCCTTGTCACCGACAGCGACGAGACCAAGACTTTCGACATCCGCGGCGGTGTGGTGAAAGGGCAGCAGAACGACATCCTGATTTTGGTACAATAGCGCAACACACGACAATGGAACCTATCATTATCGAAAATGTGCTGCTGAACGAAAATCGTACCAATATTCTGATAGAAAACAGCAAGATAACCGGCATTGGAACACAGATTCCGATGCCGGTTAATGCTATCAGAATAGACGGCCGCGGCAAAGCAGCCTTCCCCGCATTCGCCAACATGCACACCCACGCCGCCATGACCCTGCTCAAAGGCATGGGCAGCGACATGCCCCTGCAGCAATGGCTGAACGAAAGCATCTGGCCTGCCGAAAAGCACCTCGACGGCGAAGCCGTGTACTGGGGCGTGAAGCTGGCCTGCCTCGAAATGATAAAGAGCGGCACCACCCTCTTCAACGACATGTATTTCCATCTCCCCCACGCGGCCAAAGCCGTGGCCGAGATGGGCATACGCGGCGTGCTCGGCCTCAACGTGTTCGGCGACGGCGACGAACTGACCGACGAGTCATTCCGGCAGCTGCGCGGCGAAGTGGAAGGTGCAGGGGAACTGCTCAAACTCAGCATCGCCCCCCACTCAGTCTACACCGTCAGCGAAAAAGGCCTTGTACACTGCGCCGAGATGAGCAGCCGGCACGACACGATATTCCAAATCCACATGTCGGAGACGGAACACGAGGTGCAGGAATGCCTTTCCAACCACCAATTCCGCCCCTACGCCCTTCTTGAGCACCTGGGTGTGCTGGGACTCACCGAAGGCCGTTTTGTAGGAGCACACAGCCTCTATCTGGACGCCGAGGAGATAGACCTGATGGCTCGCCACCGCATAACGGTGACGCACAATCCCGCCTCGAACCTGAAACTGGGCTCGGGCTACCGATTCCTCTACACCGAAATGCGCAACGCCGGGGTGAACGTCGCCCTCGGCACCGACGGCAGCGCCAGCAGCAACAGTCTGGACATGATAGAGGCCGCACGCCTCATGTCGTACCTACAGAAAGGGGTGCGGCAAGACCCCACCGTGCTGCCCGCCACCGAGCTGATGCAGGTAGTCTCGGAAAACGGCTTCAAAGCCGCCGGAATCAATGCCGGACGCATCGAGGTGGGAAAAGTGGCCGACCTCATTCTTGTCGATTTGGACAATCTGGCTTTCGTTCCCATGCACAACCCCCTCTCCGGCCTCTTCTACGCCGCACACGGCGATGCCGTGGACACCGTCGTCTGCAACGGTCGCATCGTGATGCGCAACCGCCATGTGGAAGGCGAAGAGGAGATACGAACCCAAGCCCGCAGACACGCCCAACTTTTGAGAGTTGAGAGATGAATTCGTTAATTCGTAAATGTGTTAATTCGTTAGTCAATGACTCACACATTAACACGTTTACACATTCACACATTTTCAACTTTCAATTTTCAATTTTCTAACCCCAATAAAACTGACATGCTATGAAACAACCCATCAAAGTAACTGAAGCCATCTTCCCGATGCCTGTGCTGCTCGTGGCCACCTATAACGAGGACGGCAGCGTGGATGTGATGAACGCCGCCTGGGGCACCATGCTCGACCGCGAGCGCGTAGCCCTCAACCTTACCGAGACCCACAAGACCGTGGAGAACATCAAACGCCGCAAAGGCTTTGTAGTGCATATCGCCGATGCCGCCCATGTGGTGGAGGCCGACTATTTCGGCGTGGTGTCGGGTCACAAGGAGAAAGACAAGTTCGCCAACAGTGGCCTCACCGCGGTCAAATCGCAGTTGGTGGATGCCCCTGTCATCAACGAGCTGCCCATTGCCTTGGAGTGCGAGTTTATCGAATACCAAAGCGACGACACTGGACTTGGTGTCATCGGCCGCGTGCTGCAGACCTCTGTCGAGGCCGACAAGATAAAGGACGGCAAGGTGGACGTGGAAGCCCTCCACGCCATTGCCTTCGACCCCTACACCCACGGCTACTACCAGGTGTCGCAGCGCGTAGGCGAAGCCTTCAAGGACGGCCTGAAGATGAAGAAATGAGGCAGTCGGCTTTATGCAGAACGACATTGATGATATCTTAGGCGAGATAGCTGCCAAAGACTCGCAGGTGCTGTGCCGCGAGGTGCTGTCCATCGGCGACACAATGGATGTGCTGCGCAGCAAGTGGATCGTGGAGATACTGACAGCCATCCTCTGCGGCAACACTCGTTTCAAGGACATCCTGACGGCCATACACGGACTGAGCGACAAGGTGCTGACCGAAAGGTTGCGCCAGATGGTCGACGACCGTCTTATCGAAAGGTTCGAGTGCCGCGGCTACCCCACGGCGGGATTGCGCGCCTTCATGGAGAGGTATTGATTGCTTGATTGTCTGATTGTTTAATTGTTTGAGTATTTATCACTCAAGCATTTACACATTCAAGCATTCAGGCATTAAACTTGATGGACACCACTGCCCGCCAGCTGGGCATGTTCGGCCCCACAGAAATCCTCTACAGCTTCGACACCTACCAGTTCAACGACTACAGCCGCTACGACGCTGCCATGCTCCCCGAAGAGCACAAAGCCCGCATGCGCGAAACGCAATTCCCCAAAGACCTGCAGAAAGCCTACGAACTCGGCAAACGGCTGGCGTCTCTGAACTCCGACGGGGAAAGCCCCGTCTCGCGGCGGAAATAGCGGCTGAAAGCCGCCTGTTCACTAAAGCCCAACATGTAGGCGATGGCCTGCACCGAGAGGTCGTGCCGCATGTGGAGAAGCATCTTGGCTTCCCTCACAATATGGCGATGTATCCAATATGCAGCCGTTTGCCCGGTTTCATGCTTAATGATGGCACTAAAATGCTTGGTCGACAGGCAGGCCTGACTAGCGTAAAAGCCCACGTCGCGATGCTCGCGGAAATGCTGTGCAAGGCCGTTATGAAACCGTATGCTGACCTGTTTGTCCGTGTGGCTTTCGTTCAGTTTGTTCTCGCGGTAACGACTTAGCAGCCGCAGGAGGAATTCCAGCAGGCGCGACATCAGCATGCGCCGGTCGGGCAGCTCAAGACGCTTGATTTCGCGCATGCCCTCCACCACACTCGCAATCATCTTGTACTCGTGTCTGTCGAGCTTCACATTGGGATGCGGCTCGTAGCGGTAGCGCATCTGGTTGATGATTTGAAGCATGGGGTCGTTAAGCACCGAGGCATCGACAATAATCAGAGTGGCAAGATAATCGTCGGTCACACTCACCTTGCGCAGACAGTGGTTGGGGAATATCACTCCCACAGTATGCTGCTCCGAATAGTCAACGAGGTCGTCGTACATAAGCTCGATATGCCCCCTATGGCCAATACAGATTACATAATCGGACGAAACAAGGGGCTCGTCTCCCGTGGGCAGTTCCCTCACGTCGTCGAAGACCACGATGCCCTCCTCCTTGATTCTTTGAGGATAAAGATTCATCGGGTGAGTGTATGGATGCGCTGTATTCATAGTGCAAAAATACGGATTTTTTTTGACACAAACAGAAAATCCGACTTTTTGCCAAACACAGCCGTCGATATGCTATTGTGCAAACGACCTTTTCACCGTAATTTTGCAAAACGAAAACAAATACGCTTTTATTATGAAAAGGGCATCCATCTTATTCATTCTGTTTGCATTCGCATCCTACAGCATTGCACAGGCACAAACCGACAACACCGTGGAAATCGCCTACAACGGCACCACGGCGACAGTAACCGTGGCCGACAACATCAGCCAGCACCTGACCGTCACCCAGCAAGGGGCTCACGTCTCCATTGCGCAAAGCGACTCCCTCGCCAGCGAAATCACCTACAGACTCACCGGCACATCGACCGACGGCGAGTTCTACATGTCAGGCAGCTACAAAGCTACCGTCGAACTGAACGGTCTCACCTTGACCAACGCCACGCCCGTCTACAGCGGTGCCGCCATACACATCCAGAACGGCAAGCGCATCAATGTAAAGGTCATCACCGGCACCACCAACACCCTTGTCGATGCCGCCAACGGCTCGCAAAAAGGCTGCCTCTACGTGAAAGGACACGCCGAGTTCAAGCAGCAGGGCACCCTCAACGTGGTAGGCAACGTGAAGCACGCCATCAAGGCAGGCGAGTACATCAGCCTCAAGAATGCCACGCTCAACATCACCTCGGCCGTGGGCGACGGCATCTCGTGCAACCAATATTTCCTGATGGAAAGCGGCACCGTCAACATCAGCGGAACCGGCGATGACGGCATCCAGTGCGACCTGGAGGGCGACACTGCCACCGCCATCACCGAGGACCACGAGGACGAGGACAGCGGCAATATCTATATTGAGGGCGGCAACATCACCATCAACTGCGCCGCCATCGCCGCCAAGGGCGTCAAGGCGGCCGGCGATATTTTCATCTCCGGTGAACCTGTCATTGATGTAACCACCAGCGGCAAAGGTGAGTGGGACGAGGACGACCTGGAGACCAATGCGGCCTGTGGCATCAGTGCTGACGGCGACATCGACATCAGTGGCGGCACCCTCACGCTCACATCCACCGGTTCGGGCGGCAAGGGCATGAAGTGCGACAGCGTGCTGACCATCAGCGGTGGCGACATCACTGTGACCACTTCCGGTGGTCTCTACTACAACAACGGCACCACGGAGAATACCAACTTTACCGGCAACACCGACCGTATCAGCAGCGACTACTATTCGTCGCCCAAAGGCATCAAGGCCGGGGTGAAGACCCAGGTGGGCAACAGCTACACCTATGGGGGCGGAATGGTCATCAGCGGCGGCAAGGTGAAGGTGACCACCAGTGGCTATAACGGCGAAGGCATCGAGTGCAAGAACTACCTCAATATCACCGGAGGCGAGATCTATGTCAACGCCTACGACGACGGCATCAACTCGGCGCAAGATATGACCATCACGGGCGGCTATGTCTATTCCCACTCCAACAACAACGACGGCATCGACGCCAACGGAAATATATACCTTAACGGAGGTCTGGTGTATGCCATCGGCTCACGCTCACCGGAACTGGGCATTGACGCCAACAGCGAGGAAGGCAAGAAAGTATTCATCAACGGCGGTGTCATCATCGCCGTGGGCGGCATTGAGAACGGAGCCTCCTACAACCAACCCAAGATTCAGCAATCCTCCGTCAGCAGCAATACCTGGTACACCGTCACCTACGGCGACAACACTGTAGCTTTCAAAACTCCCACCATCAGCACTGGTGGTGGCCCCGGCGGTGGCGGCCCCGGCGGCCCCGGCGGTGGCAATTCAAGCGGACTTGTCATTTCCGCCCCCAGCACTCCCTCTCTTGCCACTGGCAACAACGTCACCGGAGGCACCTCTCATTTCGAAGGCAATTGCTATGTAGGAGGCGGCAGTGTTGGCATCGATGAAGTGGAGACCGAGCAGCAGAGTGTCAACGACCCGCGCGTCTTCACCCTCGACGGCCGCTACCTTGGCACTGAAGTTCCCGCCAGCTTCCGCGGTGTCTACATCCAGAACGGTAAGAAGCATATCAAGCTGCAGTAACTTTTTCGGAGCATTTCATAAAACAATAACCGCCCTTCTGTTAAAGAGAGGCGGTTATTTTATTATTGACTAAAGTATGACAAGTTTCATCCCTTATATCCAGTAGCGTCGCGACGGAATGGTAACAACGTATTTTTCGTTGAGGCACTTGTCGTTTCGCGCGGAAGTTACTTTATATTCCGTGAAGGTTTACGCCACCTTACGCCACCTTACGCCGCCGTTCCGATAGTGTCGCATATTTTCCCTATCGTTCCTCAGTGAGCCTTTTGGACTCGATGTTGTGCCGTTCTTTATCATATCGTTTTTCGATATGTTTCCCATCGTTTTCCCTTTGTGAAACGGAAAAGAAAGGGAAAACGATCGAAGAACGATCGAATAAATGACGACGCTTAAATGATTGCTTGAAGGCTTGAATGTGTAAATGCTTTAAGGTTTTATGGGAGAAAGGTCTTAAGGTTTTAGTGTATCAAACCCTCAAACCCTTAAACCTTTTAACCTTTAAACCATTTATCACTCAGGCAATCAAGTATTCAGGCAATCAAGCAATCAGAATTATTAGCGTTCTTATTTCTTTACAAATTCCACGCGGCGGTTCTTGGCGCGACCCTCGTCGGTGGCGTTGGGCGCGATGGGCGAGTGCGAACCCTTGCCCACGGCCGTGAGGCGCGATTTGTCGATGCCCTGTTTTACCAGGGCGGCCACGATGGCTTCGGCACGCTTCTGGCTGAGCGGGTCGTTCACAGCGTCGCTGCCTGTGTTGTCGCAGTGACCCTGCACCTCGAAGCTTAGGTCGGTGTGTTCCTGCATCAACTTGGCCACGCGGTTGATTTCGACAATGGATTCTGGCTTCAGGTCGGCATTGCCACTCTCGAAGGTGATGGCGTAGGTCACAATCTTGCCGTCGGTGGTGAGGCGGTCGTAGAGCGGCACGGCGCCTTGGGCGATGCGCACATTGCTCAATCCCGAGAAACGATAGGCTGATCCACTGGTAAAGAAACAATAGCCCGGAGCCTTCATGGCCGGCACATTGATTATGCGTACACCGTTCACATAGCCCTTGAAGGCTCGCTTGTTGAACGAGAAGGCGAAGTGGTTCCACTCGCCGGCAACCACGGGGTTGTCCTTCTCCAGATAGTCGCTGTTGCCCGAGTTCAGCCCCAGCATCTTCTCTCCACTCGCCTGGTTGCTCCCGTCCGGTTTCAACAGAGACCACGTGAGGTTGCACGACCCGTCTTCCCTATACCAGAAGCGCACATAGCTCGAAGCATTGTAGTAGCTCTCGTCGCCGCGTTCGCCAAAATAAATGCTCATTTCGAGCGACGACTCCTCGTCGGTTGTACTCATCGGAGCCACATAGAGGTCGAACTCCACCGTGAACACCTCCGGCAGCCAATCCCACTTTTCTTTCATCAGCGGCATCACCTGTCCCAGTCCGTTGTCCGTGAACGCGATCACGTTGCGCCCTTTCTGCTGCGCCGTTTCCGCATAGCCGTCCAGCAAATCCCACCTCAGCGGGAACTCGCCCAGTTTTTCATGTTCAAAGTTGTCGTCGAAAATGATTTCGTCGCCTGGGACGAAGTCGGTCTTTGCATAGTTGCTCTCCTGAGCCCTAAGGGTCATACCAGCCAGCAATAGCAATGCCACTGCAAACAATGATTTCTTCATAATGATAGTTTTTTTCGATTATTTCAATTTGCAAAGATACGAAGAAAATTGAAACGAATTGAAAAATGAAAAGTGAAAATTGAAATTTGTTGACAAATGGTGCGGCAGCAACTTTCAATTTTCAACTTTCAATTTTCAATTTAATTGTTTTCACTTTCCCTTGGCTGGAGGCTGCGGCGGTAGTCGCTGGGCGACTGGCCGAGGTGCTTGGTGCAGTAGCGGCTGAAGTAGCTCAGGGAGGTGAAGTTCATGCAGTCGGCTATCTGCGATAGCGAGAGGCGCTCGTCGTTGAGGTATTTCTTCAGGATGGGCACGGTGGCGCGGTCAATGAAGCTGCTGACGCTGTGCCCCGTCACGCGCTTGACGGTGGCGGAGAGGTACTTGGTCGAGACGTTGAGGCGCTCGGCATAGTAGCTCACGTCGCGCTCGGTGCGGCTGACGCCTGTAGAGAGCATATCCGTCAACTGACGGACGATGTAGGCGGTGCGGTCGCTGTGGGTGTCGGTGGCCTCGCGCCGTGCATGGAGCTCGAAGATGTCGTATATCATTGTCAGGCAAAGGCTCCCCATCATTTCGCGGTAGAAGAGCAGGTGACGGTCTTCAAGGCGGTCTCTCAAGCGGTGGAAGTCCTCCAGCATGATGGCCGCCTGGTGGTCGTCGACTTTGATGACGGGGTTCCGGTTGAGGCTGATGCTGCCCCCAATGCTGTAGTTGTTGGATGGCAGCAACCCACCAAGGAACTTGTTGTCGGCGGCAAACCACTCTACCTGCATGCCCGGAGCCGCGACGAGGTTCTTCGCCCTGTTGGGATGCGGCATCACCACCAGGTCGTTCTTCACTATATGGTAGCACCGCTCGTTGAACACAAAACTCCCCTCCCCTGCCGTGCACAGCAGGTGCATGCATGTGTGCGCCAGCTCCGGAGCATTCATGCCGAGGAAATCCGTCGAGTATTGAAAATCGATTTTCATCAGTACTTCTCCTCCAACCAACGGGACAGGAACACGTCGTTCAAGCTGTATATTGACTTGCCATCTGCCAAATCCTCATCTACAATGTTCTTCTCTATCAGCGATGACATGGTGCGAATCACCGAGGAGGGGTTGCCCAGACGGTATTTGTGGAGAAACTGGCTTGAGGCAATTTGAGACACGGAACCTTCCTTTGCAATAGCTATCAACAGATTCCACTGTCCGGCAGTCAGGAGTTGCTGATATTGGCCAAATACGGCAGAGTCGGCTTGCAATATCTCAACGGCAGCTTTTTTGACAAGATCCACATCCACCTTTTTCCTGGCCATAGCAAATACCGTGTGGCATAGCCGTTGTGTGAAATAGGTGTGCCTTCGCGTCCAGTCGAGGATATAGTCGGTAGCTTCGTGTTCAATATGGATGCCCGCGTTCTCAAAATGAGCCTCAATAAAATCAGAATAAACAATGGGATCAAGTTTCTGCAATGTGAGAAACTCGGTGCTGCGATAGAATGGGTTGCGTTCCCCACTGAAGATATCCAGCATCACGTGTCGCTTGCTTCCGCAGTAGAGGAATGTCACGTTGTTAAGGTTCTGTATGATAGTGCGCAGCATAGCCTCCACATTGGTTTCGGGATACTCACGTATCTGCTGGAATTCGTCGATTGCAAGCAACACCTTTTCATTCTGGATGTCAAGAAAGGTGAGCAACCCCTTCATGGTCTGCTGTCTTTCTACGTCATTTTGCAGCGTCAGTTGTATTTGGGGCACAGAGGTCAACGGGTCGTATGTGATTATCGGGCGGAGCGATTTGATGAATTTTGAGAATTTCTTCCCGATGCTGCTTTTTTCGGGCAACGCCGCCATGATGGCTTCTGAGAGCGTCTTCACAAAATCGTCCAATGAGCGGGTGGCAAAAATATCGACATAGATGGGAATTATGGGTAGTTTTTCTGTCTTTATCTCATCAAAAAGACGAAAAATCAACCCTGTTTTTCCTATTCTCCGCTGCGCAATAAGGGTAGTATCGGCTCCAGAAAGAGCATTCGAAAGCAGTTTTTCCAGCTCTTTTTGGCGGTCACAGAACTGTTCTTTCGTCTTATACGTCCTGAAAATAAACGGATTATCCATATTTCACAAATTCTTTTCTGATGCAAAAATACAAAAAAAACATAATTACACAAAATGTGTAACACAAAATGTGTAAAAAGAATTCGTTAATTCGTAAATCTGTTGATTGCCTGATTGTGTGATTGCTTGATTGTTTGAGTAATTTGACCGCGGCAGCAACTTTCAATTTTCAACTTTCAATTTTCAATTATTGAAACCTTCCTCCCTTAAAACCATTAAACCTTAAAACCCTAAAACCTTTCTCCCCTAAAAACATCAAACACGTTAACACATTCACACGTTCAGGCATTTTATGTATATTGTGAAAATATTGGTGCTATTTATGAAAGTGCTATATGGAAAAATGGTAGTAATTTTGCAATGTCAAACTGATGATAATAAATCGCAATAACAATCTTTAAAATCAACTTCTTATGCAAGAAACAATAGTTGACCCGAGGCTCACAACTGCCGAAGAACACGCCGAGGGTGTGCGTCAGGCGCAGGTGCTTTTCAAGCTGAACCACACAATGCCCTATACAGATGAGTACAACGCGCTGGTGCGCGAGCTCTTCGGCGCGGGCCTCGGTGAAGGGGGTTGGGTGATGCCCGGATTGACAGGCGTATGCTTCGACCGCGTGAAGATTGGGCGCGGCGTGATGATTATGAACAACTGCCTGATGATGGCACGCGGGGGAATTACCATAGATGACGGTGCTATGATTGCCGCCAACGCCCAGCTTATCTCCAACAACCACGACCTGCACGACCGCCAGATACTGCGCTGCAAGCCCGTACATATCGGCAAGAATGCCTGGGTGGGCGCAGGTGCCACCATCCTGCCAGGCGTGACCATTGGTGACAACGCCGTCGTAGCCGCTGGAGCTGTGGTGACCAAAGACGTTGCCCCCAACACCATCGTGGGTGGCAATCCTGCCAAGTTTATCAAAGAAATTCCCGAAAAACAATAATCAATTATCAATACAATTATGGAGTACATCAAATTATCCAATGGAGTAAAAATGCCCCTGCTGGGTTACGGCGTTTTTCAAGTGTCGCCCGCTGAGTGCGAGCGTTGTGTCAGCGATGCGCTGAGCGTCGGCTACCGGCTGATAGACACGGCACAAGCGTATGCCAACGAAGAGGGCGTGGGTAATGCATGGCGCAAAAGTGGCCTGAAACGCGAGGAGCTTTTCCTCGTGACAAAGGTGTGGATAGCGAACAACGGAGAGGAAAAGGCAGCCAAGAGTATCGACGAGAGCCTGCGTAAGTTGCAGACGGATTACATCGACCTGCTTCTCATCCATCAGGCGTACGGCGACGTGTTCGGCACGTGGCGGGCGATGGAGAAAGCCTATCGTGACGGCAAGGTGCGCGCCATCGGAGTGAGCAACTTCCAGTCGGGCCGTTTCTTCGACTTCGCCCACTATGTGGATGTAAAGCCGATGGTGAACCAGCTGCAATGCAACACCCTCATACAGCAGACAGCCATCGAGCCGATACTTGCAGAATTCGGCACACGTATGATGGCTTGGGGACCGCTCGGCGGACAAGGAGTCGATGGCATCGTGAAGAGTGAAGATCTTGCCGCCATAGGTGCCAAGTACGGCAAAAGTGCCGCTCAGGTAGCCCTACGGTGGCTGACCCAGCGAGGTGTTGTGGCCATCCCCAAGTCCAGCCACAAAGAACGTATGGCGCAGAATTTCGACATCCTCGACTTCTCCCTAACGGATGACGATATGAAGAGTATTGCCAAATTAAACCAGCACGACACGGGCACGATTGACTTCGGCGACCCGCAGTTTGTGAAGTATTTGATAGAGAATTACGGATAGCCTCTATGCGTGAGCGCATCGAGAGCCGCCACGGCATCCACACCGTCGAGCACGCCGAGAAGATAGGTCTCGGCAGCCGCCAGTACAAGCTGGTCTCCATCGACGGGAAGGAGTAAAACCCGCATTTATCCCATCCGAAGCAAAAAAGCCATCCGCCTCGGGAGCCACACCTCCTTGGCGGATGGCTCTTTATGTTGCACGATTTGTCCCCAGCAGGCACAATATTTTCGGGGAGTTGACGTTAAATATGGCGTAAGAAAGTATCATCAATAAAACTTCAAGATTATGGAAATCCCTATGCAAATCGACCAAATCTCCATCGCGCGGGCGGCCAACGCGCCCCATTACGAGTACATGACCACCTTCGGCAAGCGCACCGCCGAGCTGCCCGTCGACCACGAGCTCTGGCGCAAGGGCAAGGACGAGTTCGACACCGCCTTCAGGGCCGAGGACGAAGCCTTCAAGCGCTACCGCGACAGCGAGCTCACCGACCCCCTGAAGGCCGCCGACGAGGAGCGCGACAAGCTCTACGCCTCGCTGCGCGACACCGTCAAGGCCTACGCCAAGTTCCCCATCGCCGAGACCGCACAGCACGCCGAGCCCCTGCTGCGCGTCGTCCGCAACTACAAAATCAAGACCACGGAGAACTACATGAAGGAGAGCGGCCTCGTCGACAACATGCTGCAGGACCTCTTCCAGTACCGCACCCAGCTGCGCCGCCTCGGCCTCGAAATCATCGCCGACCGCCTCAAGGCCGCCAACGACCGCGTGCGCCAGCTCCTCGCCGAGCGCAACGACCAGCGTTCGGCGCAAATCATGGGCGAGCTCAAGGCCGCCCGCGAAGCCACCGACCGCGCCTACCTCACCCTCGTGCGCCTCACCAACGCCTACGCCCTCCTCAACCCCGACCGCGCCGAGGCACAGAAACTCGTCGCCCTCGTCAGCGAAGACCTCGAATACTTCCGCAAGCACGCGATGGCACCCTCGCACCGCGACAAGAAGACGCCCGAGCTCGACGCCGACCCCGCGACACCGGGCGAAGAGCCGACGGAGGCGTGAAAACACACCGCGCTCATGAGCGCAACCACGGACGAGGCCGGAAAACGCACCCCGCTCACGAGCGCGGCCGATTTTCAGCCCGGAAGTGCCCTCCGCTCACGAGCGCGGCCGATTTTCACCCGGAAAGTGCCCTCCGCTCATGAGCGCGGCCGATTTTCGTACAAAAACAATACCCCGCTCACGAGCGCGGCGAAAATGCACGAATGAAACAAAAGATTGAACAGAAACAATAAACACAGACATTATTATGGTAATAATTGCTATCGTTCTCGGCCTGATATGGCTTGTCTCTGGTTGGTATATTGCTGATAAAGTATATAAATACTACGACAACTATGACTTAGTTGGGTCCACTCCACCGTATGACATTGTGAAGTATTGGAAAATGTGTAGAAAAGAAGGCGATAAGTTTCAAAAATGGATTCTAATCATAAATATCGCTTCATTTGTTATCGGTGTCATTGTAATTCTTACTATATTAGTTTAGAAGCAACGCATTCTCAAACCAAAACGGCTGCCATCCTTGCGTGCTATGGCCACCGACCGTAGCGGAGGTCTTCTGCGGGGCGTCGCTCCCGCACAGCGAACAAATCACAGAGGCCGCGCGGCAGCTCGGCCGCGCCATCGCCCGCGGCGGCCACACGCTGCTCTACCTCTGGACCGACAGCTCGTGCAGCTGGCAGTACTACCCGCGCCACGGCTACGAGCAAGTGGGCTTCGGCCGCGTGCCCGAATACAGCACCGCCGACGAAGAGTATACATACCGATTGTTCCGAAAAAACATCACACAATAACGAGTAGATATGTGGAAATTCTATGCACTCCTTTCGGCGTTCTTCGCCGCCCTGACAGCCATCTTCGCCAAGGTGGGTGTCAAGGATGTCAACTCCAACCTCGCCACGGCCATCAGAACCACCATCATCCTTGTGCTGACGTGGGGCATCGTGCTGTTCGGCTCACACCTGCGGGAGATTCGCGATGTCAGCCGCCACACGTGGCTGTTCCTCATCCTCTCGGGGGTGGCCACAGGGCTGTCGTGGCTCTGCTACTTCAAGGCCATCCAGCTGGGCGATGTCTCACGGGTCGCCCCTATCGACAAGCTGAGCGTTGTCATCACCATCATCCTCGCCTTCGTGTTCCTGCAAGAAAAGGTTAGCGTGAACGTGATTGCCGGAGCCGTACTGATAACCCTCGGCAGCCTGCTGATGCTGATGAAGGCGTAATGCGCGCCGTCGGCGAGGGCGTGAAGCATTGGCACGGAGCCGCCAAGGACAGCTGGATGCAGCACCTCACCTACCACGCCAACGCCAAGCCCGGCAACAGCAATGAACTGATGGAGCAGCGAGAGCAGAGTGATGCTCGCATCAACTCTGCCGAGTCGCGACAGAAGTCGAGTGAAACTCAATGGCTCGAACCTGTCACCGACGAGCAATACAATACCATGCAGTAATTTGCAAAATACTAACACAATAACGCATTCACACAATAACGCAATGAACAAGATCCTTACAGCAGCCCTCGCACTCCTTTTGGCCACCGGCTGCAATGCGCAAAGCAAACAAAAGAATACTAACGCAATAACGCAATCAAACAATCAAGCAATGAACAAGATAGTCATCTTCTTCTCCCACGCGGGCGATAATTACAGCGTGGGCAACATCGAGGTCGGCAACACCAATATTGTGGCCGACTACATCAGCGAAATCACCGGTGCCGACCAGTACGAAATCGTCACCCACAAATACGACGGTATGGCCTACACGCCGCTCATCAACCTGGCGCAGGAAGAGGCCAACAAGGGCGAATTGCCTCCCTACGAGGGCGCTGCCCCCGACCTCTCGCAGTACGACACCGTCTTCATCGGCGGCCCCGTGTGGTGGGGCACCTACCCGCAGGTGATGTTCACCCTCTTCAAGGACATCGACCTCGCCGGCAAGACCGTCATTCCTTTCACCACCCACGAGGGCAGCGGCCTGGCCAACTGCGTCAGCGACGTGAAGAAAGCCTTCCCCAAGGCAAACGTCACCAAAGGTTTCTCCATCTACGGCCACGAAGTCCGCACAGGCAAAGCCAAAGTGGAGAAATGGCTTTTAGAACTATGAAGTAAGAACTAAGAACTATGAAGTAAGGGGGGCAGCCGTCCAAACTTCTTAATTCTTACTTCTTAGTTCTTACTTCAAAAAACGCCCCTGTGGACAATATTTTGTTCCTAAAAGCGTTAATTATAATATTATAATTTATGCTTTATGGATAATTCTAACATTGTATCTCCGCCAGAAGTCAATATGAAAGGCATTCGCGGTGGATTTTGGAAACAGTTGGGTATGTTGGTACTGGGCACCACAGTGTCGCTGGTGCTCACCTTTGGCACAGCACAAGTCATCGAAAAGAAACAGCGCGCCAACGACCGCCGCCTGACGGCCTTGATGGTGATGAGCAACATCGAATCCTTCGCCCAGCAACTGGACACAGCATGGATTCAGGCGGCAAGCGCCGACACTGCCGTTGCCTGGCTGCTGAATATACCGGAAGATTCCTTAGACGAAATGACTCTGTCTGAGCTGTTACCCATCATATCAAAAGCCAAGAGTATCGGATTTATAAACTACGACAAAACCACCGAGAGCATATTCTCCAACAACATCGAGACTTGGAAGAACATGGGCAACTTCCAATTCATCGACATCGTCGGCACCTGCTTCTCCACGATGCGACTATGCGAAGAAAAATGGAATGGCCATCAGAATGTGTTATCTGCCACTTTCAGTGAGATAGCGGCCCATCCCGACCAATACACCGGCAAGACGACAAGTGCCAAGATTGCCCGCGACCCGGGTTTCCGCCAGAAACTACTAATGATTCACAGTTTGCGCAAATGGACTTGTTACCAGGCCAAATTTCTGCGCTATAGCAACCGGAAAAACATGGTAATCATAGGCATCACCGAGCAGGAGTTGAAGGACTTTATGAAGAAACGCCAACAAGAAATCGTCATCGACCAGCCAGAACCGATATTCGGCGATATAACCATCCCCAAAATCAACCCCGACAGCTTGACACACTATTGAAGTAAAAATTAAAAAGTAGGCTACCATTCTGAATTCGTTAATGTGTTAATTCGTTAATTCGTGAGTCATTTGACCGCGCCAAGGACTAACACATTCACACATTCACACGTTAACACATTCTCTTAGTTTTTACTTTTTAGTTTAAACCCAACTTCTAACCAAATACAATGAAGAAGATTATGCCCATATTTGCCGCCCTGCTTGCCTTCGTTGTCTGTGCCGAGGCGCAGGTGTCGTTTTCGGCACGGGTGTTATTCCCGCCAGAAAGTCCTATCGACATCAAGTATCTAATGCCTAAAGGTTTTTGTCTGACTGTGGATGGCGAAGACACCGTGCGCTGCATCGGTTGCGACTCCACCGCCACAGTGCGCTACGACAACATCCCGGTCGGTTCGCGCTGCAGTTTCTTTTATTGCGACTTTGGCGAGCTATACACTTGTCCCGTATTCACCATCGCCGCCGACACGCACATCGATTCGCTGATGTTGAGACGAGACCCAAGCAAGGAAGAGGTGTTTTGGTCCAAGATACAGAAGGACACCACGTTGCAGAATCGTGCTGCTCGATGGGGCAGCGATGTCGATGGACGTGATACCTTCTGGTATGAAGACGAGTTTTGGCTTGACGACGAACCACATTCGCTGAAACTGGCACGACTTTACTATGCCGACTGGATTGCACCACTCGCATCATGGCGCACTTGGCCTCATGCCGCCGACAGTGCCTACCGCTACCTCCTGCATGCTTACAAGCAACACCCTTTCCTTTACTACCCCTTGCGCCAATTGGCACAGCATTTGGGCAAACAACTAAAAGTGCGTCCACCCAAAGCCCCCGACAAGCACACATATCTCCCACAGCCCGAGATGCCCGATCATTGGTGGACAGACACCACCGCCGACCTCTTCACGCCTTGGGAGAAGCATGACTGGGAAAACACCTACGCCCGCGACCACACCCTCGGCAAAGCCGGCGAGAGAAGTCTCTGTTACCCTTTGGCTGCCGACGGCACCATGCGTTACATGGAGATTAATCCCTTTGACGGCGTGGCCATATACCGTATTGAGAACGGACGGCTATATCTTTTTCGCTTGGGAGGAAGGGGTTGGAAACTGACAGATAGAGACTCCTATAGACTTACTGCCGAGGAACTTGATTCGGTGGCGAATGCAGTGGTAGCGTTCCAGCGTGCCGGACGGCCTGACGACGAGAGAGGCCTATATGTCATCGACGGCTCCACCTTCGTATTGGAATATGTCACCGACGGACACTATCACCGCTATACCACCAGCAGCGGCGCTGTACCGCCCCAACTCGAAGCTATCATAGAAATACTTATCCGCATTTATAAAACAAGACAATGACTGAAGATCCCATACCCACTGGAAAGACTTACGTCGGCAGCGACGAACTCTATGCCGACGTGCAGCGCACCATGCGGCTCTGTGCCGAGATGAACAGCGGCTACCACACCGAGGCCGAGGTGCGCGAATACCTGCGTGAGATTACCCGCAGCCAAGTGCCCGACACCGTGCGTGTCTTCACACCGCTCAACATCAACTATGGCCCCGGCGTGCGCATCGGCGATGACTGCTTTCTCAACTTCGGCTGCACACTACTGGCCATCGGCGGCATCACCATCGGCGACGGTGCCTTCATCGGCCCCCACTGCGTGCTGGCCACCGAGTACCATCCCGAAGACCCCGCCACACGCCACACTCTGCTCACCAAGCCCATCGTCATAGGCCGCAACGCCTGGCTGGGTGCCAACGTCACCGTACTGGCAGGTGTCACCATCGGCGAGAACGCCATCGTCGCCGCCGGCTCGGTCGTCACCAAAGATGTGCCCGCCAACACGGTGGTGGCCGGCACGCCCGCCAAGGTGAAGAGGGGCATCAAGTGAGCTAAGAAGTAAGAACTAAGAATTAAGAAGTTTGGCGGGTGCCACTTACCTCATAATTCCTACTTCAAATGAAGCCTTGCTTCTTCTGTATTCAAACCATTATCGCTTATCCCGCACACCGAATTGTCTGAGTAATTTTGAAATTCGAAATTCGAAATTCAACTTTATTAATTTTGAAATTTGGTTCGATTTTGTAACTGTTTTTTCAGCATTCGGGGCATGTCTCTGTAACGTATCCCGACCATCATGGTTAGCGTCTTCTGCATGGTGACAAAAGCCGCAAAGAATATGATGACGCCCAATACATAGTCGTACCAAGAGGCAAGATGATTGCTGGCGAGATACCACAAGAGAGAAATACCGACAGCGGTCTCGACCCATGCTGTAGCCATTCCGGGGGTATATTTTCTCTTTAATCGGAATAACTTGATGCCTAAAGTGTGTACCAAACCTTCGAAAATGCCAAATGTGGCAATGGAAACAGCGAACATTGTGGTATCGTCAAAGATGAACGGCACAAGGGTTATCGATATTAAAAAGATGCTTGTGGGTATTCGGCTTGCCCTGCGCAGGTCGTCGGTCAGTTCCTTGTCAATAAGTCTTGCAATCAAATCGACGAAGCCACCAGGATATACGCCTTCTTCCCATTCGTGCAGGATGAAGAGAAAATTGAACACCACCACGAAACGCTGCACAGCAGACAAGCCGTCCATCATCGAGGTGATTACCATAAAGAGCATTGCAAGCACTGTGTAAATCTCCAGTGCATAATGTTTGATGAATTTACCCATGTCTTTTCTTTATTTTAGATTTGTTGTTGTCCGTTGATGAGTTGAAATTGTGAATTGTGGAATTGTGAATCGTATTCACTATTCACTAATCACTATTCACTTGAAGATTGAATATTACGATTGTTTGCGCCAAAGTGTGGCAATGCCGTGTTTGACATCGAACTCCTCTGCCTGATAAGGGGCAAATCCAAAGGTTGTTTTACGACTGCGGCAGGTCAGGATGGGAAGTAAAATCATCACAATAGCCACAATGGGAGATGCCACTAAAGGACCCCACCAGTAGTAGTGCGGCACAGCGAAATGGGTGGCAATATACCAAAGGTAATACACACCCATCGGCAGCATAATGAAGAGAGATGAAAGACATCCCGGCGAATACCAAGCCTTGAGCGAGATGTTCAGTTTCAAGCAATGCATCAGCACCTGCGCCATCGTGAAGTAGGCAATGAATATGCCCAGCCATAAGCAGTTGTGGCAGAATATGCCGATGATATAGAGTGTGTAGGCAAGGAATGTGTTGACAATCGTTGCACTCAGCTCGTTCAGCGGGAAGCGTGCGACATCCTCTTTCTCACCGAAAAGTCCGCGGTTGGCAGCGGCAGGAAAACCGCCGGGAAACACATACTCCTCGAACTGATGAAAGAGCAACGCCAAAAAAAGCAGAATCGTCAGCCGCTGTGTTGCGGGAACCAAGTCCGGCATCAGGCCGACAAAGAAAGCCAACAGTACAAAAAGCAAGCCTCCGATGGCTGCCCAGTACCTGCAATAAAATCTGAATACCTTCATAATCTCGTTTTTCGTTGTTGAACTGATTTGATTTTTCGGCTGCAAAATTACTGTTATTCTGTAAAATAAAATACCACAATACAAGACAAAAATATCCATATCCTTAACTAACGGTACAATAAACGAAGAAACAGAGCGTTATAATAGCACAAAAAAAGCACCGAGATGGCAATACGAAACTTTGACACGGGGAAAATATCCACTGAGCTCTCGCACCACGGCTTCCGTCGTGCCGGAGATTACGGATTCAACTTCCACACACCGTTGCAGCAAAACCTCTCCTTCTTTCTCGAAGGCCAACCCTACCGCCTCGCCGAAGGCCGAATCCTGATGGTGCACCGCGAAACGATAGATTTGGAGCTTGACTTGGAAGAATATCATCTGGAGCCGGGCGACATCGCGTTAGCCATACCCGGTTCATTGGCCATTGTCAACAGGTTGGGATGTGATTGTGTTGTCAGTCTTGTGACGTTTACCCAAATGCCGACGGGCGACGGGCGGCAGGAATGCTTTATGGCTCGTTGCGATGAGGGTACCCAATTGAGAATAGAGAAATATATTGACCTAATCACCCTACAGGCGAAACGAGGGGATGCCCCTACAGACATTGTGGCACGCTTGTTTGATTCCCTGATACTCGATGTGCAAAGTCTCAGTTCCGTGTCGGCCCCGGCACAAAAAAAATCCTTTATGCATCGCTTTTTGCAACTCCTCACACAAGAAGGAAGGGTGAAGCATTCCATCGACTTTTATGCCGACCGGCTATGTGTCACTGCGGGATACGTAAGCACTATGGTGAAACGCCATAGCGGAATGACAGCTTTGCAGTGGATTGACCGTGCTTTGGTGCGTGAAGCCAAGGTACTGCTGCACCACACGCAGATGCCAGTGGCCGAGGTTGCCGAAACGCTCGGCTTCGCCACCCCCTCATTCTTCATCCGTTTCTTCCGGCAGCAGACCGGCACAACTCCCTTGCAGTATCGCAAACAAGCATAAACCACTCAATGGCACATTGGGGAGGGTTTTACAAAAGCCCGGGCGGCAAGAAATCTCACGGCCTCGGGCTTTGTGGAAGGCGTTCATCTCTTATCCTGCACACCGTACTTGATCCACTCGTACTGCGGGTAGCGGGCTTTGACGGCTGTGCGCATGCTGAGCATCTGTGCCTTGAGGTCGGCAATCAATTCCAGATTCTCATGTGCCTTGAGAGTGGCCTGCCTACGCAGTTTATCCACTTCGGCATCCTTTTGCCGCAAATCTTTTGCCGCCTCTTCCAATCGGTTGATGGCATCGGTGGTAATGCCGATTTCCTGCACGTCTTTAAGATGCTTTCTAAGACCTGAAACCAGCACCTCGGCTTTTTCGATTTCGTTTAAATTTGTTACTGACATAATGTTGTATTTTTAAGTGATTAGTTGTTTTTTTTAGTCCATCGCTGCTATTTCTTTTTCGCGGATAATCACATCGGCTATGGCTTCTGACTCATCTGACGGTTTGACTGTCTTATTGCTGTTCTGTTCGTTACGCTGTGCTATGTTATTGGCGAACAGTCGTCGTATGACAAATCGCACAAAAGGTTGGACAAAAAACATCTGCGAGAAATAGGCAAACGGTAGGTTATAGCATATCAAACGGAACCAACGGCACAAGAAGTCGATAACATCAAATCCTTTGTAGTAAGGATAATAAAAGAAATCGGCCAATAAACTCATTGCCGGGCACATCAGGCAGACGGTAGCCGTGATGATGGCCGACTCGAATATCATCGGGTGATTTCGGCGTGGGTCAAACTTGCGACTAGCCAACCGGAACGCCAAGGGACTGCCCATTGTCACCGCAAGCACAAAAGCAAAAGCGATCTCAATAATAATCATCAACCATACAGGAAGATAATCACCGAACATATAAACACCACCCTGACAATCGAGAGCCCGCCAAACCGAAGTAGTACCTGTTGCCTGCATCAAGCCGTCGCCCTCAATGACATACAGACTATAAAGGACAAACGCATGAACAGTAATGAACACCGTGATTAAAGCATATACCAAATGCTGAATTTGATTCCGTGAAATGTATTTTTTAGCTTTTACCATATCTGTTTTTTTAAGTTTATTTTTCGTGTTTTTTCATCATTTCGCTTATTTATATGTTTTGGAGAAACAAACTTGAAAACTAATAGTTTATGCTTCTTGCAATAATATTCAGCGAACTCATGCAAAAATAACAATTTTTTCTGATTAGATAAAAACAATTTTCGTATATTTGCACTTGAAAGACAGGATATGTACATATGGTCAAACCCCTGTTTTTCCGCTTGGTAGAGCGGAAAACTCCACATTGAATTAAATTGAAAAGTGAAAATTGAAAAGTGAAAAGTGAAAATTTGTTGACCTGTGGTGCGGCAGCAACTTTCAATTTTCAATTTTCAATTCGTCAAGCAATCAAGCAATCAGACAATTAAGCAATCATTTTAACCTTTATACCCTTTAACCCTCAATCCCTTTAACCCTTAAACAAAATGAAGAAAACAATGATTTGGGCAATATGCCTGTTGAGCCTTACCGCCTGCGCTCAAAAAAACGGTGGCGAGGATAAACCAAACGACAAAGGTCTGCGCTTCGGAGGTGGGGGCATGATGACAAACTCCAAAGAGGATGATTCTACATTTGTTGCCTTAAAGAACGAGACCTTGGGGAAGTTCCGGCAGTTCACTTTCGAGGATGCTGCAACTGGCAAGACCTTGCAATTCAATCTTCTTATCCCAGATGGGTATGACGGGAAAACATGTTATCCTCTGGTACTTTTCATGGCCGATGCAAGCACCGTGGGGAAGGATGTGACCGCCCCTCTCACCCAGGGCTACGGAGCACTTGAGTTTGCCTCTGACCGCGACCAGCAGAAGCACCCGTCCTTTGTATTGGTTCCGCAATATACCGGCTGGGCTGTGCAGGATGACTGGAGCACCACCGACGAGGTAGAGATGACTATCCGCCTGTTGCAACACGTATGCAAAGAGTATAAGGTTGACCAAAGACGACTTTACACAACCGGCCAATCGATGGGTGGCATGATGTCCTTCTATTTCAACATCGCCCATCCTAACCTTTTCGCTGCTTCGCTGTTTGTCAGCAGCCAATGGGACACATCGAAGATGAAAGACTTCGGCAAGCGCAAGTTCTTCTACATCGTGGCAGGCGGTGACGGAAAGGCCTCGGGAGGTATGAGAGACCTGACGGAAGTGCTGAAAAAGCAAAACGCCCATATCGACTCAGCCTCATGGAGCGCCAAGTTGCCCCCAGCAGAGCAGGAGCGTCTGGCAGAAGCCTTGATAGCCAAGGGAGGCAATATCAATTTCATTTGCTTTGAGAAGGGTTCGGTACTCCCTGAATCCGGACAAGGCATGGAACACATGGCCTCCTTCGACTTTGGGTACAAGATTGCCGCCGTCCGTGACTGGCTATTTGAACAAAGCATATAATCACTTACTCCCGGGCACACCGACAACGACACAATAATTCTAAAAATTCAGCGTTAAGATAATAAAAAGGACAATATGATACGGTTGAATTGTTTTTTCCAAGCCAATGACGGCGAGCAGTACAAGACCGCCCTGCAGGCGGCTATAGCCCTTACCGAGCTGTCGCAGAAACACGAGGGATGCATTGCCTACGATGTTTTCCAAAGCGCCACCCGACCGGATGTGTTCATGATTTGCGAGACATGGAAGGACCCCGCCTCGCTTGACAAGCATTCCGCCACGTCGGAATTCAAAGAGTACTCGCCCATGATGCGCCAATGCGGCCAGATGAAAGTGGAAAAATTTGAATTCTGACAACAATGAAAGCATTACTGATTAACGGAAGCGCACGCGCCAACGGCAACACGCGCATCGCTTTGGAGGAGGTCGGAAAGACCTTGAAAGAAAATGGTGTTGACTATGAGATTGCAAGCATCGGCACAAGTCCTGTGCATGGCTGTATCGCCTGCAGGCGTTGCAGCGAACTGGGACGCTGTGTCTTCGACGACGACCTATGCAACCGTCTCGCCGAGAAGCTGGCAGAGAGCGATGCCCTTGTGGTGGGCACCCCTACTTATTACGGCCAGCCCAACGGAGCCCTGCTGGCATTGATGCAGCGGCTGTTCTACTCTCAGTCCCACCTGGCAATGCACAAGCCCGCCGCAGGCATCGCCGTCTGTCGGCGCGGCGGCGCAACAGCAGCACTGCAGTCGCTCACCATGATGTTCCAACTGCAGCACATGCCGATGATTACGTCGCAGTATTGGAACATCGTCTATGGCCGTGCAGAAGGCGAGGCCGCACTCGACAGCGAAGGCATGCAGACCATGCGTGCGCTGGGGCGCAATATGGCCTTCCTACTGAAAAGCATCCATTCGCAGGAACCTGTCCATTACCCCGATGGCGAAGACTGGCAGCCGATGCACTTCATACGATAATCACATAAAACAAGAGAATGTGTTAATGTGTGAATGCTAGTTGCTGCCGCATTTATCGTTGTCCGTTGATAAGTTGATAAGTTTATACGGCTCGCATCATATCAACATATCAACGTATCAACATATCAACAAAAACACAATCAAGCAATTTTCTAAACTCTCAACTTTTTCAGACAATCTTCTACATGAAACACTTAATGAACCTGATAGCCGCAATCATGTTATTCTTTGCTACGGCTTGCACCCCTGAAGACAAGCCCCTCACCCCCTCTCCCACCACCGTGGGCGACATAACGCTTACCATTGGTGACCAGAGTTTCACGGCTAAGATGGAGCAGAACAGCTCCTCAGAAGCCTTCCGAGCCCTGCTGCCCTTGACGCTGGAGATGCAGGAACTGAACGGCAACGAGAAATACCACTACCTCTCCCAGTCGCTCCCCACCAACCGCACCAAAGTAGGCACCATCCACGCGGGCGACATTATGCTCTATGGCGACAACTGCGTGGTGGTCTTCTACGAGACCTTCACAACCACCTACCAATACACCCCCATCGGCCACATCACCAACCCCAAAGGTCTCAAAGAAGCCCTCGGCATCGGGTCTGTGACAATCAATTTTACTTCAAAAATTAAAGAGATATGAAAAATAAAACACTGCTAGCCACAGGCATAATTATGGCAACACTGGCTTTAACAGCCTGCAACAACAAACAGGAAACTAAAAACATTGACAACATGAAACAACAACTCGTTTTGACTCAGGAGTGGGACAAGGTGTTCCCGCTGAGCGAGAAGGTGAACCACCGCAAGGTGACGTTCGAGACACAGTATGGGCTGACGCTGGCGGCCGACCTCTACACGCCAAAGGATGCACAGGGAACGCTGGCAGCCATCGCCGTGAGCGGTCCCTTCGGTGCCGTGAAGGAGCAGAGCAGCGGACTCTACGCCATGCGGATGGCAGAGCGAGGCTTCGTGGCGCTGGCTTTCGACCCGTCATATACCGGCGAGAGCGGCGGTGAACCCCGCCGCACGGCTTCGCCCGACATCAACACCGAGGACTTTATGGCCGCTGTCGACTACCTCTCCAAGCTGGAGAATGTCGATCCTGAACGCATCGGTATCATCGGCATCTGTGGCTGGGGTGGCATCGCCCTCAATACTGCCGCTGCCGACACCCGTATCAAGGCCACCGTCGCCTCCACCATGTACGACATGAGCCGTATCAGCGGCAACGGCTACTACGACAGCGAGGACAAAGAGGAGTCGCGCCACGCTGCCCGCGAGGCAATGGGCAAACAGCGTCTCTCCGACCCCATGGCAATGGCTGGCGGTGTTATAGACCCGCTGCCTGAGGATGCCCCGCAATTCGTTAAAGACTACCACGCCTACTACAAGACCCCGCGCGGCTACCACCCCCGCAGCGGCAACAGCAACGACGGCTGGCGCACCATCGGCACCCAGGCCTACGCCAATGCCCGCTTCCTCTATTACATCAACGAGATTCGCTCTGCTGTCCTCGTGATGCACGGTGCAGAGGCCCACTCGCGCTACTTCGGTGAGGCTGCTTACCACTACATGGTGGACGGCAAGGCCGAAGGCTACAACTTCATCGGCAAGCCCAATCCTGTGCCAGAGAACAAGCAGCTGCTCATCATACCCGGTGCCACCCACTGCGACCTCTACGACGGTGGCGAGAAGAATTATATCCCCAAGAACTTATTAAATTGAAAATTGAAAGTTGAAAATTGAAAATTAGGCTGCCGCACAACGTATCAACATATCAACGTATAACGTGCGATACAATGAAAACGGAGATAACTCCCCAAGACAGCATCCGGGCTGAAGCATTCCGTCTGTGGATATCATCCCCCATGCCGATGGTCACGTTGGTAAAGACACTTGATGTGGGCCACATTGTCAGAACTAGCAAGCGAACGGGCATCAAGTTCAATACGCTAATGTGCTGGTGCATTGGCACAGCCGCCAAAGGCATCAAGGAATTTTATATTCTACCTGAACATGGTAAACTGTTCCAATACGACAAACTTGCCATCAATGTCATCGTGAATAATAGCAAAGGGGGTATCAACTCTTGCGACATTCCCTATTCTGATGACTTACAACAGTTCACCAATGATTATCAGGAACTGACTGCTGAAAGTGCCGGCGAGTGTAAGAGCTCATTCCTGGAGGAATGCATGATTATCGGCACATCAGCCATGATACAGACCGAGCTCGATTGTATTTTCAACCAATATACGGACCAGTTTAGTAATCCTATGGTGATGTGGGGAAAGTATCGCAAAGGACTGTTACGAACAACGCTCCCTATATCGTTCCAGTTCCATCATGTTCAGATGGATGGTGGTCAAGCAGCTACATTTCTTGATGAACTTCAAAAGGCAATAAAGACGTTACGACCTGTTTCACGATAGCCGACTTCGTCTTCAAAAACAATTGAGCAGTAAGATAACTAATAATATACGATTAACACAATGAAACATATAGTTTTATCATTTGCATTAATAATCCTGTTGTGCTCATGTACTTCCAACGCATCAAAGAGCACAATAACGAAAGAAATGGCCTACGAAGGAGTCAGCAACTATTGCCACAGTGCGTATGACTGGACTGTGGCCGAAGACAACCCTGACATAATGACTCTTGAGATGGGCGAGGAGACCGACTCTGCCTATCAAGTGGTGTTCCGCAGCTATACAGGAGCACTAGTCTATTTCAATGTTGACAAAACCAGCGGCTCTACAAAAATGGTAGAGTACGTCCCTACTCTTGATATCAAAAACGACGCAGGAACGATTAATCTATTCGACTACATTTAACCCAAATCGGTCATTAGGCCGACATTTCAATCTATTTCACTTTTTTAGGTCTGTTTATGGCATCTCAGCATTTCTTCCGGCATCTTGTCCACATCCCTGTCTCGCCGTAGCCCGCTACGACTTCGCCAGCGATGCGACCAATATGCTCGGAACAAATACTAATCTGCCATAAACCCTAATGACCGATTTGGGTTTAACACGTTAATTCGTTAACGTGTTAATTCGTTAGTCAAATGATTCACACATTAACACATTTACACATTAACACATTCATTTATGACATTGCATAAGAAATCATTTCAAGAATTAACCACCGACGAGCTATACGAACTGCTGAGAGTGCGTAGCGAAGTCTTTGTGGTTGAGCAGAACTGCGTCTATCAAGACCTTGACGGCGACGACCAGCAGTCCATCCATCTATGGCTAACCGTCAATGACAAGGTTGTCGCCCTGGCTCGTGTATGCCCTGCCGGAACTCACATGGAACAGGTTTCCATCGGCAGAGTCATCACAACCGAACGCGGCAAAGGCTATGGCAAGCAAATCATGCTTCATGCCATCGATGCAGCCGTTGAGCATTTCGGTGCAACACTCATCGATATCGAGGCACAGGAATATGCCAAAGGCTTCTACGAAAGTGTGGGATTCAAGCAATCCTCCGACACCTTCATGCTCGACGGCATACCCCACATCAAAATGACATGGATAAGATAAGCTAACAGATAATTACAATGGATTATAGAGAAGAAGCGATAGAGTGCGTTAAAGGCAATGTCCTCCAGATTCATAAGCAAATATATGCCAAGTATAATGGGAATGTGGTTAGAGGTAAGAACTGAGAAGTAAGAATTAAGAAGTTTGGGTTGCTGTCACTTACTTCATAGTCCTTAGTTCTTACCTCAATAAATGGCGGTTGAAATTAAATTTCATCAATCCAAATAAAATGTGTACTTTTGCAAATTGAAAAGGTTTAGAATATGGCCAAGCGAAACACAATAATTGTAAAAGATACAACCATCCGAACATTGTCGAAAGATGGGATCGATTATATCTGCATCACCGACATTGCCAAGCAGCGCAACCCCATTGATCCTAATGGCGTGATTGCAAATTGGATGCGTAACCGTAACACCATTGAATATCTTGGTCTTTGGGAGACTCTCTACAATCCGAATTTTAACCCCCTCGAATTCGAGGGGTTTAGACGCAATGCCGGTCTGAACGCCTTTACCTTGTCGCCCTCACAGTGGATTACAGCCACCAACGCCATAGGCCTTTTTTCACAGGCAGGACGCTATGGCGGCACCTATGCCATCTCTGACATTGCCTTTAAGTTCGCCAACTGGGTGTCTGTCGAATTTGAACTCTATCTTGTTAAGGAATTCCAACGCCTGAAGGCCGAAGAGCAGCAAGCCATCGGCTGGAGCGCTAAACGAGAACTCTCCAAGATTAATTATCATATCCACACCGATGCTGTCCGTGCCAACCTTATCCCCGACGAGGTGGATGCCTACCACAGCTCGCTCATCTATGCAGAGGAAGCCGATGTGCTGAATGTGGCCTTGTTCGGTATTACTGCCAAAGAGTGGCGCGATGCCAATCCTGACAAGAAAGGCAATATGCGCGATTATGCCACCATCAATCAGCTCATCTGTCTCTCCAACCTCGAAAACCTAAACGCTGTCTTCATTGGTGATGGCATCCCGCAACGTGAGCGGCTGAAACGACTGAACAAAATCGCCATCAAGCAAATGAGTGTTCTGGAGGAAGTGGAAAATAGAAATCTGCTGAAATAAGATTTGTATTGAGAATTCAAATAAATAGTGCTCTTTGCACCACGAAACAAAAACTGAAAGTATGGCATAAAACAGAAGAATTAGAATAGACATAAAGACATATTGAAGACTTTGCCTCTGGCTGATTTTACTGCCAGAGGCATTTTTATAACGATTTATGGATAATAACTTTTTCGAAAACTTTAACAACTTTTTGCAAAAAAAGCTTGGTCAACTCGATTTTTGTATATACCTTTGCACTTGAAAGTAAATAACTAAAAAATAAATGATTATTATGGATAAACTTATTGAAAAACTGAATAATCCTTTTGATGGATTAACAAAAGATGAATTTCAAAAAACATGTTCTGACATCGCGAAAGACCTGTTTTGCAACTATTGTATCAACTGCAATGGAAGAGAATATTATTTCGCAGAAATGGAATTCTATTATTGGGAAAAGGAAAAATGGAATGAAAAATGGAATAGAGTAACATACCCAAGAGATGGATACGAGGCATGTGATTTGTTTTTTCATCTAAGCGGATTTGATATCTGTTTTAAGAGTTCTTATGAGAAAGCAAAATTTGGTGGTATTCTTGTTAGAAGTATTATGAACGAAGAGAATGAAGTCTTTGCTGGACCTTTGAATTGTAAAGATATAATACTGAATTCATGTGGACGAAGGGAAATGCCCGTGTTAAAAGCTATTGAGAGAAAAAAGAGAAAAAGAGAATGGATACCTGATGTTAAATCAACGTATAGGCTGTTGGGCAAAGAAGATATGAATAATAACATCGACGGGAATCTTAATCTTTGTTTTTATGATTCAATTATTATTTCTAAGGGCTATTGGAACCCCAAAAAGAAAAGTTTTAATAAGGATAAAGGTTGTGTAATTGAAAGAAAAGGAACATATAACGTTGAAAGATTTTCAAAATGATTACCGACTCTATCACCAACACCGTCTATTTCTCAAGTCTGCTGCCGGAGAAATGCCCAGTTCTGAATGCTCATATCGTTGATGCGTTGAGGAAACGGAGTATTCCATTCACCTATCTGAAAGGAACAAAAGACATCTGGTGTCGCGATTTTATGCCCATCCAAATCGAGAAGGATAGGTTCGTGTTCTATAGATATACTCCCGATTATCTGCAGGACAAGACGGGCCTCACCCTCCAAACCAATCCGGAACTCGTCTTCCAAGAGGAATCAAACGAGTTGCTTCGCCTTCTTCCTATGAGCATGGAGGAAGAAATCCGCTTCGATGGGTTGCGCCCTATCTCAATAAGTCATCCATTATTCCACCGAATTGAATTGGAATTGGTGATGGATGGAGGCAATGTGGTGAAATGCGGCGACAAGGTTGTGATGACAGACAAGGTGTTTGTGGAGAACAAAGACAAAACGCCACAAGAGGTGCAACGTCAGATAGAAGAAGCGTTCCAATGTGAGGTCGTTTTCCTCCCATGGGATAGGAACAAGAAATATGGTCACAGCGACGGTATCATCCATTGTCTTGGCGACAACCGAGTGTTGATGACCAACTATGCCGACTTCGACAAGGGCATTGCTGATGAATATCCTCGAATCTTGGAGAAATATTTTGATGTCACTATTTTGAAATATAATGTGAAACGGAAGCATATGCGCAGTTGGTCGTACATCAACTTCTTGCAAATAGGCACTCTCGTGCTTGTTCCGCAACTAGGAATACCTGAAGATGACCAGGCGTTGGAGCAAATCAGCATTGCCCTTCCCGATTGCGAAATAGTAGGCATACCAGCATTGGAAGCCGTAAGACGAGGTGGAGCATTGAACTGCTTATCGTGGAATATAAAAGTATAAAATCATGAAGATAATAATCAAGAGATGTATGAGCTCTATGCAAGGTTAACAGTAAAGTAGCTAGAAGAAATGGCCGTACGGGGAGATTCATGGAATCAATTTCATGCGGGCAATAAAAATGAGAATTCGGCGTTAATAAAGAAAGATAGAAACAATTAACAAATTGCCACATGGATATAACAGGCAGACCCAACCCCAATAAGGCATTCCCCAATCCCAATCTTCCGCGCCTATGCTTTATTAAGAACGTGGTGAAGAACCCTCGTATCATCATTGGCGACTATACCTACTACGATGATGTGGATGGTGCCGACCAGTTCGAGAAGCATGTCACCCACTTCTACGACTTCATTGGCGACCGACTGATAATAGGCAAGTTCTGCGCCATTGCCAAAGGGGTGGAATTTGTGATGAATGGTGCTAATCACCGCATGGACGGCGTGACCACCTATCCGTTCTACATCATGGGTGGCGACTGGGGCAGCGCCATCGCACCTGTGAAAGACGAATTGCCTCTGAAAGGCGACACCGTTGTGGGCAATGACGTTTGGATTGGCCAGCATGTAACCATCATGCCGGGCGTCCATATCGGCGACGGGGCCATCATCGGGGCCAACTCTGTTGTTGCCTCAGACATTCCTCCATACGCTGTTGCCGTGGGTAATCCGTGCCGAGTGGTCAGGATGCGTTTTGACGACGAATTCATCGCCTTTCTGCTGCAACTGAAATGGTGGGATTGGGACATAGAGAAAATTGAGCGCAATTTCAAAGCTTTGTCAAGTGGCGATTTATCATTGATCAGAAACCTATAAATTCCAATTTAGCGGACTATATAACAAATATGAAAAAACAACTATTCTCATTATTATGCATTGGTCTCATGCTGGCGGCATGCGGACAGCAGAACAAACAGGAAACGACAATGGATTTCGTTGACAACGTAAAGGTGGCACTCTCTGACAGCGGCCACATCGATCTGGGCAGCCTCCAGTGGACGCGCCTACCCATAGTCTAATAACAAACAGTTAAATCGTAATATAGTCATGAATTTGATAAAAATACAGTCAAGCAAAGACCCGCTGATAGCGCAAGTTCCAGAGCTCTACGAG
>CADAQX010000004.1 GCA_902790215.1 uncultured Bacteroidota bacterium | reverse complement strand
CAGCATAAACACGTTCTGGTGTGCTTCGTTGAGCCATTTTTCGCGTTGTTCGCGGGTGGATTTCTTAATGGGTTCTACCATCTTGATTTTCCACGCTTCTGCAAATGGTAATTCCATGATATCTGTTTTTAGTTGTTGATTAAATAAAATTGATTTCCAAAATGGGTTTCCGTCCGGTGAGGACAGATACAGAAAACCATAGGGAGCAAGCTCAACCTATGGTTTATAGACAGTCATACACGTCTCTCTTCTTTATGTTTAAGAAGCAAATTCTGACGTTGATATGTTGACTGAGATTATTCATTTTGGATTTGCAAAGATACACTTTTTTTTTCAATTGGTAAGAACTTTTTTCTAATTCTGCAGAAACAGCCCTAACAGAACGAGAAGCAGGGGCTCCAAAAGGAGTCCCTGCTAAGGTAAGATAACTAAAGATGAAAGTGATGTTGCCAAAGATTAATCTGCTTCGTAAATCAGCAGCTGGCCGTCTTCGGTGTAGAAGAAGAGCAGGGGGTCTTTGTCGCGTTTCTTCATAATCCAGCATCCGCCGTTCTCGGGGTCAACCTCCATCTTGCAGTACTTGCGGCTGACCTGCTGCTCGGCAAGCAGTTTGTCGTTCTTGTCGTAAATCTGCAGGTAGGTGTGGCCGTCGGGGTCGTTGACCAAGGCGTACATATAGTTTCCGCTGATGGCGTAGGTGATGAGGTCCATCTTGTAGGTGTCTCTGACATATTCTCTCACCACAACCACATCGGTCACGTGATAGTCATACCAGTAGCTGTCGCAGTAGAACCAGAATCCGGGCCAGTAGAGGGGACGCGGGATGAAAGGATCCCAGTAGAGTCTGTGGCAGTGCACCATGCAGTGGTGATGCGGATGCCAGAAATAGGGTGCAGGATGCATCGGACGGTGCGAGGGGGGCATGGGGCCGGGATGACCGGGACGTGCATATCCGCCAGGGCCGGGAGCCGGGGCTATGCCACGGGGACGGCCTTCGGTACGCACACCACCGTCGGTGGGGCGGTTGCTGCGGCCGCCTTCGCTGCGCACTCCGCCGTGGCTGCCTTCAACACGGCTGCCGCCTTCGCGGAAATCGGCGCGACTGCGAATCTGGCTTGGCACACTGCCGGTGCGAGAACGCATCGAACTGCCTGAACGCGAACCCTCGAAACTACCGCTTCTCGAACCTTCAAATCTCGAGCCCTCGCTGCTGCTGCCGGAGCGGGTGCCGGAGAAACTGCTGCGGCTGCTGCTGGAACTGCGGCTTACACCGCTGCTGGGGCTTGAGCTACGGCTGCTGCTGGAAAAGCTGCTGCGGCTGCTGGGGCTTGAGCTGCGGCTGCTGCTGGAAAAACTGCTGCGGCTGCTTGAGCTTGAGCTGCGGCTGGAACTGGAAAAGCTGGAACCGCTGCGGCTGGAGCTGGAGAAACCGCCGCCGCCACGGCTGACACTTGAACTGCTGCTGTGTCCACCGCCGCCACCGCTGCGTCCGCCACCGCCGCGCTGGGCGTATACGGGGGTCAGTGCCAAGGCGGCACCTAATAATGCAAGGCTCATTAAACGAGACATTTTCATGATATTACTCCTTTCTTTCTTTTATTTGTTTTCTTTTCTGTAATCGGCTGGGCCTGCAGGGTGACTGTCGGCCTGTGCCTTTTTTCACGATGCAAAAGTACAACCATTTTTTCAGGAAAAACCCTTTTTGTTGTCCTATTTTTCCTGTGTAATTCTGTATAATCTGTATGGCAGACAGTTATAGTGTTTGTCAAGTGCGCAGCACCGATTGGTTTTTGGGGATTTGTTGATGTTTTATCTGGTGATTTCTTCGTGGTAGAAATAGTTTACAACTACGGGAGGTTGACCGTGAGGGCTGCGGACGGAGTCGTCGTTGCGGACGTATGGCAAGGCGTTGGCCGAGCAGAAATGACGCAGGTCGGCGTCGAGTTCGCTCCAGTAGGAGCGGTCTTTGCGACCGTAGATGTCGTGATAGAGGCCGTCGAGTTGTGGGTGGTTGCAATGTACCCAGTCGAGTATGCGCGTGCGATAGTCGCCCCGTAGGTTGAGGTTTTCAAGCCATATGAGGTTGCACTGCCCCTTTGCCCGTTGTATGATGGCTTCTACGTCGGTTATTCCAGGGAAAATGGGGGAGATGAAGCAGGTGGTCTGCACACCGGCTTCGTAGAATTGGCGCATGGCTTCGAGACGGCGTTCTATACTAACTCCGCGGTCCATGGCGCTGCGGAATCCCTCGTCCAGAGTGTTTATGCTCCATGAAACGCGTGCACCGGGGAAGGTCTTTATCAGGTCCAGGTCGCGGAGTACCAAGTCGCTTTTCGTGGCAATACTGATGCGTATGCCGCTTCCTTTCAGTTGTTCGAGCAAGGAGCGTGTGCGTTTGTATTTGGCCTCGCAAGGTTGGTAGCAGTCGGTCACCGATCCGAGAAAGGCCTCTTTGCCTGCATATTTTGCTGTATTCTTTAGTTCAGGCCATGTCTTTACGTCTATGAAAGTACCCCAGGGCTCGGGATGGTTGGTGAACCGTTTCATGAACGAGGCGTAGCAGTATTTGCAGGCGTGGGCGCAACCTACATAGGGGTTTACCGAGAAGTCGGCAACAGGCAGGTTGCTTTTGGTCATTATGGTCTTGGTCTCGATTTCTTTGATTGTCATGATTTCATTTTGAGTTTTTGGAAGTATATGCGTTTTTAATGATGGTGTATGAATTGGATACCAATTGTTTAATGAGGGTGTCGGGTGCTTGTTCGGGGCGTATGCCTATCCAGTGTTTGGGGCTCATGTTGTAGGGAGTTGTAATGCATTCGTGTTCTTCGATGAGTTGTGGGATGATTTCGGGTTGGCATTTGACGGTCACCACATCGAAATGGTCTATGTCGAAATAACAGAAGATATGCCCATTGGTGTAGAAAGCAAGTA
Organism: uncultured Bacteroidota bacterium; assembly: GCA_902790215.1. Taxonomy (GTDB): domain Bacteria; phylum Bacteroidota; class Bacteroidia; order Bacteroidales; family P3; genus Colimorpha. Next base: position 109,254 of record CADAQX010000004.1, on the reverse strand, counting down.
CCCCTTGTGCGGCTTTGAATGCACCGAAGGGCATGCGTTCATCGATGTCTTCGCCCAATGAGAGGCAGTAGGCGCGCAGGTCTTCTACATTCATGTTGATCAAGTATGGGTTGTGGGTTGGTTGTGAGGTGGTAGTGCAGAGAGAAGCATTTGGCAGTTGCGGCAGTCGAAATCGAGTCGCAGCCAGTTGTTTTGGTTTCGGAGCAGGAGATGGGTGCTGCCATGGGTGCCGGGGGATGTGAGCTGAACAGTGCTTCGGTTTTTCCCCATGAGGCAAATGCCAAGCTCGTAACGCAGGCAATAGCGGGTGGTCATGAGGGTTTTGCCCGAAGTGCTGTTGCCGGTAGTGATAAAGTAGTCGTTGGTCTTTTCGAGCCCATATTCTATCTGCTCCACTCCGTGGCGACGGTAGAACTGTTCGGCGTGCCGGTTGACGATGTTGGCACGGAAGTCGAGGGTTGTTTGGTAGTAGGGGAAAGTGTTGGCCAGGCGTTCATTGAGCGTGGGGCAGTGGCCGCGGTGTTGCAGGTGTTGTGCAATGCGTATGTCTTCAAGCTTTTGGACAGCATCGCGTCGCAGTTGGTTAAGCACCGATGCGGGCAGGAACCATGGCTGTGAGCATTTGATGGATATGTTTGTGGCGGTGAAGATGCTGTCGCCCATTTTGGCCAGTTGCCGTTCGGCTTGTGCTGTTGCCCGTAGTGGGTCGTGAGCCGGTTCTTTGGTGCATGCTGTTGTGGCGGTTGCTTGGCAGCCATTGTTATCGCTGAGGGTAAGCTGCAGTCCGTTGGGCGTGTCGTCCAGGACAACGGTTATGGGTATCCGGCGTTCTGCCGTGTGGCCGGTAAGTTGTTTCTCGAATGCTTGGTCGTTGTTGCGCCATAGTGTTGTACCCACGGCAAGGCTGTCCGGCATACGGTTTGGGGTGAAGGTGTTGCCCTGCACATGGTTGACCAAAAAGCCTTCCAGTTTGCCTTGGGGTGTGAGGTAGCAGAGACCGTCGCCCGGAGTGAGTGTTTCGGTGGTTTTTACTGTGATGTTGCGATGGTCTATGGCGGTTGCCTTGCCAATACGTTTGCCCAACGATTTCTGTGTGGAAAGTGTGGCCATAGGCTGTCGCTCCCTGAGGAAGTAGTCTGTAAAACCCCGGTTGAACGTTTTCTCAAGGTCGGGGGTAAAGAAGAACCGGCAACGACCCGATGAGGATGCTTGCAGGTCAGGTCGCTCCTCTATGATGCTGTCGAGCAGTTGCCGATAGTAGGCAGTGGTGTTTTTGACGTATCCCACGTCTTTGAGGCGTCCTTCAATCTTGAACGAGGTGATGCCTGCATCAATCATGGCACGGAGGTGGCTGGCTGCAGAGAAGTCTTTGAGCGATAGCAGATGACGGTCTTTGTCCAGAAGAGTCCCGTCTGGGGTGTAGAGGTCGTAAGCCGAGCGGCAGGGCTGGGAACAGCATCCGCGGTTGCCGCTGCGGTGGTTGAGATATTGGCTGAGGTAGCACTGCCCGCTGTAGCTGACGCAGAGGGCACCCTGTATGAAGGCTTCAAGGTCCACGGAGGTGTGGCGGCGAATCTCCAGCATCTGTTCGAGCGATGTTTCGCGAGCCAGTATCACACGGCTGAAGCCGGTTTTTTCGAGGAACTGAATGCGCGGGAGTGCGGCATTGTGGGTCTGGGTGCTGGCGTGGAGCTCGATGGGAGGCAGGTCGCACTCCAGCAGGCCGAGATCCTGGATGATGGCGGCATCGGCTCCGGCGTTGTAGAGTTGGTGGAGCAGGCACACGGCATCGTCTATTTCATTGTCAAATAGAAGGGTGTTGACAGTTACAAAGACGCGTGCGTGGTAGAGGTGCGCATAGCGGCACAGGCGCTCGATGTCCTCCACGGTGTTGCCGGCTGCCACACGGGCTCCAAAGGCCGGGGCACCGATATAGACGGCGTCGGCACCATGGTTGATGGCCTCGCGGCCTTGCTCGTAGTTCTTGGCAGGAGAGAGGAGTTCTAACATATCTTCAGGAGTGCGTCGCGGATTTCGTTCTCGGGGACGGGCAGGTCTATGACGGGTGCGGTGAGGTTTTGCAGCAGCACGCAGCAGATATCGCCGCCCTGGTTCTTTTTGTCCTGCCGCATGTAGGTGAGCAGGCCCTCGGTGTCGCGGAGGTTGTAGTGGGGCAGGGTGACGAGTTTTGCGGCTACAGTGCGGTAGCGGTCGAGGATGGCAGGGTCAAGTCCCAGCTTGCGGACGGAGAGGTAGAGGGCGACGATGAGGCCTATGCCCACCGCCTGGCCGTGGGCGAGGGGTGACTGCCCCTTGTGGTGGCTGTAGGCTTCGATGGCGTGGCCGAAGGTGTGGCCTAAGTTGAGGATGCGGCGGATGCCGGTGTCGTGAGGGTCCTGCTTGACTACGGCGCTCTTGATTTCGGCACAGGCTGTGAGCAGGTCGGCGGTGATGTCGAGTGTGCCGCTTAAAATCATGTCGCACAGCTGCCCGTACCGTTCCCGGTCGCCTATCATGAAAGTTTTGAGCATTTCGAACACGCCGTTGAACATCTCCTCGTCGGGCAGGGTGTTGAGGAACAGGGGGTCTATGCAGACGATGGCAGGCTGGTGGAAGAATCCTATCTGGTTTTTGCTGCCCGCGAGGTTGAGGGCTGTCTTGCCGCCGAGGGCGGCGTCGGCCATGCCGATGAGGGTTGTGGGTATATTGATGTGGCGTATGCCGCGCTTGTAGCCTGCTGCCACGAAGCCGCCGAGGTCGCTGATGCAGCCGCCGCCGAGATTGACGATGACGGTGTTGCGGTCGGCATTGCTTTCGAGCAGGGTCTGCCACAGCTGGGTGGCAATGGCAATGTCCTTGCATTCCTCGCCCACGGGTACTTCCATGAATTCCGCCTCATGGAGACGGCTGACACGCGCGATGAGGTGCGGCAGGCAGTGGTTGTAGGTGTTTTCGTCCACAAGTATGAAGAAGCGTGCATTGTCGAATGTCTTGCCCGCCAGCATGCGGTTGAGTCGGCTGAGGGATGATGATCTGGATGGGAGAATGGTTTTCATGGGGGAGGGATTTGGGTTTAGCGGATTAGAGTGACGGTGCCGGTTGTTGTCTGTAAAGAATTGGGTGTTTCTTTGGTGGAATAGGTAATGGAGTAAACGTAGGTTCCTTCGGGGCATTTGATTCCAGAAGATGTGCCGTCCCAGGGTGAATTGATGTCGTCGGAATGGAATACACGCTCTCCGTGACGGTTGAAAATGGAGATATGATATTCGGACAGGCCGGTTGCGCTAATATAGAAGGTGGTGTTGGGCTCTTTGTTTGGGGTGAAGATATTGGGTATCCATAGGGTGGAGTTTGCAAGAGTTTTAATGTAGTATTGATTATGTCCGTAACAATCAGGCAGGGAGTCGTATTTGGCGGTGAGGTTATAGCGTGTGTTTTCCGTTGGGGAGACGGTGATGAGCGGGAGGTGTTCTTGTCCGAGCAGGGAGGGGTCGTCAGGTGACGAATCCCAGTTGAGACGGTAGCTGCCGAAGGGATTATGTACGGTACCCTGCAGTTGGATTGGGATTTGTCCGTCGGGGCTAAGTTGTTCGATGGTGACATCGGGACGAGACCAGACAGAGAGGTTTAATTGCAGGATGCTGTCGCATCCGTTGACTTGAGAGAGGGTGTCGTAGTAAGTGCCTGGGGTAGTGTAGGAGTGTTGATGCCATGTGATACTGTCGTCTTGGCAAATGGTGTCGAAAAAGGAGGTTCTTACGGACGAGGTGTCAACAGACAGGATGAGGCGGTCGATTTGGAAACAGTCGTCGGTGCCAGGAGTATGTCGCAGGTAAGTGCCGGGGGCGGAGATAAGTGTGTCGTCCCATTGATAGGGGAATATGCAGCAGCTATCGTATTGCGTTATGGTGTCGTGATTGGATATATTGATGGTGCCGAGGATTGTGTCACGGGTATGGTCGCTGAGAGGGGTGTTGGCAAAATCTATAATGGCTTGTACTTGATAGGAACCAGGGTTGGCGTATGTATGCCGTACGACGGGACCAACGGCTGTGTGTCCATCGCCGAAGTCCCAGTGGAAATAGGTTTGGTTGGTGTCGCAGTTGGTGTTGAATGTGATTTCGTGGTCGAGACAGAATGATGCAAAGGCAAGGGCGTTGTTGGGAATACTGTCGCCATAGAATATCTTGTTCCATAGAATCATGTTGTAGCAGACGGCATAAGAGTAGCTGTTTGGATTGTCAAAGATGATGTCGTGGTTATCGTAGTCAATGGTGATGGTATGTAGTGACCCGATTTTGTGTGCAAAAAAACGTTCATGTTTAGAATGTATGCTAAACCAGGATGAGGCGAGGTTGAAGATTACAGGGATGTGGAAGAGGATTGGCGAATTGGCAAGCCAAATGGAATCATAGGGGGAAGTAGGGGGGTAGAGGTAAATTGGGTCGTTATTATATGTATTATAGGGATTTGGAGGTGAGGGTAAATATTTCTTCGTGGTATAATAATAGTCGGGAGAAATAAAACCGTCATATCCTCCCGATTCAATAGGCATGACGAGACTGCATACAGGGCGTTGATGATAGGATGAAAACAGGCATACAATAACTGGCTGTGAGGTTTCAAGTGTATTTAAAAAGAAGCTGGAGTGGTCTAAATAGTAGGACTCGGCTGCGTTGAGTGTGTCGATGGGTTGACCGTTATGTGTTAGTATGCAGTTGTCTCTCGTCGATGTAATAATTGAACCAATGTCTTCACTGGTGAACATGAACTGCATGTTGAATGATTTCCCTGCGTATGCAATAGGAAGGGCTTGTTCCAGTGTGTAGTCGGATTCCCGATTGGTATAGAATCGAGTAAGTTGGCGGTTGCTTTGGAATACGGCTATCTTCTTGTTGCCGCGTGCAGAGATTTGTGTGCCTGTAAAAGTACCCGTAAGAGAGGATGGGATGATGTCGGTGATTAATTGATAGGTATTGCCTGCGTTGAGATGCAAGGTGTGTGTTGTGTTGACTTCGAGATTGTCGGTGGAAGGGTTTGTGAGGACAATGTCGATGACTGTGTTGTCCTCAGTTGCCAGAATGACAAAAGCGGCTCCATAGCTGTCGGCCCAAGTTTGCACAATGTATTCGGGCTGGAGTGCGTGGGTGGGAATGACGGATGTGGCACCCCCGTTAGTGCCGAAGGCATAGAGGTGAACGAATGCGCTATCGGTGGTGGTAATGTGGATGCTTTTGTTCAGAATGGTGTCGGTTTGTCCTGTGTGGACGTAATGCGCAGGGAGGGTTAGGGAGATGATAGGTTCATGCAAAGTGTCGCTGCCGTAGAAATTGTTTCCATAGCTTCCATAGTAAAACTCGGCATATTCAAGGTTGTCTATAGGACGTCGTTCAGAATGGCGGACAATGCTGTTGCCGTTGAAGGAGAAGACGGCTGTACAGGTGTCGTGTGAGCACACTTGCAGGAGTATGCTGTCGATGCCGATTCCGTTGGGGACAGTGACCCAGAAATCGGTGCCCTTAAGGGAGTATTCCTTCTGGCCCCAAGAGAGCAGGGGGATTAGGAGGAGGAAGATATATATGGCTTTTTTCATTGTATGATGAGTTGTGTTGTGGTGCGGGTGCGTTGCTGGAGGAGGATGGTGCGGGTGCCGACTATGCGGTCGATGATGTCCTGTGTGTAGTAGCGGATGGTGATGAGCTGCAGCCCTTGGTTGTAGCGCAGGCGGAACTGCTTTTGCAGCCGGTCGCGGAGACGGGTGAGAAGCATGGGGTTGTCGTCGATGCAGAGTGAGAAGCTGAGGGCAGTGTTCTGCATGAGGTTGACACGGATATTGAGTTCGGCGAGGGCGGCAAAGATGGTCTGCAGGTTGTCCTCGGCGATAAAGCTGAAATCCTTGGGCAGGATGGAAAGCAGTGTCTGGTTGTTTTTGAAAATATAGAGGGGTGTGAGGGGCTGTATGGTTGAGAACGGGCCGATGACGGAGCCGGGTGCATCGGGGTCGAGGAATGACTTGATGTGGAGCTGGATGTTTTTGTTCTGGATGGGCTTGACTGTTTTGGGGTGGATGACGCTGGCGCCATAATAGGCAAGCTCGATGGCTTCGTTGTAGGGTATCTGCTCTATCTTGACGGTGTCGGGAAAGTATTTGGGGTCGGCGTTGAGGAATCCGGGTACGTCTTTCCAGATGGTCATGCTTTCGGCTCCGAGGCAGTAGGAGAGGATGGAGGCACTGTAGTCGCTGCCTTCGCGGCCGAGGGTGGAGGTGTGGCCGTCGGCGCTGCCGGCAATGAAGCCCTGGGTGACGACGAGGGGGGTGCCGGACAAGAGGGGGCTGCCGTCGGTGTTGCGCTGTGTGGCGGCGAAATCGACGATGCCCTCGCGGTATTGGTTGTCGGTGCGGATGATGGTGCGGATGTCCACCCAGCGGTTGTCAAGGCCGATGCTGTTGAGGTAGTGGCTGACGATTGTGGTGGAGATGAGTTCGCCGAAGCAGACAGTCTGGCTGTAGTCGAAGTTGTAGTCGGTGGGGGCTTGGGCGGATTGTTGTTCCAATTGGGCAAAGAGGTCGCCTGCGGCGGCATAGACGGGATGCCCTGCATCGGGAAACAGGTCGTGGATGATGGTGTAGTGGTAGTCTTTCACCTTTTGCATCAGGGCTGGGTGTTCAGCGGCTGGATGCACGCCGGGTACGAGTTGTTCCAGCATATTGGTGGTTTTGCCCATGGCTGAGACCACCACGATGAGGGTGCTGTTGCCGAGGTGGCGGCGCACGATGTCGGCCATGTTGCGCACGGCCGGAGCGCTGTTGACGGAGGCACCGCCGAATTTGAACACTTTCATAAGGCTACCAGGGTGTTGGGTGTTATTTCAATTCCCGCTGCATGTCGCGACGGGTGTCTTTCTCTTTGATGCTTTCGCGCTTGTCGTAGAACTTTTTGCCTCGGGCCAGGGAGATGAGCAGTTTGGCGCGTCCTTGGGGGTTGATGAAGAGTTTGACGGGGATGATGGTGAAGCCGCGTTCTTTGATTTTGTTTTGGAGTTTGTGCAGTTCGCGTTTGTTGAGCAGCAGTTTGCGGTCGCGCTTGGCGGCGTGGTTGAGGTAGGAGCCGAAGCGGTATTCGGAGATGTGCATCTGTCGGACAAACAGCTCGTGGCCTATAAAGGTGCAGTAGGCGTCGGTGAGATTGGCCTTTCCGTCGCGGATGGACTTAATCTCTGTGCCGGTCAGCACGATGCCTGCAGTATAGTCATCGAGCAGAAAGTATTCATATTCTGCCCGTTTGTTCTTTATCTCGATAATGTTCTTTTCTTCCATATAAGGATGTAACGCGGAAAAGCACTTTTTATTGAGTGATGCCGGAAGAGTTTTTTTGTCTGAGAGTCATTTCGTCGTCAAAGAGTCGGTTGCGATAGTCGTTGAGACATTCCACCGGGTCACTTTGGAAATTGACTGGCAGGGCACTGAGGGAAAGCCGGTAGGCGGGTGTGTTCTTGAGGTATTGCAGGATGCGGAGGCCGTCGACGCGCTCGGCACAGGCACGGATGAAGTGTTCGCGTGTGCGGAAGTTGCGGCGCAGGGGCGACCATAGGTCGTCGGTGGCGAGCTGTTGCCGCAGAAAAGGGCTCATTGGGGTTTCGATGTCCTGTTCATATAGGCTTGGGAAGTTGCTGTAGGTGGCTTTTACTGCATCAAAGCCCTGTTCATTGTAGAAAGGATAGCGGTTGTCCATTTCTTCGATTCCCGCTGCGATGGCAGGGCCGGTGCCGAAAGGCACACGTGACGAGACGCGTCCCTGTGGGCGCACGGTGAGGCGGCTGTGGGCGGGGGATGGGAAGAATAGCAGCAAGGCGCCTGTTTTGGCAAATTTCTGCATCAGGTAGAAGTCTTCGCCGCCTTGCAAGGGTGTTATGCCGCCCACGCGGCGATAGGCCCACAGCGGGAACGCCATGGCGCTGCCGAGGGCTGTAAAGGCGTAGGGATTGGCGATGCGGAGCAGTTGGATGAGATAGTGGCGCATGTAGCACTCGTAGCGCAACATGGGGCGGTCGAGGATGTCGTCGCCGCTTAGGGGATGGTAGTACGGGACACAGAAAGCATTGCTCGTGGGGTTGGCGTTCATGGTGCTGAGTACCGCCTCCAGATAGTTGTCGTCGAAGTCGGTGTCGGCATCAAGGCTTACCACGAGTTCGTCATCGTTGCAGTCGGACATGATGCGCTCGAATATTACCTTGCGTGCCCAGCCGACCCCCTTTTTCTTCCCTGTCCAGCCGTGTCCTTTGCTGCTGCGGTCGATGACCACCATGGGCAGGCTGTTGACGCTTTCCAGCATGCGCAGCGTGGCCTGGTTCTCGTCATAGCCATATTCCTGCTCTTCGTTGTTGATGCAGAGGTAAAGTGTAAAGTTTTGGAAAGACTGCCGCTGCAGCCGTGACAACAGTCGTGGCAGGTTGTCCTGCTCGGCCAGGATGGGGATGGCAACAGAGATGTGGCTGTAGCGGCTCATGGGTGGGCTACTGCTTGACCACCTTCACCGTATATCCGTCTACGGGAATGAAATAGACGCCTGCAGGGCGGTCGCTAAGGTCTATGTGGCGTGTGCCCTGCGGGGTTTCCACATGCACCTTGCCGCGTGTGGGATTGGGATAGGCCTTATATTGCACCTGCGGCTGGGCAATGCGTGTGACCACGCTGTCGTTGAGGTGGTGTATCTCTTTAATGTAGTTTATCAAGGCATGAGACTGGCACTGCCAGTAGTGGTTCAGACGGTTAGTGGAGAGGGTTTTTGTGGAGGAGAGTTCCATTGTCATCTCCCGCATATTGTGGTAGTAGTTGAAATAGTCCTGCCGACCGTTTCTGATAACATACCAGTCGCCTCCATTAATGTAGCCCCGATTGTTCACGTCGCGGAACCGTTGGCTGTCCACCAGGCGGCAAGTGTCAACAAACCGTTTGCTGACTGCTTTCCACCACTCGTGATGCTCGTTGAGCATCTCATATGAGGTGTAGCTGTCCCAAGGGTAGTTCATCACCTCCGAGCCGCCGTGAAGGTTGGCGCTCAGCAGGAAGTTGTGCTGTTCCACGTAGGCAATCATGGCCCTGTTTTCAGGCTGTATGGCGTCTAACGGGGCAGTGCCGAAAGGGTCGGGGTAGTTGCGGTTTAGGTCCACAAAGTTGGCGTTGTAGCGCCAGGCGCTTGCCACTGTGCTGTCTCCGCCGTGGTAGGTGCCGTCGGGGTTGGAGAGGGGGTTGATATAGATGCGGGTGCTGTTCAGCAACTGTGTGATGTCGGGGGAGGTGCCGTAACTGCTCAGTAAAGTATCGCACAGGCGCAGCATGAGGTAAAAACCCGTCACTTCGTCGCCGTGCATGGTGGAGGAGTAGAGAAACTCCGGGCGGTAGAGGTCGTTATCCTCCGAGCCCGTGATGGCCAGGGAGAGGATGAGTCGGCCCCTTACCGAGAGGCCGATGGTGTCAAGCCGGCACAGTTCGGGATATCTGTCGGCGAACTGCTGCATCATGGCAACATACACATCGTAGGTGGGATATTTGTCCCAAGTGTACATCTCTTCTACAGTCCGGGCCATGGCAACGGCCTTGGGGTCCAGAGTGTCGGGCACAGGCGGGAAGGCATCGGGACGGATAGACTGTGCCGTTGCAGCGGCCATCGGCAGCACAAAAGACAGGAGCAGAATGTATTTCTTCATAGAGAATGTCGGTTAATTATTATCGGTGGTGGGTTTCTGCCTGAAGGTGAACAGCAGATTGCCGCAGAAGTTCCACAGTGTGGTAATCACAATGGCGATGAATTTGAGCATGTAGAAATACTCAATGAAGACAATGAAGTGGAATCCGTGACCCGAATTGGCTTTCCATTCAGGAATGAATAGTTCAAAGAGAAAGATTGTCAGCGTGTTGATTACAAGGCCGACGAGTGACACGAGGAAGAATTTGAGATATTCCTTGCCCACCTGCTTCTCGTGGCTGCGAAATGTCCAGATACGGTTGAGGATGTAGTTGGATGTTGCTGCCAGGGTAAAGCTGAATGCATTGGCCAGCAGGTCGGGCAGGCCGCATACCTTGACGAAAAGAAATAGAAATGCGTAGTCGACTATCATGCCTGAAAAGCCGACTACACCGAATCTTACGAACTTCCAGAAGAGCTCTTTTGTAAGCGTCATGGGAAGCAATTAGAAACGGGCTTCGTTGGGGTCGTGGGGGATACCCGTCTTGCGGATCTTGCCAGCGGGTTGCGGGCGTTTGGGACGGCTTATACGATGGGCGGGTTTCTTCTGGCGGGGCAGGTATTTCACGTCACCCACACCGTTCACCTCCAAGCCGTAGGCCTTGCCAGTGGTGACATTCACCTTGATGTGCCAGTAGTGGCCGCATCCGCCTTCGGTCAGCACTATGTCTTTCGTCAGGCGCTCTGCTGCGCTCTCGTCCCACACAAAGTTCACCCATACGATGTGGCAGCCCGTGATGTCGGTGAAACCCACGTATTGGCGCTCGTATTTGCGGATATGCTCGTCAACCACGGGGCAGTCGCCCTCCTGGTTGATATGGTAGCGGTTGATGTAGGCGATACGCTTTTGGATGATGCGCTCGGCCTCGGCAATGTCCTCCTCGGTGGGTGTGTACCGGCCGTCCTGGTTCTCGATGGTGAAGTCCACGTCCCAGCCCTCGTGGAAGGCATAGCCGTGGTAATTGCTGCCGTTAATCTCCTCGTAGTCCCAAGTCTCGACGGGAACCACATAATCCTGAGCCTTGGCATAGGAGAATAAACCCATAGCCAGAGCCAATATCATTGCTGTTTTTTTCATGTTCATCAGTATAATCGTCGGCGGATAGCCTTTTTTTTCTTGCGCTATTATAACGGAAAAACCGTTGCAAAAGTACACAGATTTTAGAAAATAGACAAAAATTTTTTCAGTGTCAGAAAAAAATCCTATATTTGCAATTTGATACCGAATGGGATACGAGACCCACTTTTCTGTTAGAACGGTTTAATAAACAGGCGATAACAGAGGTTGAAAGAGGGGTGTGCAACACAAAAATGTGGGGCGAGCCGTTCTTTCTTCAGCGTTTCCTGTTCCGATGTAAACAAAAAATAAAAACAAAAATAATACATCATTATGAACAAATTCGTAACTGTAAAAGAAGCTGCCGACAAAATCCACGACGGAATGACTGTTATGGTAGGTGGATTCCTCGGCGTAGGCAACCCCATTGCCTTAATCGACGCATTGGTTGAAAAGGGGGTCAAGGACCTCACCATCATCTGCAATGATACCGCCTATCCCGAAGTGGGTGTGGGCAAACTGATTACCAATCACCAGGTCAAGAACCTCATTGCAACCCATATTGGTACCAACAACAACACTATCGACCAGATGAACGCCGGTGAACTCCATGTCACCCTCCAGCCCCAGGGCACCTTGGCCGAGCAAATTCGTGCCGCAGGCGCAGGCCTTGGCGGTGTCCTCACCACCACGGGACTTGGCACCGTCGTTGAGAACGGCAAGCAGAAAGTAACCGTTGATGGCAAGGAATACCTTCTGGAGAAACCCATCCGTGCCGATGTGGCTATTATCGGAGCCAACATCTGCGATGAGAGCGGTAACCTGGTCTATAAGGGCACCAGCCAGAACTTCTGCCCCATGATGGCCACCGCTGCCGACACCGTCATTGTCGAGCCTCAGGAGATTGTCAAGACCGGCACCATCGCCCCCGAGAATGTCAAGACCCCCGGCATCTTCGTTGACTTTATTATTAAGAAATAAGTTAAACTCTCGGATTTATTCGGAATAATCAGAAGATTCTGATTATTCCGAATAGTTCGACCAATAATCATACTTAACATGGCTGTTACATCTATGCTCCGCGTTCGCATGAGCGCAAAAGACGCCCACTACGGCGGAAATCTCGTCGATGGCGCACACATGGTCCACCTCTTTGGCGACGTGGCCACCGAATTACTCATCAAACAAGACGGCGACGAAGGACTCTTCTGCGCCTACGACATGGTTGAATTCAAAGCCCCTGTTTATGCAGGTGACTATATCGAGGCTTACGGTGAGATTACCCACGTGGGCAATACCTCCCGCAAGATGAAATTCGAGGCCTACAAGGTCATCCGTACTTTGCCCGAAATCAGTGCCAGTGCTGCCGAGGTGCTCGAGGAGCGCATCCTCGTATGCCGCGCCACCGGCACCTGCGTCACTCCCAAAGAGTGCCAGCGCTACAACAAATAACAGACTAACACACCTGAAAGCGGGGGCAATTATCTTGTCCCCGCTTTGTTTATATACAATAAAAAAGAGCCGACTCGCAAAGGGTCGGCTCTTTTTACTTACTGAAATAGATTATTGGTTGTCGGCAGTGATGCGTTCAAGCCATTTGAGCATTCCGAGCATGACGCCCATGGAGATGAGGCAGAAGATTGCAAACACAGCCCAAGTCATCCACTGGTGGGGGAAAGCATTGAGCATCTTAACACCCAAGAAGATGAACAGGTTGCCGATAGCAGTGGCCGCGAGCCACAGACCTTGGCAGATACCTTGCAGGTGCTTGGGAGCAATCTTCGACACGAAGGAGAGACCAAGCGGTGAGATGAACAACTCGGCTACTGTCAGGAAGAAGTAAGTGAGTATCAGAATTGACGGGCTTGACTTCATGGCCATCTTGGTCGCCTCAGGCAGGGCTTTGAAATCTTCACCAGAGGGGTAGTTGTTGGCAACGGCGACACAGATGAGGAAGATGTAGGCGCAGGCGGCTATGAACATACCGATGGCTATCTTGCGCGGGGTGGAGACTTCTTTGCCTTTGCGTACCAGGGAGGCGAATATCCACATGACGATGGGGGTAAGAATGATGACAAAGAAGGGATTGATGCACTGCAGAATCTCAGGCGGTATGGCGCTGGTATCGACAAAGTCGCGGGCGAAGATGGAGAGCGACTGGGCGTTCTGGTGGAATGAGAACCAGAAGAAGACAGCTACGCCGAGCACAGCATAGAGGGCATACATGCGCTGCTTGATTTCCTTGGCATTGGCCTGGCGCTCTTCGGGGGTGTAGTCTTCAGTCTTGGCCTTGGCTTTTTTGATGGGGTTGGGCAGGCGGTTTTTAACACCGAGGAAGATGATGAGCGAGGTGAGCATGGCCAGCACTGAGGCGATGAAGGCGAAATGGACACCTGTGTTATAGACCTGTAGGTAGTCGTTGCAGAATCGGCCCATGTCAGCGGCTGCATCGGGGAACTGCTGGGTGAGGTTGGTGAGGTTTTCCATGTCGTTGCCCTCAGTGGTGCCTTGGACAAACTTGTGGCAGAGGCGGGGCAGGTCGGCATTGTAAACTAAGTTCTTGGTCTGGAGCCACCAGTTGCGGATAAGCGGGGCGATGAAGGGGGCGATGACACCGCCGATGTTGATGAAGACGTAAAAGATTTGGAATCCGCTGTCGCGTTTCTCCTTGGCTTGAGCCAGTGCTTCAGGGCCTTTCTTGGCTGCCTCGGCCTCAAAGTCGTCGTAAAGCTGACCCACAATGGCCTGTAGGTTGCCTTTGAACAAACCGTTACCGCAGGCAATCAGAATCAGTGCAAGCATCGTGATGACCAGGACCCATGAGAAACCACCGTGGTCGCTGAACACCGGGATGGACAATATGGCATAGCCCAAGGCCATCACTACAATACCCCAGATAATGGTGCTCTTGTAGTTCTGGGTGCGGTCGGCAATGATTCCGCCGGGCAGGGCGAGCACATAGATCAGGAAGTAGAAGACGGCAAACATAATGCCCGACACTTCATCGGATATACCGAATTTGGAGCAAATGAAGAGCACCAGCACGGCATTCATAATGTAATAGCCGAAGCGCTCGCCCATATTGCTCAAGGCTGCCGCAATAAGGCCCTTGGGGTGTTCTTTCCTCGCTTTGCGAAGGTAATAAATTAAGAATGGGATGACAATGATGATAACGCCTATTAAAACACATAACGGGCGGTTGGTCTCCCAAAGATTAATGATACTGTTCATAATAGTACATTTTTGATTATTAATAATTTGAATTTGTTATAATCAACTGTAGCGAATTGTTTTATCTTGCAAAGATACAAAAAAATCTTAATTAATCGTATCTTTGCAAAGTTTTTTAACGAATTATTGTCATGAATAATGATATAATTGAACGGGCTTTGGCCACATTGAATGCCGGTGGCACCCTTCTTTATCCTACCGATACGATATGGGGCATAGGGTGCGATGCCGTCAATCCCACGGCCGTTGAGCGGGTCTATGCTATCAAGGAGCGTGATCACAGCAAATCGATGCTCATCCTTGCTTCAGCCAAGATGCTTTCGCCCGAAATGCCTGGCGAGGTGCGCCAGCTCCTTTTGGAGAGTGAAAGGCCTACCACTGTGGTGCTGCCCGCGTGCTATGTGGTGCAGCCACTGCCGGACATTCTTCTGGCTGCTGACGGCACAGTGGGTGTACGGGTGCCAAAGATGGACTTCTGTCAAGAACTGCTGAGGCAGTTCGGTCACCCGATAGTGAGTACCTCGGCCAACTTCTCAGGCCGTCCTTCTCCACAGTGTTATGCCGATATAGAGGAGGAGTTGAAACGCCGTGTAGATTATTGCCTCCCTGACGACCCCTCGTTTCGCCATCCTGCCACAGGCTCCAGCCGCATACTGAAGGTAAATCCCGATGGCTCTGTAGAGGTAATCAGGAGCTGAGTGCTTGGCAAAGAGGGGCAATAAAAACACGAGTAGGTCGTTATTGTCTCCAAATTCTTTTTCTTATGAGTCGTATATCTGTCTTTCTTCGTCGGAACAGCGATACTTTGTGGCATAAGGTATTCCCAATAATCAATCTGCTGTTGGTTGGGCTGAGTATATGGGGCAATTGTGTCACCAATGCCGGGTTCTGTGTGCCGGTGGTGTGGGCTGCCGTGGTGCAGGCGGTCAGTTTTATCAATATTGTCACGTTCACTTGGCTGGAACGCACCCGGCTGAGGGGAGTGAATGCGTTGCTGTGCGGCATCAGCACGGGCGTGTATGCCTATTGGGTGCTGTTTCTCGGTGCATGGGTGCTGCTGATGCCAGTGCCGTTGTGGTTCCTATTTCTGATGGTGTGGCGCAATTTGGTGCGGCCTGTGTCCAAGGGCATCAGGGTTTGGTATGCTGCGGGCGTGTTGCTGTGTGTGCTGTTTGCTGCTGTGTGCGGGATGGCTTACCGTTCTTCGTGCAAGGCGTATGATGAGGGACGGGTGCCGGACGGAAACCCGATGACGGAGCGTATAGCAGGTATGCATTTTCTGTATCACACGAGCTTCTGTGTTTTTGACGGTTGGCGGCCTCCGCTGCACGACCCAGCCATGGTGTTGGGCATGTTCCTCAATGGCGGCTGCGACCCGCTGTGCGGGATGGACCTGGAGGAACGCGTTGCATTATACCATGCTTTTTATCCCACCAAGTCTGTCACGGCTCCGTGCGCGTGCAGTCTGGAGTCCCGACGTAATGGCTATTTTACCGACCCCTTGTGGAAGACGATAGACTTTAAACGAGCCAAGGACTTGGCCTGGCACGAGGTATGGGAAGGTCAATGTGTGGAAGACAACAACCGTTTTCTTGCCTGTAACGGGCTGCCGTTTGCTTGTGTGGACACTCAATACAATCGGCTGGTGAATCTCGAAACAGGCGATACTGTACATTCCGGCAGCCAAGGAAGTCGTTTCTTCATGGTGTCGCGGATTCTGTTTGAAGGACAGGAGGTCTATCGGCTTACCTGTAACGATGCAACCGAGAAACTATATTGGGAGATTCTGCAATTCCCCGCTGGGAAGGACAGCACGGTCGATTTTACCACAAACTCGTTTACACCGAAGGATGGACTATACTGGCTTTCCGAACAGTCAATCAACGCCTGTGAGGCAGTCGAGATATACTATCCCACTCTCAATGTACGTGACACGCTGCAGCTGACACGCATTGAAATGGAGGGGGACTAGCAACCGTCAGTCGGCGGCCTGTTGCTCGAAGTCCTTTACTTTATCCTGGAACCGCAAGTTGGCGCGGGCAAGGGCGGTGTCGGCATTGATGCCGTGTTCATGCGCCCAGTGGATAAGGTTAAAGAGCATGTTGCCGAAAGACTCTTCGGTGGGAGCCTCGTGGGGCAGGGGAGGCAGGGCGGTTGCTTCCTGTTGGTCAGAAAGGGCGGGCTCGACTCCTATGCCGGCGGCTTTCTCTTGCAGGCGCACGGCTTTGACAAGAGGGGGCAGACTGGCGGGAACCCCTTCGAGGACTGACTTACGCCCTTCATGCATTTTGATTTGCTCCCAGCTTTCGCCGTCGTAGGTGTCGGGCTGGAAGATAAAGGGATGGCGGCTGACGAGTTTGTCGCAGATGGCGTTGAGTACGTCGGCCGTAGTGAAAAGATGCTGTTCTTCGGCAATCTTGGAATAGAAGAGCAGGTGCATGAATAGGTCGCCGAGCTCTTTCTTCAGTTCAAGCGGGCCGTCTTCGTCTTTATTAAGCTGGAGGATGGCTTCACTGAGTTCGAAGGTCTCCTCAATGGTGAGATAGCGCAGGCTCTCCATGGTCTGAACTTTGTCCCATGGGCATTGCTTCCGCAGTATGTCGAGGATGTCCCCAAGGCGCTGGAACGCCTGTATGTCGGTGTTTGTCATAGACGGCGCACCTCCTCAATGCCCTCGAGTTTTTCGAGGTTTTCTATCAAGTGGTTCAGGTTTTCCAGATTGAGGACGTAGAGCATGATGATGCCGCGGACTATGCCCTCCACAGCCTCGAGCGTGATGGCGCGCATATTGAGGTCCATCTCGCCGGTGACCACGCCGGTAATGTCTTGCAGCAGCCCTTTGCGGTCTATGGCGGTGAAGGCAATACCGGAGAGCAGGGCCACATGCTCGCCCGGACGCCAGCGTGCCCGGACAATATGGTTCTCGTGGTTGGCCATCTCGTCCATGGCCACCTTGCAGTTGGTGCGGTGCACCATAATCTTGCCATCGGTGACGATGCCTACAACATGGTCGCCCTGCACGGGTTTGCAGCAGGGTGCCGGCTCGGTGGCATAGCGCTCGTATTCCTCGTCAAGCAGGAACGAGCGCTGATTGCTTCCGGTGGATGAAGTGCTTCGGTTTATCGCTGTGCTGTCCTTGTCGAAAAGCGTGGTGTACTCGCCCATGAAATAGGTGTTGTGGTTGGCGTTGATGCCTTTGCCGAAACACTGGGCGATGTCGTTGTGGTTGGTGATGCCCATGGCCAGCTGGAAGAAGAGGTCAATGTCGCTTTTCAGTCCAAGGAATCGCTTCACTTGTCCGATACTGGCGTCGGAGTAGGGGATGCGGAGCGACTTGAGGATTTCCTTCAGTCGCATCTTGCCCTCTTCAAGATAGCCTTTGCGCTGTTTCTTCAGATTGTTCTTGATGGCCTCTTTGGCGTGAGAGGTGTAGGCCATGCCGAGCCATTCCTCCGAGGGGCGGGTCTTGCGGCTGGTAAGGATTTGCACCTGCTCGCCGGCACGGAGTGTGTAGTTGATAGGCTCCACCTTGCCGTTCACCTTGGCACCCATGCAGTGTACGCCTAAGTTGGTGTGGATGGCAAAGGCAAAGTCCAGTACAGTGGAGTGTGCCGGCAGTTTAATCATCTCCCCTTTTGGGGTGAAGAGATATATCTCTTTGATGTATAGTGCTTCCTTGAATTCCTCCACCAAGTCTAAGGCGTTTTTCTCGGGGTTCTCCAGCGAAGTGCGTATCTGTTGCAGCCATACCTCCACAGGGCTCAGCTCCAGTTTCTCTTCAGGGTGGGCTTCTTTGTAGAGGAAGTGGGCAGCCATGCCTTTCTCGGCTATGACATCCATGCGCTCGGTGCGTATCTGCACCTCCACCCACTGCCCTATGGGCGTCATCACGGTGGTCTGCAGCGACTCGTAGCCGTTGGTCTTGGGGGTGGAAATCCAGTCGCGGAAGCGGCTGGGGTCGGGTTTAAACTCCGAGGTGATGAGGGAGTAGACCTTGAAGCATTCCGACTTCTCTTCCTCTTTTGGAATGCCGGAGAGGATGATGCGCATGGCGTAGAGGTCATAAATCTCGTCAAACTTCACCCCTTTGCGCTCCATTTTCTTCCAGCAGCTGTACACCGACTTGATACGTGTCTTGATGGTGTATTTGTAGCCGTTGGCATCAAGCATCTGGCGTACTTTGTCTGTGATGCAGCTCTTCAACTTGTCCTCGGTGCCCACATTCTTGTTGATGAGTGCGGATATCTCGTTGTACTTGTCTGGGTTGGTGTATTTCATCACCAGCTCTTCAAGTTCTGTTTTGATGGAGTAGAGCCCCAGTCGGTGTGCCAGCGGGATGTATAGGTATTGGGTCTCGGACGAGATGGCCAGCTTTTTCGTGTCCTTCATCGAGTTAAGAGTGCGCATGTTGTGCAGCCGGTCGCACAGCTTGATGAATATGACGTATGGATCGTCGCACATCGAGAGCAGTATCTTGCGGTAGTTCTCCGCCTGCTGCGACTCTGTCTGCTGCATGAGCAGCACATCCTCTATCTTTGTCACACCGTCCACGATAACCGCCACGCGGTTGCCGAAGATAGTACGCAGTTGGTCGAGGGTGATGTCGGTGTCCTCCACCACATCGTGCAGCAGGGCACACACCACTGCGATAGAACCCAGACCCACCTCCTGTACAGCGATAAGTGCGACTGCCAGGGGGTGGAAGATATAAGGCTCGCCCGACTTGCGGCGCGTGCCGGCGTGTGCTTTCTTGGCAATGGAGAAAGCGCGGAAGATGTCATCCTCCTGCTTCTGCGTGAGGGGGTGGTTCTTGCGACATGCGGCAAGCAACTCTTCATATTTGGCCTGTATCTCCTGCTCTTCGCGAGCTTCGTCAATCACATACATGGGTTAAGGAATTAAAAACAATAAAAAAGAGAGAACCGAGCTAATCGTTAGTCCGATTCCGAACGTTATATACACGCCGTCGAAGTTGGTCATCAGTCCCAGGGTGCCGCTTGTTAGGCTGAACCTGCCCAGCCCCTTGGCCTCCGACCACCTGATGCCGGCTTCCACAGTGGGGCGCAGCTGGTGGATGGCGGCATGGTCGAAACTCAGACCCACATTCCCGTACAAGTGCCAGTCAAAATCACTCCAGGGCTTTGAAAGGCGGTAGGCGGCACCGCCCGACAGCCAGTAGTAGTCGAGGTCCATCATAAACGCCGACACATTGAAGCCCCACACTTCGGGCAAATAGGTATACATTGCACCCAGCCCGAATCCGTCAGGCCCTGATGTATAACGCAGCTCGCAAAAGTGTTCGCAGAAGGGGCTTCCGAAATAGTAAATGGGGTTCTTCTTCGGAGCGAAAAACTCAACGGTGTCGTTATAGTATGCCGAATCAACGGCAAGGCTGTCCGCCACTCCCTCATACTGGGCGCAGACAACCATGCCGCTCAGCAGCATCAGTGCCAATGTCAGTACCTTCCTCATTCCTGCTGCTCTGCTTTCTCGGTCAGTGCAGCGCGGATTTTTCCTTCTAGCTCATCGCAGAGGTCGGGATTGTCCCGCAGCACCTGCTTCAATGCCTCGCGGCCTTGAGCCAGCTTGGTATCGCCATAGCTGAACCACGAGCCGCTCTTCTTTATGATTTCCTGCTCCACACCCAGGTCGATAATCTCGCCCAGTTTGGAGATGCCCTCGCCGAACATCAGGTCAAACTCGCAGGTGCGGAAAGGCGGTGCCACTTTGTTCTTCACCACTTTCACCTTCACGCGGTTGCCCACGTTCTGGTCACCGTCCTTGATGGCCTGTGTGCGGCGGATGTCAATGCGCACAGAGGCATAGAATTTCAAGGCGTTGCCGCCCGTGGTGGTCTCTGGATTGCCAAAGAGCACACCGATTTTCTCACGCAGCTGGTTGATGAAGATGCAGCAGCAGTTGGTTTTGCTGATAGTCGATGTGAGCTTGCGCATGGCCTGGCTCATCAGCCTGGCCTGCAGGCCGACCTTGGAGTCGCCCATCTCGCCGTCAATCTCGGCCTTGGGTGTGAGGGCGGCCACGGAGTCCACCACGATAATGTCGATGGCCCCAGAGCGGATGAGGTTATCGGCTATCTCCAGAGCCTGCTCGCCGTTGTCGGGCTGCGACACCAGCAGATTGGCGATGTCCACGCCCAGTTTCTTGGCATAGAAGCTGTCGAAAGCGTGCTCTGCGTCGATGAAAGCGGCAATGCCACCCTGCTTCTGGCACTCCGCGATGGCGTGGATGGCCAGTGTAGTCTTACCCGACGACTCGGGACCGAATATCTCTATGATACGGCCTCTCGGGAATCCACCTACACCCAACGCCATGTCCAGATTGATGCTCCCTGTGGGTATCACATCCACTTTCTCGGCGGCGCGGTCTCCCAGTTTCATCACCGACCCTTTGCCGTAATTTTTTTCAATCTTATCCAGCGTGCTTTGCAGAATCTTCAACTTCTCGAGTCGCTGGGCCTCGGCTTCTGTTAACTCTTTTGCCATAAAAAACAAGTGTTTATGTTACTACTTAGTGCGTTATTACCATTGCAATACCAAAATACAAATATACAAATTTTTTCGGAAACCTTATAAATATAAAAAAAAAGCGTATCTTTGCAGCCTAAATAAAATTTTGTACCATGAACATACTTAGTAATAGAATCCTGAACATGGCCGAGAGCGAGACGCTGGCCATGACCGCCAAGGCCCGCGAACTCAAGGCTCAGGGCAAAGATGTTATCAGCCTCTCTATCGGAGAGCCCGACTTCAACACTCCCGAGGAGGTGAAAGAGGCTGCCAAACAAGCCATCGACGACAATTTCACCCACTATCCTCCCGTGCCCGGCTATCCCGACCTGCGCGAGGCTGTGTGCAAGAAGTTCAAACGCGACAACAATCTTGATTTCAAACCCGAGCAGATTGTGGTATCCACCGGTGCCAAGCAGAGCATCTACCAGGTGGTGCAGTGCTTGGTCAACCCCGGCGACGAGGTTATCATCCCCACTCCCTTCTGGGTGTCGTACAAGGAGATTGTCCGTGTGGCCGAAGGCAAGTGCGTCTATGTCAAAACCGACATTGAGAACGACTTCAAGGTGACCCCCGAACAGCTCGAGGCTGCCATCACCCCCAAAACCAAGCTCATCATGTTCTCCTCGCCCAGTAACCCCACCGGTATGCTCTACACCAAGGAGGAACTGAAAGGTATCGCCGATGTGGTGGCCAGACACGAGAATGTCTTCGTCATGGCCGACGAGATTTATGAGCACATCAACTTCGTGGGCAAGCACGAAAGCATCGCCCAGTTCCCCGAAGTAAGAGACCGCGTCATCACCATCAACGGTGTTGCCAAGGGCTTTGCCATGACCGGCTGGCGTATCGGTTTCATCGGTGCTCCCCTCACCATCGCCAAGGCATGTAACAAACTGCAGGGCCAGGTGACCAGCGCCACCTGCTCCATCGCCCAGAAGGCCACTGTCCGCGCTATGGAGATGGATCCCACCACCAGCGAGGACATCATCAACATGCGCAACATCTTCCGCCAGCGCCGCGACATGGTCTATAAACTCCTCTGCGAGATTCCCGGCCTCAAGGTGCGTCTGCCGCAAGGTGCTTTCTACTTTTTCCCCGATGTCAGCTCCTACTATGGCAAGAGCTTCAACGGCACCAAGATTGAAAACTCCACCGACATGGCCTTCTACCTCCTCAACGAGGCCAACGTGGCAACGGTGATGGGCTCCGCCTTTGGCGACGACGCCTGCATACGCCTCAGCTACGCCACCAGCGAAGACCTCCTGCGCGAGGCTCTGCGCCGCATCAAGGAAGCCCTGGCCAATCTGAAATAATAAGCCAACGGCCATCCTTTGGCAATATACACCAACGGCCCCGCACCGCTCCCACAGCCGCGGGGCCGTTCCGTATAAACGACCATGTAGCGTCGTTCCTTATTCGTCATTTATTCGATTTGTTTCCGATCGTTTTCCCTTTTATAGCGAATAAATGAGGGAAAAATAAGGGAAACAGAAGGGAAAAGGAACGAAGTTAGAGTGTCGGCAGTGCGGAGATACATCGTGACTTTAGAGTGGGGAAAGAGCCCCGAAGGCTGTCGGGGACTATAGAATGATGCCCATCGGGGCAAACAAAACCAGAAGAAAAGGCTAAACAATGAAGATACTGCATACCGCCGACCTGCACTTGGGGCAGGTGATGTACCAGAACTACACCCGCGAGGAAGAGCACGACCATTTCTTCAGGCAGCTGAAGGGTTGGTGTGGGGAGTATTGCCCCGACGCTCTGGTGGTGAGCGGTGACATTTTCGACATCCAGCAGCCGGGGGCGGGAGTGAAGCGTTGTTTTAACGAGTATTTTGTCGACCTGCACAACAGCTTCCCCGAAATGGCCATCGTCATCATTGCCGGTAACCATGACTCGGCTTCGCGCATCCATGCCGACAACGCAGTGTGGAGTCTCGGACATGTCAAGTTGGTGGGTCTGCCCCCAGCCACAGACAGTCTTGCGAAGCCCGACGGTTGGCAGGAGGAGTTCATTGTCCGCCTGCCTGCCGGGTTTGTGGTTGCCATGCCCTTCGTGGCCACGCCCCGGCGCGAGACAGTCCAGGCACTGTTAGACTATGTGTCCCGGCAGAACCCCGATGGGCTGCCCGTGGTGCTGACGGGCCACATGGCCGTATCGGGCGCGGATGCCACTGGACACGGCTTCGACATAGGCAATGTGCAGACTGTGCCGCCCGAAGAGACAGGGGCTGGCTTTGACTATCTTGCCTTGGGACATATTCATCGCCCGCAGACACTGGGCTACGCCGACGAGCATGAGCCTGTGAGCGTCTATCCCGCCGGCGTGATGCGCTATTCGGGCAGCGCCTTGCACGTCAGTTGCGACGAGAAGTATCCCCACAGCGTAAGCCTGGTAGAGATAGACCGCCACGGCGGCGATGTAAAGGTGACCCGCTTGCGTATTGACGAGAAGTATCATTTCTACGAACTGCCGGTTGACAGCGCGGCCACTACCGAGGGAGAGGCATTGGAGGCCGTCAAACGGTTTGTCGCAGAGCAGGGGGCAGGCTATTTTAGATTTGTGATGGAATACAACACCGCCCTGTCGGCCGATTTTAACCAGCAGGTTTACCAGCTTATCGAGCCGTGCAGCGGACGTGTGCGCTTTAATCCCAAGACTGTCTGGCTTCATGCCGACGAGGAGACTGCTGCGGACGATAAACCCCTCTTCGAGGTGGCAGAACTGCAGCAGATGACAGACCCCATGGAGTTTATCAGGCAGACACAGGACCAGTACCCCGAACTGGATATTGACGAGTTGGCTGAAGCCTTCAAGGAAGTGGAGGCCGAATTGCGCCGTCAGACAGAAGAGACAAATACCGTTAGACATGAAAATTAAGGAACTGCATTTGCGCAACATTGCCTCGATAGAGCGGGCTGACATAGATTTTGAACATGACTTGTATGACGGAGTCAGCGACCAGCAGGCACCTGTTTTTCTCATATCGGGCGATACCGGCGTGGGCAAGTCGGTGCTGCTTGACGGCATCTCTCTCGCCCTGTACAAGACCACGCCGCGCATCGAGGGAGTGACGGACTCGAAACAGAATTATTTCAAGGTTTACAAGGGTGCTGGAGAATCTCTCGGCATTGGCAGCATAAGCCAGTATACCCGCTTGGGTATATCGTACAAAGATGATTGTTACAGCGAGGTGGTGTTTGAGGGCAACGATGGAATGGAGTACCGGGCCCGTCTGGAGTTGGGATTGAAACGCACCGGCGGACACAGCGACCCTAAGTGGACGGTGAAGACTGGTTCGGCCGACTGGGTGAGGGTGGACACGCGCAATAGCCAGATAGAGCAGGCCGTGGGGCTTTCGTTCAAACAGTTCAACCGCATGGCGATGCTGGCACAGGGACAGTTCGCCTCGTTTTTGTGCGGCGAAAAGAAAGAGAGGGAGGAGATATTGGAGCAGCTGACCAATACTGAGATATTTTCGGCATACGGCAATGCTGTGAAGAGCCTCTTCGACCGTGCCAAGAAAGAACGTGAGATGGTGGAAGCCACCCTGCAGACAGAGCAAGGACACCTGCTGACCGACGAGCAGCGAGAGACTCTGCAGCAACAGCAGGCAGAGGGACGGCAAATGCAGGACGATTTGGGCAAACGGAAGAATGAATTGGACAACTTGATTGCCAAGGTCTCCCGGATAGGGGAGAACAGACAGAAAGCAGAGGAGGCTCAGCGGCGCATGGAGGATGCAAAGGCGATTATGGATGGGGAGGAATACCGGGCTATGCAGCGATTTGTAGCCCTGTGGGACGCTACGGAAAAGGAGCGCCGGAGTCTGGAGTTGAAACAACAGACTGAATCGGACTTGTCCAAGGCTGGAGAGAAGGTGGAACGTTGCCGCCAGCGCTTTTTCCAGTTGCTTGCCGACCTGCGCTGGCAGGAGAGGCAGAATGCGCAGGAAGAGGCCGCTATGCAGCAGGAAAAGGAGTGGATAGAGCATCAGTCCGACAGGGTAGAGATGTACGACCATGCGGCCGAAATTGGTGTTCGGTTGGACCATTATGCCAAGTGCGTGGACGATATGACGCAATTGCAGAGCACCAAGTTGCAGGAGGAGGCGAAAACCTCCGGACTGAAAGAGGAATGCCGAAAGGCTGAAGAGCAACATGACACCGCATTTAAGGCGGTGGAACAGAAACAGAAGGAGATAGATACGCTGGTCGAGCGGCGCACCCGTTTGAATCCTGCAGAGACCAATCAGGCTCTCGACGATTTGTCGAAAAGAATGAAACGATTTGAGAAATGGGACGACCGACACAGACAGATCGGGTTGATGCGCGAGGATGCTTCCAAGGCGGCTCAAGCTGCCAAGCAATTATTGGGTGAATTGGAGGCTGACGGGAAGGAACTCTATGCCAAGCAACTGCTTTTCGACCAGACGAAAGCGCAGTATGATGCCCAGGCCATGCAGTACAATACGATGAAGTTGAGCCTGGACGAGGATTTGAAGGCGTTGCGTCGACGGTTGGCCAAGGAGCATGCTGAAACCTGTCCGCTTTGCGGCCAGCACATTGTCGAGATGCACCTCGATGAGGATTTCGGGAACCTGCTCACTCCGTTAGAACAGGCTTTGCAGGAGGCCAAGGCCCGACTGGACTCGGCCATTGCTGCCCGCGATGACACCAAAAGCAGATACGACACCAAAAGTGGACAGTACAAAGTGCAGGATCAGTCGGCCAAAGGCAAGTTGGAGGAGATAGGAAAGGCCGAGGAGGCAATGATGAAGGAACTGGCCGCAGAGGGGATAAAGTATGACGACTCTTTTGCCGACAAGGTGAAGATCGTTATGACAGAACTGCAGCAGCAGGAGGAAGCCCTGAAATCGAAACAAAAAGACGCCGAGAAGTTGCAGGAGGAGATTAATCGTCTCCAGCGTGAAAAGAACAAGCTTGACACGGAATTGACTGCTGCGGTGAAGGCGTTGAATGCCGCCCGGACGGGGGTTGACAAGAACCGGCAGGCTATCCTCGATAGCCAGACTCAGTCGGAGCGTATGTCGAAAGACAAGGATGAGACCAGGCAGATTATTTCGGAGTTGGTGGGTAGCTTTTATCCGGAATGGCAAAATAATGTGCTGGGGACGAAGGAGGAAATAGTCTCCAAGGCTGAAGAATACCGGCAACGGAGAAACCGATACGACACTGCTGCGGCACAGCAGGAGCGTAAGAAAGCCCAGTGGACGGAAATGGAGAGCGTTGTGCAGCAGGTGACGGGGTATTATCCCACATGGGAGATGGAGTGCGAGCCCAAAGGTCTTGATCACCCCTCGGCTATGAAGGAGTGGAACGAACTGCTGTCGTATGTAGGAATGCTGCATGGACAGATTCAGGGTCTTGAGACCATTTTGGAAGGATGCAGGTCTGTTTTGAACGGCTGGTATGCACAGGAAGGCCACACAGAGCAGTCGCTAATGGAGATTATTGCAGGAAAAGAGAGACTTGATGAGTCGCGAAAGCGTATGTCGGATGTGAGTGCGGCGCTGAAGTCGGCGACGGATGCCTATCATGAGGCTGTCGGGACGGTGGCGCAAGTGCGGGAGGAGTTGCATTTGTCGCCGGAAGACAAGGAGCCTGACATGGAAGAACTGAGGATTGCCAAGAGCCATGTCGAGGAACAGTTGAACGAAGCCACGATGCGCTATGCATCAGCCAAGAGCGCATTGGATTCGGATGAAAAGAACCGGGAGCGGGCTGCAGCAGCCCAGAAGCGGTTGGATGCTGCCCTGACAAAGTATAACAAATGGTATGCCATTAACCAGCGTTTCGGAGGCACACGGTTCCGCACACTGGTGCAAACCCATATCTTGCGGCCTCTGCTGCACAATGCCAATATTTATCTGGAACAGATTACCGACCGGTACAAGTTGACGTGCAGCGAAGAGAACGAAAAACTGTCTATTCTGGTGATGGACCGCTACAACAAGGATGCGGTGCGGAGCGCTACGGTGTTGTCGGGCGGCGAAAGGTTTATGGTGTCGCTTGCGTTGTCGCTTGCGTTGTCGTCGCTTAACCGTCCCGACTTGAATGTGAATATCCTGTTTATAGACGAGGGATTCGGCACGTTGGACGAGAAGAGCCTGGATAGTGTGATGTCGACCCTGGAGAAGTTGCGCAGCATTGCAGGGCAAGGCAACCGTCGAGTGGGCATTATATCGCACCGGGAAGAGCTGAATGAACGTATCAGTACCCAGATACGCATCACCCGGCACGGCGAGGGTCGCAGCCGGGTGGAGATAATGAATGGATGAGAAGATGCTGCTATAGGTTGAGCAGGGCTTTCTCGTTCAGTTTCGCTTTTCTGAATTCGAAGGGGGTCATGCCGGTTCTTCTTTTGAAGAATCGTACCACCTGAGGCGGTGAGCTATAGCCGATGATATTGCAGATGTCTTCCAAAGAATAATTGGCTTCGTCAATCAGGAGCATCCGCATGGTTGCTTCGGTTTTCCGCTCAATCCACTTTTTCACAGTGATGTTGGTTTCTTTTTTTACGGTGATGCTGAGATGGTTCTCGGAAACGCCTAAAGTTTTGGCAAAATGTTTGATATTGGGCATGGGGACATCTTGATGAATCAAGATGTTGATGAAATTGGCGGTCAACTGTTTTGAGGAGGAGGTGAAGGTTTGCTTGTTGTTGCCGACACGCTCGTTGTGCATCTCACGAATGCGGTACATGAGAGAGAAAAACAGATGCTTGAAGTCATCGGGTCCATAGATGGGTTTGGACGCTATGGTATGCATCAAGGTGAAGTATTTCTCCACTACTTTGAACTCTTCTTGGGAGAGGTGCATGAAGATTGTGTCGAAACCAACCAGTTCTTTCTCTATCGGGCTGTTAAAGTTGCCTGATACTATCCATGGCGTAACATCATTGGAGAATTTGTCTATGGAAAGGATGTTGTCGTCAGGAACCATGAGGATGTCACCGGCTTTGATGGGATAGTCTTTGAAGTTGAATGTTGCGTGGGCGGTGCCTTTTGTGATGAGAATAATGCTGTTGCCTACCACTCGCCTTGGTATGTCGAAGATTATCCGCTTCAGATAGGGGACCGGATTCATGATGATGGCATAGTCCTCTTTGAAATAGTTATCAAATTCATGTACAGGATAAGATACTGTTCTTTCAGTACCTATGTTATTATTGCTGGGTTTTATTGATGTTTTTCGTCCCATAATGTAATTTTTTTTAGACTTCAAAATTACACTTTTTTTTGTTAATATCAGCAATTATTTTTAGTTGTCAAGGTAATGTAAATGTTTGTTCTCGATGTAAATGCATGAATTAGCATAAAATATATTCCTGCGATATGAAGGTGCGTAAGGGAAAAAAACTATTTATAAAAAAAATGTTAATGTTTTTTTTTGCCTCATTTTTGTTTAAAACACTGCGTTTTTGTCATTTTTTAGTCTTTTTATGATAAATATTTCGGTGCAACTGATAAGCTATTGGCTCATCAGGAATGAGGGCGGGAAGGTGTGTGTTGAGTGAAAACAAAAAGCCGCGACAGCATTGCATGTCGCGGCTTGAAGTGTGTGTGATTGGCTGTAGCTGTTTAAGCTTTGCCAAGGATGTCGTAGGGTACAGTGTCGGCATTCATGGCCGATTGTGGGTCGACAATGGGGCCGAAGTTGTGCTCGTACTTTTGAATATTGTCGTTGAGGGCTGCCAGCAGGCGTTTGGCATGAATGGGGTTCATGATGATGCGCGAGCGGACGGTAGGATTGGGAGTGCCGGGCAACATTTGGGCAAAGTCAAGGATTATTTCGCTTGGGCTGTGTGATATGATGGCAAGGTTGCTGTAGGTGCCGTTTGCCACATCAGGAGCCATATCGAGCTTTAAATCCTGCGGGGTATTGTTTCGATTGTTAGCCATAATAAGTCGTTAGAATGATTGATTACATGTTGTTTTCCAGCTCTTCCTTGCTGCCAACGATGAGGTTCTCGTATTCGCGGAGACCCGTACCTGCGGGGATGAGGTGACCGACGATAACATTCTCCTTCATGCCTTCGAGGAAGTCCTGACGGGCGTTGATGGCGGCCTCGGTGAGGACTTTGGTGGTTTCCTGGAAGGATGCAGCAGAGATGAAGCTCTTGGTTTGCAGAGAGGCTCGAGTGATGCCCTGCAGAATCTGCTTGGCGGTGGCGGGGTGAGCCTCGCGGACTGTAATGAGTTTCTTGTCCTGACGGCGCAGGATTGAGTTCTCGTCGCGGAGGCGGCGTGCAGAGATGATTTGTCCGTTCAGGATGTTCTCGCTATCGCCTTTGTCTTCTACAACCAGCATACCGAAGATTTCGTCGTTGGTCTCGTGGAAGTCGATCTTATTGACCAATTCGCCCTCAAGGTAGCGGGTGTCGCCTGGATCCTCGATTTCGACTTTGCGCATCATCTGGCGGACAATGACCTCAAAGTGTTTATCGTTGATCTTCACACCTTGCAGACGGTAAACCTCCTGTACTTCGTTGACGATGTATTCCTGCACTTTCATGGGGCCTTTGATGGCCAGAATGTCAGCGGGAGTGATGGCACCGTCGGAGAGGGGAGTACCTGCCTTGACATAGTCGCTGTCCTGAGCAAGAATCTGCTTGGAGGTGGGGATAAGGTAGGTGCGTTGTTCGCCTGTCTTGCTGGTGATAGTGATCTGACGGTTGTTGCGCTTGAGTTTCTTGTCGATGCTGACGATACCGTCTATTTCGGCCACGATGGCAGGATCGGACGGGTTACGAGCCTCGAAGAGCTCTGTGACGCGGGGCAGACCACCGGTGATATCGCCTGCTTTACCGAAGCTACGCGGTATTTTGACCATGATGTCACCAGCCTTGAGCATCTGACCTTGGTCAACGCCAATGTGTGCACCCACGGGCAGGTCGTATACTTTCTGTATGACGCCCTCTTCATCGAGGATGTTAAGGGTGGGGTTCTTGGTTTTTTGACGGGTTTCGATGATGACCTTGTCCTGCAGACCAGTCTGGGCATCGCTCTCAACACGATAGGTGATGTTTTCTATGACATTTTCGAAAGACACCTTACCGGGTACATCGGAAATGATGACAGCGTTGTAGGGATCCCATTCGGCAATGAAATCGTTTACGGCCAGATGGTCACCGATTTGTTTGTATAGTTTTGCACCGTATGGAAGCAGGGCAGAGAAGAGGGTGATGTTGGTGTTTTCGTCGACAATACGTAACTCGGCAGAGCGTCCCATGACAATCTGATAGGTGTTGCCATCGTTGTCAGTGTAGGGGATTGCACGGAGTTCATCGATTTCGAGACGGCCTTCGTATTTTGCCGAAAGACTAGAGTTGGTACCAATGTTACCACCGGCAACACCACCGACGTGGAATGTACGGAGGGTAAGCTGGGTACCAGGTTCACCGATAGCCTGTGCGGCGATGACACCGACAGATTCGCCTTTCTGCACCATTTTGCCGGTGGCGAGGTTGCGGCCATAGCACTTGGCACAGACACCATGTTTGGCTTCGCATGTGAGTACAGAACGGATTTCGACTTCCTCGATGGGTGATTCATCGATGATTTTGCAGATATCTTCAGTCAGTTCTTCACCAGCTTTGACGATGATTTCGCCTGTGAGGGGATGGATAATATCGTGTACGGATGTACGACCGAGCAGTTTTTCTCCCAGAGGTACAACGATGTCTTCACCTTTTTTAAGGGCGGTGGTGGGCAGTCCACGGAGGGTGCCGCAGTCTTCGGTAGTGATGATGACGTCGTGAGCAACATCAACCAGACGACGGGTGAGGTAACCAGCGTCAGCGGTTTTAAGAGCGGTATCGGCCAAACCTTTACGGGCACCGTGGGTAGAGATGAAGTACTCAAGAACCGAAAGTCCTTCCTTGAAGTTGGAGATAATGGGGTTCTCGATAATCTCGTTGCCGGCGGCACCAGCTTTCTGAGGTTTAGCCATCAGTCCACGCATGCCGGAGAGCTGACGAATCTGCTCTTTACTACCACGGGCACCGGAATCGTACATCATATAGATGGGGTTGAAACCCTGATTGTCGGCCTTGAGCTGTTTCATCAGAGTCTCGGTGAGACGGTTGTTGGTAGTGGTCCAGATGTCGATGACGTGGTTGTATCGCTCGTTGTTGGTGATAAGACCCATTGAATACTGACCCAGCACTTCTTCGACTTCTTCGTTGGCTTTTGCAATGAGCACCTCTTTCTCATTGGGAATGATTACGTCTCCTAGGTTGAAGGAGAGACCGCCGCGGAATGCCTGACGGTAACCCATGTTCTTGATGTCGTCGAGGAAGTTGGCAGTGACTGCGTTGCCACATGCAGTGAAGAGGTCACCGATGATGTCACGCAAAGATTTCTTTCCGAGCACCATGTTGACATAGCCATATTCTTTGGGGACGACTTCATTGAAGATGACGCGTCCAACGGTGGTGCGGATGCGGTCGGTTTTAATAAAGTGTCCTTTTTCGTCGAGAATGGGGTAGCCGTCGTTGTCGCGCTTGATTTCGTATTCAGTGCGGCTGCGCTCAGCTATCTCGGCGGGTGTGCTGCAGTCAATATCGGTCAGTACTTTGCCATCACGGTCTTTGATGACTTCCATGAATGTTTTGTCGGTTTTGACAAATTGGAATTCATCGCGTCCTTCGGCATTGATACGTACACTAATGCAAGCATTGAGCGAGACTCGCTTCTCGTTGTATGCTATGATGACTTCTTCGGGAGAGTAGAAGCGGTAGCCTTCGCCAAGAACTTTTTCTTTCTCGGTGGAGACACGCGGCTTTGTCATATAGTAGAGTCCCAAGACCATGTCCTGTGAAGGCACGGTGATAGGGGCACCGTTGGCGGGGTTGAGGATGTTGTGAGTGGAGAGCATGAGCAGCTGTGCCTCAAGGATTGCAGCATTGCCCAGTGGGACATGAACAGCCATCTGGTCACCGTCGAAGTCTGCATTGAAGCCAGTACATACGAGCGGGTGCAGACGGATGGCCTTACCTTCCACCAGTTTTGGCTGGAAAGCCTGGATACCGAGACGGTGCAGGGTAGGAGCACGGTTGAGCAGGATGGGATGGCCTTTAAGTATGTTTTCGAGAATTTCCCATACGACCGGGTCTTTACGGTCAACCACACGTTTAGCAGACTTCACTGTTTTGACGAGGCCGCGTTCCAGGAGTTTTCGAATAATGAAAGGTTTGAACAGCTCGCTGGCCATATCTTTGGGGAGACCGCACTCGTGCATCTTGAGTTCGGGCCCAACCACGATAACGGAACGACCAGAGTAGTCGACACGTTTACCGAGCAGGTTT
The DNA here is from genome assembly GCA_902790215.1 of uncultured Bacteroidota bacterium. Lineage (GTDB taxonomy): Bacteria > Bacteroidota > Bacteroidia > Bacteroidales > P3 > Colimorpha. Next base: position 77,359 of record CADAQX010000004.1, on the reverse strand, counting down.
TGACGGAAACGACCTTGTTTGCCCTTGAGTGAGTCGGAGAGTGATTTGAGAGAGCGGTTGCTGTCGGATTTCACACTGGAGACTTTGCGACTGTTGTCGAAGAGAGAGTCAACGGACTCCTGAAGCATACGCTTTTCGTTGCGCATGATCACTTCGGGGGCTTTGATTTCGAAGAGTCTCTTCAAACGGTTGTTGCGAATGATCACGCGACGGTAGAGCTCGTTGATGTCGGAGGTGGCAAAGCGGCCGCCATCAAGTGGTACGAGGGGACGAAGATCGGGAGGAATGACTGGAATGATGGTCATAATCATCCATTCCGGACGGTTGTCCATACCACGTTCAAGCATTCTGCGACGGCTTTCGCGGAAAGATTCTACTACATTCAGGCGCTTGAGTGCATCCTGTTTGCGTTGGTTAGAGGATTCTTTGGAGGCACGGTCGCGGAGCTCGAAACTTATCTTGTCCAGATCGAGTTCGCAAAGCAGTTTGTAGAGTGCTTCGGAACCCATTCCGACGATGAATTTATCGGGATCGCTGTCATCCAGTTGGTCGTTGCCGGCCGGCAGGTTCTCGGTAATGGCATAGTAGTCTTCTTCGGACAGGAGGTCAAGTTTCTTGACGGGGGTGTCGTTGAGAGTGGCTTTGCCGGGTTGGAGAACAATGTATTTCTCGTAATAGATTACTTGCTCAAGTTTTTTGCTTGGGACATCCAGCAGGGTTCCAATCTTGTTGGGCAAGGAGCGGAAGAACCAAATGTGAGCGACAGGAACGGTGAGTTCGATGTGACCCATGCGTTCGCGACGGACTTTCTTCTCGGTTACCTCTACGCCGCAACGGTCGCATACAATGCCTTTGTAACGGATACGTTTATATTTACCGCAATGGCATTCCCAGTCGCGAGTGGGTCCGAAAATCTTTTCGCAGAAAAGACCGTCCCGCTCAGGCTTGTATGTACGATAGTTGATTGTCTCAGGTTTGGTAACCTCACCATAGGAGCGTTTCTTGATGGACTCCGGTGATGCCAAACTGACGGTTATCGAATTGAAATCATTCTTTAATTGTGATTCTTGTTTAAAAGCCATCTTGTTGTTGAATTAAGAATTAAGACTCTTGTTTGTTATGGATATCTTAATTCAGAATTAATCAAATGTTACCTCTAAGCCTAAGCCACGCAGTTCGTGAACCAGGACGTTGAACGATTCGGGGATGCCGGGAACAGGCATGTTGTCGCCTTTGACAATGGATTCGTATGCCTTGGCACGGCCCATGACATCGTCAGACTTGACGGTGAGGACTTCCTGCAGGACATGCGATGCACCGAATGCCTCAAGAGCCCAAACTTCCATTTCACCGAAACGCTGACCACCGAAGTTCGCTTTACCACCAAGGGGTTGCTGGGTGATAAGGGAGTATGGTCCAATGCTACGTGCATGCATCTTGTCGTCAATCATGTGGTGCAGTTTGAGCATGTAGATATAACCGACAGTTGCAGGCTGGTCGAAACGGTCGCCCGTCTCGCCGTCGTACAGGTAGGTGCGGCCATTTTCGGGCAATCCAGCTTCGCGCATATATCCATTGATTTGTTCGAGGGTGGCACCGTCGAAGATGGGAGTCTTGAAGCGTTTGTTGAGTTTCTTACCTGCCCAGCCCAAGACGGTCTCGTATATCTGACCAAGGTTCATACGTGAAGGCACACCCAGCGGGTTGAGAACGATGTCGACAGGAGTGCCGTCGGCCAAGAACGGCATGTCCTCGGCGCGGACAATCTTGGATACGATACCCTTGTTTCCGTGACGGCCGGCCATCTTGTCACCGATGCGCAGTTTGCGTTTCATGGCAATGTAGACTTTGGCCATCTGGACAATTCCGCTTGGCAGGTCGTCGCCGACAGTGAGGGCGAACTTCCTACGGGTGAAGCGTCCATTGATTTCACGATGTTTAATGTTGTAATTGTTCAGCAGGTCTTTGATAAGGTTGTTGGTCTCCTTATCAGAAGTCCATTTATTGGGGCTGACTTCAGTGTAATCGATTGCTTTAAGAGCTTTGGAGGTGAATTTGACTTTCTTGGGGATGAGCTCTTCTTTGTGATTGGTGTAAACCCCGTTGGATGTCTTGCCTGCAAGGATAATGAGCAGACGGTCGACAAGCTTTTCTTTCAGTTCATCCAATTCATGGTTGTACTCTTCTTCGGGTTTAGCCAGTAGCTCTTTCTCTTTGGCACGCTGTTTGCGGTCGCGGACAATGCGGGCAAACAGTTTCTTGTCAATGACAACACCACGAACTGAAGGCGGAACCTTGAGAGATGCATCCTTCACGTCGCCAGCCTTGTCACCGAAGATGGCACGCAGGAGTTTCTCTTCGGGTGAGGGGTCGGATTCACCTTTAGGAGTGATTTTACCGATAAGGATATCTCCCTCTTTTACCTCGGCACCGATGCGGATGATACCGTTTTCATCCAAATCCTTGGTGGCATCGTTGCTGACATTGGGGATATCGCGTGTAAGTTCCTCGAGGCCACGTTTGGTTTCGCGGACTTCGAGAGTGTATTCTTCTACGTGTACGGAGGTGAAGATGTCTTCGCGGACAACACGCTCGGAAATAACAACAGCATCCTCGAAGTTGTAGCCCTTCCAAGGCATGAAGGCAACCATCATGTTGCGGCCAAGAGCCAGCTCGCCGCCTTGTGTGGCGTAGCCTTCGCAAAGTACTTGGCCTTTTTTAACCTTGTCGCCTTTTTTGACAATGGGGCGAAGATTGATGGATGTGGAATGGTTGGTGCGTTGGTAGCGGGTAAGTTTGTACTCGCGAACATCCTCGTCAAAGGACACGAGACGTTCTTTCTCGGTACGGTTGTGCTTAATGACAATTTTGGTAGAGTCGACATACTCTACAACACCGTCGCCGAGGGCATTGAGCAGAACGCGGCTGTCTTCGGCAACAGATTTCTCAATGCCGGTACCCACAATGGGTATTTCAGGATTGAGCAGCGGGACAGCCTGACGCATCATGTTGGAACCCATTAGTGCACGGTTGGCGTCGTCGTGCTCAAGGAAAGGAATCAGGGATGCAGCGATAGATGCAATCTGGTTGGAGCCCATGTCGATGAGGTCAATTTCTTCGGGTGTTACGATGGGGAAGTCGGCCTGTCTACGGGCTTTCACACGCTGTGCAAGAATATTACCCTCTTCATCCTGCGGTGTAGTGGCCTGTGCAACGGTCTTGTTCTCTTCAAGCTCTGCAGTGTAGTATGTGGGCTCTTCTTCAAGCATAACACGTCCGTTGACAACACGGCGGTACGGAGTTTCAATAAATCCGAGATTATTAATCTTTGCATACACACACAAAGAGGAGATAAGACCGATATTGGGGCCTTCAGGTGTTTCGATGGTACACAGACGTCCATAATGGGTATAGTGAACGTCTCGAACCTCGAAGCCTGCACGCTCGCGTGAAAGTCCTCCCGGACCCAAAGCCGAGATACGGCGTTTGTGTGTCACCTCGGCCAGGGGGTTGGTCTGGTCCATAAACTGCGACAACTGGTTTGTGCCGAAGAATGAATTGATGACCGAAGAGAGCGTTTTTGCGTTGATGAGTTCCGTGGGTGTGAATACCTCGTTATCGCGGACATTCATGCGCTCACGGATAGTGCGTGACATGCGTGCCAGTCCAACGCCAAACTGGTTGTATAATTGTTCACCTGCAGTACGAACACGGCGGTTCGACAGGTGGTCGATATCATCTACATCGGCTTTTTGGTTAATTAGCTGGATGAGATACTTGATGATTGTGGTGATGTCAGTCTGGGTCAATACGCGCACATCTTCGGGAATATCCAGATTCAGTTTTGTATTGATACGGTAGCGACCCACTTCGCCAAGGTCGTAGCGTTTGTCGGAGAAGAACAGTTTCTCAATGATTCCACGAGCAGTTTCCTCGTCTGGGGGTTCTGCGTTACGTAGTTGGCGATAGATATATTCAACAGCCTCTTTAGAGTTGTTGGAAGTGTCCTTCTTCAGCGTGTTGTAAATTACAGAGTAATCGATGCCATCATGGTCTTCCACCTTGACAAGGATGGTTTTGACATCGAGTTCCATGATTTTTTCAATGTCTTCCTCTGTAAGTTCTTTATCTCGCTCGATGACGACCTCTGTACGTTCCATGGAGACAACTTCACCGGTGTCTTCGTCGACGAAGTCTTCGGTCCATGAGTCTACAACACGTGCAGCAAGCTGTTTTCCGATTACTTTTTTCAGATTGGATTTGGATACCTTCACTTCCTCGGCCAGAGAGAAGATATCGAGAATATCCTTGTCCGTTTCAAATCCGATTGCCCTCAGCAGTGTGGTGATGGGCAGTTTCTTTTTTCGGTCGATATAGGCGTACATCACGTTGTTGATGTCCGTCGTGAATTCCATCCAAGAGCCTTTGAAAGGAATGATACGGGCAGAATATAGCTGCGTACCGTTGGAATGGAACTGTGTGCCGAAGAACACGCCGGGGGAACGGTGCAGCTGTGAAACAACAACTCGCTCGGCACCGTTAATGACAAAAGTGCCCTTGGGTGTCATATAGGGTATCATACCCAAATATACAGGCTGTTCAATAGCCTGGAAATCTTCGTTCTCAGGGTCATTGCACGAGAGTCTCAGTTTGGCCTTCAGCGGAACGCTATAGGTCAATCCGCGCTCGATACATTCTTCAATTGTGTAGCGGGGCGGGTCAATATAGTAATCGAGAAACTCTAACGTGAAATTATTTCGTGCATCCGAAATGGGGAAATTCTCTTTGAATACTTTAAAGAGACCTTCGTCAAGTCTGTTGTCGGGATTGGTTTCTATCTGGAAGAAATCTTGGAAAGACTTGAGCTGTATATCAAGGAAATCCGGGTATTCATATTTGCGTACAGATGCAAAATTTACCACCTCGATAGGCTTTTCGATAGGTTGTTCGATAGGTTGATTGTTATCCAAGGGACTTAATAATTAAGAATTAACAATTAACAAATATGATTCATTGCTGGTTACTGCTCCAATGGAGAGGTAGGGAAAGGTCTGCATGTGGTTTACATGCGTTGGATTCCATAGCAAAGAGGAATAGGCACTCCGGTCAAGCCGGAGGCCTTATTCCTCGTAGAAATCTATAGTTTATACTATTTGATCTCAACTTCGGCACCAGCCTCTTCAAGGGCTTTCTTCAGAGATTCGGCCTCGTCTTTGCTAACGCCTTCCTTAACGGGTTTGGGAGCGTTGTCAACGAGTTCCTTGGACTCTTTCAGACCCAGGCTGGCCATATCCTTAACAGCCTTCACAACACCAAGTTTCTTGGTGGCATCGGGAACGCCTTTCAGGATAACGTCAAAAGAGGTCTTCTCCTCTGCGGCGGCAGCAGCGCCGGCAGCGGGAGCGGCGGCAACTGCAACAGCTGCAGCTGCGGGCTCGATACCATATTCTTCTTTCAGAACGTCAGCGAGTTCTTTTACTTCTTTAACGGTTAAGTTTACTAATTCTTCAGCAATAGCTTTGATGTCTGCCATGACTTTATTGTTTTTAATGTTTTTATTACTAATTTTGTTTTTCAGACTCTTAAGGGTGTCTGCCCCTTTTTTGCTTATTCAGCCTTTTTCTCCTCTAATGTTTTCAGTACACCGGTAATGGTGTTTGCACCAGACTGGAGCTGGGAAACAACGTTCTTGACTGGCGACTGGAGAAGAGCCACGATATCGGCAATGAGTTCATTCTTGGACTTGATATTGACAAGTTCGTCAAGATGCTGTTCTCCGATATAGAAGCATTCTTCAACATAAGCGCCTTTCAAAACGGGTTTCTGAGCACCCTTCTCCTTTGTGCGGAACTCTTTGATGAGTTTTGCAGGAGCATTGTTGGTGTTAGAAAGCATTATGGCAGTCTCGCCTTTGATTACGGGGAACAACTCCGAGTAGTCGGTACCGGTGCGCTCCATGGCCTTAATCAAAAGGGCGTTTTTGACGACTTCCAACTTGACCTCTTTGCGGAAAGCGGCACGACGCAGCTTGCTTGTAAGCGTCGAATCCAAACCTCCGATATCTGCAATATAGATAAGGGGGTAAGCCTTAATCTCTTCGCACAATTGGTCAATCAGTTGGCCTTTTTGTTCTTTTCTCATAATGACCTTTCAATAATTAATTGTTACAGTGTGGCGGCTTTGGTGTCGACTTTCACACCTGCGCTCATCGTACTGCTGATGCAGATACTCTTCACGTAGGTTCCCTTGGCGGCGGCAGGTTTCAGTTTGATGATAGCCTGCAGCACCTCACGGGCGTTGTCGACAATCTTGTTGCTGTCGAAAGAAACCTTGGCGACGGCAGTGTGAATAATACCATATTTATCCACTTTGAAATCAATCTTACCGGCCTTGGCTTCCTGGACGGCTTTGCCAACTTCCATTGTAACAGTGCCAGTTTTGGGGTTCGGCATCAGGCCACGGGGACCCAATATGCGTCCGAGAGCACCCACCTTAGGCATTACGCTGGGCATGGTAATGATAACGTCTACATCCGTCCAACCGCCTTTAATCTTGGTGATGTACTCATCAAGACCGTAATAATCAGCTCCGGCTGCCTTAGCCTCTTCCTCCTTGTCGGGGGTGCACAGCACCAATACACGAACGGTTTTACCCGTGCCATGGGGCAGGGTAACGCTGCCGCGGACCATTTGGTTGGCCTTGCGGGGGTCGACACCGAGACGGACGTCTATGTCAACCGATGCGTCAAACTTGGTGTAGGTGATGTTTTTTACAACCTCAACAGCCTCTTCAAGAGAGTAGACCTGGTTTCTGTCGAATTTGGCTAAAGCTTCTTTCTGTTTCTTCGTTAATTTTGCCATGATTCTTGTTTTCTGTGGTCACCGCACCGCTCTGTCGGCGATGCTACCACGGTTAATAATTGTTTCGTTTACTTTGCAAGGGGGTTCTCGCCTTTTACAGAGATACCCATGCTGCGTGCAGTGCCGGCAACCATGCTCATCGCTGATTCAATTGTGAAGCAGTTCAGATCAGGCATTTTGGCTTCTGCAATCTGGCGCACCTGTTCCCAAGTGACGGATGCTACCTTCACGCGGTTGGGTTCGGCAGAACCCTTGGCGGCTTTCGACAGCTCCTTCAGCTGAACGGCAACAGGGGGAGTTTTAACTACAAAGTCAAAGGACTTGTCGGTATACACAGTGATGATGACAGGCACAATCTTGCCAGCCTGATCCTGTGTACGGGCATTGAACTGCTTGCAGAACTCCATAATGTTCACACCCTTGGCACCCAGAGCGGGTCCCACGGGAGGAGCAGGGTTCGCTGCACCGCCTTTGATTTGTAATTTAATCAATCCTGCAACTTCTTTTGCCATTGATTCAAATTTTTAATAAGGTTGATGTTAATTACACTATTCTTTTTCGACCTGGTTGTAGCCAAGCTCAAGGGGTGTCTTGCGACCGAAAATCTTGACCGTAACTTTCAATTTCTTCTTCTCGTCGTTCACCTCTTCGACAATACCGGCAAAACTGCTGAACGGGCCGTCAATAACCTTGACCGACTCTCCAACGAGATAGGTGTCGCTATTGCCGTCGATGGCATCAATCTGGTCATCCATCTTGCCGAGGATGCGGTTCACCTCATACTGGCGCATGGGGATTGGTTTGCCGCCGTCCGATTCGCGCAGGAAGTCCATTACATTGGGAACATTCTGAATAACTGGGATAATCTCATCGCGCAAATTGGCCTCAATCAACACATAACCGGGGAAATAATTGCGGTCTTTGACCACCTTTTTCCCGTTGCGTATTGCATAGACCTTCTCGGTAGGAATAAGAACTTGGGGCACATCTTCGCTCCAGCCTCGTTTGGCCATCTCGCTTTCGATGTACTCCTTAGCTTTCTTCTCCTTGCCGCTTATGGCTCTGACAACATACCATTTTTTAGACTGCTCTTCCATGCTGTAACTTAAAGAATAGTGGGTTTATACTCGTCCGCTACACGGCTGGTGCCGCAGGGAACGTTCTTCAATCGTTTAAACATAGCAGGTAGCCTGTCTCAAAAGAATTTGGGAAGCAAGACCGGCTCCTTCAGCCTGCCTATCCGATTAAAGCATAAAAGTATCCAAGCAATCCCTTCCATCCCATGCTTTGGACACCGAAAACGACATCCATGCAGAAAACGATAAGGGCTAAAATTAAGGCCGCAACAGCCACCACTACGGCACTGCTCTGCAGCTCTTTGAATGTAGGCCACGACACCTTGTGCACCAATTCATCGTAGCTGTCTTTTACGTAATTTCCGAACTTAGACATTTGATATCAATTTTTTTGCAGGGGCAGAGAGAATCGAACTCCCAACTACGGTTTTGGAGACCGTCATTATACCATTTAACTATGCCCCTGTAAAAGCCTCCCTGACGGGCAGGGAGACTCTTTGGTTTATTCAAGATTAGTCAAGAATCTTAGTTACCTGACCGGAACCAACGGTACGGCCACCCTCGCGGATAGCGAAGCGCAGGTTCTCGTTCATAGCGATGTCTTCAATCAGATCAACGGTGATCGTCAGGTTGTCGCCGGGCATAACCATCTCGCGGCCTTCGGGGAGAGTAATCTCACCAGTCACGTCGGTGGTGCGGAAATAGAACTGCGGACGATATTTGTTCTTGAACGGGGTGTGACGGCCGCCCTCTTCCTTCTTCAGGATATAGACAGTAGCCTCGAATTTGTGGTGAGGATGAATCGACTTGGGAGCAGCGATAACCATACCGCGTTCAATCTCGTTCTTGTCAATACCACGGAGCAGCAGTCCGACGTTATCGCCAGCCTCGCCCTGGTCAAGGATCTTACGGAACATCTCAACGCCGGTCACAACGCTCGACAGTTTGTCGGCACCTTTACCGATGATGTCGACAGGGTCGCTGGTGTGGATAACGCCAGTCTCGATACGACCGGTAGCAACGGTACCACGGCCAGTGATGGAGAAGACGTCCTCAACGGGCATCAGGAAGGGTTTGTCAACTGCACGGGTGGGCAGGGGAATCCAAGTGTCGACAGCGTCCATAAGGGCGTTGACAGCGGAAACACCCAAACCGTTCGGGTCTTCGCCATTCAGAGCGGCGAGAGCGGAACCGCGGATGATGGGGATATTGTCGCCATCGAAATCGTAGGAGCTGAGGAGCTCACGGATTTCCATCTCAACGAGGTCGAGCAGCTCGGGGTCGTCAACCAAGTCGCACTTGTTCATGAAAACAACCAACTGGGGAACACCAACCTGACGGGCGAGCAGGATGTGCTCACGGGTCTGAGGCATGGGACCGTCGGTAGCGGCAACAACGAGGATAGCACCATCCATCTGGGCAGCACCGGTAACCATGTTCTTCACATAGTCAGCGTGGCCGGGGCAGTCGACGTGTGCATAGTGACGAGTGGCAGTCTGATACTCAACGTGAGCAGTGTTGATGGTGATACCACGCTCTTTCTCTTCGGGAGCAGAGTCGATGGAGTCGAATGACTTAATTTCTGCGAGAGTGGGGTCTTTCTCAGCCAGCACCTTGGTGATAGCGGCGGTCAGAGTGGTCTTACCATGGTCAACGTGTCCGATAGTACCGATGTTGACGTGCGGTTTAGAACGATCAAATTTTTCTTTTGCCATTTTTTAATACGTATTAATGTTAACAAATATTATTTTCACATTTTACGAGGGCGGGGGTGTTGTCCCGTCCTCAAATTTTTGCATAAAAAAAGAGCTACAGACCGGATTTGAACCGGTGACCTCATCCTTACCAAGGATGCGCTCTACCAGCTGAGCTACTGCAGCTTTTTACTTCATAGCGTCGGCGTCCTCGTGCCTGTTTTCCGCTTTTTTCTTTGAGCGGAAGACGGGGCTCGAACCCGCCACCTATAGCTTGGAAGGCTATCGCTCTACCAAATGAGCTACTTCCGCTTTTCAGTAGGTTTTGTGGGGAAGAGTGGACTCGAACCACTGAACTCCGAAGAGGACAGATTTACAGTCTGTTGCAATTGCCACTATGCGACTTCCCCATACTTACTCCGATGACACCTTGCTGGTTCCACCAGGAGTGTTTCGAGCCGATGAAGGGACTCGAACCCCCGACAGGCTGATTACAAATCAGCTACTCTACCAACTGAGTTACATCGGCTTTTCAGTTATGTCAAACAACTCTTTCTCTTTTTTTGAGGTTGCAAAGATACTACTTTTTTTTCATTGCACAAATTTTTTTTTGTTTTTTTCTCAACATTTGTTTTTAATCATTTGTTTTTAAATGCTTTAATTTGGTGAAAAAATCATTGTGCTGCCTTCTTTGTGCCATTTGGACGGTGCCTGACTGGGGGCTGTTTTGTGTTTTTGACCCTTTTCGACAGGTAGTGATGTGTTTGTTTTGTTGTTTGTCGCTGTAATACAGTGTATTGCTTAGTATGTGCTGTTTTGTTGAATGATGTATATTGTTGGTATATAGTCTTTTCGGTTTCCGGAATATAACGGGAGGTTCTTGCTGGGTTGAGGGAAGGTTGAATGGCTGTTGCAGTGGGCGGTTCCGGAACGACGCTTCAACAAGCTTTCAACGACGCTTCAACGATGTTATTATGAAGAATGGGGTCAGCTTTGTTCGGGGGTTGTGGGTGGGTCGGTGCGCCGGGATTTGAAGTGGAGCCAACGTTTCCAGGTGGCGAGGTCGAAGAGCTTGGAGTCGGTGGTGGCTTGCCATGTGAGGATGGCTCCGATGGGTATGAAGACGAAGGTGGAGACCCACATGCCAATGGGACCCATGGCGCTTTCGCGGACAGATTTTTCGCTTATCATGCCCACTACATAATATAGTACGAAGAATATGACCGATGCGACGAGGGGCATGCCCAGTCCGCCGCGGCGCACGATTGAGCCGAAGGGCGCTCCAATGAGGAAGAGCAGGATGCAGGCGACGGAGAGTGTGAATTTGCGCATCAGCTCTATGTAGTGCCGGTTGATGTATTCTTTGTCCGAGTCGATGATGGAGGTGTAGCTCTGCACATCGTTGAGAGCGTTGTTTGCGGTGATACGGGCTTGGTTGAGTACTTTGGTCCGGGCGGCGAGGTTGGTGTCGGCCATCCATTGGGCTATGTCGATGTATGCTGCGCTGTCTTTTTCGTGGTAGTTGTAGTAGGTGTAGGCGCGCATTTTGCTTGTCATGTTGGTTTTCAGCTCTTGATAGCGCGAGTCGAGGGATTGTTCGAGCGATACGATGTTGGAGTCGAGCTGCGCGACGTTGAGCATCTGGTAGTGTCCGCTGAAAAGGTCGTCGTCGCTTTTCTTGAAGGCGAAACTGGAGATGTCGAAGGTGAGTACTTGTTTGTCGAAGCCGATGCTGGTGAGGGGGCGTTTGTCGGAGTTCTCGCCGTCGGTGGGTTCGCTGTAGGTGTAGCCTTTGAAGAGTGTGAAGAGGAGGTAGTGGTCGTCGGGTGTGGTTTGCATGAAGCCGTGGTCGGCCACGATGATGTTGGTGCGGTCGATGCCTGCGGTGTGGTCATAGATGATGATGTCGCGGAGGGTGCGGCCGTCGGGGGCCTTGCTGTTGACGCGTATGACGTAGCCGTCGATTTCGTTGTAGTATTCGCTGGGGCGGATGCTGACGGCGGGTTTCTTGCGCTGTATGTCGTAGAGGGTGCTGCGGTAGTTGTACATGGCCATGGGCAGCACGTTGTTGGCGAAGTAAAAGGCAATGCCGGTGAGTAGCAGGGCGACGAGCGCCATGGGCATCATGACGCGGCGCACCGATATGCCGCCGGCTTTCATGGCCACGAGTTCGTATTTCTCGCCGAAGTTGCCCATTGTCATGATGGAGGCGAAGAGTACGGCGATAGGCAGGGCCATGGGGACAAAGGTGGCGGATGCGTATAGAAGCAACTCAGCGATAACGCTGATTTCAAGACCTTTGCCTACGAGGTCGTCGATGTATTTCCACACGAATTGCATGAGCAGCACAAACACCGCTATAGTGAAGGTGAGCAGGAGAGGGCCGAGGAACGACTTGAGTATGAGTTTGTCTATTTTTTTCATCGGTGTGCTGCTGTGCCGCAGGGTTATTTCATCCAGCCGTTGAATACTTTGATGAGGTCGTTGCCATTGGCGATGACCAGCAGCAGTAGCAGCAGGACAAGGCCAATGTTTTGTATGATGTTGAGCACTTTCTCGTTGACGGGGCGCCGGGTGATCATTTCCCACAGGGTGATGACTATGTGTCCGCCGTCAAGCCCGGGGATAGGTATGATGTTCATGAACGCCAGGATGATGGCGAGCAGTGCGGTGAGGTTCCAGAATTGGTGCCAGTCCCAATGGTCGGGGAAGAGGTTGGCGATGCTGATGAAACCGCCGAGTCCTTTGGTGCCGCCTTTTGAGAAAAGGATTTTGAGCGAGGATACGTAGGTGGTGAGTGTCTCCCAGCCGTAGCTGATGCCGGCGGGGATGGCTTGCCAGACGGTGTATTCGCGGTGGATGACGTTGAAGAGTTTGCCCATGTCGTCGACGGCATAGATGCCCAGTTTCCCGTCACTGCCGAGCAGAGTGGGGACTTCTGTCAGCTGGTGGTTGCGGTAAACGCCTATGATGGCGCTGTCGCCGGCCAGGGTGCCGAGGGTGGCGGTCACTTCTATGGCCGACGGGGTGGGGATGCCGTTGATGCTGACGATGCTGTCGCCTTCAAGCAGTCCGTAGTGTTTGCCTATCGAGCCGGGGGCAAAGCCTTTGATGACAAAAGGCCAGCGGGGTGATAGCAGCCGTTTGGGGTTTTCGGAGGCTATGCGTGAGAGGAGGTTGTCGCTGAGGGGGAAGGTGACGAGGCTGTCGCCGCGCATGACGGTGGCTGTGCGGGGTTTGTCGAGCACGAGTTTCTTGGTCATGTCGGCAAAGTCGTACTGCTCTTCGCCGTCGAGGGCGTAGATAATGTCGCCGTTCTGGAATCCCTCGTCGAGCATCACCTGGCTGTATTCGTAGCCGAGACGGGCGTTGCGCAGGGGCAGTTCGTCGGTGCCCCAGTGCGAGAAGATGGCTGCATAGATGAGAAGGGCGGAGATGAAGTTGACCAGCACGCCGCCGGAGATGATGCAGAGGCGCTGCCAACCGGGTTTGGTGCGGTATTCCCACGGCTGGGGTGTGCTCTCGAGGTCTTTGGCATCCTTGGTTTCGTCAATCATGCCTGCAATGTCGCAGTAGCCGCCCAGGGGTATCCATCCGAGCCCCCAAAGGGTGTTGTTCTGGTCTTCGGGGCGCAGGTTTTTCTCGTCCCATGAGTCGGGGGTCTTCGCGTTGAAGAAAAGAAAGTGCCACTTGCCGTTGAATTTTTTGGCTTTTATGATGGAAAACTTCCAGTTGAAGAAGACGTAAAAGCGCCGCACTCGGGTGTGGAAGAGCTTGGCAAAGAACAGGTGTCCCAGCTCGTGGGTGACAACCAGCAGGGTTAGACAGATGAGGAATATTAAGGCTTTCATGCTGTTAGGTGTCTTTTTAGGTGATAATAAAAACGTGCAAAGATACGAATAATTGTGTAAATGGGATGGGTTTGATTATATTTTTGTTTAAAAATCGATGTCTTCGGGAGGTGCGGCATATGCTGCGACAGGCTGGTCATATTGGTTTTGCCAGTGTGTTTTGTGGGCATGAAGGATACGGTGTGTAAATTTTTTTTTGAGATTTTAACTATTGATACGTTTTTTTTGTGTATCTTTGCAATTGTGAAAATAAAGAATGCCATAGACTGTTTTGCCGAATACGTGGGTGTCGAGCGCCGGCTTGCTTCCGGGACTGTGAAGTACTACGTGGAGGTGGTGGAACAGTTTGCGCGGTTTATGGAAAGCCGGCAGGTGGCCGAGGTAGAGGAGATTAATGGCACTGATGTGCGCGACTGGCAGATGAGCCTGATGGATGCGGGCAAGCGTCCGGGCACGGTGGTCAAGGATATGGCCGCCCTGCGGGCGTGGTTCAAGTATCTGCGTATGCATCAAGGCTTGGGTCGCGACATCATGGCCAAGGTCGTGCCTCCCAAGAGACCGGAGCGATTGCCGGTATTCTTCCGCGAATCGGAGGTGGAGCAGATTTATTCCGAAGACTTCCCCGACACGTTTGACGGGCAGATGGAGCGGCTGGTGCTCCGCATGTTGTACGAGACAGGTATGCGTCGCTCCGAACTGGCAGGCCTGACGCTTTCGAGCGTCGACCTCTCGTCGTTGTCCATCAAAGTGAGGGGTAAGCGCAACAAAGAACGGATTATTCCGATAGAAGAGGAATTGGCACACAATATTTCCCGATATCTTGCGTTAAGGGAGGAAACGATGGCTTTGCAGGCCGCGCAATGCCCCGGCTTGGAGCTGACCGACCGCCTGTTTGTCAACAGCAAAGGGAAGCCCGTGAGCGACGGGAAGGTGTACCGGATAGTGGAGCGCTATATGCGGCCGCTTTCCCACGCCGAGCGGACAAGCCCCCATGTGTTCAGGCACACGTTTGCCACACACATGCTCAACGAGGGCGCCAACATCGATGCCATCAAGGAACTGCTGGGCCACAGTTCGCTGTCGTCAACCGAAATATACACCCACGTATCGCGTGAATACTTGAAAGAAACATATAAACACGCCCATCCAAGGGCATATAAAAAGTAAGGAGATCACTATGAACACATCAATCAATGCCGTAAAATTCAAGGCAGACCCTAAGCTGGAGAAATTTGTCATGGACAAAGTGGCTAAACTCGACCGTCTCATCGACAATGCAACCAAGTGCGAAGTAATCCTTAAAGTCGACAAGCCTGAGAGCGACAACAACAAGATTGCCGAGCTTTCGCTCAACCTCCCCGGCCAGACCCTGTTCAACAGCAAACAGGCCGATACCTTTGAGGAGGCCGTGTCGGACTGCGTAGACTCTATGAAGGGTCAAATCGACAAATATAAGGAACGCTACAAGTAACACAAGTATAGAAACAATAGCCGACAGGGGCGGACATCGCAAGATGCCCGCCCCCGTTTACTTTAAAAGAATGTCTCTGATTGATTCAGTAGGTGGAGTGTGTGGGACTATTATTAGGTCTGCAGCTATACGTGTAATGATAACACACTTGGTTATGTGCTTCAAAGTCAGCTGGACCAGATGTTCCAAATTTAAGAATGCCATTACTGTTTTCCTCAATATATATCCCCGCATAAAACCCCTCTTCTGAGTAGAGTTCAACAACTTTACTCCACGCTGTCTCGAATCCTGGATTCCATTTGAAAGTTTTAATGACGTAGCTGGGTGGCACAACAGTGTCTTCACTTTGCACTTCGATGACTGCCGTATAGTTTGGCAGGAAAACAATATTCTTCCATGGGGCAGAGTCACCGAGGTCGAATACTGTGTCGGTGTCACCTGTACCAAAATGAATTATTTCTGCTGTAGCGCTTTGGTATTGCCACTTTCCGACGATGGGATGAGTTGTGGAATAAATTTCTTCCTTGTTACCGCAGGCGGCAAACGACATTGCTGCGCCCAACATGACGGTGATGATTTTGATACTGTGATGTTTCATATTTCCATGGTGTTAACTTGTTAGATGTTGATAGGTTGAATGTTGATAATCAGAACAGGTCACATCATATCAACGTATAAACATATCAACGTTTTTTGTGTTGCAAAGATACAAAATAAATCTTACATAATTGTTTTTTATTGAAAAATAAATCTTCCATAGTCTATAAGCATGGCGGAACAGCTATTGCCTATCGGCTGAAGATGTCGGATTGCTTCATCAGGCGGAGGGTTATCTGCTTGCCGTCGGCGGTGGTGGCGGTGAGGAGGGTTGAGAAAAATAACAGACGTTTCATATCTTTTCAATTATTAAAATTCATTGTGTTATAAAAGTGGCACCATATAGACAGGCAGATAGGTGATGGCATCCTTTTCCGCATAGTTGGCAGTGTGAATCACATAGGGGGTCGATAAGTAGTTGGAGTATTTGTCTATCATCTTGTTCAACGAGGTGATGGCATAACGTCGGCCCGACTTGACCTCTATGGGAGAAATATTGTGTCGCGAGGTGATTGCCGACTTGCTTATCAGGAAGTCCACCTCCATACGGTCGGAGGCCTCCTCGCGCGAGTTGTTGCTGTAGAAATAGAGCTTGTGCCCTGCGGCACGCAGCATTTGGGCGACAAGATTCTCCATGAGCATACCCGCATTGACCTCCAGCTTGTCGAGCAACAGTTTGCGGTATAGCTCTTCCGACACTATGGTATTTTCGTCGAATGCCATAGACAGCAATAGCCCCGTGTCGGCCATATAACATTTCAGTGACGACCGTTCCACATTCATGCCCAGCCCTACATTGGGCTCAGTGGTATTGTATGCAATATTCACCGTCATTGCCTCGCTCAGCCAGAAAAAGGAGTTTTGGAAATCCCGCATCCTTCCACCCTTGGATACCGACGACAGTTTGAAGCGTCTCTCATGGCGTTGCAGTTGCGAGGGTATCTGGTCGAAGATTCCTGACACGTGAGTCTCTTGCCCCGTGGCATATTTGGCGATATCGGCTTTGTAGAGTGCTAGGATGTCGCGCTTCATCCGGTCGGTACGCTCAAACGACTTGGTTTCCACAAAAGCCAGTACGGCCTGCGGCATCCCACCCACAATCATATACTGGCGTAGCAACTCCATAGCCTTGCGGTGGAGCGGACCCATAGGGTGCTTTCGCCCATAATTCATGCGGATGGCATCCATCATCGTCTCGTTGCCGACAGCCCAGAGGAACTCCTCGAAATCCATCGGATAAAGTGTAATATGGCGTTCTTCCGAAGGGATGATGATGTTTTTGACATTGCGTTTTATTGAGACAAGACTGCCTGTCTCAATATAGTCGTAACGTCCGTCCGCCACCAAGTGCTTGATGGCTTGCCGTGCCGGTGGGCACTCCTGCACTTCGTCGAAGACCACAAGCGACTCGCGGTGATAGAGCGTCACGTTGTAGATGCTCATCAGGTTCATAAACAGCATGTCTATATCGCCCGCGTAGTCCGAGAACAATTGCTTGACTTCGGCACGTGCAATGCTGAAGTCGATAATCAATGCGCTACGATATTCACCTGCGGCAAATTCACGGACAATGTAACTCTTGCCGACGCGCCGTGCGCCGTCTATCAGCAGGGCACAACGCCCTTGTTCCTCTTGCTTCCAGCGAAGCAAATCATTATATATTTTGCGTCTCATACGCCATAATAACACAAAACAAACCAAAATATTGTGTAGATACGCACATTTTCAAGGTATATATTTGCCGTGATACGCACATTTTCTGTCTTAAAGGGCTATTGTCTGTACCAACCTAATAAAGTAAACCGAAGATGTCGTTTTGTTTGAGCGGAGGGTGTGGGGGGTTCTATTTTCGGCTGTACTGCTTCATGAGGCGGAAGGTGAGTTCGCGGCCGTCGGCGGTGGTGACGGTGAGGAGGTAGGCGGCCGGGGGGCGGTTGGTGAGGTCGAGGGTGTAGCGGTCGGGGCCTGCGGGGGTGAGCACCACCTCTTCGCGGCGGCCCTGCATGTCGGTGAGCCACGCGGTTACTATGCCGTTGTGCGACTGCAGTGCGCTTCCGCTCACCTTCATGTTGTAGCGTTGGTGGTAGGGGAAGTTGGCGGACTCAGTTTGCGAGAAGGGAGCCCCCGGGCTGGTATAGAGCACCATGTCCACGTCTCTGCTGTCGCTTGGGCCTGGCTTGTGGTAGGGCAGCGGGGGTGCGGGTGGTATCTTGGCGAGGTCGAGGGTCACCCTGCCGCTTGTGGGGTTGGGGTATGCCTTGGCCTGTCCGTCCGCGCCGACGGTGGCGATGCCGACATTGCCCACGGTGAGGAGCTTTTGCACAGGCTCGGCAGGGAAGTAGTGGTCGTCGCCGTCCTGCGTGGCGGTGAGCCATGCGTAGCCGTCTGCCACAAGGTGCAGCCGGTCGCCCTCGACATAGGCGATGGTGCTGTCGCTACTGGTGTATGACACGGGCAGCCCGCTGGTGGCTGTGGCGGTGAGCGTCACGGGACTGTCAGCCAAGGTGAACACCAAGTCCTGCTGCCATTCAATCGTCTGCTCCTGCCTGCTAGAGGGATGCACGTAAGGCTGGGCAAAAGCGGGATCAACATACTTGGCGATATATGCTTGACTAGAACCATAGTTATGCGTCACTATTGTGTCGAAAGCCACATCTTCATAGATATATCCTGTAAGATATAGTGTACTATCTGTGATATGCGTCTGGGAGAAACCATTTCTATTGGATTGTGAACCATAGGTCTTTACCATTATTTCATGACCGCTATAATCCCATGCCACGAAACCAAGAGAGAAGTTTGAAGGTTGAAGTGTTGTGTCGCCAAAGACTGCCCCATTAAAAAGAGTTTGGGCAAAGACTCTGTTATTGCTTGTCGCCAATGCACCTAACATGCACCTACTTGAATGACCAGTAGTTGGATGCATTCTCCCGACAGAAAGAAGGCTAAGGTCGTCCATGTTTAAACGAAGCCAAAAATTAGACCTATCGACCAAATCAAGTGTGTTATCCCTATAAAGAATGCCGTTGACCTGACTCTGTAAAGTCCACGAAACACCTCCATAAAGGAATATCGTATTCGTACTATCGTCTACACTCGTCCCTTTAATAGCCATGATTGGGTCACCACCATTTCCATCAAACGTTAATTGAGCCACATTTTCTGCAAATAAATTTGAATCGTATTTAATCATCCAAGTCGTAGTGTGAAACGAGTCACCCAAGTGCAACAAATTAGAATTAGCTATACCTATATGGGCAGGAACATCCTCGCCTATCATTGTTATATACATGTTATTCTGAACATCAATATTAAAAGAGTTTATTTTTATTGTGCCACATTGACGATTCAAAGTAGAATCAAACATATACACAGCATCCAGCAAGCTGTCGAAATGGGGAGAGAACTTCAGAATCTGTTGGTTCCACAAGGCAGTCGGACTAGGTATTTCGTATTTCAGGAAATGGGTACCGTCAACCGCTATCCTCATGGCTCCTATTGTACCGTCATCAACTCTCCACATGCGATAATCGGCTGTATTAGGGTCATACGGGCCGATAACTATGTCGGCATGAACGCTACGAATGACATAGATGTTGCCGTCGGCATCAATGTTGAAACTTTCCCCTGTCAGTAAATTTGTTGTCATGTTGTCAAGGTTTGTTCCACGAATAAACCTTGGGGTCAAGATATTACCTATTGAGTCCGTGTATCCAACACAGACAAAATGCTGTTCAGTGACATTGCCATCTAAATCAAACGAGATGAAGGCATTTTGTTTTCTGCCCACACTGTCGGTAGACATTAGGTAGTCGTCGTTGCCAGTAAGTAGTGTATCTAAATAGTACAAGTTTTTATACTCACTATAGCCCCCAGCATCGTATGGCAATTCGAGTTGCACCATTGCCATGATTCCACTGTCACCCACCATGCGCAAGGCATAAGCGTAGCACGAGGTAGTGCCATTGTAGATAGCCTTGTGCCACAGCAGTTCACCTGACGGGGAGAGCTTGGCAATCACTACGGCGCTCTTGAGTGGCGTTGTAATGACATCCATGGGCAAAAGGCTTTCTCCGCACAACTGAGCCTGCGGAGAGAACTCGCCGAGGATGTAGAGGTTGCCCGCCGAGTCGACGCAAGAACCCAACAGCTGGTTCGTCGTCACTCCGGAGGTAACCTCAGCTCCCGTGTAGGTGCGTACCCACTCGAAGCCTTGAGCCCTTAATGAATTGAGAATTAAGAATTGAGAATTGAGAATTAAGATGGCAAAGAATATTACTTTTTTCATGGTGATATGGGGTTTTGTTTATCGGTATGTTTCTATTTTGTATTTCTCATTGTTTTGAGCCGTCACCGCCGAGGTGGAGAAGTGGGAGTGAATAGGAATGGTGCATACCACCCTTCTAAATAGGGGTCTATCACTGCACGTTCTTCAATATCCACCGTCGGAAGAAGGGGTCTTCTATCTCGTATTGCGGCACACGAACCACATAGCCCGCCTTCATCAGTCGCAAAAGGGAACTGTAGGATGTGCTGGAAGCCTGACTGCGGTTCTGCATGGGCATCTGCGAGAGTGCCAGCTGCTTCAATGTGTAACGGTCGGTGCGGTTCATGTTCTGCCACAGCCGTTCATAGTCCAAGTCGTGCATCTCCACCAGTGCCACCACAGCCTTCTCCACAATACCGCAGTGGGTATCCTGCCAGCGCATCATCTCCCATACCTGCGATGCCAACTGCTGTGTGTAGTAAGGATGGCATGCCGTGAACTGCAGAATCTCGTCTGCCACATCTTCGGCATCAATCCGGTCGGTGATATATTTGTGGAAGTCGTCGTAGGGTATCTTGCCCATGCGAATCATCTGTCCGAAATGGTAGAACGGCGAACCCTTCTTTTCAAAGATGGCCTCCATCATCGACTCCTGGCTTCCCAGCAGAATATAGTTCAGATTATGCTGCCGTTGCATTAATGAGCGGAGTTGTCGATCCAACCCTTTTTGTATCTTCACCACCTCTTGGAATTCGTCAAGCACCACGATGAAACGGTTCTCTGCCGTGGTCACCTTCTCCAGTACAGCCATGGCATCCTCCAACAGCACACTCGCCTTGGCTGTAGGCTGGAAACTCACCTCCATAGCCCCTGTCACGGCATTCATCGAGAGAGTCGGGGCTATGCGGAAATGCGTCATCGCATGACGCACCTTCTCCATAGGGTATATCTTGAAGATGGCTTTCAGCAACTGCGCGGCGAGGTCGTCCACACTCATCACATATTGCAGGTCAATCCTTATCTGTGGCCTGTCCACTTGCGAGAGCACTTTCTGCACCAGGCTGCTCTTCCCAAAACGGCGCGGACTGATGAGCACAATATGGTTCTCGCTGTCCAACTTCTGAAGCAGCACTGCCGTTTCTTCCACTCTGTCGGTAAAGAAATCACCTTCTACAATCGTTCCAAACTTGAAAGGATTCATATAATTAGTCTTTTATGATTGCGAAAATCTTCGCAACGAAATTTTTCGCAAAGATACGACAATTATTTCACATGGCAAAATAATCTTCCATTATTGTCCAAAAATGTCGCTCTGTTTCAGTAGTCTTATGGTGTGGGTCTTGCCGGTTGCGGTGGTGACGGTGAGGAGGTAGGCGGCAGGGGGGCGTGAGGTGAGGTCGAGGGTGTAGCGGTCGGGGCCTGTGGGGGTGAGGAGGACTTCCTCGCGGCGGCCCTGCATATCGGTGAGGTAGGCGGAAACAATCTTGTTCGAGCCACAATACACCTCTACATGGTCAGTGAAGGGATTAGGGTATGCAAGGATTCCTCCGTCTTCATCTGCCGAAAGGATACCCACTGTGTCTTGACGGACTATTACTGTACGGGTGATTGGTGGGGCAGGCAGATAGTCGGCATCGCCCTCTTGTGTGGCAGTGATTTGCACCTCGCCCACCCGATGCAAGCGAAGGGTACTGCCATCGACAGTGGCCACCGTGCTATCGCCGCTCGTGTAGCTGACGGGTAGCCCACTGGTGGCGGTGGCAGTCAGTGCAACGGGGCTGTCGGCAAGGGTAAAACGCAAGTCCTGTTCCCAGTCGATGAACTGTTCCAGCATTGTGTGGGGTCTATCCTCGCGGAACATGCCGAATGCTGCTGCGCTGCCGCTGGCGCGGGCATTGGTGAAGAAGAACGTGTCGAGGGTGATGTCCTTGTAGCGCAAGGTGAAGTCGAACAGCACACTGCCACCTTCGCGTGGGTAGTAATGATAGTCCCACAAGCCCAAGCAATGTATGCGCATGGTGTCTGCCACCCGCCGGTCGGTCTGCCACACGGCCATAAAGGGGACATCCTCGGTAGGGTTTATCTGATAGGCGATGCTGGCATAGAGGCGGTTGTCATGCACAAAATGACGCTGAAAAGATCCGCCGCAAGTCATGCCAGCCGCGGGCGACACTCCGTCGTCATCCCACCAGCCAGGACAGTAGTGGGTGCCGTAGTTGACGCACTGGCCTGTCGCCTTGTCCAGCCGCAAGAAGAGAGGATAGCGATGATGCCGCTCGCTGTCGCCGCCGCGCTCAAACCACTGCCCGTTTCCGAAGAAGATGGTGTCCTCATCGAAAAGGGTATTGATGCCGCCCAGCACATACACCGAGCTGTCGCTCGCGGTCACACTGCTATATCCGATATGGTTGTATGTCTGATAATTGTGTCGGTCGTTGTAGAGGAAGTGTGGCTCGTGTACCCACTGCACCGTGCCTGAGGTGTCGAACTTGACAACAAATGGATGATTGCTTGTCTCTGCCTCCGCAAAGTGGTTCATCTGCACATAGTGTGTGCTGTCGAAATATATGCGGCAGGGGTATTCATACTCTATGCCCTCGTAACTCCACCAAGGGGTTGGCGGGTTCAATCCTTCAAAGTTGCCCGAAAGATACATGTTATCATCCTCGTCGGCATCAAATCCGTTAAAGTTCATATACCACTCAGCCTGCACGGCGCAAGTGTCCCAGATGCCGAATTGAGATAGAAAGCGGAGGTTCATGGCTGGGATACCGTCCGACTCAAAGGCGACAAACTTGTGCCACAGCAGTCGCCCGTTGGCATCGAACTTGTACATCATGGGCCGTGAGCAGCTGCCTACCCCGCCCGAGTCGCCTAAGATAAAGTTGTACGGCAGCAAGAAGTCGCTGCGATAGGTGCTGTCGCCATTGTAGGTGATGACGGAATAGACGCTGTCCTTCAAGCCCGTCCAAGCGCAGTTGAGCACCAAGTAAAGGCAACCCGTCTTATCGACATGCATCGCCACGGGACCTTTGCCAAACAGGTTGGTTCTGGCCTGTCGGCTATAATACCAAGTGTTGTTGTAGGTGTTGTGGTGGTAGCCTGCACGGTCTTGACACTGCATATAGATTGTGTTCAGCACGTTGCCATTCAAGTCCATCTTGGTGAAGAAATTGAACCGGCCGTCGTATGGAGGCCGCCAATTGGCGGCAGGGGTGCTGAGAAAATCCCTAGCTCGTATCATCGTGTCGAAGAGCCACAGCCAATTGTCGTTACCATGCATTCCACATGTACCCAGCAGATAGAGGGTGTCGCCGTGCAGCTCCATCCACCCCGGGCGTGCCTGATAGTCGGAGCTCACCTCGCGCATCCAGAGGCGGTTGCCCAGCGTGTCGTACTTGGCAATAAACACATTATACTTTCCTTGCCGGTACATCTCTTCTGTGAGGGTGGTGTCAAACCGCCCCTCCAAGCCGTAGAGCCCCTGCGTACACACGTCGCCAAAGCTGCCGTAATAATAGACATAGCCCGAGTCATCCACCTCGGTGCAGTAGATTCCCTGCGACGGATAGTAATCGCGCTCATATCCGGCGAAGAATTTGACCCAGTCGTATTGGCCGCTGAACGATTGCGCGGCAACCGTGTGTGATAAAAGCAGAATAACTGCAGCGTAAAATAGTTTCTTCATTTCTCTGTTCTGAATTGTTCGACATAAAGAGACCTTCCACTAATATGACACACAAAGTGCGATTTTGTTGCGTTTTTTTAGTATCGTTTAACATTTTTTCCTGCTATGTCGTTTTTTTTTCCGTACTTTGTACTTTCATTCATATCAATTATATATATCTTATCATCATGAAAACAAACACTTTCCGCACGCTGACCGGCAACGAGATTGAGTTGCTGAAGCAGCAGGGTAACGTCGCCGATGACTGGACACTTGTCCGCGTATGCGACCCTTTTGATGCCACCCTCCTCCGTAACAACACCTTTATGGGCCATGTCAACATAGGCTGTATGGAGCCTGGCTGCATAGCTGACGGCGACCTCAAGCTGCCTGAAGGCATTTACAACTCCATGCTCAGCGAGGCTACGGTAGGTGACCATTGCGCCCTGCACCATGTGCGGATGCTCAGCGGCTACACTGTGGGCGACCGCTGTCTGCTTTTCAATATCGGTGAGATGACAGCCACGGCTCCCGACACGAAGAACGATTACAAATGGATAGAACCCATGAACGAGAACGGTGGCCGCCGCATCCTTCCCTTCAGCGGCATGACCATCGGCGACGCTTACCTGTGGGCCAAGTACCGCGACCACGCCAAGATGGTTGAGCGACTGGACGAAATGACCCGTCAACAGCTTGCCACCACCGAGGGTTCATACGGCCATGTGGGCGACTGCTGCGTAATAAAGAACACGCCCACTCTCCACAATGTGTTCGTTCTCTCCGACCAGGAGGCTCCCTCGCGCATAGAGGACTGCATTGTGCTGGCCGATGGCGTGGTGGGCTATGGATGCACTTGCGAATACGGCTGCATAGCCATGCGCTTTGTCTTGGGTGAACATGTCCATCTGGAGTTCGGTGTACGTCTCAACGACACGGTGGTGGGCGACAACTCCACCATTGCCCGGTGCGAGGTGGGCAACAACATCATCTTCCCCGCCCATGAGCAGCACCACAATAACTCGTTCCTCATCGCCTCCCTGATTATGGGGCAGAGCAACATGGCTGCCGGCTGCACCGTGGGCTCGAACCACAACGGCCGCACTGCTGACAACGAGATAGTGGCCGGCCGAGGCTTCTGGCCGGGACTGTGCACCAGCCTCAAACACTCCTCCAGTTTTGCCTCCTACTGCCTGCTGGCCAAGGGTTCCTATCCCGCCGAGTTGAGCATTACTCTGCCCTTCGCGCTGGTGAACAACAACACGTCCAAGAACCGGCTTGAGGTGATGCCCGCCTATTGGTGGATGTACAACATGTATGCCCTCAACCGCAATATCACCAAGTTCGCCAAGCGCGACAAGCGCAAGAAAAAAGCCCAGCATATTGTCTTCACGCCTTTTGCCCCCGACACTGCCGAAGAGATTATCAACGGACGTATGCTGCTCAAATATTGGACTGAGCAGGCCTATCTGAAGTTCGACAAGGACAAGGAGCGCGTGGAGGTGCTGGCCTACGGCATGGAGAAGGGCAAGCGTCCGGTGCTTGTGCTCAAGGCCGCCGAGGGCTACAAGGCCTATGAGGAAATGCTGATTTATTATGCCATGGGCGTGCTTTCTGGCGACGACCTGAATACCCCGCTGCCCGAAGCCTCGCTGGGTGAAGGCGAGCGTGAACGCGAGTGGGTGAACCTGGGTGGACAGTTGGTGCCGCAGTCCTGCCTGGACGAGCTGATTGCCCAGATTGAGAACGGCGAAGTCGCAAGTTGGGACGACATCCATGCCCGCTACAACCAGTGGTGGGAGGAGTATCCTGCGCTGTGCCGCCGCCATGCCTACAAAGTGCTGTGCGAGCTCAGCCAGTGCCGCAAACTCACAGAGGAGCAATGGCAACTCTACCTGCAACGCTATGCCACCATCCGGCAGTATGTGGCCGACCAAGTGCGCATCACCCGCCAGAAAGATGCCGAGAACCTCTTCCGCCAGATGACCTACCGCAACGAAGCCGAGATGAAAGCCGTGCTTGACTGACCCCGACGGGCTTTAAACCCAAACCGGTCATCAGGTTTTCATATCGAAACAGATACTAATCTGCCATAAACCCTAATGACCGATTTGGGTTGATAGGATCTATCCTGTATATAGTAACCATCAAGCGTCGTCATTTATTCGATCGTTATTCGATCGTTTTCCCTTTCTTTTCCGTTTCACAAAGGGAAAACGATGGGAAACATATCGAAAAACGATATGACAAAGAACGGCGCAACATCGGGCCCTGAAGGCACACTGAGGAACGTTGGTGACAAATATGCGACACTATCGGAACATTGACGAAAGGTGACGTAATCCCTCACAGAATAAAGAGTAAATTACGCGCGAAGCAGCAGAAGGCAAAGTAAGAGGTAAGAGATAAGAACCAGGATTGTATGCCACAGTTCCTGGCTCTTGGTTCTTACCTCTAAACTCGTGCGGGTCAATCTGCTCGAAACGAGAACAAGCAAAGACATGGAACATAACAAATACTAATCGGCATAAACCTTACGACCGATTTGGGTTGAAGCTACACCGCTGCTGTGACGATGTTCTTTTGTAAGAGCGAGGCAAGAACGAATGTGGAAATGCGGAATGGGGGGGGATGCGGCTACAGGAATTCTTTGAGGTCGGCGAGGAACTGACGGGTCTCGGTGAGTGTGCGGATGAGCTGCATCTTGTCGTCGAGTTTGCCGTCGAGACGCAGTTGTTCGCGTGCGCCGTCGAGGGTGTAGCCGCAGTCGCGTGTGAGGTGGTGGATTTGTCGTAGCTGGGCGATGTCGTCGTCGGTGTAGTAGCGGGTGCCCTTTTTGTTTTTGTGGGGCTGGATGGAGGGGAACTGGGTCTCCCAGAACCGGAGGACTGAGGGGTTGACGTTGAGCATGCGGGCGACTTCGCCGATGGAGTGGTAGAGTTTTTCTGTCATGGTGTTTGTGTTTTGTGGGTTTTGACGGAGGGTTGGTTAGTAGGAGTAGTAGCCGTGGTTGTCCTGGTAGGCGCGTTGTTTCTGGTATTTGACGTCTTTGAGGCTGCTGGCTTTGATGTTGATTTGGAAGTTCCAGCTTTTGTAGTAGCCGAAGGGGATCCAGTTGAAGCGCATTTCCCAGCAGTGGAGGTCGCGGTAGATGTCGATGGAGGTGTAGGAGAGGCCTTTGTTGACGAAGTCGTAGCCGGTGGAGACGGCCACGCGCCAGTTCTTGGTGATGTCGGCGTTGGCTGACACGCTGAGGGTTTGGATGATGTCGTTTTTGAATTTGTATTGTGCGGCGACGTAGGTGCTGACGTAGCTGAGGGTGTAGTTGAACGATACGTTCCACGGCATGGAGAAGTCGGCGTAGGTGCCCATGAGCAGGGCTGGGTTGTAGTTGTAGGGCGACTGCATGATGGGTGCCACGACGAGTTCTCCGGCGGGCTTGTCTTTCTTGGATTTGCCTTCGGATTCGAAAGTGTTGTTGTTGATGCTGTAGGATATCTGGGTGCTCCAGGTGGAATTGTTTTTCTGGAAGATTTTTTTCTGTCCGGTCTTCCAGATGAATTGGTCGTGCTTGCGGCCTTCGTCGTCGATGTAGTAGGGGCTGAAAGAGCCGGAGTAGTTGATGACGAATTTCTTGAAAAGTGTGGTACGCCCTGATATGACGAGGTCGGACCAGCGCAGCGAGTCTCGGGCGAGGTCGTAGCTCATGTTGAGGTTGAGGTTTTCGAGAAGGGTGACTTTCCGGGTTCCGGTGACGGTGTCTTTCTTGTCGGCCACTTTTATTTCCAGGTTGTTGCCCACGCTGAAGTTGATACGGCCGGACTGTCCGTCGGGCGGGCCACCGAAGAGGCTTTGCTCAAAGATGGAGTAGCGGTGGACGTAGCCGGTGTTGTCGGTGTAGGACTGCCACCAGTTGAGGGCGGGGTTGCCGAAGTCGGGGTGGTAGTTGAACGAGACGGAGGGGTTGATGACGTGGCGGATGGCTTTGAGGGGGCCGTACTTGAAGTTGAACATGCCATAGATGCGGGTGGAAAGGGAAGAGGTGAAGCTCACTTCGCGGTTGGCACGGAAGCCGCGCACGGTGTCGATGACGACGGAGTTGTTGACTGTGTCGAAGTGCTTGCGTATGGTGCTCCAGTGCCAGCGCTCGTTGTAGGAGACGGTGTTGGTCCAGTTGAAGTATTTGAGTACTTTGATGGAGAGGCTGAGGGGGACGGTGTGCTGGAGGCCGTACTGCATGCGGTTGAGTGTGGTGAGTTTGAAGAGGTCGGAGTCCTGGGCGGTGATGTTGTTGTCGGCAGACATGGAGTAGGCGAGGGAGATGTTTTCGTACCAGCGGTAGGCACCGGAGACCTCTTTGCGGCGCAGGGGGTAGAAGGTGGAGGAACTGAGGGAAATGGAGGGCAGCTTGATGTTCATGAGGCCGGTCTGGGCATTGTATGACTCGCGCAGCGAGGCGGCGAAGTTGAGGGAGCTGCCCAGCTGTGCGGTGTAGGAGATGCTGGAGGTGGTGGTGCTGTTGAAGTAGTCGTTGCGGTTGGTGGTGTTTTTGTTGTAGTTGCGGCTCTGCAGGTTGACATTGGCCGAGAATCGGCTGTGGGGGTTGGCCTTGGCGTCCTGCTCGTGTTTCCATTCGATCTTGAAGTCGCTAAATTTTTGGAAAGTGGCGCTGTCGCCCGGAATGCCTTCCTTGGTGATGCCGTAGCGGATGTCGAAGTTGCCTTTGTATTTGTAGCGCACGTAGTAGTTGCTCTTGGCTTCGGCCGCCCAGCTGAGGTTGGTGAAGATATCGCCGATGAGAGAGAGGTCGATGTTGTCGTTGATGGCGAAGTAGTAGCCACCGTCTTTGAGGTAGTATCCCCGGTTGTTCATCCAGCCGTAGCTGGGCATGAGAATGCCCGATGTGCGGTCGTGCGACATGGGGAAGAAGGCGAAGGGCAGCACGAGTGGCGTCGGTACATCCTCGATGGTGACGTAGGCGGGACCCGTGAAAATCTTGTCGCCGGTGATGAGTTTGGAGCGGGTGAAGTTGATGGCAAAGTGGGGATGGTTGTAGTTGCAGGTGGTGTATTGCCCGCCGTTGAGATACATGACGGAGTCGCTGACTTTCTTCACGCGCGAGCCGTGGAGGAAGCCGTCGCCCTGCTGGGTGATGACACCGGAGATGAGGCCTTTGTGGGTGTTGTAGTTGAAGACGATGGTGTCGGCCATGTATTCATCGTCGCCTTGCTTGAAGAAGGGGCGTCCGGTGGGTTTGCCGCTGGTGTCGGACACGGGTTGTGCATAGAGCGTCTGCTTGTCGAAGTCCACCCGGATTTCGTTGGCCTTGAGTTCCATTCCGTCATATTCTATAACACCTTTGTTGTACAGCTGGGCCTTGCGTTTGTTGATGTCGATGGCAATGGAGTCGGCGGCCTTGTAGTGCACGATGCTGGTGAGGGCATTGGGCGAGTTGGGTATGACGGGCATGAGTGTGCTGTCGGAGGCGGAGAGCAGGGTGTCGGTTTGATTGATGCTGTCGAGTCCTTGGACAAGCGTGTCGGTCGTCAGGGAAGAAAGGGTGGTGTTGCCTCGCAGGGAGTCCGGTTGGAGCTGCAGAGAGGGTCGGAGAGTGGAGATACGCGGCTCCCTGTGCACAGAATCGTCCTGTGCACACACTTCTGCCGATAGTCCGACAAGTAAGACTAACAAACAGATGTTCAAAAGTTTCCGCATATTTCTTTTCACTTTCCGAATTTCCTCGTATCTTTGCAAAAGAATTTGCAAAGATACCAACTTTTTGTACAATACGAAAAAATAAAAAACATACAACTGAAAATGAAACGCTTATTTTGCTTTTTTATTGTGCTTGCCTGCATCAATGGAGCCTCTTTTTCTCAGAAAAAAACGGTTGGACAGGTGAAAACTGTGGTGATTGATGCCGGGCACGGCGGCGACAAGCCGGGTGCGGTGGGAAGAAAATGCCAGGAGAAGACCCTTACGTTGCAGATGGCTTTGAAGCTGGGTAAGCTGATTGAGGACAATTATCCGGACGTGAAGATAATCTATACGCGCACCACTGATGTCGACATTACGCTGGCGGAGCGTGCCCGCATAGCCAACAAGGCCAAGGCCGACCTGTTTATCTCCATACACTGCAACTCGTGGACCAATTCCACCCCCACGGGTGTGGAAACCTATGTGATGGGTCTTTCGCAGAGCAAGGCTAACATGGAGGTGGCTAAGAAGGAGAATGCCGACATACTGTTGGAGAAAGGCTACAAGGACAACAGCGACTATCAGGGATTCGACCCCAACTCGCCTGAGAGCTATGTGATGTTTGCCATGTATCAGAACGCCTATCTCGACAAGAGCCTCGACTTTGCAGGGTATATTCAGGAGCAGTACAAGTCGGCCATCAAGACAATCAACCGCGGTGTGAAGCAAGCCGAGATATTCGTGCTATATAAGACCGCCATGCCCGCAGTGCTCACCGAGGTGGGCTTTATCAGCAACCCCGAAGAGGAACAGTATATGATGTCTGACGAGGGACAGGCCACCATCGTGGTGAGCATATTCAAGGCATTTGTGAACTACAAAAGCTCGGTCGAGGGTGTGAAGGCTCCGGGCAACCTGAAGATTGAGATGAAAGGCTATAAAGACAAAAACTCAAAGAAAGAACAGGCCAAGCCTGCCGATGTTGCACCGGTCAAGCCAGAAAAGGTCGACACAACGCCTGTTGCACCTGTGGCCGAGAAGACCCCCGAGGCTCCTGCCGCCGACCAACCCACCACCTTTGTCCCCTCCACCGCACAGACGCATGTGGAGCCTCCACTGCCCAAGGACGAACCCCGTGTGGCCGAGCCTACCCCGGAGGTGGCTCCGGCCGAGCCTGAGCCCCAGCCTAAGTCTAATCCCGCTGCTTCGGGCATAGTCTATAAAGTGCAGTTTATGACCAGCGGCAAAGAAGTGAAAGCGAATGCACGCGAGTTCAAGGGCATCACTGACTACGAATACTACATGCAGAAGAACACCTATTGCTACACCACCGGCAGCTTTGCCACGGCCCGCGAAGCAGCCAACTATCAGAAGGAAGTGCGCGAGAAGGGTTTCAAGGATGCCTTTGTGGTAGCCTTCCTGAACGGAGAGCGCATATCGCTGCAAAAGGCCAAGGAAATGCAAGAAAATTGAAAATTGAAAGTTGAAAATTGCTGCCGCACCCGGATAATTCTCAACTCTCAACTTTCAATTTTCAACTTTTCAAGCAATCAACAAATACTCAAGCAATCAAGCAATCAGACAATCAAGCAATAATAATATGATAGAAGTACAGCATATTACCAAAATCTATGACGGGCAGCGCGCCCTGGACGACGTCAGTTTTTCCGTCAAGGAGGGTGAAGTGGTCGGATTGCTGGGCCCCAACGGGGCGGGCAAATCCACGCTGATGAAAATCCTCACCTGCTACATCCCACCCACCGAGGGCGAGGCCACAGTATGTGGCCACAGCATCTATGAAGATCCCTTGGAAGTACGGCGGCAGATAGGCTACCTGCCCGAGCACAACCCGCTTTATCTCGACATGTATGTGAGGGAGTTCCTCCGCTTCTCCGCCGGCATCTATGGCATCAAAGACGGCAAAAGCCGTGTTGAAGACATGATAGAGCTGGTGGGTCTCACGCCCGAAAGCAACAAGCGTATCGGCCAGCTCTCCAAAGGCTACCGCCAGCGTGTCGGTCTGGCCCAGGCGCTCATCCACGACCCCAAGGTTCTCATCCTCGACGAGCCCACCACAGGTCTTGACCCCAACCAGCTAGAGGAGATACGCTCCGTCATCAAGAATGCCGGGAAAGACAAAGTGGTGCTACTCTCCACCCACATCATGCAGGAGGTGGAAGCCATGTGCTCCCGCGCCATAATCATCAACCATGGGCGCATCGTGTCCGACGACCACCTGGGCAACATCACCTCCCAGCAGCTTACCGAGAAATTCCATCAAGTAACCTCATAAAATTGAGTTATTGTTTGAATGCATGATTGTGTTAATTCCTGAGTGGCTGGCGCAGTCAAATCACTCAAACAATCAAGCACTTAGACAATCATGCAATCTTCTAAATTTTCACTTCTCCCCTAAAACCTTAAAACCTTTCTCCCCTCAAACAATCAAGCATTCAACAAATACTCAAACAATCAAGCAATCAAACAATCAAGCAATAAAAAAAATGACAAGACAAGAACTCATTAACCTGATACATGCCCGCCGGTCGTTCCTCTGCGTGGGCCTCGACGTCGATAAAAACAAAATGCCCGCCCATCTGCGCGACGCCGCCGACGGCGTGTTCCAGTTCAACAAAGCCATCATCGACGCCACAATAGACTATACCGTGGCCTATAAGCCCAACCTGGCCTTCTACGAAGCCATGGGCATCGAGGGCCTTGTGCAGCTCAAAAAGACCATGGACTACCTCCACAGTCTTGACAAACCCGCCTTCACCATTGCTGACGCCAAGCGCGGCGACATTGGCAACACTTCGCAGCAGTATGCCAAGGCATTCCTCGACCCGCAGGGCGATTTCAACTTCGACGCCCTCACCATAGCCCCCTACATGGGAGCTGACTCCGTGCAGCCCTTTACCGTCTATGAGGGTAAATGGGTAATCCTTCTTGCCCTCACCTCCAACAAAGGGGCATTCGATTTCCAGTTCCTGCCCGTGGAAGGGGAAAAGAAACTCTTCGAGAAAGTGCTGGAGACCTCGCAGCAATGGGGTACACCCGACAACATGATGTATGTGGTGGGTGCCACCAAGGCCGACATGCTCACCCAAGTGCGTGCAATCGCCCCCGACAGTTTCCTCCTTGTCCCCGGTGTGGGGGCCCAGGGTGGAAGCCTCGAAGAAGTGTGCCGCTACGGCCTCACGCGCGACTGCGGCCTGTTGGTCAACTCCTCGCGGGGCATCATCTACGCCTCCAACGGTCCCGACTTTGCCGAGCGTGCCGCCGAGGAAGCCCGTAAACTGCAACAACAAATGAAAGATTGCTTGATTGTCTGATTGCTTGATTGTCTGAGTGGCTGGCGCAGTAAAATTACTCAAGCAATCAAACAATCAGACAATCAATAATTACTCGACCTGTGGTGCGACAGCAACTTTCAATTTTCAATTTTCAATTTTCAACTTTTAAAAATGGAAGACATCAAATACAAATCCAATCTCCGCACGCTGCATGTGCTGCTAATACTTAGTTTTATTTACACAGGCATCATGTTCATCGGCGAACTCATCAGCGGCATGGCGTTGCCATGGATGACCCGCTACTATGCCGCCCATCCCGATGCAGTGCCCGATGAATGGGGCATCCTGTTGGAGCGCTCCCTCTCCATCCCTCAGTGGTATTATTTTCTTACTGCCCTGCTCGATGCCGTCTCCATCGTGGGCATGGTGCTCATGTGGCGCCTGCGCAAAAACGGATTCCACTGCTACACACTTGCCAAACTGCTATTGATCGCGATGCCCATGCTTTTCCTCAGCCGTTCCTTCATCGGCATCGGCAACATCATGGTGTGTGTGCTGATGATAGGTATCTACTTCTACCTGATGCGTGCGCTCGGCACATTCAGCGGCGGAGGCTCGCCGACATCCACCGACACAATCGACAACCCTCCGTCAAAAGAATGAATGCTTGTGAATAATTGAAAAGTGAAAATTTAGAAGATTGCATGATTGTCTGAATTAATGCCTGAATGCTTGAATGTGTAAATGCTTGAGTGCTGGCGCAGTCAAATTACTCAAACAATCAAGCAATCAAGCAATCAGACAATCAAGCAATCACTAAAGCAATCAAGCATTCAAGCAATAATTTCAACTTTCAATTTTCTTCAACTCTCAACTGTCGCGGCGAGGAGTTGGAAAAATAGTGGAGGGTGTCTTGCAGCAATACGGCATGGCACAACATTGAAGGCTGCCTTCTGTATGCACAAAAGAAAGATAGCCTGTAGCGCAATGCTCAGGCTATCTTTCTTTTGGTTGTATTTTCCGATGGGTTAGTTCATCAGGCGGCTTTCGCCCCACTGGTATTGCGGGTAGGCCTTTTTAAGGTCGGCTGCCGACCCTTTAACGTCGCTGCCACCGCTGGTGGCAAATACGTTGAGCACTTTGCCGCTGAGGTCGTGGGCCTCGATGAAGGTGTTGACGATGGTGGGTGCTGTATACCACCACACGGGGAATCCAATCCACACGGTGTCGTAGTCGGCGATGTTGGCGCAGGAGCCCTTGATGGCTGGGCGCGAAGATTTGTCTTTCATTTCCAACGAGGAGCGCGACTGTTTGTTGGTCCAGTCGAGGTCGGCAGCGGTATAGGGCTGCTCGGGTGCAATCTCGAAGAGGTCGGCATTGTGCTCTTTGGCGAGCTGCTCGGCGGCGCGTTTGGTGGTGCCGGTGGCCGAGAAATAGGCTACTAAGGTCTTTTTCATGGTGTTGTTGTTTTGAGGGTTTTCGGTTTTCTTTTGTGCGCATGCACTAAAAAACAGGCTGCATGCGGTCATGATTAATAAAATACGTTTCATGTTTTGAGGTTTTATTTTTTGTTATGATTTCCTTATATTGCCGGATTGTTGATGTCAGCTGCATACGTCGTAGATCCAGTTGTACTGCTGGTGCCATTCGGCAGTGCGAAGGGTAGAAGCAATGGGTGCTGTCCCGTGCAGGCTGCTTATGTTGTCTAACCAGTCGGCAGCCAGAGTCCATGCTTCCTCGCGGCTGAACATGCGTTTGGGCACCCATCGGCGATATAGGTTGGCCAGTTCGTTGTCTCGTTTGTTGTTGATAAATGACATGAAGGCGGGTTTCAGTATGTCGAAGAAGGCCTGCAGTTGGGAGTCGGGGTGCAGGGCAAGGTATTCCTTTGTGTTGCGAGCGATGAAAAGGAACAGGCACTCGTTGTTAAACAGAGGTAATTCGCCACTTAGGAGACGGCGGTCTTCTTCGCGGTCGCCAGTATCGATGTCGGTGACAGTGCGGAAGAGTTGTTGCCGTCCGAGACGTTCGCCTACTTGGAAGACAAGCTTGAACGAGACCATTGTCTCGAATCTGTTGTGATAGTCTGTGGTGCAGCCCGTGAGGTCGATACTTGAAGATGCTGCCAGAGTCACCAAGTTGGTAAAGGAGAAGGTCTCGGGTAACTGTCTGGCCAGTCGTCGTAACACTTTGGCGGTATTGTCTAATTGTTCACGAGGTACCCCAAAGCCTACATAGACATAGTCCAGGCAGATGGTAGCGTCATCTATCCACCGCTGCCAGGCTTCCGGTTGGTTCTGGCGGAACCGGTCAATTTTAGCCTGCTCCTTTTCAGTAAGGGGATGAAGGTCGGGCTTGATGGCGTCGAGGTAATATGCGTGGGGTGTGCCTTTCATGCGGTGTCCTGTGTCGCTGTATAGGTCGCGGAGTACTATCTGACGTTCACTCCGCTCCCCTGTTCTGGTTTCCCCGTTGACTACCGCGGCATCATATTGCTCATAGTAATTGGGGTAGAGACCTACCACATAAGACAGGCTACCGTCGAAGATTACCCATGTTCCCTTTTTTGGAGTCATCTTAATAGCATTGTGTTTCGTAGAAGACACGGCTGAAGTCGCGTCGAATTAAGTCGTCGTAGGAGATGAAGAGCCTTGCCGAACCGCAGTCGCCCCATAGGGTGCGGTTGCCGTCGCTTTCGTCACTTTTGTCTTCGAGTGTGGGGATTTGCAGCAACAGAGTGTCGAAAGAACGCAGTTTTATATCATCATTGCGGTAGTCGTATTGTTCAAAGCGCGGATAGCCCAGCATCTGGAAATCGCTTTCTTCAGGGTAACCGCGATAGACGTCGGGGGTGGAGAGGAGTGTGGTTTCGTCTCCGTCGCGATGGCCTTCGGGGAAGTCAGTGGTGAGGTAATCCATGGGGTCTTCCACCTGCACTTCGTCGCTGTAGAGTTCCTTTACTGCATGGGAGAAGTTTTTTGTGAAATGGGGACATGCCACATTGATGGCATCCTCGCCCAGCACCACATCTATGGCGTATTCGCCATAGACAGGTGCGGTGTCGGTGTGCTCTTCGCAGCGGGGGAAGTCTTGTACCATGTCATGGGTGACCATGTCGGTGACTGTTGGATGATACACTACACGGAAGTTGCGCTGCTCGATGCCCCAGTTGTCGTTTTGGCCGTAGCTGTAGTTCTTAGGGTCGGAGGTAATGAAGAATTGCAGCATACCGCTTTCGGGCAGCGGTGCAAGTTTGGGGGCTTGGCCGAAGTTGATTTGGAATACCAGCATCATGGGCCGTCCGTCGGTATCGGTGGGGTATGGGATATTGAAATCCCACCATGGTGCACCGCCGAGTTTTGTGTCGGTAAGGTTGGGTTTGCGGTCGGGGTTTACTGTCATCCTCAGGCATTGCCGACCTGTCTGCTTGTGCAGCTGGTGGGCAATTGCCTCCGACTTCTCTATGGCGTTTGCCAATATATCAATGGGTACTTGAATGTCCACCCCAGCCTCGAGCAGGGCCTTCTTTTTTGTTTTCCGAATACTCATCCATGTCCACAGACGTGCCCCGAAAGCCACAGACACAAAGACGGCAGAGATGATGAACCATGTCCAGTTGCCTGTGAGTATGGCACTGTAGAGGGTGATGAGGAGCAGCGCCACTTCGACGGTGGAACGGATGGGTCGTATGGGACTCTCGTTGTGCTTGGGGTGTTTCTTCATTTTATTTCCCTTGAACGAAAGGTTTCAGTCCCTTGGCGGCTTCGGCTGCTGTGATGCGTTTGCCACCGTTGTCAAGGTCGATGAGTATGTAGCGGTCGTGACCCATGCCCAGTTCCTTCATGTAGGAAAGCTGGCGTAAACCGTGGCGGCTCTCGATGCGTTCCACCATATCGTGGTTCTCTTTGGCGGTCATGGCATAGATGATGTCAATACAGGCTTGGTCAATAGCCAGCAGGTCGGTGGAAGAGAGAATTCCTACGTTGGGTGTCACAACTGGCTCGGCTGCCAGACCTTCGCAGTCGCATGATACAGACATGTTGCGCATTACGTTGACGTAGCACACATGTTCGCCAAAGTAGTCTATAGTGGCCTTTGTGCTTTCGGTCATGCGCTCCATAAACTCCTCTGTTGCAATGTCCCATTGATCGGGTTGGCCGGGAGTGGTGTGTATCCATGCTTTACCTACTCGTCCGTCGGCACAGCC
Organism: uncultured Bacteroidota bacterium; assembly: GCA_902790215.1. Classification (GTDB taxonomy): domain Bacteria; phylum Bacteroidota; class Bacteroidia; order Bacteroidales; family P3; genus Colimorpha. Next base: position 40,679 of record CADAQX010000004.1, on the reverse strand, counting down.
GATGCCGATGTTCTTGTTGCTACCGCCAAAACCTCCCTGGGTGTGACCTTTGAAATGAGTGAGTGTGACAAGACTGTTGTAGTTCGTAAGATGGCTGCCCATGCTCATGCGGGTGAACCATTTGCCTCCCATGACGGGCAAGGTGACGGTGTCTTCTTCATCGAGAATGTCCACAGGTGCAAATGTCCATCCGTTCACTTTGAGAGTTTCGCGGTGCAGGGCGGTAGTGTAGCGGTCACCTTCGTAGTAGGTGTTTGTCTCGATGATGGTGCCGTCTTTCAGGTCTTTCTTCATCAGGGCCTTGACCCAAGAGCTTGGAATGATGTTGGGGCCGTTCTTTTCACCAGTGTGGAGTTTTACGGCCACTTTGCCTTCAATCTTGCCATTCACTTGTTCGTAGGCTTTAATCAATCCGTTGGCTGAAAGGTCGCGGGTGAAATAGACTATTGCGGCGGAGTCTACTCCGTCACGCTCTTCATAGGGCACGTAATTGTCACCGCCCGTGCCGGGTACAGGTTTCTGGTTCATTGTGTCAAGGTTTTCGTTCTGATTTGCGTTGTTGCCACAGGCGCAAAGAATCAGCGCCATGACATTGATTAGAATTGTTCTTTTCATTTTATGTTATTAATATTGTTTTTTACTTTAGGGAATTATTTCATTGGCTCAACATGCAGTGTGATGAGTGTGTCGGGGCCGAAATGCTCTTTCAGTTTATGTTCAATCTCACGGGTTCGGGTGTGGACAGTGTCGAGGGAGAGAGAACCGTCCATCCGGAAGTGCATCTCGATGGCATAACGGTTACCTATACGGCGTGTGCGCAAGTGGTGAGGGTCGTGTACGTCAGAGAATGAAGTGACGATGTCAAGAATTTGCTTCTCTATTTCTTCGGGCAAAGATGCTTCCAATAGTTCGTCAAGACCTTGTCGAAGGAGTTTCCATGCAACTCGAAGTATAAAGAATGTGACGACAAGGGATGCCAGCGGGTCGAGCATTGTCCATCGGTCCCCCAGTATGATGGCACCACCGATGCCTGCCAGTGTGCCGAGAGACGATAGAGCATCGCTGCGGTGATGCCATGCGTTAGCCTCTACGGCAGGAGAGTTAAGATTGCGTGCGCGACGAATGGTGTAATGATAGACAAGTTCTTTTAGAATAATGGACACCACGGCTGCCCATAGTGCCAGCATGCCTGGAGCCTCCAGGGTTCCTCCCTGTCCCCAAAAGAGGAGTGCAGTTACAGCCTTGTAGCCAATGCCGATGGCTACTGCTGTAAGGGCTATGCCGATAAGTGTAGTGGCCAAAGTTTCATACTTTCCGTGACCGTAATCATGGCTGCAGTCTTCGGGTTTGGCACTGATGCGAACAAAGAGAATCACAACGGCATCGGTTAACAAGTCGGACAGTGAATGTACTGCGTCGGCGGTCATTGCGGCACTATGTCCCACTACACCGGCAACAAATTTGAAAACGGTCAGCAGCACGTTTACAGCACTGCCCACCAATGTGACTTTGAATATTTCCTTTTCGCGGGGCATTTGACTATTGAAAAAAGAGAGTTGGAAATTGAAATTATTGCTTGAATGCTTGATTGTGTTAATTCCTGAGTGGCTGGCGCGGTCAAATCACTCAAGCAATCAAACAATCAGACAATCATGCAATCTTCTCAACTCTCAACTCTCGTCTGTTTAGGTTTGTATCGGTTTTCCGGTTGTTCCGGAAGGGGGTTATTTCTTCTTTTTTCTAAAGAGGTCTTTAACGCGCGAGGTGCTTTTTTTGTTTGGTGCAGCCTGGCCTTTTGGGTCGTCGCCATAACTGTATCCATAGCCGTAACCGTAGCCATATCCATAGCCGTAACCGTAGCCATATCCATAGCCGTAGCCATACTGGCGGCCGTAGAGGGGTTGTTTGTCATATTTGACGTCGTTGAGGATGGTGCACATGCTTGGGAAGGCGTGTTCTTTGTAGAGTCGTTCCACGTCGAGGAGCATGCGTTTGTCGAAGCGGCGTGCACGGATAAGGAAGCAGGTGTGGTCGGCGACGTGTTTCACTATGTCGGTGTCAACCACCATGCCGGCGGGTGTGCTGTCGAGGATGATGTATTCGTATTTGGTACGCAGATATTCTATCACTTGGTCGAAACGCGGCGAGCCGAGCAGTTCGGCAGGGTTGGGAGGCAGGGGGCCGGAGAAGAGGGCATCGACGTTGGGAGCAACAATGTCGTGCTGGATGAGGGTGTCGATGTTGTCTTCTTTTTCGGTGAGATAGTTGACGATGCCGGGTTTGTGGCGGTTGTAGAACTTGCGTGTCAGAGAGCCCTTGCGGAGGTCGAGGTCGACGATGATGATTTTCTTGTCGGTGAGACCTATGCTGGCAGCCAGGTTGCTTGTGGTAAAAGTTTTTCCGGAACCGGGAACGAGGGAGGTGAAGAGGAGAACTTTGGACTTGCCTTCTTTGCCTCCAAGAAACTCGATTTTGGCACGCAGATGGCGGAACGATTCGGCGATGCCGTCGTGCTCTTTGTCGTTGATGACGATGCTGCGGGTGTCATCGGGGGGCAGTGCAGGTATTTCGGAGAGGAAGGGTATTGTGGTGGCTGCTTCGATGTCGTTGTAAGTCTTCACCTGTGTGTCGAACAGTCGGCGAAGGATGTAGAAGAGGATGGGGATCATGAGTCCGATGATGAGACCGATGACAGTCATGCGCGTGGTGTTGGGGGCGATGGGGCGTTTGTTGACGCGGGCTTCGTCGATGATTTTTGCAACGCCTTCGAGTGAGGGCTGGCTGATCATGAGTTCTTCGCGGCGCGAGAGCAGGGAGATGTATAGTTGCTCTTTAATTTTCTGGTTGCGCTCCATTCCTTCAAGGTAGATTTGTTTTTGAGGGGCTGAACGCATTTTGGCGGTTGCCGAGTTGCCCACGCTGCGCTCGCTGAGGATACGCTGTTCGAGTGAGGCGATGTAGCCTTCGGTTATGCTTGCGAGGTCTTGCTGCAGTTGGCGCTGTTTTTCGATGGTACGCAGTGCAACGGGATTTTTGGTAGTGCCCAGTTCTATGTAGCGAGCCACTTCCTGGGCCTGTTGGTTGTAGGTGGTGAGGTATGAGACGATAACAGGGTTGGACACGGAGCCTATGGGGATTACGCTGCTGCCGTCGCTAAGCCGGATGGCATCGAGCAGTGAGCGCACCATGGCCAGTTCGGACTGCAGGCGGAATATCTGGTTGTTGGAGTTGATGCTTTCGGATATGTATCTTTCGCTGACGGTGGAGGAGGTGACCACGTCGTTGCTGCTTCGGTAGTTGGCCATTGCGGACTCTTGTGCGTCAAGGTCGCCGCTGATGATGTTGATGCGCTCGTTGATGTAGTTGTAGGTGTCGGAGATGATGCGTTTCTTGTCGTTGACAGCTCCGTCGTTGTAAACCCGGATTACGGTGTTGATGAAGTCGGCACACCGTTGGGGGGATGAGTCGTGCATGGAGAGGTTGAGGATGGTGTTTTTCTCGCTGTCCCGCTGCACGTCGAGACGCCAGCGATAGTATTCTGCCACGGAGGTTAAATCTCTGTTCTCTACGGTGATTTCCTGTCCGATGTAGTTGTTTTCGAATGCCCAGGTCTTGCGCACTGTCATTCTGCCCATGGGGGTGATGACGACTTTGTTGAAGGGTACATAGAGTGAGGGGTGTCCGGAACGGCTCAGCAGGGCATGACCTTCATCGAGGATTGTGATTACAAGACGGTTCGGCAGGGGGAAGTCGTCGTCGGCCATTTCTATTTCGACAGGCGAGATGCCGTAGAGGTCTTTGTCGCGGTGGGTGAAACGGGTGTGGGTGGAATAGACGATGTTCAGATGCAGGTCTTCCACGGCTTTCCGTATAGTGGTCTTGGAGGTGAGAATCATCATCTCGTTATACAGGGTGCTTGAGTAGAAGGACTGCAGACCCAAGGTGGTGCGGATGGACATTTCGCGCATGTTGTTGTCGGCCACACCTACATCGTTGCCACTGCGGATAAGGATTTTGGCATTGCTTTCGTAGATTTTTTCCTGACGACGTGTGTAGAGGTTGGCTATGACACCGCCCAGCAGAGCGAAGATAATAAGCCAGTGTATGTTGCGCAGTAGTAGGAAGACCAAATCCTTGATGTGGAAGGAGACGGACTGTTTGTCGTCGAGGAACGATACGTTGGTCTGGGAATTGTTGGTATTGTTATCCATGGGAAACAGGGGATTATGTTACTTTTTAAAGAGGTTGATGAGGGTGAGTGTCAAGGTGATGGTGGACATGATGGTCGATGCCCACATGCCGATAAAGTTGCGAGCCTCGTTGCGGGATGTGGAGGTGTTGTAGTTCTGTGTAATGATGAAGTCGTTTTGCTGCAGCATGAAGAAGGGGTCCTGGAAAACAGAGGACGAGCGCGGGTCGAGGTAGCGCATTACCATTTTTCCGTCCACTTCGCGCATTACGGCGATTTTGTTGCGGTTGGTGTAGATGCTGAGGTCGCCACTCAAGGCGAGAGCCTCAAGGAATGTGCACCGTTCGTTGCTGATGGTGATGGACTTGCCACCCTCGGCGCCCAAGAAGAATATTTTGAAGTTGGCGAATCGAACCATAATGACTGGCTGGGCCAGATAGTTCCCTCTTTCAAGCATGGCTTTTATAGTGTCCTGTAGCTCCAGGCGGGTTAGTCCTGCAACATGTATCTGCCCAAGGACGGGGAATTGGATATCACCATTTACGTCCACTAGATAGGTTCCGCGACGATTGGAATTGGCGGAGCTAAGACTTGAACCGATGTTAAAGGGTTTCACAAGGTGGTCTTCTTCCTGTGTGCCGAAAACGTGGATGTCGAGTTCGTCGTAGGGGCAGATGATTGCCTGAAACTTGTTTTCGAGTTCAATCTGACTGCCATGGTGCATGTCCTGCAGGTAGTTGACTTGGCTCGGTGTCACGCAGGAGGTGAACGCCAATGTTGCACAAAGGGCAACCAACGATAATCTGTAAATTGCTTTCATGAGTTTATTAAAGTGTATTTTTATTAACGATGAAGATTAATTATTATTGTCCGAAATACTCTTTTTGTTGTTGTGGCTTACAAGGATGTGTTTGACAATGTTTTTTATGGATTGAAAACAATATTCTTTCACATACTTTGCCCCGAATGGATTCCACCTTTGCGGATGGGTTGTAATAAGGAGGGAGAGTTTTGACAAGCGCAGAGGTGACAGTGGATTGAGCAGCTGCGCGATAATCTGTTCTGTAGTGTGGAATACAAGCCCCTGGCTCTCCCAGAGTTCTTGATATTGGGGAATCTTGTCGCGTACACTGACCTTGAATCCATCCCAGCGGCGCCCGGTGTCGGTGAGATAGAGTGTCGTGGAGAAGTCGGTGTCGAAGTAGGGCTCGTGGTCTATGCCGAGAGTATGGTAGTCATGGTGTTTCCACAGGTCGCGGCTGTCCCAAGGGCTTCGTGGCGAGCCGTGCATGCAGATGCTATGGATGGGTGCCAGTGTGCGCAGTTGCTCAAGATTATGGCAGAAATCGTCATAGGCGGCTTCCATGTCCCCGTTGCATGTGGTGAGAGATTCATAATGATAGCCAATCTCATGCCCCAGAGCTGCAATCGCCTTGATGACCTGTTCGTCATAGCTTTCGGGTACGCAACGGAAATAGTAGGTTGCCTTGATTCCCTTTTGGCTTTCAATCTCCGCTGTACGGAGAGAGTTGCCGGGAAGCAGGTCAACGTCATGTCGCAGCTTGAATGGTATGCCGCTTGTTTTCAAGGCATCCAGCAATCGGCTGTAGGTTTTTATTGTGAAGTCCATGCTATATGTTTGTCAGCAGGTTTGTGATGGCAGCGTTGATGTCGCCGGTCTCGGAATAGTATTTCTTTCGTTTCTCTATCCACTCGGCTTTTCTGGAATGAGAGGACAGCTCCTCGGCCTTGTTGATGGCTTCTTCCGGGTCTGCAATATTGTAGAGCATTCCGTAGGTGTCCTGCAACATGATGAAATTGGACATGTCGTTGGGTCCAACAAACGAGTTGGAACGGATGGCGGGTGTGCCGACCAGGGCGGCTTCGGCCGCCATGGTCTGGGAATCGCCAATGTACAGGTCGGCATAGCTCAACACATCGTGAATCACGGATGCAGGGGTTGGCAGACTGTATGCTTTGAGGTCGTCGGGCAGGGCTTTCTCGGAGGAGATATATACTGTCATGTTTCGGGCAATGGTCTCCACAAGCTGTTTTTTCTGCCCGAGGGAGAATCCCTTGTTGCCGACATCGTGGTTGGCATACCAGCCCACGAAACGGATTATGGCGTAAGGTCGTTTGAGTCCATATTGTTCTACAATGCCCGGGTTGGCTGTGTAAACGGAAGGCGACAGGTAGCAATCCTCGAAGATGCCTGCCATGCGGCAGTGCTTATCGCCATAGTTGAGCTTAAATGGCTGCGGGGTGACCACTTTGGTACAAATGGGGACCACAAACTTATTAGTGACGGCAACAACCTCGGAATCGGGGAAGATGACCGATTTTTTGTGTAGCAGTTTTGCTGTTGCTGTGCCGTACCATGAGGCTTTCGACACAATGACATCGGGCTGTTCCCGCCGTGCTATGGCAATGTAATTAAACATCAGGCCGATTGTTCCCATTATCTTTGCCCACAGGCTTTTCCGGTGTTTGCCAAAAATGGTGTAAGGCACGCCTTCTTCCTGCAGGACATTCAGCAGCACATCCTTGTCACGTGCCAGTACAAGAACCTCATGACCCTGGTTCTGCAGGGCTTGCATGACGTACTTGAACTGGTAATAGTGTTTTGGGTGGTTAAGTTCAAAGAAATATTTCATTTGGTTGTAGAACTATTGATTTCCATATTGGCAAAGGACCGAATAACTTTGGCGGGAGAACCAACGGCCACACAGTAGGGTGGAATGTCATGTGTTACTACGCTACCAGCCCCGATGATGGCTCCTTCGCCGATAGTTACACCGGGCATGATGATGGCTCCAATGCCTATGTGTGCACCGTCTTTTATCACTACGCGTCCTTCCTTGAACGGGCAATGCATTGCATACATGCCTGGTCGGTAGTTTTTTAAATCACGTTGGTGACACAGAATCATCACACCTGAGGTAACTGCCACACCCTTGCCAATCTCTATCAGTTCGGGGTTGCGGTCGTCAAGAATTACACCTCTGGCGACATGGCTTTTTTTCCCAATCTTTACTCCTCGCATACGGTGGCATGCTACGGTCACCTGATAGGGGAAGGTGAACATAGTCAAAATGGACAGGGAATGTGTCCATATGCCCTTGATGATGGATTTTAAAGATCTGTGTTGTACTATCGACATGTTCTGTGTATGCGGTTAAACGTTGTATTCATATTCTGACATACAGTAGTCCTCTTTGCCAGAAGGCAAGCAGGGTATTTCTTCTACAAACTGTATATCCACCGTAGAGCCTACAAAATGTTTGCGGTAGTTATCCAAAATATAATTAAACTGTTCTTTTGGCTCGTTAGGATCTTTTATTTTCAATAAAATAAGTATGTCGCCTTCTTTGTCTTGCCGTATTTGGAACTTGTCTATTTTGGAGTATACGTTCTGATGTTCTGCAACATGATAGTTTAGCTGTGGATACATCATAATCCACAGCATAATAGGTGATATGGGTGTGCCTTGCTTATTGTATATCAGTTTTCCGGCGCGTCCCATCACTTCACCAATGAGGCGTGATGCACGTCCGCATGAACATTTTTCTTTTTTGATATACGCCATGTCGCCCACCAAATAACGAAGGAAAGGAAATGCGTAGTTGTCAAGGTCCGTGGTGCATACTTGGCCCGTTATGCCGTCAGGTTTGGGATTGCCTTGCTCGTCGGTAATCTCTATTATACAGGATTCTTCGCTGATGTGAAGACCTTCGTGTTTTGGGCACTCATGTGACAGGATTCCTCCGTCACCGGCACCGTAAGCGTCGTATACAGGAGCCTTGAATACTTCTTGAAGTTTGCGGCGGTAGTCGGGTACAAGAACCTCTCCCGTAGTTAAGACTACCTTGACGGGACATACAGGAAGATTGTTCTTTTCGATGTATCGTGCCAATATATACAGAGCTGAACCATAGCCACGAATCGCGGACGGTTTCAGTTTCATCAGTGTATTGTAGTGGCGTTGCATACACTCGTCTGACACGTCGGCACTACTGAATTTGTTGTTACGCATTATGATGCGGTCATATAGTCCCTTGAAAGAGAATATATTGTTCTTTTGATTAATTGAGTTTCCTCCGAGCGAGAATATTTTGTCGCCGAGATGCAACCCATACCACTCCCATGCACGCAGGGTAGAGGCTTTCCAGCTGCTCCATTCGGCATTGTCTGTGCAAAATTTTAACGGGGTTCCAGTGCTGCCGCCTGTGGATTTGTTTCTCAGGCGTTTCGGATCAACAGATGTGCTGAACAAGTCATTATAATTGTCGCGAATTATCTGCTTGGTCAGAACTGGCAGCACTTTCAAGTCTTCACGTGTACGTATTTGTTCGGGTTTTATGCCAAGACGGTCAAACAACTTGGTGTAGTAGGGTACAGTTTTATAACAGTGCTGTACAAGTCGTTGTAATTTTTCATCCTGTATGTTACGAATCTCTTTCTCGGTTAAATGGTCGTTGTGGCGCATCTCTTTTAGTTTAGCCACCACGCAACTGCCATATACGAGGTCTCCAAGGGGAAGAAACAGGTAACGGTCAAATATGTTGTAAAGAGTCATATATTGATTTTATTTTTTTTGCTATATCTTTTGTGGTCAGGCCGTAGTCTATGATCTGCCTGCGACCTTGTGTCCGCTTTCCAAAAGCAAGGGCATTTGCCAGACATTGACTCAATGCCTTTATGTCGCCGGCAGGAGCCACATAGGTGCCTTCCACTCCTTTTGTAACCCAGCTCACGTCCCCCACATCGGTGCTCACTATAGGACAGTTGCACGACATGGCCTCTTTTATCACATTTGGCGAGCCTTCCATCTCTGATGTAAGTAGCAGTACGTCGGCTGCGCACATGTATTTCACCACCTCGTCGTGGCTTTTGTCATACACGGGATACAGGATTGCGTTGTAACCGTTTTGGGAATTGTTCAGTAATCGGACAGCCTCTTCTGCCCAGTCAAAACGTTTTTCTCTTCTTGTCGGGTGGGAGCACCAGATTATATATCTCTTGCCGTCGTCGAAGCCGCAAAGTTTACGGGCTTCGTCATGGTCAAGGAGTGTGAACTGCTCGAGGTTTACGCCGTTTGGAACCACAGGCAGGTCTATGCCCAGCTGGTTGGCTGTGCGTTGTGATTTTGTCAGTGTGGCATCCCACACATATTTAATAAAGAACCTTACCCAATGCAGTTTGAAAGTTTTTTTTGGGAAACTTCCCAGTATGGATACGACCACTTTCGTGTTTGTGCCGCAGGTGGCGAGTGCCGCCACGACACCGCATACTGAATAGTGGGCATGGACGATGTCGGGGTGCTCCTGCCGCACGGTGCGTCTCAGCCGGCACATGCCTTTCAAATAGGATTTCCATCCCTTTCCACGAATCGGGAAAAGCGTCATATCCAAGCCGTCCTGAACGAGCGACTCGTATTGTGAGCGTACAAAGGAACTTACAGTGCCTACACTTTTGTTTCCGCTTGCTACAAAGATTATTTTCATCCTGAACTCGTTAATTCGTTAATTCGTTAATTCGTGAGTCTTTGATGCGCCAAGGACTAACACATTAACACATTAACACATTAACACATTTATTTGATATTTTTCCAATACCACTCACAGGCTTGTTCAAAACCGGCTATGGCATCGTACTTTGGCTGGTAGCCAAGCACCCGTTGCGCTTTGATGATGGAGGCTTGGGAATGGGGTATGTCTCCTGGACGGTTGTCGCGGTAGCAGGGCTCTATCTTGGCTATCTCCGCATCGAAACGTGACAGGTTGGTGCGAAGGCAGTTGAATAGGCTGTTCAACGTGGTGTTGCCACCATAGGCTACATTGAACACCATGTCGATGGGAGCGTTGGGTGGAAGTGTCATGTTATAGAGCGTGGCTCTTTCGCGTAGCACCTCGGCCGGTGTTGTCGCTGCAAGCTCATTGGCCTGGATGACATTGTCAATATATGTGAAATCGCGCGAATAGCTTCCGTCGCCGTTGATGTAGGGCCGCTCATGGTGTATCAGCGCCTTGACCCACAGGGGAATCACTGCAGCGTAGGCACCGTTGGGGTCCTGTCGGCGGCCGAAAACGTTGAAGTAGCGCAACCCCACAGTCTCGATGCCGTAGAGGTTTGAGAAGACATTGGCGTAAAGCTCGTTGACATACTTCGTAATGGCATAGGGTGACAGGGGTCGGCCAATGTTATGTTCTATCTTCGGTAGTTCCTTGCTGTCGCCGTAGGTGGAAGAACTTGCAGCGTAGACAAACCGTTTAATGCTTGCATCGCGCGCTGCGACAAGCATGTTCAGAAAACCGTCGATGTTGTTGTTGTTTGTGTTGATGGGGTCGTTGATACTGCGGGGCACACTGCCCAATGCCGCCTCGTGCAGCACTACATCACGCCCTTCCACCACCTTGCGGCATGTGTCGAGGTCGCGGATGTCGCCCTCAACAAACCGGAAGTTGGGTTTTCCAAGAAGAGGTTCAATGTTGCGTCTGAAACCTGTCGAAAGGTTGTCAAGGCAGATGACATCATATCCTTTCCCAACGAAATATTCACATAAATTGGAGCCAATGAAACCTGCTCCGCCGGTAATGGCTATTTTCATTAATATTGCTTATTATATATTCGTTAATTCGTTAATTAAATTGAAAATTGAAAATTGAAAAGTGAAAAAATGAATTCGTTAATTCGTAAATGTGTTAATTCGTGAGTCTTTGATGCGCCAAGGACTAACACATTAACACATTAACACATTTATTCGTTCAACTTTCAACTTAATGAACTCTTTCAAAAAGACGGTGCCACTCAATATAGTTTGCAATCATCCAAAGCAGTGGAGCATAGTCGGCAGTGCCGTTAATATGATTGTCGCGCATGATAAGCAATTTGTCACTGTCATACTCGGGTATGGATTTCAATGTCTCTGACGTGATGGTATCTGTAATATAACTTTTCAAGCCATTTCGGAACCATTGGTTTATCGGGACACCGAATCCGCGTTTCTGTCTTTGGAATAGCTCGGAGGGTAAACCCCTGTACAGTATATGCCGTAAAATGCTTTTTTGCCCTAAATCAGCTCGATAAAGTATGTCTGTCGGAATTAATCTGGAATATTCAAGCAATCTGTAGTCCAGCAGGGGGGCTCGGGTACTCAATAGGGCTCTGGCTGATGCACGGTCCATCTTGACACACAATTCATACGGAAGGACTGTTTTGATGTCGAAATCGTTCATCGCCCTTCTTGCATCCTTATTGTCATAGAGGTACTTGCATTGGTCAATTGATTGTTGGATTTCCAGGGCGTCAAAATTCTCGGCGGGAAAGTACTTCCTTCGATTAAGATACAATGTCTGCACGTCTTTCATCCTGAGTGAAAGAGCCAGTCGTTTCGAGCCGGAAAGGTCGGCAATGCCTGCTCCTGCCTGACGGAATGCTTTGGGCAGGTTGTAAACCCATTGCCTTTTTCCATACCTCAAGTACCGCGGATAACCGAAAAACACCTCGTCACCGCCGTCCCCGCACAGAGCCATATTCGTGCTGCCGTTCGCCTGTTCGCACAAAAACGATGTTGGGATGGCAGAGGCATCACCAATGGGTTCATCGTAATAATTTTGTAAACCCTCAATCACCTTTATGGCATCCTGCCAGGTGAATACCAGTTTATGGTATTTTAAACCCAACTGTTCTGCCACCTTTGAAGAATACATACACTCATCCCAGTCGTTTTCCTGGAACGATACGGAAAAGGCCTCGCAGCTTGAATTGAAATTACGGGCGTACATGGCGACCAGCGAAGAGTCAATGCCGCCGGAAAGAAACAACGGAATGTTCCCCTTCGAGGACATCCTCATTTCCACTGCATCTGATATTAATGAGTCCGAAAAAGCCACCGCCTCATCGAAACCGGCAGGTGGATTGTAGTGGGAAGTGTTATCATACAAATCCCAGTATTTCTCCCTTTTAAAAGTGCCGTCGTCGATGCTGTATACAAAATATTCTCCGGCGCCAAGTTTCATCACCTCCTTGACAATCGTGTAGGGTGCGGGAATGTACTGCATAGCGAAATAGCATCTGCGGGCATAAGGGTCTATCGAATAGCTGTTCCCGATGCAGAGTGGAAGCAGGAGCGAGCTGAACTCGAACTTATTGTTCAAAGAGTAATACAAAGGTTTGGATCCAATTCTGTCGACAGCCCCGAACAGAATGTTCTTCAATGGGTCGTAAATCACAAAAGCGTAGTCGCCGTTAATGTAATGCAGACATTGGACCCCGTGTTTCCGGTAAAGCTCCGTCAGCGAATTATTGTCCGGGAGATTATAGATTGAACCGTCCACGACTGCGGTCACTTCATTGGCCGAAGTGTCCAGCTGGCAAACGGGACTGCGGTACTTGAATTGTTCTGTTTTCTTTGTGGCAATATCCGACGGATAATGCTGCAAACTGCCATAAATTCCACTCATCTTTTTTTTCAATTTTGATTTTTGAATTTTGAATTTCAACTCTAAACTCTAAACCCTAAACTAAATGTGTTAATGTGTTTTTGAATGTGTAAACGTGTTAACGTGTGAATGTGTTAGTCCTTGGCGCATCAAAGACTCACGAATTAACGAATTAACGAATTAACGAGTTCAGAATGTGTTTAACGAGTTCAGAATGTGTTAGTCCTTGGCGCATAAAAGACTCACGAATTAACACATTTACGAATTAACGAGTTCAGAATGTGTTAGTCCTTGGCGCATCAAAGACTCACGAATTAACGAATTAACGAATTAACGAGTTTTGTAAATATATATTTTTCAGATTTTCTACATGTGTGTTGATGGAATAGAGATTCCGCACTTCTAGTGCATTCTCCTTTGCCGAGGCATAATAGGCATCGGAATCATTTATAAAATCAGCGAACCTGTTGCAGAGGTCGTCCAGGTCGCCCGACCTGTACAACACCGCCCATTTGCCCTGCTGGGTGATTTCACAAAACACGTCAAGGTCGTTCACAAAAGTGGGCAGCCCCGTCGCAATGGCCTCCACAACCGCAATGCCGAAAGTCTCGCTCATCGAGCTATAGACAAAGGCATCCATCCTGCCCAGCAGCCCGGGCACATCGTCGCAGCCCCCCAGGAAATGCACACAGTCGTTCAGCCCGTGCTGCTCGCAAAAGGCAACTGCGCGGTCGTAGCATTCCGGGTGGTTCCCGTTCCTTGCGCCGACAAAATAAAAATCAAAGTCGACCCCCGACGAATGCAGTCGTTCCAGAAACCGGCACACAAAGTACTGATCCTTCTCGGGGACGAAATTCCCCACCATCGCCATATTCAGCCTCCCTCCCCCTGCACGCGCCCTCAGGCCGAAGCGCGAAAAGTCAATCCCGTTATACACCACCGCCTGTTTCTCCCGCTGATTGGGCGACAGGTGATACACCGAGGCATAATGGTTCAACTGCTGCCGGCTCACAAAAACAACCCGGTCGCACAGCCTGAAAGCCATCCTGTCGAGGAGCGAACTCCATCCAGTGCGGGCAAACTCATAGCTGTGGACAGTCTGAACAATCCGCACCCCCATACCCAACGAAGCCGCCGCCGCCAAGAGCGAATCGAACGAACTCTGGGCGTGGACCAGCCGAATCCCGCCTCGCTTGATAATCCTCCGCAGGCGTAGCAGAAATCCAACAACGTTTCGTGACGGAAGGTGAAACGTGTTCCTGCTGGCATTGCGAAATTGCTTTTCGAGATTCCCCGACTTGCGATAAATGCAGAACGCCTCAAACGGGAGGCCGTCCTGCAGCTGCAGCACATCCAAAAGCAGCCTCTCCTTTCCCCCCGTATTCAACCCCCCAATCAAATACAAAACCTTCATAACTCTAAACTCTAAACTCTAAACCCTAAACTCCAAACCCTAAACTCTAAACTCTCAACTCTAAACCCTAAACTCTAAACTTACAAAATTCCTCTGGAACCCAACTTAAACACAGCCCATCCAACAATCATCAGCGGAACCACCCCATACCATATCTTAACCCAGCGGTAATTGCCCCCATTCAGCAGCGACACGCCATAGGCCGCAATAATCAACAGAAACGGCATACCCGGCAGCAGGAACCGTTCCGAGTTGGCAAAACCGCTCGCGCTGATAACACCCAGATAACTTATCGCAAAGGCACCCACCATTGTCAAGTCCCGCCATTGTTTCTTGACAAAGACGGCACCGAAAATACCAATCAAGACAAAAATACCCATAAAGTTCCGGACATAGTTGCCGCCGTTAATCAACTGCTGGTTATACTGCTCGTCCACATCCACCATCGTGGGGAACGGCAGCACGAACATCATCGGCGCCATCACCGTACCCGTGGCATACTTCGCCCACCTGATACCCTTGTGCACCTGATAGTCGCGCTTGGCAATCTGGTTGTCGTTCCGGCTCTGCCACAACGCCTGCGCCTCGTTGGCAATCGTGCCGCTGGCAAACACCGCCAGCGCAAGAACAGCCCACGAAATAAGCACCACACGGTTCCATCGCCCCACCACCGAAGAATTCGAAAACACCAGCGCCGTTATAATGGCAAAAATAGTTGTGGACCCCAGCACCGAGCGGAACGTGAACAGGCTGCCCACAAGCAACACCGTCAGCAAAACATTCCAAACGTTAACCGACCTGCCCCGGAGCAGATTGTCGGCGCGCTCCAATGCCGCCACCGTAAGAAAAATCATCTCCGTCTCCTTCAGGTGCATACCGCAATACATAATCAGGTTGGGAGCCAGGCAGCAGAAAATCCCCGCCATCCTGCCCGTCTCCTCGTTCATCACCCTTCTTGACAACCTATAGATCAGCACACATGTGAATGCGCTTAGCAGCGACTTAACCAATCGTGCCAGATATACGTTGGGGCCGATGACGGAATAAAGCAAAGTCAAATACACAGGATATCCAGTGTCGCCGATGGGGGCGCGTGAAATATAATCGAACATGGCTTTCCATCCAACCTGTCTGAACCAGATAGCAGCCTCGTGATATCCGAGTGCATCGCTCGAACTGAACTCAAAGGGTATCCCAGTCTTAATAGAATAGTAGAAATACGAGAAAGTAACCCAAACAATTCTGAAAATCAATGCGGTGAAAAACAGCCGTCTAACGAACTTCTTATCGTCAAGAGTGGACCACCGAACCGTGTAGCGGCTTGACAGCAGGAAGAATAACAACACCCATACTATACCTATGATGATGAAATCAAGTTTCATCATATACTTGAAGAATATAATGCTGATAGCGGCCAACGATAGGATATAAATAAAAATGGCCCTAGTTGAAATCTGTTTTGGGAAGAAAGGTACCAAAGTATGAAAAGTATTAAGTGATTTAATATGTATCAGTTGAGAGTTGAGAGTTGAGAGTTGAACGAATAAATGTATTAATGTGTTAATGTGTTAATGTGTTAGTCCTTGGCGCATCAAAGACTCACGAATTAACACATTTACGAATTAACGAATTCATTTTTTCAATTTTCAATTTTCAACTTTCAACTTAATTAGCGACTGTTTGACTGTCGAGCCTATGCTGTGGACCGATGACCGTATCCGTTGGAACCACAGGGGTGTATGATATAGCCGATAGACAGAACGCGGCATGTGGGACCAGTCTATTTTTTCTATTTGTTCGAGTGCCTCGTTGTGATAGTTGTGTGAGAGGTAGTAGCGGAATAGGCCACTGCCGCGAAGCCTGTCGAGCAAAAGCTTGAGGTCTGGGTTGGCTGCCTCTTCGTTGGAAAGATAGTCAAGATTCCACAGCATGTGGTGCCGTGGGTCGTGGAGTCGTCGTGTCGCCCTTTTTGATGGGGGGAGGTCTTGGAAGTAGTTGGCAAGCGGTTTGTTAACCATGGCCACGGGATAACTGATAGCCAAGCGTATCCAGAGGTCGAAGTCTTCACCTAGGGTGAGGTGTGATCGAAAACCCCCACTTGCCATAAAACCTGCCCGCGGAATGGCCACGGAACTGGATGTGATAGGCATGCAGAGGGTTCGTGCATATGTTTGGCAGTAATTGATGTAGCCTTTAATAAACCCATGTTCGAAGCCGATGGGTGCCACGCGCTGCTGCCCGTTCTTGACAAGATAGAAAGAAGTGCCATACAGACCTGCATCAGGGTATTCGGTTATCAGCCTGTCAATCTCTTCTAAAAAGTCGGGTTCCCACCAATCGTCAGAATCGAGGAAACAGATGTAATCCCCTTTTGCCATTGCGGCCCCCTTGTTGCGGGCCGATGCCACACCCTCGTTTTCTTGCGTGACAACGTGCTGATTGGGATCATTATTCTTGACAACGGCACATGCTTTACTGTAGGATTGGTCAGTGCTGCCGTCGTCTACTACAATCAGTTCATAGTCGGCAAATGTTTGGTCGAAAATGCTCTGTAGTGTGCGTTGTATGAATTGTTCCTTATTGTAGAGTGGGACTACGACAGAAAATCTCATTTTTTCAATTTTTCGATTTTGAAAAGGCAGCGTTCTATGAAATGCGTCAATTTATAGGCCCAGGGGTGACGGTGCAGCCGCTGAATCATGCGGTATTCTTTTCCCCAATAGTCGTAATCGGAAAGAATAGATGGCACCAGGGTGTTCTGTAGTGTTTTTCTACGCTCGTCCATAATGAGCCCGCGATTCTGTCCACCACCTTCGCTGATGCCAGTCATGTCGAAATAGATGGTGTCCAGATTTATGTGTATGGGCTTAATATTCCCAAAGACAATCGTTTTCATAAACCAAGCCCAGTCGGAACAAATTTTCAGGGATTCGTCATACATCCCGAATTGGCTGAATAAACTTCTTCGGATGCATGTCCCGACGTGGTCGATTGTACCGAGGTAAAAGGTCATCATGGAAAAGTCATTGTTCTGGTGGATTGATTTCTTCTTCTTCCCATTTGGCCATGTCTTTATTGTGTTCCCGAAAAGGATGTCGGGAAAGTCATTGTCCTTTATCCCGGAAATAAGTTCTCCGATAACATGTTGGTTGGTAAAACTGTCGCCGGAGTTGAGCATCAACACATATTCACCGGTTGCCATTAGAATACCCTTGTTCATTGCATTGTATATGCCCGTATCGGGTTCGGAAATCCATCGTAGGTTATTGATGTTTGAGTATTCTTGAATGACATCTGTACTACCGTCTGTGCTGGCTCCGTCCACAATAATATATTCGAAATCCTTAGATTCCTGTATGGCAACGCTCTGAACGGTCTGCCTTAGGCCTGCTTTGTTGTTTCGGTTTATGGTTATGATTGAGATATACATTGTATGTCAAATGTGTTAATGTGTGAATGTGTTAATGTGTTAGTCCTTGGCGCATCAAAGACTCACGAATTAACGAATTAACGAATTAACGAGTTCAGACTGCAGATATTGGGTGTCGATAGGTTTGCGCGATATGCCATTATAGTAGCGACGGGTTGCTCCGCCGTCGCACAAAACCGGAACGATATTCTTTTCGGCCAGTATGCGGTCGGTAGTGTCGTTGTGGTTGCCCCACGTGTAGGCAAAGAAAGGAATGTAGCGAGGATGGCTGGACAATATGTTGATGCATTTGTCAACCGATTCGGCAAACTCTTCAGGAGTCTGTTTTGTGGCGTCAAGGTGCTCGTAGCCGTGCATGCCGATGCTTGTCAGATTGGATTTGAGTGCAAATAGTTGATTTTGGGTAATGTATTTTGGGGCTGTGGCATAGCCTGTGCGAATGCTTGTCCCATCCAGATATTTGGGGTTGATGAATAGCGTGATGGGCACCTGTTCGTGTTCGAGGAATGGCAGTATCGAAAGGATGGAGGCGAAACCGTCGTCGCAGGTAAGAACGGCAAGCTTTTTTTGTCGTGTGAGATCCCGGTGCAGACAATGGTATGCTTCGTCAAGCGAAATGAAAGTGTACTGCTGTTTGAATGAAAGAATGCGTTGTTTGAATTCGGTTGAGGAAGACCAGTCGACCTGCTTGTTAAGGGCAGGGTCGAAACTGTCAGAGACAGCGTGGAAGACGAATACCTCTATTGGCTGGCAGCAGAGTTTGTCTATCCGTTTAACGATTTTTCTTTTTATTGCGGAATAATGCATTGTCACGTATTTTGCCAGTATTGAAGAAGTGTACGTAATCCATCATCTCGAACCATCGTATGGAGTGTTTTAGGAGGCCGTATTCAAGAATCTGTCCCTGCTTATAGTCGGGATGGGTTATTGCCCAGACAGATTTTATTTCGGGATACTCTTTCATAGTGATGATGGCTTTTCGCTGCCATGGCAGTGTATCGAATGCCCTTACCTGCTGGTCGCTACAGTTGTCCCCATCCATCAAGATGATGATATTGTCGAGGTTTACTCTTGTCTTTCGTTCTTCCCATTTTTTTTGGGCTTCCTCGTTACTGTGGTAGTGGACGAAATAGATGGTAACATCGCCGTAGTCGCCATGGAGAACAGCCATAGGGTAGTTCCATTTTGGGGGTATGAAGTCAAGAGGAAGTGATAAATAGTGCTCAAGGTGTCGGCAGAAGATAAAAAACTCATCGTGGTCGTAGATTGCACAATTGATAATGGGCGACCGAAACTGCAGGTTCAGCTCATGGCTCATAATCCCCCCGATGCAGGTATTCGAGATAAGGGAGAAGTCGCGATTACGCAGACGCATCCGGTTGTAGAAGTGGATAATATGTCGAAGTATTTTGGCGTACATGATGAAAGATTTATTAACTATAGATTGACAAGTTTCATCCCTTATTTCCGTCCAATACAGCTGGCGACCTTTGCGCTGACACGGTGAGAAGCTTGCCTCTTCGCGCGTAATTTACTTTTTATTCCGTGAGGGATTACGTCAACTTTCGTCAGCGTTCCGATAGTGTCGCATATATGTCCCCAACGTTCCTCTGTGTGCCTTCCGGGCTCGATGTTGCGTCGTTCTTTGTCTTATTGTTTTTCGATATGTTTCCCTCATTTTTCCCTTTCTGGAACGGAGAAGAAAGGGAAAACGATCGAATAACGATCGAATAAATGACGACGCATGATAGAGATTGCATGAATGCTTGTGTTTTGTTGATATGTTGATACGTTGACATGTTGATATGATGCGAGCCGTATAAACTTATCAACTTATCAACGGACAACGTATTTACACAATCAAGCAATCAAAGACTGATTATGCTTGTCAAACTTTAGTATTAATTTGCATCAAGTCCAATTAAACAAACCCGTCACCGTCCCCCCCTTGGGATACGAAGGTGGGTGAAATGCAGAATGCATCGGGATAGGAGAAGGAGACACCTATGACTGTCTCTCGGTCAAACTGGTTCAGTGACGATACATAATCGGCCAGTTCTCTGTTGCGGGTGGAGAATCTTGGATTGCCGATGGCGGCGATATGTTGTGATATGGAGTGGAATACGCTGTCGCGGTATTCGGGACGGTAGTATAGGTATTTGACAGAGAGTTCGCTGTCGGCATTGCGGATAATATAGAAGCCTACTGTTTGGTTCTTGACAATGACGCACACACCGCTCATCCAATAGCGAGAGTCTCTGTCGTCGAAAGGATTTGTTTGGGACTCTTTGTTCATGAGGGGCGTGCAACGTTTGAAATGATGGGAGAGGATCCAGTTCATCATTTCTTGGGAACGCGGGATGAGGTCGTTGCCGCTATACTGTCTGATGAAACGATATGTGTTGTTGTCGATGTGATTGATGTATCTTAGCGTGTAGTCTATTTCTTTAAAGGGGAGAACAGGCTTGTGTTTCATCTTTCTGCTCATGCGGTGCATGCAGTTCAGCAGATGGGCAGCCTCTCCTTTGAGCGTACCTCTCTGGATATGCTTGGGTTCAAATTGATATTCGGGGAAGGAGGTGGTGTTGTGTCCCAGGTAACGGAAGATGCCCACTGTTTCGGGCGCTCCCCACATGTCCAGGCAGTTTTCCGCTCCAAACTCTTCGCATAGACTTCCCACCACCAGAAGGCCGTATCCTTTTCCCCTGTGGGCGGGATGACACCATAGGGTGCTGAACCAGTGGTACGTTTTATCCCCTATGCGGTCAGGGAATGAAGCCGTGAATGCCGCCAGCTCGTCCCCTTCGTAGAGTGCAGCGGCCACGGGGTCTTGGTCTTTGATGTACGGGTTGTGGACGATTGCAGCTGCACGGGCACGCGAGATGACGGCTTCCGATAGCCCTTCGGCAGGTTGGTTGCTGTAGAGCCACTCGCGAAGTTGGTGCGCGGTGAATAGCTTGATGGTGGGTTGCGGTGTGTTCATTCTGGCAGGTGCGTCATTGTGGCGTCGATGATGGAACCCATTGTCTGCATGTGGAGTATCTCCATTATCTTGAACTTGATGTTAAAGACCGTCTCGATTTCCGTCAGGAACTGGGTGAATGAGAGGGATGTCCAGGCGGGCAGATTGGCGGCGCACAGGTCGTCGCGCAGTGCCAGCCCGGGCTGGGCAAAGACTTTTTGGGCGATGGGTTGCAGTTTATCAATGATTTCTTGTCGTGTCATTTTTTTAATTGCTTGATTGTCTAATTGCTTGATTGCTTAAGTGATTGCTTGAGTGTCTGATTGTGTAAATACGTTATCCGTTGATAAATTGATAAGTTTATACGGCTCGCATCATATCAACGTATCAACATATCAACATAACACAATCAAGCGTTCAAGCAATTAATTCAATGCTGTGTGTCCAATAGTTTTGCAAGTGCGGGACGGTCGATTTTTTCCGACTTGTTGAGCGGGAATTCGGGCACACACACAATCTGTGACGGCAACATGTAGTGGGGCAGTTGTTCGGCAAGGTGGTTTGAGAGGGATGTGGTGTCGGTGGGGGCGGTTTCTACAAAGAGGGCAATTTCAGTAAGTCCCCGCTGGTTGGTGTAGGCTGTCGCCACGGCGCGGTGCTGGCTGAATTGGCGTGCGTGGTACTCTATTTCGCCCAGTTCCACGCGGTAGCCCTGTATCTTTGTCTGCTGGTCCAGACGTCCGTAGTAGAGTATATTGCCGTCGCTGTTGAGTTGGCACAGGTCGCCGGTGTGATAGTAGCGGACAGTTGTGTCGCCTTCACGCCGGGAGAAGAATGCAGTTGTGTTTTTTTGCTCGTTGTTCCAATAGCCCGGTGTCACTTGTCTTCCAGCAATGCACAGTTCGCCTTTTTCTCCTTTGGCGACGGGGTTTCCGTCTTCGTCCACCAGTATGGCCGTGACGTTTGCCAGGGGTTGACCGATGGCGGCCATGCCGTGTGCGGCAGGGTTGCCGCCGTGGCGTTTGAGCCGGTGGCAGGTGCAGTAGATTGTCCCCTCGGTAGGACCGTAGAAGTCGTAGATGTCCGTTTCGGTGGCACAGGCGAACCATGCCTCGGCCAGTTCTATGGGGCATGCCTCGGCAGTGAGGATTGTGACTTTGAGGCTGCGGGGGTTGAGTTGGGAGAAGTATGGCCGGAGGTAGGTGAGCATGGAGGGCGCCATGGCGGCATGGGTGATGCTCTGCTCTATGATCAGTTGTGCGGCATGGAGGTATTTGACTTGTCCGTAGGGTATGGTGTAGACGCATGCGCCACGAAGCAGGGCGGTGAGGAAGGCCTGGATGCTTACGTCGAATGTGAGGTCGAAAGCCTGAAGGCACCGGTCGGCAGGGTTGACGGTGATGCCTGTTTTCCAGAAGGAGTCGATAAAGGCTGCCAGGTTTCCCCGCGATATGCATACCCCTTTGGGGGTTCCTGTGCTGCCGGAGGTGAAGAGGATGTAGGCAAGACTTTCGTCGGGGGTCGGCACGGGGTCGCAGGCCAGGCCTTGGATGTCGTCCAGCTGAGCGGTGCACAGGGTGTCGAATCCTTGCCGGGCGGCTTCGGAAGCGAGGGTTGAACCGGGGGAGGTGTGCAAGATGAGAGTGGGCTGGGTCTGCTTGATGATTTCGAGGTTCCGGGCTATGGGTTGCAGGGGATGCAGCGGCACGTAGGCACAGCCTTCCAGCCACAGGGCTAGGATGGATGCGTAGGTGTCGAGGTCGTCGTTCACGGCAAGGGCTATGCGCTGTCCGGGATGGCAGGAACGGCTCTGCAGTGTTTGCCGTATTGCAGTGGTGCGACAGCCGAGTGTGTGGTAGGTGTATGATTTCCCGCCTATGAAGAATGCCGGGAGGTCTGCGCAGGATGTAATATTTTGCATCAGAGGGGATAGAACCCCGTTGTCGAAAGAGTTATGCATAGTTTAGAGTTTAGAGTTTAGAGTTTAGGGTTTAGAGTTTAGAGTTGTTTTGAGTTGAAAGTTTAGAGTTTAGAGTTGTTTTGAGTTGAAAGTTTAGAGTTTAGAGTTGAATTTAACAATATGAACAGTTGCTTGGCGAGTGTGTGCAGGTTGTGCGATACTGCAAAATGTTTGACAATATAGCCGAGAGCCTTGCTCTTTTTCTTTGCGGAGTAGAGGTTGATGCAGTCCCGAAGTGTGTAGAGGTAGTTGCGTTTGGCTGCCGGGGTGTGGTTGATATGGTAGAATTCTTCGTCGATGGGGAGTGACGTTATGCAGTATTGCTCCCGGGTGATCATGCTGTGTATACCTCCTGAGTGGTAGCGGTACACGCCTCCGATAAAGTTGAACAGGTGGCCTTTGCCCGCGTTGAGGAGATGGTATATCTCGTGCATGTCGCGGTAGTATTTATATTTCTTCTGCCATTCGGGGCTGAAGCATTCTTTCCGGAACAGCATGGTGAGGGGTTGTGTTATCCAGTCGCCCAGGGCCATGTCGGCAGTGATGTCGATTCCTTCCTGACCGGCGGGGATGAGCCGCCCGCAATGGTCGGGGGTGATTTCTCCAGTGTAGGTGTTGAGGTGCTGGCAGCGGTGGAAGCAGACGGAGTATTCGGGGTGAGTCTCCATGAAGTCGACCTGTTTTTGAAGCTTTTGCGGGTCGGTCCAATAGTCGTCGCCTTCGCAGGTGGCAATATATTTCCCTCTTGCACGGGCGTAGTTGAAGACAATATCCATGCGGCCTTTGTATCCGTTGGAATATTTGTTTTCTGTTTCATAGAGTGGGAAAATCTTGTCCGGGTACTTTGACTGGTATTCGCGCAGGATGCTTTGGGTGTTGTCTGTTGATGCGTCGTCGTGGACGAGGATTTCGATATCGAAGTTGGTCTTCTGCATCAGGAATCCATCGAGGCATTGACGGACGAATGCTTCGTGGTTGAAAGTCAAACAACAGATACTGACGAGTGGCGTGTCGGGCATTTTACAGGTTTTTTTGAAGTTCGCGGAACTGGGCCATTAATCTGTGATCCAGAATATCCTCTTCAAGATATTTTTTCTGGCAAACAGTGTCGAAGGTGGACATTTTCAAGGTGTCGACGCAGTAGAACCATATATCTTCCTGGAGTTCGATAAACTTGAGTTTGTTGATTAGCTTTTCGGATATTTCCTTTTTGGGTATCATCACTACTCCGCTGTCGTCGCATACCATGATGGAGCCATCATATTGCGCTCTTAGCTGCCGGAGCATTTCGGGGTCGATGTCGGGGCCGTTGGGGCGGTTGACACACCCTATGGGGCTCACGTCGTTGAGCCAGATGGGATACTTTTCTTTTATAAGGCGGTGGGCGTCGCGCAGCTTGCCGTTCACCACGATGGCTTTTGCCCGTTTGTAGAGCATGATGTATTTGCTTACCAGGTCCCCGAAAATGGCCCGGTCGCAGTTGACGTTGTATATGAACAGTATTTTGTCCTTGATATCGTCTGATTCGGCCAGCTGTTTGTGGACGTGCCAATTGCTGTTGTTGATTGCGTAGACAAGTTTTACTTCGCCAGCGCGGAACAGTCCGGGTGTCAGGGCATGCACGCCTTCCACTTGTCCCGTCTTGCCCAGTACATCGGCCACTTCGGTGGTGGAGATTTTATTTGTGTCGATGAGGCTGAGTGCCTCTTCTGTGTAATTCATGATTTAGAAGATTGCATGATTGTCTGATTGTTTGATTGCTTGAATGTGTTTTGTTGATATGTTGATACGTTGATATGTTGATATGATGCGAGCCGTATAAACTTATAAACTTATCAACGGACAACGTATTTACACAATCAAGCATTCAAGCATTAACACATTGAACTTTGATGTGTACGTTTTGTTCAACGTTTTGCATGACTTGTTGCAGTTTATCCATTGTCTGGCTGCCGGCTATGTAGAAGCCGATGCGGGCGGAGTCGTTCACGGCGTCGCATATTGTGTCGCCTACGGAGAAGTTGAATCGGTAGTGTTTGATGTCGGGCTCGTTGTCGAGATATTCCCTGCCTTCTATTGCCGTCACTTTGCCTCCGCCGTTGGGGGTGGAGAAGAATTTCAGTACGGCAGCCCGGTCGCGGTACTCTGGACGGATTGAGAAGTCTTGGTCGTGAATGTTCCCGGTTGAGCATTCTATCAGGTATCGATAGGTGTCGTAGCCGGAGAGGTATTGGGTGATGGCGGAAGAAATCATGTTGCCGCCGCCGCGCGCAGCAATTTCTATCAACAGGAATTCTCCGTTCTCGTATTTGTATTCGGCATGGGTGAAACCGAACTGGAGGTTGGTGTTGTTGACAAATGTGTTGTTGATTCGACGAAGGGTATCGTAGTCGAAGTCCGGGTTGTAGTGTGAAAACAGCAGCTCGTTGGCGATGTTGGGGTTGTGGGGGAAGTGTTTTTTCTGGCTTATGGCCAATGGGAAGTGGCCATGCGGGGTCTTGATGGAGTCGATGGTGAATTCAGTTCCTTCAATGTATCTTTCGGCCAGTACTTTTTTTTCTACGCGGGAGAATGACAGCGATTCGGCAAAATGCTCTTTTATTTCCTCGGGGTTGGAGCATTTGAACACGCCGTGGCTTGCATTGCTGTCGAGAGGCTTGATGATAATGGGTTTGCCGAGGGTTTGCATGAACGCTATTGCCTCTTCCGCTGTCCGGCACTGCATGTATTCGGGATGCGGTAGGCCGTGCTGTCTGCAGAATTCACGCATGAGGAATTTGTCGGTGTAGAGGGCAGCGGTGGCACGGTCCATGGCAGGAACGTTGAATACCTCGCCGAGTTCTGCAATGAGGGGCATTGCAATATCGCATTGGTCGGACATCACAGCGTTGATGTGGTTGGCCTGGCCGTAGGGGATGACAGCCTTGCGGTCGAAGATGTCCGACTGGAGGAAGCCGTCGGCATGGCTGAATGCAGGGGAGTCGGGTGCGGGGTTCACCACGTAGGCGTGATGTCCCATTTCGCGGATTTTATCCACTAAAGCTATCTGCCAGTATGTGCCGGGCAGTACAAGTATGTTTTTGCTCATGAGTTCTAGAGTTTAGGGTTTAGAGTTTAGAGTTTAGAGTTTAGAGTTTAGAGTTTAGAGTCGGAGTGGCGTAGGTTTTTTCTGATAAAACTTTTGAGTTTGTATTTAAAGGGTATGACATATGGCATTTCTTTGCCGGAACGTATGTTTTTCTGAAATGAGCGGATGTAGCATTTGCAGTAGGCGGGCAGCAGGGGTTGTATGTCGTCAAGTGACTGAATCTGGGAATCGTATTTCTTTTCGTTGGAGAGCGATGTCCATTGTCCTTTACTGTTGATGCGGTATGTTGATGTGACTTCGCGGAGCATGGCGATGGGTCCTTTACGGGCCATCATGATGCCCAGTTCCCAGTCGGCAAAGTTTAGACGGTAGAAAGCCTCAGGCAGGGTGTGCAGCAGTCGTGTGCGGAACATGCAGGATGAGAGGTTGCCAATCTGGTTGCCCCATGCTATTTGCTGTCTGAGGTTGATTGAGAGATATTGCAGGTCTTTGTAGAGCCATTGCTGAGGGTGTGTAGCGCCGGTGTCCTGCCAGTAGTAGGCTACGAGGTTGTA
Organism: uncultured Bacteroidota bacterium; assembly: GCA_902790215.1. GTDB lineage: Bacteria > Bacteroidota > Bacteroidia > Bacteroidales > P3 > Colimorpha. Next base: position 14,641 of record CADAQX010000004.1, on the reverse strand, counting down.
TGACATGGAATGTCGTGGGTGGCTTTCAAGGAAGTCTATGTGCTGCGACAGGTGTGTGGATGCATGCCACCAGTCGTCTCCTTCGAGGATGGCCACGTAGTCGCCCTGGCATGCCGCAAAGGCTCTGCGGTAGTTGGCTTTCATCCCTATGTTTGAGTTGGCTTTCAGGTATATGAAAGGGAATGGGGATTTGGTCTGGTATTCGTGGATTATCTGCGGTGTCTGGTCGGTTGAGCAGTCGTCGGCGACAATCACCCTTACATCTGCGTCCACCCGTTGGTTGACCAAGCTCTCCAGGGCTTGGGATATATATTCCTCCTGGTTGTAGCTGCAGAGTATTATGTCGACACTGGGACGTTTTTTGTTTCTCATTGCTATGGGGTTGCTGCAGTTAGAGAACACACCTGTATGAACTCGTTAATTCGTTAATTCGTTAATTCGTGAGTCTTTGATGCGCCAAGGACTAACACATTCATTAATGGCGGATTAACTTGAACGGCTTTAGTAGTTGTTTGCCTAACTGATAGGCTTTTGTTGAGTATAGATGTTCGTATTTTTTTCTATAGTCCACATACCTCCGGCACTTTTTTATAAACCACGACATTTCCATTCCTATGGATTTGAAGTAATCGGAAGCTTCCTGGATAAATTCTTCGTCTTCGGCTTCGATGGCATCCATCATGTAAGTGGTGTAGCCTTGTACTTTGAGCAGTGTCAGTGTGGAGTTGTCGTTGCAATACTTCTCGGCATATTCCAGCTGGGTGCTGAAGATGCCTTTGCAGTATTTGAAGTTTACTTTGTAGTTGGATTGGTTGGAGGCGCTGTTCTCGTGGCCCCTGTAGACGGCTGTGACATCGTCGAGGTAGTGTACCTCGGACAGGGCAAAGAAATCCAGTGCCATGGCAAAGGTACCGTCACTGCGGGGTTTGGCGTTGGCCAAGCCTTGGTTGTATAGGTCTTGCCGGAAGACCCAAGTCATGGGCCCGATATAGCCTGCGTTGAACAGGTGGTCGCGAAGCGTTGCAGGACGGAACTCTTTCATCTCTCCGAATGCGGCGCGGCTGAGACTCGGGTCGGTGCCGTGCTGGTATTTAAAGTCGGTGATGCAGAGCCCGCATTCGGGATGCTGTTGCATGTGGTCGACCTGTTTCTGCAGTTTTAAAGGGTCGATCCAGTAGTCGTCGCCTTCGCATAGTGCAAAATAGGTCGCGTTGGCAATCCAGGGTAGTGAGTAGCTGTAACGAAGTCCGCTTTTACCATGCTGGGTGTGGTTCTCTTTCAGCAGGAGTATGGCGAAATGGGCGTTGCTGTTGTCTTTGTGGCGGGCGAAGAATAGTTCGCCGTAGTCCATGGCTCTGTCGTATGCAAATCCCTCTTCGTCGAGGGCAAGGTTCTGCTTTGCCCAGGAACGTAGGATGTCCTGCTCACCGTCGGGGCTTGCATCGTCGATGATGACACTTACAACAGGGAAGGTTGTCTGTTGTATGGCGAATCCCTGAAGAGTGTCTTTGATGTACGGCGCGTGGTTGTAGGTGAAACAGCGTGTAGCTACAAGGTATGTATATCGTTCATCCATGGGTGAGGAGGAGGTTCTTAGGAGAGTTTGCTTTCGCTATAGTCGAATGTCGGAGTGATGTTGCCTGGCTCTTTGTACATCCAGCCGCCGATGCTTTTTTCTTTGCTCTCAACGGAGAAGGAGATGATGTCGTCGCCATGTGCACCTATCAGGTGGTGTATTCCTCCGTCGGCTGTGATGGCCATGAGGTCGATGACGTAGCTTCCCCAGTTGAGGAAGTTAGCGGGAATATGGCAAACCTGTTCATATACACCTTTGTCGTGACGGGTTTCGTAGCAGCGGCCGCCGCCGGAGGTGGAGAACATTTTCTCGCCTTGTTCGTTTTTCAAGTGCATGGTCAGCCAGAAGGAATTGAACGGTATTGTAAGGCGGTATTTGATGACGATGTCGATGTCATCGTCCATGCGCATGATGGTTGTCCAGTTGTCGCCATGTTTGCAGACGCCGATTTCAAGCAGTTCAAATCCACCCCCTTTTAGTTCGGGATTGTCCCATTGCTTGTGGTTCTCTATGGCACTGTCGCCACGTAGGTAGTGTGCCACGATGGGTTCGATGGGGCCTATTTCTTTCACCATGCCGTTCTGCAACAATACGCCGGTGTGGCACAGGCTCTTGATGGATGTCATATTGTGGCTGACGAACAGTACGGTGCGCCCTTCGCCCTTGCTGACATCCTGCATCTTGCCGATGGCTTTCTTCTGGAACTCGGCATCGCCGACAGCCAGCACCTCGTCAACAACGAGGATTTCCGGGTCGAGGAATGCGGCAACGGCAAAGCCGAGCCGGACGGTCATGCCCGAGCTGTAGCGTTTGACGGGTGTGTCGATGTAGCGCTCACAGCCGCTGAAGTCAACGATTTCGTCAAGTTTTCTGCTGATTTCGGTTTTTGTCATGCCAAGGATGGCTCCATTGAGGAAGATGTTTTCACGTCCGGTCATCTCACCGTGGAATCCCGTGCCGACTTCGAGCAGCGAGCCGATACGGCCACGTGCGCGGATGACTCCAGTGGTGGGGCCGGTGACCTTCGACAGAAGTTTCAGCAAGGTGCTTTTGCCTGCGCCGTTTTTGCCTATGATGCCCACTACATCTCCTTGTTCGACTTTGAAGTCGATGTTGCGGAGTGCCCACACATATTCGCTCTCGCCTTTTGTGGATCGGTCATTGGTCTCGCCGATTTTCAGATAGGGGTCTTCCCGGTTTAGTATATTGATTGTCCACCACCGTTTGAGGTCGTGGCTGAGGGTGCGTGTCGATACCAATCCAAGCCGGTACTGTTTCGAGATGTTCTCAAATTCTATTGCTGTTGCCATATGTTATCGTTCTGCCCGTGTGGGGTTTTCTAAAAAGTCTTTGTATGTCATTTTAATGCCGTCAGCCAGTTCGGTCTTGTAAGTCCATCCCATGGCGGTGGCTTTGCTAACGTCAAGAAGTTTGCGTGGAGTGCCGTTAGGTCGTGTGGTGTCCCATACAATGGCTCCCGTGTAGCCGACAATGTGTGCCACAAGCTCCGTCAGTTCCCGGATGCTGATCTCTTTGCCGGTGCCGGCATTGACGGTCTCGTTGCCGGAATAGTTCTCCATGAGGAAGACGCAGAGGTCGGCCAGGTCGTCGACGTAGAGGAACTCGCGCAAGGGTGTGCCGTCGCCCCAGCAGGTGACGGTGTCCAGCCCTGCTGTCTTGGCCTCGTGGAAACGCCGTATCAAGGCGGGCAGCACGTGGCTGTGCTCAGGGTGGTAGTTGTCGTTGGGACCGTATAGGTTGGTGGGCATCACACTGATGAAGTCTGTGCCGTATTGCCGGTTCAAATATTCGCAGTATTTCAGGCCGGAAATCTTGGCCAAGGCGTAAGCCTCGTTGGTCGGTTCAAGGGATGAGGTTAGCAGGCAGTCCTCTTTCATGGGCTGCGGGGCAAGGCGGGGATATATGCAGCTGGAGCCAAGGAATTCCAGCTTGCGGCAACCGGTCTGCCAGGCCGAGTGGATGATGTTCATCTCCATAATCATGTTGTCGTACATGAAGTCGGCAAGGGCACTCTGGTTGGCCACGATGCCGCCCACCTTGGCGGCGGCCACGAAGACATATTCGGGACGCTCTGTGGCAAAGAAACGCTCTACAGCCTCTTGTCTGCGCAGGTCGAGCTCCCCGTGTGTACGCAGCACAAGGTTGTTGTATCCGCGCCGTTGGAGTTCTCGCACAATGGCAGAACCCACCATGCCGCGGTGTCCGGCTACGTATATCTTTGAGTCGTGATTCATTTTACAATGCCTTTCTCCAAATATTCTGCAAGATTGCAGCGCACTCGTGCTGCCGCGTCGTCGGATGCAATCTTGGCCATGTCGTTCTCAACCATCAGCTTGACCAGCTGGTCAAAGGAGGTCTTTTCAGGGTTCCAGCCAAGAAGGCGTTGGGCTTTGGCTGGGTCGCCCAGCAGGTTCACCACATCGGTGGGACGGTAGAAATCTGGACTGACTTCCACCAGTGTTTTGCCAACCAGATGTCCGCAGGCGGTAGTGTCGTCAACGGCTTCGCAGATGCCTTTCTCGTCAGCGCCTTCGCCCTCCCATCGCAGCTTCAGTCCGGCGTAGTGGAACGCCCGCTCGCAGAACTCCCGCACCGTGTGCTGCTGGCCGGTGGCAATGACAAAGTCTTCGGGCTTGTCGTGCTGAAGAATCAGCCACATGCATTCCACATAGTCTTTGGCATATCCCCAGTCACGTAACGACGACAGGTTGCCCAAATATAGTTTCTCTTGCCTGCCCTGCCTGATGCGGGCGGCGGCAAGGGTTATCTTGCGCGTGACGAAAGTTTCTCCGCGGCGCTCGCTCTCGTGGTTGAAAAGGATTCCGTTGCAGCAGAACATGTGGTAGGCTTCACGGTACTCCTTAACTATCCAGTAACCATAGAGCTTTGCCACGGCATAGGGGCTGTAGGGATGGAAAGGGGTATCCTCATTCTGCGGAACCTCTTCCACGCGGCCATACAATTCCGAAGTGCTGGCCTGATAGATGCGGCAATGCTGTTCCAGTCCGCACTGGCGCACAGCCTCAAGAATTCTCAGCACTCCGGTGGCGTCGACGTTGGCTGTGTATTCTGGCGAATCGAAACTCACCTGCACATGGCTCTGGGCTGCAAGATTGTATATCTCATCAGGCTGGACTTTCCCCACCACCTGTATGATACTCAAGGTGTCGCCCATGTCGCCGTAGTGTAAATGGAAATGCCGATGCCCTTCCAAGTGTGCAATGCGCTCTCGGAAGTCCACCGACGACCGGCGGATGATGCCGTGCACCTCATAGCCTTTGCCAATAAGGAATTCCGACAAATAGCTGCCGTCCTGACCGGTAATACCAGTGATAAGTGCTTTTTTCATCTATTTGTAAAGTGTAAATGGAGTAGGGTGGATGGTGACATGAGAATTGCCACACAATTGAAATTTTATTAAACGGTGTCCATGAAGCTCTTCTGGGTCTTGTTGAATACAAGGATACCGAGGAGCAGCAGGACTATCATGAACAAGAAACTGTATGCCAGCCAGCCCCAGCCGATGAACTCTCCAGCACCCAGCACACCGTATTTGAAAGCCTCAAGCACGGGGGTGACGGGGTTCAAGTGCATGAGAAAATAGAGGTCGAAACCGGCGGCCATCTTCCCTTTTACCAGACTGAGGGGATAGACAATGGGGGTGGCGTACATCCACAACTGCAGGATGAAGGAGAAGAGAATCTGCAAGTCGCGGTATTTGGTAGTCAAACTCGAAATGAGAACGCCGAATCCGAGAGACAGTCCGGCAAGCATCACAACCAATACCGGGAACAAGAGTGCATACCAGTTCATGTGTGCTGTGCACCCAGAAATTGCATAGACGATATATACTACAGCAAACAGGCACAATTGAATACCAAAGCGCAGCAGGTTGGATATTACGTTGGATATGGGTACAATCAGGCGTGGGAAGTACACTTTGCCGAATAAGCCGCTGTTGGTTACAAAGGTATTTGATGTGCGGTTCAAGCAGTCTGAGAAATAGTGCCACAGACAGGTGCCTGCCAGGTAGAACAGGGGCTGCGGTATCCCGTCGGTCGCAATGCCTGCGATGCCGCCGAACACCACCATGTACATGACTACTGTCAGGATGGGCTGGATAACAAACCATAGCGGTCCCAGTATAGTCTGCTTATACTGCGTGATAATATTCCTCTTTACAAATAAAGAATTCAAGTCGCGGTAACGCCACAATTCCTTTAAATCGATTGACCAAAGGCTGTCTTTCGGCTTAATGATAGTGGTCCAAGCCTGTGTCTCGTTCATATCAATGCTGTTGATAGTATATTAATGTGAATGTTTGTGTTTTATCAGAATATTACCCACGATGCCCCAGAAATACTTCCAGTCTGTACGGAATGGATGCTTCAGGTAGGCCTCGATATAGCGCCGCTCCGACTCCTGGATGCCTTCGAGCGTCTCGGGTTGCTCTTTCTCGTAGTACAACGGCGGCAGCAGCCCCGGCTTTGTGCGGGTGCGCAGCTCCTGCAGTTCGGGTGTGTAGAGGCTGAAAAACTGGCGCGACAGGGGCCTTACCCCCACCAGTTTCATCTCACCTTTCAGCATGTTGACGACCATCGGCAGCTCGTCGAGCCAGGTTTTGCGCAGGAAAGAACCCATGGTGTTCACCCTGTAGTCGTGGTAGAACTTGCCTGTCTTGTCAAGCTGGCGGTGTTCATACACATATTCCTGCAGATATTCGCTGTAGGAGTACATTGTGCGAAACTTGTATACTGTGATTATCTTGCCGTTTTTGCCCACACGTTTCAGCTTGGCGATGGGCGACGAACTCGGCACACCTTCGGTGATGGGGTCCTTCACCTTGCGCGCCAGCACGCGGAACTCGCCGTGTGCCGTATTCTCATACAACACTTCGAATCCGGCGTGGTACAGCCGTCCCAGTATCTCTACCCGGTGGAACGTGCGGTTTTTCCCCTTGGTGACGGCGAAATATATCTCTTTCAGCCCCTTTATCTTTGGGAATACGCGGTGCCACAGATAATGGAATCCGTAGTACAGTCTGTTGATCCCCTTGGGATAGCGGCTGTAGATTACCGCCTTCTTAACCGACGAGGTGCGGCAGTTGCACATCAGGTAGCCACCGTTGTCAAGGTGTTTGTTGGCATTGGCCAGAAAGATGTCCAGCTCGTAGATGGTATGCAAAGGCCTCTGCACGAAAATGGCGTGATAAGGCTCGCCGTTCTCGCGCTCGGGTAGTGGGTCGCTGCCGTTATTCTTCAGTGAGCAGACAAGCGAGGTGGGGGCAAATTCGTCCTTATGGTCAAGAAACCAGCGGTAGACCTCTTTGATGGGTTCGGTCTCGACATTCTCACATACACGTCTCACATCGGCATCGTCGATGGTGTCGAGATTCAACTCGTCGCAGCCTTCGCTGCCCTGCTCGGTAAAGTTCTTGCCGGGATAGTAGTAGTTGTCCTTTATCGGATCGAGGGGAAACAACGGACGTCTCATTCTGCGTCAATCAATAGTTTCTAAAAACTGTGGGTGTATATAGGTTGTCGCCACTGCGGCTACGCCGCTGATGCTCACCACCAGCCGGCGGTCTTTCTTGATGCGCTTGATGTGGCCTTCGGCACCTTTCAGGGGGCCTTCGGTAACTCTTACGCGGTCGCCCAGATGGTATTCTGGCTTGTCGTCGCCCAGGAACGTCAGTCCCTGCTTCCCCGCCGAGCATACGAACATGAACACCTCCATCTCCCGGTCGGGTATGGGCGAGGGCTTGTGCGTCAAAGGATTCCGGTATAGCCACAGGCGGCTGAAATTGTCTTGCTCAAAGTGGCTGAGATAATCTTCCGAGACTTGCAGGAACACCAGCGACCCGATAACCTCCGGCACATAGTACCGAACTCTGTCTGCCGTCAGCTGTTCCCTGATGGGTTGCGTGCGGTTGTACTTCACTTTTGCAGCATACCAGTGTATCTCGTTCATGTCGGCAACCCCGTTCTTTTCGTGTTGGTCATCGCTTCTTTTGCCGTGTCCCTTTAGGGACAATTCTTCCACTCCCTCACGCACAGGCCTGAGGCTTCTGGAAGATTCTTGGCTATAAAATACCTTTTCAACGCGCGCCCCTGTCCAAGGGCGTTGGGCGTAATCCACCTATTATTCGCACGTTATAAAAATAACATGCTTATAATACAAAATGCAAATATACACATAATTTCTGAAAAACGATTATTCTTGTTAAAAAATATTATTTTTATTATGTGTATTTGTCAGTGGACAAGGTTCTCTCTGGTTGTTTTCTTTCAACGGCCTCTTTGTTTTTCCTTTCAACCCAAATCGGTCATTAGGCTTTATGGCAGATTAGTATTTGTTTCGAGTTGGGAGTTGGAATGCAAGCCGCCCGTGCTGGCCACTGGCCTGCACGGGCGGACTAAGCGTCTGTCAGATGTATGGTTACAGACCGAGGGCTTTCAGACCCTGGTTGTAGCGAATGTCGCGGGGGATGTTGCTCGAGGCTATCAGGTCGAGGTCTTTCTGCAGGTCGGCGCGGATTTTGCCGTTCTCGGCCGAGTAGCTCTTGGCAAAGGCAATGTCGCCTTCGCCTTCCACTTGCAGGATGAGTGCGGCCCAGCTTCTCATGGCGGCTTCGGCTTTCTCTACGTCAATGACGTATTTGCCATCCTTGTTGCGGGTGAAGGCTCCGTTGTCCTGCAGGTAGTTAAAGCACATCATGTTGGCTATGCCGTGGGCCTCGGTGGCGCCGAAGCGCACACTGCGCAGGATGCCGGCAATGAAGGTGACGAAGGCGTCCTCCTTGGTGCAGTTGGTGATTTCGCCCATCTCGATGAGGTGCGTGGTGAGGAACAAACCGCAGATGTCGGCCTTGGCCTCTTCCCATGCGCTGTACTGGCTGCCGAGGGCTTCGCGGAGGCTCTTGCCGTCGGTGACGGTCTCTTTGATGCCTAAGCCATGAGCCACCTCGTGGAAGCAGACGTTGCTGAAGAAGGCGTTGAAGTTCACGTTGTCGAGCTGGTCTTCGTTGATGAGCAGGTTGGCAATGGGCTGCAGGATGGTCTCGAACTTGGCCTGCATGGCGTTCTTGAGCTGCAGACGGCGGGCACCTTTTTCTTTGTGGATGCGCTCGTCGTTGGGCAGGTTGATGGCGATGGTTTTGGAGCCCGCATTGCAGTCGCCGGCATAGTAGATGACGTCATACACGTTCAGGTCGCTCTCGGCACCGGCCATGGCGGGTTTGTATTTCGGGTCGCAGGGCAGGTCGTTCTGCAGCTGGGGCAGCATCTTGACGAACTTGGCCAGGTCGTTGCTCCATTTCTCGTCCTTCACAAGGATGAACGACTCGTAGCTGGTCTTGCTACCGTAGAGTGCATCGTCGTAGTTTTCAATGGGTCCCACCACAAAGTCGAGTTTGCTTTGTTTCATGTCCATCCAGGCCAGGTCGCTGGCATAGTAGTCGTCGGTCATGAGGGCTTTGCGGCGCTCGGTGAGGTATTTCTTCAGTCCGGCATCCTCGGCCAGATCGATGGCCACGCCCATGAGGCTGTCCACTTTGGCCAAGCGGTCGGCATATTCCACATGGTAGGGCACCACTTTGAGTGAGCCGTCGTCGTTGCGGCGGATGACGGTGTACTGGCTGCTCTTCTCCGGGTCGGCAAGGGCGTCGTATTCCTCGGCGGTCATGTCAAGCGGGTAGAAATGGCAGCCGGCAGGGCGCTCGCCGTAGCCGGGGATGAAGGGGCGTTCTTCGCCCAAGCGGTCCCATGCACCGTACTGTATCAGGGCAAAGGTCTTGATGGCGGGGTCGGTGATGGTGTCGAGGCTGGCGCGGTTCTCGTCGCCGAAGTACTGGCTCCAGTACAGGTCGTCCATGATGTCGGCAATCTGGATGAAGACGGGGATGAGCTGTTTCTCTTTCTCGCTCAGCACACTCAGGTCAGTGGTCAGCGTAAACTCTGCATACTCGTCAACTTTTTGTTGAATTTCCGATTTTTCTTCGGTTTTGTTGCTTTTGCAGCCTACTGCGGCAAGCATTGTAATGGCCATAATAGAAATTACTAATCTTTTCATTGTTAGTGTATTTGTTATTATTGTTATGTTTTTCTTTGAATGCAAAAATACATTTTTTTTTGCTAATTGCAACGCTCCTCAACATGCAAAAATCAACCCACGGAAAGGTGCTCGAGTGGTTGAAGAGGCCCGCCTGGAAAGCGAGTAAGCGTTAAAAGCGCTTCAAGGGTTCGAATCCCTTCCTTTCCGCTTAAAGAAAAACGTTGCAGCAGTCGCCGCAACGTTTTTTTTAGTATGTGACCAATACTTTTAATGTGGCCCCCGAAACTTTATTTTTGATGAGGTATAAACCTTTGGGCAGGTGGGTGAGGTCGAGGTGGTGTGTGCCGGGCTGTAGCTGGTAGGTGGCAACGATATGGCCATGCATGTTTATTACTTCCAGGTTACTTTTTTCCGGCAGCTCGACCGTGATTCTGCCCGTTGTGGGGTTGGGCCAGAGTCTAAGAGAATTGTGCGTGGGTTGGGTTATGCCCGCATTCCCGCCGTTGTTGGAGGTGAAGAACTTGTATATCTCGGTCATGTAGCCGATGTCGTATTGATCTTCGCTGTGGTACCAGGTGTGGTTGCCGCCGATGACTTTGATGTGCTGAAGGGGAGCATCGCCTTGATAGGTGTAGCGGATAAAGCGCAACCCGTCGTTGCGCAGGTCGGGAAAGGTGTCGATAACGGGCTCGCCGGTGCAGTGGTCGGCTGCTTCCCAGTAGTTGAGAATAGCCTCTACGCTTAGGCCGAGGTTTCCACCAAAATACTGTGAGTTCCCGTCGTAGCCCACTACTGGGTCGGCGGTACCGTGTATATGCAGCATTTTGACCGGTGTGACTGCCTGGCGGTTGGACAGTGAGTGGGTTATCAATCCGCTGACGGGGGCACAGGCCGTGATGCGGTCGCCATGCTCGATGGCCATGCGGTGGGTCATAAAACCGCCCATTGAGAAACCCGTGAAGAAGACGCTGTCGAGGTTTACCGAACCCCTTGCGGCCAAAGTGTCGAGAAGGGCCAGCAGGAAGCCGGCATCGTCGGTGCCGCTGTTCATCAGCCCGGCGTTCCACATTGTCCCGTAGCCTTCGTTAAGTGCCTGGGGTACAACGACTATCCAACCGAACCTGTCGGCTATCTGCTGGAAGTGGAACTCGTTGTCCAGACGTGTGATGTTGTCGCCTAAGCCGTGCAGGAAGTACAGAACGGGGACGTTCCCAGTCTGCCCGGCAGGTGATTTGATTAGATATTGTCGCTGTTTCCCCTGCCATTCGAAAGTCTGCACCTGCGCCATCAGTGGCAGTGTGAGCAGGAATAAGGATAATAAAATACTGATTCTTCGCATGTTTTCTTGATTATTGAAGGTGATTTTGTAATATTATCTTTTGCAAAGATACACTTTTTCTTTCAATACGTATGGGAGCAACGTTATTTTCTGCGAGCCACTTGCTTTTTCGCGCGTAATTTACTTTTTATTCTGTGAGGGGTTACGCCAACTTACGTCAGCGTTCCGATAGTGTCGTATATTTGTCCCCAACGTTCCTCAGTGCGCTTTCAGGGCTCGATGTTGCGTCGTTCTTTATCATATCGTTTTCCGATATGTTTCCCCCATTTTTCCCTTTGTGAAACGGAAAAGAAAGGGAAAACGATCGAATAACGAGCGAATAAATGACGACGCTTGATGGTTGCATCAACGGCTGATTATCCCAATTCGGGCATTAGGGTTTATGCCAGATTAGTATTTGTTTTGAGCAGATTGGCCGCATCGCTGGCGAAGCCGTGGCGGGCTACGATTGGTGAGATTAGTCAATCCGGATGTCTGGCATCTGGGTGCTGTCGGGGCAGTGGCATCCCTTGCCTCGGGCCGGGCAATTGCTGCACCCGCAGGAGCAGCCTCCTTTGTGCTTGAGGGTGCGAATCAATCCCCTGATAGCAAAGACCACTGCCACTGCTACAATTAGTAGAGCTATGATTGTCTGTGCCATAATCAAATCAACAAGCTGCCTATTTGGAAGAAGAGTGTGGATACTATCCAGGCTAGGCCAATGGTGTAGACCACCGTGAACAATGCCCATTTCCATTTGCCGCTCTCGTTCTTGATGGCCACAACGGTGCTGACGCATGGCATGTACAAGAGGATGAACAACAGCATGCTGGCTGCTGACAAGGGTGTCATATTGTTGCGTACCAGTTCCGAAATGCGGCTTTCGTTCTCCTCACTTTCAATGTCCTCCTCAAGTATGGCGGCCTCGTCTCCCGAAGTGGCGTACACCACTGCCATCGTGCTGGCCACTACCTCTTTGGCTCCTACGCCGGCCAGCAGCGATACACTCTGCCGCCAATCGAAGCCGCATGGGCGCATGGCGGGCTCGATGGCTTTGCCAATCTTGGCCATGTATGAGTTCTCGGCCTGCAACTGCCGGTTGTCGTTGGTGGGGAAGTAGCTCAGGGCCCACACGATGATGCTGGCTCCCAAGATGATGGTGGCCATTTTTTTCAGGTATTCCTTGCCCTTCTCCCAAGTGTGGCGCAGCACGGCCTTGGCAGTGGGCATGCGGTAGGGTGGCAGCTCCATGACGAAAGGCAGACTGTCGCCTTTGACAAAAAAGCGGCTGAACAGCTTGGCCATCAGCACGGCCATAATCATACCAAGCAAATATAGCCCCGTAAGGACAAAGGCAGCGTATTGGCTAAAGAATGCCGACACAAGGATTACATAGACCGGTATTCGGGCGGAACAGCTCATCATGGGGATGACCAGCATGGTGAGCAGTCGGCTTTTGCGGTCTTCGATGGTCCGTGTGGCCATGATGGCGGGGACGTTGCAGCCGAATCCCATAATCATGGGGATGAAACTTTTGCCGTGCAACCCCATACGGTGCATCAGCTTGTCCATAATAAAGGCGGCGCGAGCCATGTAGCCGCTGTCCTCCATGAAAGAGATGAACAGGTACAATATTAAAATATTAGGCAAAAACACCATTACCGAACCCACTCCGGCAATGATGCCGTCCACCAACAGGCTGCGAAGCGGGCCTTCGCTCATGGCGGAGCCCACCAGGTCGCCGAACCAGTTGAAAAGGGCTTCGAGCCAGTCCATGGGGTATTGTCCCACGGCAAAGGTGCAGAAGAAGGTGATAAACATCACCACAAGAAACACGGGGTAGCCTAACCAACGGTGGGTCACCACGGCATCGATCTTGTCGGTATGCGCATGCAATGTGCTCTTCTCGTTCTTGACATAGCACTCGGCCAGCGCGCCACGCACAAAGGCGTATTTGGCATCGGTTATCGCGCTCTCGATGTCTTGGTGTTCTGCCTCGACGCCTACCTGGTGGCCATTGCTGATGTCTTTGTCCACAAGTCGGCGGCCGCTGTGTTTCTTAAACTCCTCGGCAAGACGGTTGCGCATCTCCAGCACACTGCCATCGGGGTCGCGCTCGGCGGTGTATTGCTCCAGCTGTTTGTCGTTTTCCAGCAGTTTGATGCTGAGGAAGCGGGTTGAAAGGCTGTCGCTGAAGCCGTGTTCATAGAGTTCGGTGCGCAGGGTTTTGATATGTTGTTCGAGTTCGTGTCCATGATTAACGTGGATGTGCCGGGTTTTGGTGTCGCGGCCCTCGAACACTTCAATTATCTTGTTGAACAGGTCTCCGATTCCCGCTCCGTTCCGTCCGGTAGTGGGGATGATGGGCATGCCCAGCAGTGTGGAGAGTTGCTCGATGTCCAGCTTGTCGCCACTCCTTTTCAGCTCGTCATACATGTTTAAGGCCATTACCATGGTGATGTCCATGTCGATGAGCTGGGTGGTGAGGTATAGGTTCCGCTCCAGATTGCTTCCATCCACCACGTTCAGGATGATGTCGGGGCTCTTTTCAATAATGTGTTTGCGGACGTATAGCTCCTCGGGCGAGTAGGCACTGAGACTGTATGTGCCCGGCAGATCGACAAGATGGAAGGTGTACCCCCCATACTCAAAGGTGCCCACTTTCTCATCCACGGTCACGCCGCTGTAGTTGCCCACGCGTTCATGGGCATGGGCGGCAATGTTGAAGATGCTGGTCTTTCCACAGTTGGGGTTGCCGACAAGGGCCACGTTGATGGTCTTGGCTCGTTCTTCGGCGATATGGTGCAGTGCATCGCAGTTGGGGGCCTCGATGGGGACGTAGTCCTTGTGGTTGACTATCTCCCGCTCTGCCTCTGCCTCGCTAACAATCTCAACCTTGTTGGCATCAGCCCGACGCAACGACACCTCGAAATTCATTATACGATATTTTATAGGGTCTCGCAAAGGAGCGTTCAGCACAGTTTCCACTGTCACGCCCTTTATAAAGCCCATCTCGATTATTCGTTTTCGGAAAGCGCCATGACCCGCTACACGAACCACGACTCCACGCTCTCCTGTCTGTAAATCTGATAGTAGCATTCTTTCTTGCTGTTTTTGATTCAAAATGCAAAGATAAATATGTTTTTCCATATGTATAATCATTATTAGTAGTGATTTTTTTTACCTGTTTTTTTTACCCCTTTCTATATTCTGCTAATTTGTGTATAGTTATCTGATATACATTATACTAGGTGTATATTATTTCTTTGGTTGATATTCGGAATATTGATTTATATTGCAGATATACAATGATATACACGAATATTCAGTTTTTTGTTGTCGACGGAAGGGTGAATTTTTGGTTTTTCAGTGGATTTTACATGCTCTTTTGAAGGCAAAATTGTCGATTTTGTCATTTTTTTTATTTTTTTTATTTGTTATAACTTTCGGATGTAAAGGGTTTTATTGTGATTTGCTCATTTTTTATCAAAAAAAATATTTTGCAGAATAAAAAAAGGTTGTATCTTTGCACCCGCTTTCGGCCGAGAGGGGCACTTGAGAGAGAGCCCTGAAGGGAGCCGGGAGCGAGAGTACCTTGAGAAGGATTTGGAAGATGAGATAGCGTGTGTCACAGCACCAGTCCGGCGAGGCCGGGCGGTGAGACACGAGACGAG